>CAZDGM010000004.1:0-134537 GCA_964505185.1 uncultured Thermodesulfobacteriota bacterium
AAGAGCCACGAAAATGGCCTGAAGGAATCATAAACAAGATAAAAGCACTTTTTAGCTTAAGGGAATGGACACTGGAAATAAGAAACGATATCCCTGAACATATTGCTTTTTTTATAATCTGGATAGTTTTGACCGTTGAGCTAAAACTTTCACATGGCGGAGAGAATACTTTAGATTTAAAGTCCCTGACATTAGAAAAAGAAAGAAAGAGACTTAAAAGGATTAACATTAAAGAGGGCACAGAAGATAAAACTAAATCTATGAGATTTATAAGTCGGCTAACAAAAATATTTGTATATCTTTCTATTCTTGTAGGCGTGGCGTTAGGGTTGTTGATTGCAATACTTGTCATTATTCCTGTATATTTTCACGGTAAATCGGTGGATTCTTTTCGTTTTGACGATATATTTGGAGCTCTTTTTGGAATGTTATTACCGATATTTTGGTTTTTGTTAGTTATTATTTTTCCCATCATTATAGTGCTCATAATAATTAAGGCTTTTTTAATTGGAGAAAAGTAAAGAAAAAGAAGTGTGTATGATGCACGCAGCGGGAGGATAATAATTTTTGTCATAGGCATTATATGCTAAAATAGCTATAGCTTTATAAAAGAGCAAAGGAGGTTTTAATATACAGACCATGAGCCATGAGGAACTAAAAGCTATTATAAAGGATTCTGTGAAAGAGGCATTGGAAGAGGAACTGATAAAACTCAGGCTTATGTTTTTTCCAGAGGTCTCTGAGAAAGAGATGCAGGATATAATCAGTAGATTTAAAAAGCCATCACAGAAAATAGCATATACAGCGAATATAGATATATGAGATGGCAAATAGATTATTCCAGAAGAGCTCGTGATTTTATTGAAGAGCATAGAATAGAAGATATTGTTAGAGAAGCGATTAAGAACTTTATTCTTAAAATAACAGGCTCTAATCTAAATATAATTGTCCACTTCAATATCTCTCCACTTACAGTTAGAGAATTTCTATTATAAAATTGCCTATGCCTTGAAAGGATAGTATAAATAAATAGGGGCAGGAAGGATAAATGGATATTTTTGACGATATTAAAAAGGCTTTAAGCAGTTGTGAGACTCCATTTGAGATTAAGGGTGTGATAGCCTTTGGCTCAAGGGTAAAAGGTAGAGCTACACCTGATTCTGATTTCGACATCCTTGTAGTAGCAGAAGGGATTAATCCAAAAAGGCATAGAAGAGGAAAAGAAATAATGCAGATAAAGCGTTGTCTACCACCTAAGCCATTTGATCTGCTTTTATTTACACCAGAAGAAGTAATCTCTAACTTCAGAAACCATAACCCCCTTTTTCTTGATATAGCAGAGGAAGGTATCGTGCTGATAGATAAAGATGGTCTTCTACAAAAGCTTATTGAAGAGACAAGGGAATATATAAAGAGTAAAGGTATAGAAAGACTGAAGGATGGATGGAGATTTCCGATTAAGCATAGAGAGGTTACATATCTGTCAAAGGTGAGCAATAGAGACTTTGCAATGGCTATGATGAAGGATGGAAAGAGGGATTATTTAATCAGTTGTAGGCTTATTGAGGATGGGTTCTTTGACAAATCAGTATATCATGCACAGCAATCAATAGAGAAGTGCATAAAATCAATACTTATATGTTTCGGGATTTTTCAGAGAACGCATTTTGTTGGTAAGCTACTGCTTGAGGTTTTAAATGAACAGGATATCCCCGATGAATGGAGACAAAAGCTTTCATTAGTGGCTGAATTGTCTCAGGAGATTGAACCTGATTTCAGCCTTAGCAGGTATCCAGGAATAATAGATGATGCCCTCTGGCTGCCTTATGAGGAATATGATAAGGAAGATGCTGAGAATGCAAGAAAAAAGGCAGAAACGGTTTTGTCTATAACAGAAGAGTTTATTAGATACTGGTTTTCTTAATATCCATCCTAACTTTTACCAAGCAATGTTTATGATGCACGATGATGGTAATTTCTAAGTTGACATAATTAACAAAATGTTAATTATATATCCTCAGTGAGATATTTAGAGCTCAATGTATTGATAAGCCGTCTTTATTTTACCTCCCAGGATGCGGCTGATGTTCTTGGAATAAAACCTACCTCTGCATTGGTTCTCTGTGCAAGATATGTTGAAAGGGGACTATTTATCAGGCTTAAGAAAGACCTTTATGTCCTAAAGGAAAGGTAACCACACAGGTTCAAAGGGGTAAAATGAAAGTGTTTTTAAGGAAATATGCAATAAGAACTGAAGAGTATACAAAAGAAAGAAAGTTTGAAGAGGCTGTGAATAAGCCTATCTTCTGGCTCTTTATTATTGATCCAAAAGTTGCTAAAAGATATATTTGTTAGCCTGTGGGGCTGTAGCTCAGTTGGGAGAGCGCAAGGCTGGCAGTCTTGAGGTCAGGGGTTCGATCCCCCTCAGCTCCATCAGATATATTTTACCCTCCCCGATAAATTAGCGACGTCCCCACATATATTTTAGAAAAAAACATCCTACCCAGAACGCCCTATCTTCTTGCGAATCTTCTTATTTACCCTCTCGATCGCCTTCCACACCTCCCTTACTTCTTCTGCCATCTGCCACTCATCAGGGTGTGTTGAGTGCTCCTCCGCCTCCTCATTTAGCCTGTAAAACCATACAATACATCCCCGATACTGCTCATTATCACCATTCCACCTCAAAACAGCACCTGGAAATATGCCTGCAATCTTCCATCCACCCTTTATGCACCACTTCTGGGTAATAGCATGCCAGGTTTCACAGAAGGTGGTGAAATACTCAGCACCGGATTGATTTGCAATCTGTCTGACAACCCTTCGCAAGGGTATTGTAATGCGCTGCCTTCTGTATTCGGGAAGGGTTGCTATTAAGGAATACTCAACCTCAAGATTTGCCTCCCTCTTTGTAAGCACAGCTGCAGAAACAACCTTTTCTGTGGAAAGTTCCACAAGAACTGGCATGCAGATCGGCTTGTGAGTGGAGTCATATTCCCAGGTTTCTTCAAGCGCAACAAATTTTTCATACATTTCTGGATCGAAAAGAAATTCATGCAGTGATCCGTAAAGTTCTGGATAGCCCTTTCTCCACAGTTCCGCTGACGAGGGCAAAAGCCTCCTGCTCAAGACCTTTACCTGAAATCCATTAAAAGGTTCACCCTCAACCCTGGGCCATACAATCCTTTTCTCCCTGATTACGGGACGTGTTTTAGCAGCCATCTTCCTGTAAGGGATGCATCCTTCCATTGAAATCGGGGCCATTGAACAAGCCTCCATTAAAAATGCACATTATCCCCTTTTTATAAAAGCTGCTTTTTCAGCCATTCGTCAAATTCAGGAAAGAGATTTTTGAACTGAACCTCAAACCAGTGCCTCTTTTTTATACTCCATTTTTGCCAGTTTTCCTTCAAAAACTTAACTATCGGCTCAATGACATCAGTTAGCTCATCTTCCTCATTCTTAAATAATGGACCATTTCCTGTAAGAAGCCATTCCTCCCTGACATTTAGCTTCTCACATACCCTCCTCAAAAAACTTAAGGATGGCTCCCTTCCGTTTAAATAATAGTAGAGGGTGGAGGGTGGTATGTCAAGCAACGCTGCAAACTCCTTAAGGGATCTCTCCCCTTTCAGGATAATTAGTCTTTCCTTGAGGGTGGATGGCATGTTCAAAGTATATCATAGGAATGTAAGGTCAACTAAGATCAGTCGCTGATAAAGATATGACCATGCAACCCATGGTACTTGATTCCATATTCATCCTTGCGATAATATTTCACAATAATGAAAAAAATCCTCTATTCCATGCCTTCAGTGTTTCTCCTTATCAATGCGATAAGCCTTCTCCTCCTTTTCATAAATATGAGAAAATTTACGGCGAAATGAACTATTTTTTAATAGTAAACAAAAGCCTTATGATAAGGGGTGAGCTTTACAGTAGTGTAAATTCACTCATGAGGAGTCTCAAAAGAAGGGATATTAAAAGGCCAGAGATCCTCAGCAAAATAGCTGAGATAAGCAACATCCTTTCTCGCTGTTATGAATGCCATCACAGGGAGGAAATCCTTTCGACAATCTCGTCTGTAAAGGGGTCGGTGGAGAAGATTCTTAAAATGGATGGACTCTCCGAACTTCCCGAAATCGCAGCATCCCTTCATGCCTTTTCATCCTACGCATTCTCAAAGGCGCAACTACTTTCCTATGGCACCTATTCAAGAATCGTTTCAACAATCGAGCTAATAAAGTATAATGTATTAATAATTATTGGATCAAGCATTCTCCTTATAGGTCTTTTCACATCATATTCCATTAAAAAGATAAATAGCCTCGAGAAGGACATAAAGCAAAAGGAAAAACTGATAACAGACTGGGCAGATAACTGGCAGAATACTTTTGACACTATGGAGGATATGATAGTAATAACAGATTTAACCTGCAAACCAGTCCAGTTCAATTCATCTGCCTCACGCTTTTTTGGTGAGTCCATTTTAAGAGAGGATTTCTGCTCGCTCATTGGGATTGAAAAATGCGCGGAAAGCTCACAGATGCTCAAATTAAAAGGTAGATACCTTAATCTCAAAATCTTCAGATTCCGGGATAAAGAGAACAGATGCATACTGGTGTTCAGGGACTTAACCAAAGAAAAAGAGCTGGAAGATAGGCTCAGGATCTCAGAAAAACTCTCAGCAATAGGCACGATGGCCGGTGCCATTGCCCATGAGATAAATAATCCACTGACTGCAGTTGTTGGATATATAGCACTCCTTCTTAACATGGAGAATGATGAATTAAAAAAGGAGCATCTCAGAGAAGCCATGGATAGTGCAAAGAGGATAGAAAAGATCGTAAAGGATATCCTTGCCTTTGCAAGAACATCCGAGATAAAGCAAGAAACTGTTAATTTTGAGAATCTTATTGATAATATCCTTAAAAGCCCTTCCCTTAAGTGTTCAAAGAGGGTGAGGATCATAAAGAAACTGGGTGGTGTGGGAAATATAACCCTTGACATGAGACTTATTGAATCCGTCGTTACAAACATCATTAATAATGCTATTGAGGCAATAGAAGGCTCAAACAAAGGGGATACAATCGAGATAAGGACCTGGAGGGAGAATACTTTTATAAATATCTCCATATCTGACAATGGTCCGGGAATACCCTCAGATATCCTTCCCAGGATATTTGATCCATTCTTCACAACAAAGGAGGTAGGTAAGGGAACAGGTCTGGGATTAAGTATTGCGCATAATATGGTCCGCGCTCATGATGGTGAGATTACTGTGAAATCAAAGGAGGGAGAAGGGACCACATTTATAATCAGCATCAAGGAGAGGAGGAAGGATGTAGAACATCCTTGAATATTTCAACTACAGAGTGTAGAATGTAAAAACATCATCGTGAAGGGAACGCAATCTTTACAAAAAGGAGCTTATATCAATGACAAGATGTGATGAGTGCGGAAAGGACATACCAGATAGCCATGATGCCATATGGATCGATGACTGCAGAGGAGAAACATGGTTTGTAATCTGTAAGGAATGCTACCAGAGGATTAACGAATGGCTGAATTGGATATGGAGGTCAGGAAAGCGATTAGAGCCCCTTTAAGGTCTCCACGTCGCTGAAGTCTGTAAATTCGCTGAATAAAAACCATAAGCTGCAGCTATAATGGGCGGGAAAGCATAAAATAGTGATCTATCTATTAAACAATCAAAAGGAGTAAACAGGCAGGAGTTCCAAAGGAGATGGGAAGTAGAAATATGTCATCTCCCACGAAAAGGATCACATACACAGAGGTATCCAAAAATCTTCTCAAACACCTTGCAAAAGGTGAAGAGGTGGTATACAGGAATCTCACATTGAGAAAAGAGGGCGATAAGCTCAGGGTAAAGGGGAAGCTGGAAAGTGGAGAGTATCTCGAATATGTTTATAAGCTCGAGAAAGGTGACATGTGGGGACTTTCGAGACCACAGATAAAAAGGATCCTCTCATTTGAGGAATCACCCCTGTTCAAAACAATTATAAGATAAAAGACAAAGGCATATAATTCACGGGAAGAAGATTTTTAAAATAAATCAACCAGGCCTGGAAATATCAGCAAAATGTGGATTAACAATCTTTATATATTCATCGGTCTTCATTTTTACTGCCTGGAAATGGCTTCCACCCCGAAAGTATATCTCATACTGAGTGCGAAGGGAGCTATCCATCAGAACATCAATCCCGTATAGATTGCCAAATGGTGGCATGGCACCGGGTTCACAATCAGGGAAAAGTATCCTGAATTCATCTTCTGTTGCAATTCGAACGTTTCCATAAATCGCCTTCACCTTTTCCAGATCAACCTTACAGGGTGCAGGAACAACAGCCATAAGGAATCTGCCTTCCCTTTCAAGACTTTTCAGCATAACAACCTTTGCCAGATACCTTCCCTTAACATGTAAAAATGCAGCAAGTTCCTGGGCTGTATACAGTGGAGGATGATTAATAACACTGAACTCAACATTGCTTTCTTCGAAATACTTTTTCAACCTCGAAATGATGCTCATTGATGACCCCTATCTTCTGTATCTCCTGTAAGGCATCTTTTCAAGTGCAGCATCAAATTTCTCCCTCTGTTTCTCATCGAGAACCTTCTTGTACTCGATTGTCATCTTAACCCTCATTTTCAAAAGCTCGGCATTTATACCTGCTATCTCATCAGCAAGCCTGTTTAACTCCGCTTCATCGGGTGATGCACCCTTGAGTTTTTCCATCAGTTCTCTGTGTTTCCCCCTCTTCTTTTCCATAATCTGCTTCATCTGCTCCATATACTGCTTTTCAATTGCCTCTATCTTCCCCCTCTGCTCGGAGGTTAAATTCAGCTCCTGTTTCACCTTCTTCCAGAAGGAGGCAATATCATCCCTCCTGTAGGCCTTCTTCCCGAAGGCGAATAGATCTCCACTCAGGAGAGAAATGGTCAACAGTAAAACGGAAAGGATCGTAAGTCTTTTCATGCCTGCACCCCCTGTTTTATCTTTACTTTATTTCAAGAGGCATTTTAGACTAAAATATCATAACACAGCCTAAAAAAGAATAGAAAACTTACTGATGAGGAATATGTTTTCAAAAAGGGCAGAGCAAATAACACCATTTATCGTTATGGAAATCCTTGAAAAGGCACAGGCCCTTGAGCGGATGGGTATTGATGTTGTCCATATGGAAATAGGCGAGCCGGATTTTCCGACTCCCGAGGTAGTTGTTAAGGCAGGTGTTGATTCACTCCTTTCCGGAAACACAAAATACACCCACAGCCTCGGGCTTTTTGAGCTGAGGCAGGAGATAGCCGGATATTACATGAGGAGATACGGTGTAAAGGTAGAACTGGACCATATACTCATCAGCTCCGGCACCTCACCCGCTATGGCAATGATATTTTCCGCAATAATCGATCCAGGAGATGAGATTATCATACCCGATCCATACTACCCCTGTTATCCAAATTTTGTTAGATTCTTTGGTGGAAAACCCATATTTGTCCAGCTTGATGAGGAGGATGGATTCAACATTGACGTTAATAAGATAAAAAAGAAGATCACGAAAAGGACAAAGGCTTTAATAATAAACTCGCCTTCAAATCCTACAGGAAATGTCATTCCACCATCCATCCTAAAGGATATTGCATCACTGGAGATCCCTGTTATCTCTGACGAAATCTATCATGGCCTAAGCTATGAGAAACAGGAAAACACAATACTTGAATTCAGGGAAGATGCAATAGTGATAAACGGTTTCTCCAAATCATATGCAATGACGGGATGGAGGCTTGGATTTGTTATTGCCCCCCGCGATTTCATAAGGGTGCTACAGAAGGTGCAACAGAATTTCCTCATATCACCAAACCCCTTTGTTCAGAAGGCGGGAATATCGGCTATCAGGGATGCAGAGTCCCAAAGGTCGATGATGAGGGAGTCTTTCAGAAAGAGGAGAGACCTGATTGTTGATGGTCTGAGGAAAATCGGATTTAAAATACCAACACTGCCTGGTGGAGCCTTCTATGTATTTGCAAGAAGTGATGCCTTTGCTCCTGATTCATATGAACTGTGCATAAATATACTGAATAATGCACATGTTGCTGTATCTCCTGGAAGGGATTTCAGTCAGAGAGGAAAGATCTTCCTCAGGTTCTCCTATGCAACCTCAGAGGAAAGGATAATGGAAGGTTTAAAGAGACTTGAAAGATTTTTAAAGAGAGTTTAAAAATAAGGAAACCAATATGCAGCATGCACATGAACCAAAAAATGCATTCCATCTGCGCACATCCTCAGATGATAAATACACATACCGTCCTCGTGAAAGAAAACGCCTTTTTCTTTCCATGATTATCACAGCAGTCATGATGGTTGTTGAATTTATTGGAGGTATAATTATAGGGAGCCTTGCCCTTGTCAGCGATGCAGGACATATGTTTACACATTTTCTTGCACTTTCAGTCTCCCTCGGGGCAATCCTCCTTGCTGGAAGAAGGAGCAGCAGCAAGCACAGCTATGGATTTTACAGGATTGAGGTTCTCGCAGCACTCTTTAACGGTTCAACCCTCCTCATCATAACCTTCTATATTTTTTATGAGGGGATCATAAGGATTATAAATCCAAGACCCATCCATGAATTCTCTATGATTGTAATAGCATTCCTTGGTCTTGTTGTAAATATCATCTCTGCCCTTTTGCTTAAAGGTGTAAGCACTGAAGATCTCAATGTGAGGAGTGCCTTTCTTCACATGGTCGCCGATACTGCCTCATCAGTTGCCATACTTGCTGGTGCAATAGCAATACATTACACAAAATTCCTTGTTATAGATCCGATTCTGAGTATAATCATTGCGTTCGCTATTCTTGTGTGGGGATATGATCTCGTAAGGAATTCAGTGAACATACTGCTTGAAAGAGCCCCGGAACACATCAACATCGAAGAGCTTTCAATGGATATAAGGAGAAGTAATCCAGATATCAAACATATTCATGATATACATGTCTGGACAATCACATCAGGTATGTATGCGATGACTGCACACATCATTATTGACGATAGATTGATTTCCGAAACAGATGCAATATCACAGAAGATAAGAGATCTGCTTAATACAAAATATGATATAAACCATGCAACCCTTCAGTTTGAAACAGACTCAAGATCATGTTTATCATGTTAAATCAAAGGAATTTCAGCTCCATTCCACAATCTGTAATCTGAACCGAATCTGGCAGAAAATCTGCCAGCAATAATAAACCCACAAAGTATACACTTATTTCCTGAAAGATTGTATCTTTTAATGGAAAACCAATCCCTTTCTATCAGTATTGAATTACACAATGGACAGATAGTCTTTGTTTCATCATCGATATTTCCCATATAAACATAAAGAAGCCCCTTTTCCTTTCCTATTTTCTGTGCCCTCTTTAATGTTGAAAGCGGTGTTACATTCCCGCCTGATAGCCTAAACTGAGGGAAAAATCTTGTGACATGCCACGGTGTGTCCACTCCAAGCTCTTTTGAAATCCATGAAGCAATTTTACTTAACTCATCTTCTGAATCATTAAATCCCGGTATAATATTTGTTACACATTCAACATGCATTCCCCATTTAAATTTTGCAAGCTTTGTAGCCTGGAGTATGGATGCAAAGTCCCTTATCCCTCCAATTCTGTTATATGTCTCTTCGGAAAATCCCTTTATATCAACCCTGAAGCAGTCTATATATGGTCCTATCATATCAAGGGCCTCTGGAGTTATATAGCCATTTGTCACAAGATGTGTAAGAAGACGCTGGCTCCTTGCTTCCCTTGCTGAATCAATAATGAACTCAAGCCATACGGAAGGCTCATTGTATGTCCATGATATGCCAAGACAATGAAATCTTTTTGCATACCGGACAACTTCGGAAGGACTCATTAAAACACCTCCACTATCCGCATGAGACATCGACCAGTTCTGGCATCCAGGGCATTTAAAATTGCATCCAAATGTCCCCATTGAGATCCATATGCTTCCCGGATAGAAGTGGAAAAGCGGCTTCTTCTCAATTGGTGATACCGCCATGGAGAGCATCCTTCCATAATTTATGGCATAAAGTGTTCCATCGACGTTCCTTCTACCCCTGCAGAATCCCTTTCCTCCTGAAGGAATGACACATCTCCTTGGACAGACACCACACTGGCAGCTACCATCTTCCCTTTTAGTGTATATAAGGCATTCGGGCGGGTAATCAGGATGGGTCCTCAAAAATCTCCCTCAAAATTGCTTCATATCCTGATGGAACCCTTTCCATATAGAAGTATATCTTCTTCATGTAGTAGATAGCCTCTGAATATTTCTCAAATCCTTCGGAAAGCTCCCTGAATATGAGGGACCGATCCTTCAACATCATCCTATCTATCTCGTATACATCCATATAGGAGCTCTTTCCAGAGGATTTATAGAAATCCAGGAGGGATTTCCTTTGAACATACTCCCTGAATATACCGGTCATAAAGAGTGTATAGTCACCTATATGTTTTTTAATCCTTCTTTCAAACTCCCTCCTGTTCCGCACCTCTTCACCCTCCATGAGTAAAAGTAGCATCTCTGTAACTGTCTCGATCCTCTCTTTGTTCAGATTCCTTATCCTGTACAGGTTATCAACCCTTGCAAAATCCGCAAGCATATCCGAGATATAATCGATAATTAATTCATCCCCGAGATTCAATGATTTAAATGCCCTGAGTGTATAGGTTTTGAAAAAGGGTTTGAGGTGATAACGGGATCGTTCCGCACTCATATAACCCTACTTCTTGATGGAGATCGAAAATAGATTCCTCTTATAATTTACATCCGCTGAAAAAACATGACAAGGGGATGGAAATTACAGAATCCGTGAGAGTTCCCCGACAAGAATCCCTTCCTTTTCCAGCTCCTCAGCACCCTCCAGCGTAAGTGCCCTTTTTACAATTTCAACCCCTTCTTTCTTATCTTCAGGAAGCATAAGGTTTATCCTCAGGTAGCAGGATGCATGACTCATAAGGAATGAATCAATGGTAAGCTCTTCAAGGAATATCAGCGTCTCCTCCATTATCTCCCTCCTCGATGCGGGGATGAACATCCCCCTTTCTGCCATCTCAGAAAGGGGTGCTCCAGGTGGGAACATCAAGTTGTGAAGTCTAACTTCATCAGGATTTATGCGATTAAGAAGATGTGCAGTGTTCATTGCATGATTCCTTGAGTGCTCCTTTCCACCGAGACCCATTATAACGGAATGTGAAATCCTGAACCCTGCATCTTTCAGTTTCATGCTTGCCCTGTATATATCCTCTGAATTTACCCCCTTCCTCATAAAGGCAAGCACTTCATCATCTCCACTTTCAAGTCCCATATAGATCTTCCCGAGACCTGCCCTCTTTAGCAACTCAAGTTCCTCGGGTTTCTTTAGCATTACAAACCTTGCCCCACCATAGCAGCTAATCTCTTTTGCATGGGGGTATTCATTCTTTATAATTTCCAGAACATCCAAGAGATATCGTGTCTTCAGCGCAATTACATTTCCTGCGGCAAGGAACACCCTTTTTGCAACCGCAGGTTTTGCTGACCTCACATAATCCCTTATCTGTTGAAGGGGTATTATCGAGAATGATTCAAACTTATAATCCCCGCAGAAAAGGCATCTATTATAGGGGCATCCCCATGCAACAGGGATAACAAAGGAATCCCTCTCAATGGGTGGTCGGCACAATGAGTGAAATTCCTCCCCTCTATCACCTTTCCCTGTATACATGGAATATTCCGCTCCCCTTTGCAGTTATTTCCCTGTTTCCGTTATATATGGTAACTTCTGCAAACACAACCCCCCTCTTCCTCTCAATAACCCTTGCTTCTGCAAGGGCTTCACCTTCTTTCAGTGGAGCCACATACTGCATATTGAGATTTACTGTAGCAATTCTTCTTTCATAGCCCAGGGTGCTTAAAACAGCTGCTGCCATCGATATATCAGCAAGGGATGCAATAACCCCTCCGTGAAGCCCTCCATATATGTGAAGAAGTTCACTCTTGATGGGAAGAACGTATCTTGCATACCCATCCTTGATTTCAAGAGCCTTCACACCAATATATTTTGAGAATGGCGATATGGGAATTTCCCTTTTCTCTTCCTTCATTTCATATATATCTTAACCCTGTATCTGTCCCTAAGGCTTCTTACATACATCTTAAGAAAATCCTCACCCTTTATCTTTTTTAATTCCTCGATTAATTGATCCCTCTTCATTCCTCCTTCATCAGGTGATATCCTCTTCGAAAGCTTCACTATATAGAGTTTTCCATCCTTCTCTATGACCTTTGAAAGAATGGGGTTTTTCTCCCCAAGGGAAGCTATCTCTGAAGCCCATTGGCCGGACATAAAGGGCGCCATATTTAATTCTGATCTCCTCATGGGTTTTGTTTTACCAGATCTGATCCATCCCTCCCTTGGATACTCCTTGAACGATCCTGATTTCAACGCCTGTGAAAGGATATCCTCTGCGATACCCCTTGCCTTTTTCATTGCCATTTCCCTTAGCAGCCTTTCCTTTACCCTGTTTTTTAGCTCGGAGAGCTCAGGAATCCTTGAATCCTCTCTTCTTACTACCTCAGCAACAATAGCTCTATCTTTTTCCACAATCTTTAATATCTCCCCCTCCTTTGAAATCAGTGCCTTTTTTATCAAACCTTCAGGGAGTGAATCTCTGTTCATCTCATTTATCATTCCGGTTTCAAAAAGCCTTAATCCCTTTGAGGAGGCGTATTTATTAAGACCACCTGCCTTTGCTGCATCCCACACCGCCTTCTCCGCAATTTCGGAAAGAAAACCTGTTGCCTTCTCCTTCTTCAGGATCTCCATTATCTGCCTTTTTACCTGGATGAGGGGTTTCAGCTTCCCTTCATAAATCTTCTCCACCTTTATGATATGGATACCATTCTTTGTTATTATAGGTTTGCTGAATTCTCCCTCCCTCATAGAAAATGCAACATTCGCGATATTGGGATCAAGCTCTGATTCACTGAATAACAACACCTGGCCTGAACTAATTCCCTTCTGGTTAATAGAAAATTTCCTTGCAACGGTCGTGAAATCCCCTCCCTTACTCAACTCCTCATACGCCTCCCTGGCTCCCTTCCCTGCTTTCTCCACGGATTCGGGATCCCCGGATCTCAATGGAAAGTATATCTCCCTCAACCTTATACGACGCGCCTCCCGGAACAGATGGGGATTATCCCTGTAGAAACCCTCGATCTCCTCATTGGAAATATTGATATCCTTCTCAACATCGCCGATACGGTATGTGATGAATCTCAATTTAACAGATGGTGGGATTCGAAAATCCTCCCTGTGTTCCTCAAAGAAGGATCTGATATCCTCCTCCCTTATATCCCCATTGATCTTTATATATTCAGGGTTTATCTCGAGATAATCAAAAATAAGTCTCTCCTCCTTTATTCTGAAGTACTCATCGAGCTCAGCATCAGAAATTTTGATGGAAGACAGAAGGATCCCTGTCAACTTTCTGATAAGTATCTGCTCCCTTAGGGCATCCTCAAATTCACTTGCGGTTAATCCCGCTCTCGAAAGATATCCCCTGTAAAGACCGGGATTGAACTGGCCATTTTCCTGGAATAGCGGGAATTCCGCTATTGCATCCCTTAACTCCTGATTGCTTACCTTAAGACCAAGATTTTTTGCCTCCACAAGAAGAAGTGTTCTTTCTATTAGTCCATCGAGAACCATCCTTTTTATGTCCAGTTTTTCAAGCATCTCCTCTGTAACTTGATTGCCGAATAATGCCCTGTATCTTTCCACCATCTCCCTGTAGGCACGGATAAATTCCCTCCCCCTGATGCTCAAGCCATCAACCTTTGCCACCACCTCACCTGCGCTGCTCCCTCTTCCTGTAAATCCGAAATAAAGAACGAAGGCAAGAATTACAATACCAAGGATTACCTTAATGATTATAGAGCTTGCATGCTTTCTCATGAAGTCAAGCATCTGTTTTTCCTTTCTTTTATAAGGACAATGCCCGAATTAAGTTGAATTTTAGCATCCTTATCGTATATATTTTAAAAATGAATTTTGTTCATTGAAAGGAGAAAATTCATGATTTTTGATTCAATCCTTGGTATTTTTTCCAATGATCTTGCAATCGACCTTGGCACAGCAACAACCCTTGTTTATGTGAGGGGGAAAGGTATTCTTATATGTGAACCATCGGTTGTCGCAGTAACAAGGGATCAGAGGGGGATTAAAAAGGTTGTGGCTGTTGGATCTGAGGCTAAGAGAATGCTTGGAAAGACCCCCGGCAATATCCAGGCTGTTCGCCCTCTTAAAGATGGGGTTATTGCAGATTTTGAGATAACTGAAGCAATGCTCAGATACTTTATTCAGAAATCCCATAACAGGAAGGCACTTATAAGGCCAAGAATGGTTGTATGCATACCATCAGGGATAACAGAGGTGGAGAAACGTGCAGTTAAAGAGTCAGCCGAATCTGCAGGTGCAAGGGAGGTTTATCTTATAGAGGAGCCAATGGCTGCTGCCATAGGGGCAGGCCTTCCTGTAAGTGAACCCCAGGGGAATATGATCGTTGACATAGGAGGGGGGACAACAGAAGTGGCAGTAATCTCACTTGCAGGGATCGTTTACAGTAAATCGGTAAGAATTGCGGGCGATAAGATGGATGAGGCAATAATCCAGTATGTAAAGAGGAAATATAATCTACTCATAGGGGAGACAACCGCGGAGCAGATCAAGATCAAGCTTGGAAATGCATATCCAGATGATGAAGTGAGAACAATGGAGATCAAGGGAAGGGATCTTGTTGAAGGGATCCCGAGGACCCTTATTCTCAATTCTGATGAGGTAAGGGAGGCATTGATGGAGCCTATAAATGTCATCGTTGATGCCATAAAGGTCACACTGGAAAGAACCCCACCTGAACTTGCAGCAGATATAGTTGACAAGGGTATTGTACTTGCCGGAGGTGGAGCACTCCTCAGGAATCTTGATATACTTATAAGGGAGGAAACAGGTCTTCCCGTTACCGTTGCTGAAGACCCCCTTTCATGCGTTGTCAGGGGTTCAGGAAAGGTTCTCGATGAGATGGAGCTTCTAAAAAGGGTCACCATCCATTGATGACTTATCCATATGATTAACTTCATCAAAAGAAAGATCTCCTATGTAATTTCCATCGGTTTATTGCTGCTCAGCATATATCTTCTTTTCATATCATTCCATCCAGCTTCTATACTTACAGGTCCTGAGCGGTGGATGGTTGAATTCCTTTCATATACATCACATGGAGTTAACTATATCATTTTGAAATCAAAATCCATCTGGAAGAATTATATATTTCTCATCAATACGAAAAAGGAGCTGAACATGCTTAAGAAGGATGTGGAACTTTTAAGGGAGGAGAATCATCGTCTCACTGAAGCATTGAAAGCCTACCAGAGATCTGAGGAGCTTTTGCGTTTCAGCAGAAAAAATAACTTACCATCAGCTATAGGCAGTGTGATCGCTTATGATCCATCCCCATGGTTCAGAACAGTAACGATAGATTTAGGTAAAAAACATGGTATCGAAAGGAATATGCCGGTTATAACCCATCATGGCGTTGTGGGAAGGGTAATTAATGTTTACCCCAATTTCTCAAAGATAATGCTAATTACAGATGTAAACAGTTCAATTGATGTGCTTGATCAAAGATCAAGGGTAAGGGGTATACTTTCCGGAAGGTCCGATGAGGTGTGCGAGTTGAGATATATAAAGAAAACCGATGATGTGAAGGAGGGAGACCCCATCATCACATCAGGATGGGGAGGTTATTTTCCAAAGGGGTTGCTTGTAGGATGGGTAACAAGGGTTGAAAAAACAGGAGGGATCTTCCAGAAAATAGAGGTTTCACCTTCTGTTCAATTAAAAAGCCTCGAAGAGGTATTGGTGATAAAAACGCAGCCTGAGTTATTAAAAGACAAAAACTATATTGAGGAATGAAGAAAATTTCGCTCAATGTATTGGTTACACTTTTTGTGATTCTCATACAGAGTACTATTGTTTCGCGCATTGATATCTCAAATCTTAAACCCGATATAACGGTTATCCTTATTGTATTTCTCGGCTTCAATGTTGGTTTTAACCAGGGTATGATCCTCTCCTTCCTCTCGGGTTATCTGATGGATCTTCTTTCCGGTAGTCCATCAGGTTTCTTTTCCCTGATCAAAACCGCTGGATTCCTGCAAAGCTATCTCATCCGCAGAAAGGTGGTAACGGGTGGGAGCCTTCTCTTCTTCCTCGTTGTGGGATTGATAAGTCTCCTTGAAGGGATAGAGTCTATTATTCTTATCATGCTTCTTGGAATCGATCGGTCCATTGTTTACCAGATATGGGAAAATCTCATATCCTATGCATCACTGAATGTTATCTCTGCTGTATTTCTTCAGACAATCATTCAAAGATTTAAGAAGCCTTCCCTTCAGGAAGGGGTATAGATGGTCTCAGGTACAGAAATATATTCCGATTATAAGGAGGATCCCGACGAGTTTTTAACAAGAACGAGGATAACTGTTTCCCTCGTTCTCATCATATTTTTGATCCTGATTGGCAGATTATTTTATCTCCAGATCCTTAAGGGTGAATATTATAGACACCTTTCGGAAAATAACCGTATAAGGGTTTACAGGATTCAAGCCCCAAGGGGACTGATCAAGGACAGGGAGGGAAGGATAATCGCATCAAACAGACCATCCTTTGATCTCGTTTTCATGCCCTCTGAGATAAGGAATCCACGCGCCGCTGCAAAGATTCTCTCACCCATTATAAATATGAAGGAGGAGGAGATAGAGTCAATAATTGAGGAAGCAAAAGAGGAGGCACCTTTCCGTATCACAAGGCTTAAGAGGGATATCACGATGAACGAGGTCTCATTTGTTGAATCAAACAGGCTTGATCTTCCCGGATTCTTCATAGTTTCACAAACAGTAAGAAACTACCCATATCTTACAGTTCTATCCCATCTTATTGGATACATTGCAGAAATCACGAAGAAGGAGCTTCAATCAGAAGAATACACAGGATACAGAATGGGGGATTTTATCGGGAAATACGGTATAGAAAGGATATGGGAGAAAACATTAAGAGGGATAGATGGAGGAAGGCAGGTTGAGGTGGATGCCTTTGGAAGAGAAATAAGTCCAATAAAGGAGGTTGAACCCATACCGGGTCATGATATAAAAACGACCATAGATCTGGATTTGCAGATAATTGCAGAGGAGGCGATGCAAGGGAAAAATGGGGCAGTTATTGCCATGGATCCCAGGAATGGTGAAATCATTGTTATGCTCAGTTACCCCGCTTTTGATCCCAATGAATTTATCGCTGGCATAAGCAGGGAGAAATGGCTGAATATTACTGAAAACCCCGACAAACCTCTCATGAACAGATGCCTTCAGGGCATATACCCCCCTGGATCAACATTCAAGCTGGTAACAGCAATTGCTGGACTTGAGGAGGGTGCGATAACGCCTGATACAGTCCTTTATTGCCCTGGGTATTACCCCTTTGGAAATAGAAATTTTAAATGCTGGAAGGAGAAGGGTCATGGAAGTGTTAATCTTCATCGCGCAATTGTGGAATCATGCGATGTTTACTTCTATCAGGTAGGACTCAGGGTTGGTGTGGATACCCTTTCCCATTATGCGAGGATTCTGGGTCTCGGTGTGCAAACCGGAATAGGGCTTCTTAATGAAAAGGAGGGGATTATCCCATCCTCATCATGGAAGAGGCTTGTTCTCGGAGAAGATTGGTTTGAGGGAGAAACACTTTCTGTGGCGATAGGGCAGGGCTACATAAGTATAACCCCGATTCAGCTTCTCACCCTTGTTTCCGCTATAGCCAACGGTGGAAAGGTATACATTCCAATCGTTGTGAGTGAAATAATCAGCAGGGAGGGTTTTCTATTGCAGAAATACCTACCGACCATTGCAAGGGAACTCGATATAAATCCATCAACACTTGAGATCATAAGGGATGCTATGTATGGTGTGGTAAATGAGCCCCACGGAACAGGATGGTCAGCAAGGCTTTCTGATGTTGAGGTAGGAGGGAAAACAGGAACAGCACAGGTAATTGGCTATGATTCAAGGAGAAATGGTGGAACAAAATTAAACGATCATGCCTGGTTCATATCTTTTGCTCCTGTAAAGGATCCTGAAATAGCTATTGTGGTTCTTGTTGAGCATGGAGGTCATGGTGCAACAGCAGCAGCACCAATTGCTCGAAAAATATTAAGTGCATATTTTGAAAAGAAAAAGAGGGTTCAGAATGATAAATCAAAAGGGTCTTAGGAACTTTGACTTTTTCCTTTTCTTTCTCACCCTGATACTCCTTTTGACAGGACTTATAAACCTCTACAGTGCCACATTCAATCAATCATCTGGAGGAGCATCCCTTATATTTTACAGACAGATCTACTGGACTTCATTAGGGATTCTAACCCTTCTGATCTTTGCATTTTTCGATTACCATTCGTTTGAAAACTATTCATATCAGATCTATGTACTTTCCATTGCCCTCCTTCTGCTTGTTCTCATAGGAGGTAAAACAGTGGGTGGTGCGAGGAGATGGATCGGATTTGGCTCATTTACCATACAGCCATCTGAATTTGCCAAGCTGGGTTTGATCTTTGCCCTCTGCCGCTACTTCTCGCATAATCCAAGCCCGGATGGTTACGGCCTTTCCCAGATAATAATACCTATTGTCATATCATCAATACCCGCCATTCTCATACTCTTTGAACCAGATCTCGGAACATCTGCCTTGCTGATGATAATGGCCTTCTCACTATTTATTTATGCGGGTCTGCGTTTATATCCACTTCTATTTATGGTAATAACCGGGATTCTATCTACCCCCTTGCTCTGGGAATTTCTGAAGGATTACCAGAAGAAAAGGATCATCTACTTTCTTAACCCTGAATTGGACCCACTTGGTTCGGGATACCATCTGCTTCAATCCAAGATTGCCATAGGTTCGGGAAAACTTATCGGTAAGGGATTTCTGGAAGGAAAACAGGGGCAGCTTCACTTTCTACCCGAGGGGCATACGGACTTTATATTTTCTGTTTTTGCAGAGGAATGGGGATTTATAGGTGCTGTTGTGCTTCTTATTGCAATGGCTATGATAATTATTAAGGGGTTCCTTATTGCGGGAAATGCAAGGGATAGGTTCGGAACCCATGTGGCAGCATCAATTTCCTTCTATCTTCTGTGGCATACGGCTATAAATGTTGCTATGGTAACAGGCCTGATCCCTGTGGTGGGAATCCCCATGCCATTTATGAGCTACGGTGGCTCTTTCCTCCTTACAACAATGACATCCATCGGGATACTGATCAATATCAGCATGAAAAGAAATATCTTCTGATATCACTCATTCACCCTCCGGGACTTGGATAAACCCTCGGAGAGATTGATCTTTGTGTCCTCCTTCTTGGTAGACAGCACAACAGAGGTAAGGGTCCTTGTAACACCATCAATTGATCTTATTGCCCTTATAAGTTGCTCAAGGGTGGATGTATCCTTCGTCTTCACCTTCAGGAAAAGTGTATGTTCACCTGTTACATGATGGCATTCAAGGATATCATCAAACTTCTCTATTGAGGTTTCGAAATTCTCAATATACTGCGGATGTATAATTGAAACCCCAATAAATGCAGTTATATCCCTGCCTACCTTTTTTGCATCAAGGATAGCTGTGAACTTCTTTATGATCCCTTTTTCCTCTAATTTTTTTACCCTTTCAAGAACCGATGGCGGGGAAAGTTTGACCTTTGATGCAATATCAGAGAGGGGCTTCCTGCCATTTTCCTGAAGCATCTCAAGGATTTTAATATCTATTTCATCAAGCATATACCCTCCGCCTAATTTTATTAGGATCCTGTGATCCCCTTTTTGCTTATAAGGGGTTTCCACCCCTATGTCAAGATAAATCTTAAGGGACTGGAAGAGCATTGTTCTTGACACATTGAAAAAAGGGAATATATTTGTATATCAATGGATCAAGAGGCAATCGAGCGAAGGATCGTAAAAAGTTTCTATGAGGGTGCAGAGCTAAAGAAGAGATTTGTAAATAGCAATGCATCCCTTATATTTGAAATATCATCACTCATTGCAAATGCGATAAAAAATGGGAATAAGATCATGCTTTTTGGTAACGGAGGGAGTGCCTCTGATGCCCAGCATATAGCTTCGGAATTTGTTAACCGATTCCTTATTGACAGGCCACCACTTCCTGCTATGGCCCTCACAACCGATACATCCATTCTAACAAGCATAGGTAATGACTACAGATTTGAAGAAATCTTCTCTCGCCAGATCCGCGCGGTTGGGAAGGAAGGGGACGTTGCTATTGCCATATCAACAAGTGGTAATTCGAAGAATGTCATTGAGGCAGTGAAGATGGCAAAGTCAATGAAAATAAAAACTGTTGCGCTTACAGGAAAGAATGGTGGTCTTCTTGCAAAAATTGCGGACTACTGCCTTCTTGTGGACTCATTTGAAACCCCGAGAATTCAGGAAATACACATCACTATTGGACATGTAATCTGCGATATAGTTGAAAGCATCCTTTTTACAAATTTATGAAAAAGGGGAAGGAAGAAAAGATTATTTCAATATATAAAGGAATGCTGCATCATTTCGGACCCCCGGGATGGTGGCCTGCAGAAACATCCTTTGAGGTAATAATAGGTGCAATCCTGACACAGAATACCAACTGGTCAAATGTGGAGAAAGCAATCAAGAACCTGAAGGAAAACAACTGCCTTAATCCGCATACACTCTTAATGATGGATGAGCGATTGCTCTCCCAAATCATAAAACCATCTGGTTTTTATAAGATCAAGGCCTCAAGGATAAAGGAGTTCATCAACTACCTCTTCAAAAGACATGATGGTGATATAAGCGGTATGTTTACAATGGACCCATATTCTTTAAGAAAGGAGCTACTATCTATAAGGGGGATAGGCCCTGAAACAGCAGACAGTATACTTCTCTATGCAGGAGGCATGCCCTTCTTTGTTGTTGATTCATATACAAAAAGAATACTATCAAGGCATGGCGCTGTGGAAATGAATGCTTCATATGACAGGATACAGTCATTTTTCCATGAAAATCTGCCTCGTGATTCCAAACTTTTTAATGAATTTCACGCACTCTTTGTTGCCACGGGAAAGTATTACTGCAGGAAGAATCCCAACTGTGATCCATGCCCACTCAATAAAAGAACACTGTGGGGATGGAGGATATGATCTTCAAAAGGTATAATTGAAGGAAGAGGGAGGTAACATATATGTTGATGAAGGAAAGGTTTATAACCCTTCTTACAGATTTTGGAACAAAGGATCCATATACTGCATCACTTAAAGGTGCAATCCTCACAATCAATCCAAAAGTGGATATAATCGATATAACCCATGACATCCCTCCTCAGGACATCTTTGAGGCAGCCTTCATATTGAAGTGCACATACAAATTCTTTCCAAGGGATACAATACACATTGCAGTTGTCGATCCTGGGGTTGGTGGAAGCAGAAGACCCATCCTTGTTAAAACAAGGGATTATATGTTTGTTGGTCCGGACAACGGCATCTTCAGTTTTATACTGGAGGAAGAAGAGGAGAAATATATATATCATCTGAATAACAGAAAATATCATCTTCCTGTGATAAGCGACACATTCCATGGAAGAGATATTTTTGCACCTGTTGCAGCCCATCTTTCACTTGGAGTTAATCCAGAAAAAGTTGGCGAGCTCATAGAAACAGCGTTCGTTCTTGATATACCAAAACCTGAAATAAAAAAGGGAAAAATATGTGGAACGATCATACATGTTGACCGTTTTGGAAATCTCATAACAAACATTTCGTCGCATCTATTCAATAATTTTGTTGGCAACAATCCGTTTGAAATAGAACTGGCACAAAGAACTATAAAGAAGATAAATAGGGCTTATTCGGAATCCAATCCTGGTGAACTGCTTGCAATATTTGGAAGCGCAGGTTTCCTTGAGATCTCTATAAATCTTGGAAACTGCTCCAGGGAGCTTTCGCTCGGCAAAGGTGATAGAATATCAGTAAGGGTTCACAGACTCGTCGGTTGATCATGAAAAGATATACTATAAAGCCCGCCATTGAGAAAAAATCCTTCAGAATAGATTATGAAAAGGAGCTAAACCCCCAACAGCTTGAAGTTGTAATGGCCCCCTCGGGTCCCATTCTCGTAATAGCGGGGGCGGGAAGCGGAAAGACAAGGGTTGTCACCTTCAGGGTTGCGAGGTTAATTGAATCAGGTGTTGACCCTTCAAGAATACTCCTCCTCACATTTACAAATAAGGCTGCAAAAGAAATGCTTCACCGTGTTGAACATCTCCTCAGTATAGACACAAAGAGCATATGGGGAGGAACTTTTCATCACACAGCAAATTTAATATTACGAAGGCATTCAGAAATTCTTGGGTTCAAATCAAACTTCACAATACTGGACTCTGAAGATTCAAAGGAACTACTTGAAACATGTATAGCGGAGCTTGGCATTGAGACAAAGAAGAAGAGATTCCCAAAAGGTGAAGTCCTCAGGGACATTTCGGGATTAAGCATAAACAGGGAAAAGAGCATCGAGGAGATACTTGATGAGAGATACCCTTATTTCCTTGACCTCATTGAAGAGATACAGGCTGTACTTACATTTTACAAAAAGAAAAAGTTTCAGATGAATGCCATGGATTTTGATGATCTGTTACTTTACTGGAGGCATCTGCTTGAAAATCACCATGATATACTTAATTATTATTCAAACAGATTCCTGCATATCCTTGTTGACGAGTATCAGGATACAAACAAATTGCAAGCAGATATTGTTGATCTTCTCGCTTCCTCCCATAGAAATCTTATGGTTGTTGGAGACGATTCGCAGTCTATTTATTCATTCAGGGGTGCACATTTTTCAAATATAATTGATTTCCCTTCAAGATACCCTGACTGCAAGATTTTCAAACTTGAAATAAATTACAGGAGCACACCCCAGATACTCTCCCTTGCAAACTCATCCATCTCAAACAACAAAAGGCAATTTCAGAAGAGGCTCGTTTCAGTCAGGAAAGACGGACCCCTTCCTGCCCTTGTTTCCCTGAGGGATCCATCACTTCAAGCAGAGTTCGTTGCCCAGAGAATACTTGAATTGAAAGAAAATGGTACACCACTCAATGAGATCGCTGTCCTTTACAGGGCACATTACCAATCTATGGAATTGCAGATGGAGCTTACCAGGAGGGGTATTCCGTATGAGGTGAGATCAGGGATCAGGTTTTTCGAACAGGCCCACATCAAGGACATAGTCTCTTTTCTCCGCTTTATTCTCAATCCGCATGATGAACTTTCTTTTAAAAGGATCCTGAAGATCTATCCTGGTATAGGCCCTTCAACTGCGGAGAGGCTCTGGAATCTCTGTGTCTCTTCCAACAATCCCATTGAGGTGCTGAAAAGTAATGATGCAAAAAAAATAATTCCAAGGATGGGAATCGATGGATACAGAGAGTTTCTTGAAACTATCGATAAATTAACAAAGTGTGATATAAATTCTGAGCCTTCTCCTCTGATCGAGATTATACTCGAAGGTGGATATACTGATTACCTGATCAGCCGTTATCCAAATGCTGAGTCCCGCCTCGAGGATATCCAGCAGCTTTCAGTTTTTGCAAAGAAATTCAAAAATCTTGAATCGTTCCTTAGCGAGCTTTCACTAATGAGTGCTGTTGCCGCTGAGGATATAGCGGAATCCGAGGCAGAGGATGAAAGGGTAGTGCTTAGCTCCATCCATCAGGCAAAAGGGCTGGAATGGAGGGTTATCTTTATCATATATCTTGCTGAGGGAAGGATGCCATCTGCAAAAGGACTTCGTGATCCCGAGGGTGAAGAGGAAGAAAGGAGACTCTTCTATGTTGGAACAACAAGGGCAAAGGATGAGCTCTACCTCTGTTATCCACTGATGGGAAATAGCTGGGAAAGGGGTGGTCTTCTCCTGAAGCCATCGAGATTTATCCAGGAGCTCCCTGAGAATGTCTACGAAGAGTGGATTGTGGAGGAAAAATGATTTCTTTCGAACCCCTTGCAGAAAGGGTGATAAAAAGGATTGATGAAATAAGGAATACCATCATAGAACTCAGTCATCATATACATTCAAACCCAGAAATTGCATGGGAAGAGGTCAAATCATCAAAAAGGATTTTAGAAATCTTAAAGAGTTTTTCCTTTGAGATAGATCATGTACCTCCCTCCACTCCAACAGCTGTTGTAGCGAGAAAAACAAAAACTCCATCACCATCAATTGCCTTTATCGCTGAATACGATGCCCTTCCAAAAATTGGACATGGATGCGGACATAACATTATTGCGGCAAGCAGTGTGGGCGCTGCTATAGGTATTTCGGATATAATCGATGAAATAAACGGATCCATCTATATTATCGGCACACCGGCAGAGGAAGGCGGTGGAGGAAAAATCCACCTCCTCAAGGAAGGCATCTTTGATGGGATCGATGTTGCAATGATGGTTCATGCTTCAAACAGGACGCAGATTGTTAAAAGAACACTTGCTGTAAAGGAGGTTACCTTCAAATTTTACGGGAGATCGTCACATGCATCAGCAACACCCTTTTTAGGTATCAATGCACTGGATGCTGTTATCCAGACCTTCAATGCTGTTAATGGCCTAAGGCAGCAACTCCGCCCTGACGCAAGGGTTCATGGCATAATACTGGATGGAGGCGTAAGACCCAATATCATCCCTGATTTTGCATCATGCCAGTTTCTTGTAAGGGCTATTGACCTCGATTATTTATATGAAATTCTTGAGAAGGTGAAGAACTGTGCGCATGGAGCAGCACTTTCAACAGGGGCAAGGCTTGAGGTGGATGTTTCAGAAAGGGTTTATGAGCCATTCCTTCCAAATTATGAACTATCGGGTTTATTCAGGAAGCATCTCGAATCATTAGGTGTTGTTCCGGATGAGGAAGACGAAATGAAAAATCTCGGATCATCCGATATCGGAAATATAAGCAGGCGCCTTCCAACCCTGCATGCCTACATAGCTATTTGTGACAGAAACATCCCTCTTCACTCTTCTACCTTTGCAGATATGAGCAAATCCCCAAGGGCTGATGAAGTATGTTTAATTGCAGCAAAGGCGCTTGCACTAACAGCACTTGAAATCATTATATCGCCGGATATTTTAAATAGGATCAAGGAAGAATTTAGAAGATCCTCCTCCCAGGGACAATCTTACCAAGGATAACAGGACCTTTCGCACCTGTTACTGATGGGATATTTGCGGGGATATTAAGGAAACACTGTCTTGCCAGGAGCGCAAATGTGACAGCCTCAACAGCATCAGCGCTAATTCCATAATCATCAAATACCCTTACAGGGATTGGATTCAGCGCATCACTTAATGCCTTCATTATGGAAGGATTCCTTGCTCCTCCACCACAAACAACTATTTCATCAATTTTATCCAGAGGAAGGTATTTTCTATAATGATACTCAACAGATCTCACTGTAAATGCAACAAGGGTTGCAAGCAGGTCGCTGAGATCGATCATCCTCCTTTCACTCCAAGTTAGAATGTTATCAAGAAAAAAGCCACCAAACTCTTCCCTGCTTGTTGATTTTGGAGGTCTTTTTCTCAAAAAAGGATGATTCATAAGGATAAAAAGGAGTTCATCATTAACTTTTCCCTTAGCAGCAATCCTCCCGTCCCTGTCCATCCTCTTCCTTCCGCCGGAAAGCCGATATATAACAGAGTCAAGAAGTGCATTACCAGGTCCTGTATCAAAAGCAATAACATCATAAAGTGATGAATTGGCGGGAATAAAAGTTACATTTCCAATACCACCAAAATTCTGAACCGCAATATTTTTTACCGAATTTTTAAAGAACTCATAGTGAAAATATGGTGAAAGGGGAGCACCCTGCCCGCCTGCTGCCATATCAGCAACCCGAAAATCACCAATAGTTGTAATGCCCGTCCTTTCAGCAATAATTGAAAGCTCACCGGCCTGAAATGTTGCCCTGGTATTTTTAAAAATCCCCCTACCCTTTGATGGATAATGACATAGCGTCTGTCCATGGGATCCTATGAGTGCTACATCTCTGATATCTATTCCACTATCCCTTATAATTCTTAATGCGGCTGAGGCAAACAGATCACCAATGAGAAAATGTAAACAGAAAAGCTCCTCCAATTTCACATCCTCACCGGAGGACACACCCATTATCATCCTCCTTACCTTTTCAGGATACCTGTAGGTTTTGAATGATATAAGGTTGAACTTGAGACCATTTTCACCCTCCTCTATATCAACAAGTGCAGCATCAATTCCATCCGCCGACGTTCCTGAAATAAGACCTATTATCAACAACCCTCTTTCCCCCTTTTTAATAGAATTATTTTTTCCATGTAAACAACTGCATCTTCAATAGATGTCCTATCACGAAGATATGATGACGGAAGCATTATACTTCTTGATATATGTGTATCTCTTCCTATGTGGCAGTTATTACCTATAACAACAAATGGACCTAATGTTACATTCTCTCCGATACTCACATTCTCACCTATAACAACAGGTGGAATTATCTTTACCCCTTTTCCATATCCTGTATTCTCTCCAATCCAAACGCCCTCTTCCACCTCCAACCCCTTTCTCAGATCAATAAAAAGGCAATTTTTCAGCATCTCCATTGATGCCCTGTGATACTCATGAATATTCCCGATCTCAAACCATAAAGTCTCGTGAAGGTATCCGTAAACCCCCTCCCCTGAAAGTATGATCGGGATTAGGGTATCTCTCACAATACAGGATGGTTTTCCATCCTCAATGAAATCAAATATCCTTGATGATAAAACCTGAAGGCCGGCATACATATAATTAGCATCAGGGGATGATGCAGCCAGTTGCCTTATTCTTAACTCACCATCTATGACAACTCCACTGTATCCTTTTTCCCTTTTCCTTATAAGCAGGGTTGCAATCCCTCCTTTTGACATATGGTAACTTGCTATATGATCATAATTAACATCCATAACCGTATCGCCATTAAGCAGAAACAGCATTGGTGTTTTTATATAAAATGATGCCTTTTTCAATCCCCCACCGGTTCCAAGCAATTCATTCTCAAAGGAAAAATTTATCTTTATTCCATATCTATCACCAATTGTGATTACCTCCCTAAATTTCTCTCTTAAATGATGAACATTCATAACAATTTCTCTGATTCCACTTTTTGAGAGGAGATAGAGATGATATTCAATAAGTGGCACATTCAGGAGAGGAATCAGCACCTTTGGATACCTTTCCGTAAGGGGTCTCATCCTCATCCCGTAGCCTGCTGCCAGTATCATGAAAGAGAAATCTTTTATCTTATCGGACTTTATCATTCAAGATAATCAAACAGAACTTTTTTTAAATTTCTCAGCCAGGGGAACTTTTCCAGATTCTCACGGACATAGGAGAGGGTTGCCGGTATATAAGAAAGGTAATCATCTTTTCCCCTGACAACCTTCTGATATGCAAATGTACCCACTGCCTTGAGATTTCTCTGTATGCTCATAAGATCAAAAATCTCCATGAACCTTTCACGGTTATCTATCCTGCAGCCATGTTCTATAAGGTTATCCATATAGTACGAAAGTATCCTATTCCTTATCTCATCAGAAATGATTGTGTATGAGTCCCTGAGGAGCGATGCAATGTCATACTGTAGAGGACCCATCCTTGCATCCTGGAAATCGATAATTCTTATTTCATCAGTGTGAATCATTATATTTCTGCTGTGATAGTCCCTGTGTGTAAAGAAACGAGGCTCATGTGAAAGTATATCGCAAATAAAGTAAAACTCCTTTCTCAAGATATTAAGATCACAATCTGTTATTTTCCTTCCGAGAAGACCCTCTATCATATGTTTTAGAAAAAAATCGATTTCAAACATAAATTTCTCTGTATCAAAACATACGTGGCTGGCAATACATTCATCATTTAATCTTTCCGTTCCCACAGTCTGTATAAGAACAAGCTCATCGATTGCCTTTCTGTAAATACGAATGAATTCCTCTTCTGATTTTCCAGCAAGATACTCCTGCATGGTGATGTCCCCAACATCCTCAAGTATTATTATCCCTTCCTCAAGATTAAAAAAGAAGATCCGGGGAATCCTGCAACCTATTCCGTTAAGATGCCTGTAAATATTCAGAAATGGATATTGAAAGGGATCACTGACTTTTATGGACTCGTTCAGATCCATAAGCACAACCGACTGGATCTGAGAGTCATGAAGAGTAATCCTGTAATAAGATCTAACGGACGCATCTCCCCTCAGTTTTTCAATGGTTATACCTGAAAAGGTAAAACCTGCTTCCCTCCTTAGAATCTCAGGGATTCTACTTGTATTCATTGATGATCCTCATAAATTCCCCGTGAATCCTGTTAACCTCGCGGAGAAGTAACTCATTTTTGGTTTCTTCCTGATCCCTCAATTCATATACAAATGGCCCCCTGTATCCTTTTCTCGAAAGAATCTCCAGCATCTCACCCCACGGTATCGTTCCATGAAAGGGAAGAAGATGTTCATCACTGAAGCCCTTATTATCATGTACATGTATTGTCATAAGATAGTCGATCATGGCCTCAAGATTTTGTGAGAAATTACCCGAAATATGAGCATGTCCTGTATCAAAACATATTCCAATCTTCAAGGGTGAATATCTCTCTATGAAGGTGAGGATGGAGCTTATCGATGCCGAAGAAGAAACACCATTTTCAAGTGCAATATTCAGGTCCATTCCATTGCAATGATCTAAGATCTCCTCGAGTGAATAGAAAAGATTCTCCATCTCCTCCTCATTTATATCTCCTGAAAGACCTGTGTGGGTAATAACAGTGTTACAATCAAAGAACTCCATCGCATCGACAACCCTCTTGAAAAGATCCAGCGTCCTCCTCCTTAATGATACATCCTTACTTGCCAGACTGAGCCATCTTCCCTTCATTGCATCGGATATATCCTCATAAAGTGGCCCGTGAAAGGATATAACCTTTATTCCATGAGACGAGATGACATCCGCTATTTGCTTCAGATAATCCCTGTTATCGAATTCAAAATGAGGCTTCATTGCCCAGATTTCAAGGAACTGAAAGTTATTCCTGCTTATAATATCTATTGTTTCTCTTGACAGAGGATTGTAAAGGAAAAGATGGGTGGAAATTGCCTTTATCATAATTAATAAATAATAACATCATGGTACACCACGGTCAATTTCCTAAAGCCATAATCCCTCTTCCTCCTTTTATTGAAAGATGATCAACTATGTGATAATTTTCCTTTTAAAATGTTGAGGATCATCATCCAGATATTACTGGCACTATCCTTATTAACCCAAAAAGCATACCCTCTAAACATTCCGGTCGATATGGAGATAAAAAAGTTCCTGTCTGATGTCTCCTCATCAAAGATTGAGAATATAGATACCGCTATATTAAAGCTGGACTCCTTGAGGGGAAGATTAACGGAGATAGAGGATTACCTGCTCTATTTCATTATAAAGCTTTACCTGAAAAAGGGGGATATACAGGGGGCATACAGATATCTCGATCAATTTAATAAGACCCATCAAAAATCCATCCTGAAGGGAAAGGTGAACCTCGCCCTTGCAAAAAGCCTCTATGAAAATGGAAAGTCTGAGGATGCATACAGATTCATAAAAATTGCAATGGAATCCTGGCTCGGAAGATCAAAGCCGGAGGCTCTGCTTATCGAAGGTTTCATACTTGAATCAATGGGAAATATAAAGGAGGCGCTTAAATCATACTACAGGCTTCGTGAAGCCTTCCCCCTCTCTCCGGAGGACAGAATAGCGAGGCAGAGGACGGGGCTTATCAGGAGAACAACAAATATAACACTATATCCCTCACTGGAGGAATATCTCTTTGCTGAAGGATCACTTCTAATAAAGGAAAGGCAATATGACGAGGCGGCTAAAAATCTTGATAGACTCATAGAGGAATTTCCTGAAAGTAGTCTTGTAAGGGAGGGTAAATTCAAAAGGGCAGAGCTGTTTATGTTAATGGGGGAGCCCAAAAAGGCCCTTGATAAATTTATCAGGATAAAAAATGCATATCCGGGAGAGAGGATAGCTGCAGAGAGTCTTATCAAGGCGATAGGTATTCTGTGGAAGGAGGATTCTATAAGCGATGTAAGATCTCTTGCACTTGAGCTTTACAATAATTATCCCTATGTTCCATGGTCAGACAGGGCAGTCTATATCTTGGGCAGATTATTTGAGGAGGAGGGAAAATGGGATGAAGCAGTATCCCTCTATAAAAAGGCATTGGAACAGTTCAAAAAGAGCCCACTTCGAGAGAATTTTATGAAAAGAATGGCCTGGTGCTACTACTTAAAAGGGGATTTTTCCCACTCCTCGGAAATCTTCAACCAATTATCCAATAAATTTTCATCCCTTAAAGAATATGGGCTTTACTGGAAGGCAAAATCATTTGAAAGGATGGGTAAAAAGGAGGAGGCATGGGAAATCTTTAATTCATTAGCTAATCTTCCCTATACCTCTTATTACGGGGTCCTTTCACTAAAAAAGATAGGAAAATTATCTCCATGCAATGAAGGACGGGTCAGAGAAACCCAGGATAATAAAGGTGATGGCGCTTTCAATAATGTAGGGCTATTACGAGCAATGATACTGTCCGAGTTGTCTCTTCTTTCAGAAGCCCAAGAGGAGCTCGATCTGCTGAGTAAGGCTGATCTCGATCTGTCAGAAAAGTTCCAGCTCTCCCGCCTTTATAAAAAGGCTGGTTCGCCTTATAAATCCATAAAGATTGCATCCTCCATTGAAAGGGAGTTAAAAAGCCGTAATGAGTTAGCTTCCCCACTTCTTGAACTTGATATCCTGCTCTTTCCCCTCGAATACAAAGATGAGATACTCAAATATTCCTTGGAAAACGGGTTTGATCCTCTCCTGATAGCCTCGATAATTAGACAGGAGAGCGCCTTTGACCCAGCAGCCATCTCAAGATCAAATGCGATGGGACTTATGCAGATCATTCCACAAACGGGGGCAATGATTGCAAAGAAAACAGGAATTTCGTCATTTACTCCTGATATGCTCTATCAACCATCCATAAATATAGAACTGGGCATATCCTATCTGAAGATGCTTAACAAAAAATTTAAAGGCAATACCATAAAAACCCTTGCCGCTTATAATGCAGGAGAAACACTCGTGGAAAAATGGTGGAAAAGGATTTCACATATGGAAGATGATGAAATTGTTGAGAATATACCCTACAATGAAACAGAGAACTACATAAAGAATATAATAAGGAACCACTACCATTACATAAGGATATACTGCGGATCATCCCTGATGCCCAATCTATCCCCGTGATAAACCTGCCATTTCTAAAAATAGGGTTTTGATGTAAAATTTAAACCAATGCAAATCTTAAGGTTAAAGAGCCTGCAGATAAAGTTAATCCTGCTTATTATCCCTATACTTATAGCCATATTTATCATCTCCACCTTTCTCAGCGCGAGGATGCTTAAAAGGTCTACAGAGGAGGATATGAAAAAAAGGTCTGTATCTATCGCCGAGGATCTGGCTTCTGACCTCCTTGAGCTTGAAACGATCAATGAAAAAAATATAAATGCCTTTTTAATGGAATCGATGAAATCCCACAGAGAAGTCCTTCAGATAGATCTCTTCAGAATAAAAAATGGGAAGGTATCAATTATAGCATCAACATCAGCAAAGAAAGAGGCGGTTCATTTTGATCCAAGAAGGATAATAAATTCCTTTTCAAGAGGTGAAATTGTAACAAAGCTTGAATCGAAGGAAGAAAGGAGACTCTGGACTGTTTACTATCCACTGAAGGAATTATCATTATGTTTGAGGATAAGGATTTCACTCCATGAGGCTGATGTGATAATAGAGAGACAGAAAAAACAGGCCATGATTATCTCCTCTATTTCTATCCTGCTCATAGCCTCTGTTATTATACTTTTTGTTAGAAATACAATAAACAAACCAATAAGTAAGCTTATCAATGCGATGAAACTTGCTGAAGAAGGAAAACTTGATACAGAGGTAAGTGTTGGAAGTGGAGATGAAATAGAAATCCTTACAAGGAATTTCAATAATATGATGAGAAAAATAAAGGAGAGCAGGGATGAAAACGTCCTTCTACTCGAAAAGATAAATAAATTCAATCTTGAACTTCAAGAAAAAATAAAGGAAGCAACAAGGGAACTCGAGAATAGAAACCTTGAATTGCAGAGGGTAAATGAAATCCTCTTCCAAACGCAGATACAGCTCGGCCATATGGAAAAACTGGCTGCGGTTGGCCAACTTGCAGCCATCATTGCACATGAAATAGGAACCCCCCTTAATTCAATATCGGGCTATATTCAGTTACTCCTGAGGGAAGATGCAGATAAGGAACTGATAAAGAGGAGACTTGAAATAATGGATTCACAGGTCAATCGTGTAACGGAAATTCTTAAAAATCTGCTTATAGCTACAAGACCGCCAGCTCCCTCAATTGAAAAGGTTAATATAAAGAAGGTACTCGATGAAATCCTGAGCTTCGCAACACTCGGTCTCAGCGCCAAGGGGATTGTAACTGAAGTGGATATAGAGGAACTTCCAGAAATTGAGGCTGATCCGAACCAGCTTCAGCAGGCATTTCTTAATATAATAATGAACGCTATAGATGCCATGCCTGATGGGGGAAAACTGAGCATTAAAGCAGCAATGGATGGCAATGCCATAACCATATCCTTTACTGATACGGGCACAGGTATTCCTCCCGAGCATCTGAAAAAGATCTTTGACCCCTTCTTCACAACAAAGGAAAGGGGGAAGGGTGCAGGTCTGGGACTCACCGTCTGCAAGGAAATCGTTAAGAAACACAATGGTGAGATAAGGGTTGACAGTAAGCCCGGTGAGGGAAGTCGTTTTACCCTCTATTTTCCATTAAAAGAGGAAAGCAACAATGATGAAGGGAAAAAGGATACTAATTCTTGATGATGATCCTGTAACCTGCAATTTTCTAAAAGAGCTCCTCAGTAAGGAAGGATACGAGGTATTTACAACAACAAAAGGCCATGAGGCACTTAAACTCGGAAGAGAAATAGATTTCAATCTTGTTATATCCGACATAAGGCTTGATGAGAGTGATGGATTTGAGATTCTCAAAACCTTTAGAAGGATTAAGCCTGGATTACCAATAATCCTTATTACAGCATTTGGATCTGTTGAGGGTGCCCTTGAAGCAATAAAGGAGGGTGCATTTGATTATATAAGTAAGCCTTTCAGAATTGATGACCTTCTTCAAAAGATATCCCAGGCTATTGAAAGAAGCATAAGTGAAGATGAAATGCAAATAAAAACCCAAACTGCAAGGAGACAATACGATTTTTCAAATATAGTAGGGATAAATACAAAAATGCTTGATATTTTTAAGACCGTTGCAAGAATTGCCAGTTCAAAGAGCACCGTTCTGATCCAGGGTGAAAGCGGAACGGGTAAGGAGGTTGTTGCACGTGCAATACATTTAAACAGTCCAAGGGCCTCGAAACCATTCATAGTTATAAACTGTAGCTCCATTCCTGAAACACTCCTGGAAAGCGAACTTTTTGGATATGTTAAAGGAGCATTTACTGGGGCAACGATAAACAAGAAAGGGTTGCTGGAAGAGGCGCATCATGGAACATGCTTCATTGATGAAATCGGAGATCTTCCACAATCCATTCAGATAAAGCTCCTCCGTTTCCTTCAGGATCACAGGATAAGAAGGATTGGAAGCAATGAGGAAATAGAGGTTGACGTAAGAATTGTTGCTGCAACAAACAAGAATCTTGAAGAATTGGTAAAAAAAGGGGTTTTCAGAGAAGACCTTTATTACAGATTAAATGTCGTAAATATATACATACCACCCCTCAGGGAAAGAAAGGATGATATACCTGCTCTCGTCGATCATTTTATAAGAAAATATGGTATTGAGAACAATAAGAATGTATATGGAATTTCTGATGAAGCAATTGAAATACTTCTTTCATACGAATGGCCGGGCAATGTCAGGGAACTTGAAAATGTTATTCAGAGGGCAGTAACACTTTCTCATGGACCGATAATAAGACCGGAAGATCTTCCAGATCATATATACAGGAAGGAACCATCCTATCTTCCTTCGGATGAACTTCTCTCCCTCAGGGAGGTGCAGAAAAGATATATTATAAAAATCCTTGAGAAAACAGGCGGAAACAAAAGCAAAGCAGCGGAAATTCTTGGAATAAACAGAAAAACGTTGTATAGAATTGCGAGGAGATATGGAATTGATATCGACAGAGACGGCAAAAACTGAGAAATTTCTGTTTCTATCTATTCTCATCTTTTCCTTCTTTTTATTCATTTATGGAAATGGATTAATCAGTCTCTTTGATGTAGATGAGGTTAGTTTCGCCCAAGCTGCCCGTGAAATGATGGAGAGGGGAGACTACATTGTCCCAACCTTCAATAACCAATATAGATTTGATAAACCTGTATTTTTTTACTGGTTACTTATTGCATCCTATAAAATCTTTGGAATAAATGAATTCTCAGCAAGATTCCCCTCTGTGATCTCTGCACTATTTCTTCTTTCAATCCAATACCTCTTCCTTAAAAGATTTGCAAATCCAGAAATATCAATCATCAGTATTGTTATGCTTATTACAAATCTTGAATTCTTTATCGTTGCAAAGGCAGCTATCACCGATATGCTTCTCTGCCTCTTTACATATATTATTCTTTACTCCTTCTTTACTGCACTTCATATGGAAGGCAAATGGAGAAACATTTTTATATATTTAGCATCCATATCCGCCTCACTTGCCGTCCTCACGAAAGGCCCTGTCGGAATAGTCCTTCCTTCGATCGTGATATCCTTTTATCTCATTATTAATGGCGAACTCAAGAGATTTCTTAAAACATTTCCGATTTTTACAGCAATGCTTATTTTTCTTATTATTGTTATTCCATGGTATATAGCCATACATCTGAAAACCGGAGGAAAATTTACCGAGGTATTCTTTCTAAAACACAATATACAAAGATATACAAAACCCATATCAGGTCATGCTGGACCTTTCTACTATTACTTGTTTGTTATAATACTGGGTTTCTTTCCATGGTCAATAATACTATTTCCATCCATTATCAGCTCCCTGAATAGTTTATGGAGTAAAAATAATACAAGCTTAAGCTTTAACCTTCATCTCTTTATGCTAATTATAACAGCAACATACATTATATTCTTTTCATTCGCAAAAACAAAACTTCCCCACTATATCCTTCCCATCTTTCCAGCAATGGCAACAATCTGCTCAGAATGGATTGGACTGAAAAAGAAAAAACCAAAAGCAACTTCTATATCACTTTATATAATGGCGATTACCCTCGGAGTCATCTTCTATTCAATATTTATAATCAATAGAAATCCAGCAATAATTGGCGAACATCTGGCAAATATTATTTCGGAGTACAGGATTCAGAAGGCTTACATATTTCTCATCTTCTCTATTCTGTTCTTCTTATCGTTTATAACTGCTGGTTATCTCTTTTCAAAAAATAAAAAAATAACAGCTTTTATCATTCTCTCAACGACGATGATAATCTTCCAGGTAAGCTCCATAAAGGTTCTTGCTCCGCAGATAGAAAATCTCATCCAGGGTGATAAATTAAGGATTGCAAAGGCATGCCGCTTAATTTTAAAGCCCAAAGATCAGCTCTATATATACAGGGACAATCTTCCAAGCATACTCTATTATTCAGGTCATCCCTATATATGGGTTACTTCATCAGGCTTTGATATTATAAAAGAGAAGGTATCATCAGGTGAGCCATTTTTTCTGATCACATCAAAAAAGAATATGAAAAATTTAATGGAAAAAGGATTTCATCTTCGCATATTGAAAATTGAAGGTAAATATGTAATCCTTTCCAATGGTTATCATGGGAATGAATAAAAACAGAGAGAATGATTTCAGATGATTTCCATAGTTATTCCATGTTTTAATGAAGAGAAGAGCCTGGTACCCCTTGTTGAGAAAATCAGAGATGTAATGAATAGGGTAACTGAAAGCTATGAAATCATCATCGTTGATGATGGTAGCACTGATGGAAGCGCAGAAAGGATAAAAAATCTTTCTTCACGCTTTCCATCCGTCAAAGGAATAAGACTCAGGAGGAACTTTGGACAAACAGCTGCCCTTGCATGCGGCTTTCAGTATGCAAAAGGTGAGATAATAGTAACGATGGATGCGGATTTACAAAATGATCCTGAAGACATTCCGATTCTGCTTGAAAAAATAAATCAGGGCTATGATGTTGTGAGTGGATGGAGAATCAACAGGAAGGACGATTTCCTTACAAGAATTCTTCCATCAAAGATCGCAAACTACCTAATAGGAAAAATCACCGCTATAAAACTCCATGATTATGGATGCTCACTCAAGGCATACAGATCGGAAGTTATTAAAAATATGGAGCTTTACGGAGAACTGCACAGATTCATACCAGCGCTTGCAAAGATACAGGGCGCAGAAATAACAGAGGTGCCCGTTCAACATCATCCGCGTCTTCACGGAAAAAGTAAATATACGCTTTCAAGAACATTTCGCGTTCTGCTTGACCTTATTCTCGTAAAGTTCCTCCTGAGTTATTCCACGAGACCCATCCACTTTTTTGGAACAGCTGGTCTTTTATTCTCATCTATCGGTTTTTTTATCTGCCTTTATCTTGGTGCACTGAAAATCCTCTATGCATATAGCATAGGCGGGAGACCACTGCTCCTCCTCGGAATCCTATTAATAACCACAGGCATACAGTTGCTCACAATCGGAATCCTCTCTGAGATCCAGATAAGAACCTATTTTGAATCACAGAAAAAGCCCATTTATGTAATAAAGGAATTCATCAACATAAAAGAGACGAATCATTCAGGTAAGGTTTTCAACAAAACTTCTGTTTCTCTCAAGGATTGAATAGAAAAGTCTCTTCTGAAAACGCTGTATAGGAGGGAGTGATCTCCTTACTGTTTCAATTCTCCTGTGGCTTGCCTCAAGTTCAATCCTGTCAATCCTTCCTTCCTTTATTGCTTTTTCAATCCCCTCTATTGCTATAAGGTGTTTTTTGTAATCATGACATATAAGCACAAGATCACATCCTGCCTTAAGCGCAAGCACAGCTGCCTCCTCTATTGAATAATTTGAAACTATCGCACCCATTTCCATATCATCAGTTATCACAAGGCCCCTGAACCCCAATTCCTCCCTGAGAAGATTTCTTATAATAATTCTTGAGAGTGTAGCTGGAAAAACATCGTCAATTGAAGTATAAAGGATATGTGCTGTCATTATGAGATTTACACCTTCCCTTATAGCCTCAATAAATGGGATAAGTTCCAGGTTTTTTAATCTTTCGATACTGTGATTTATAACAGGCATCTCATGATGGGAATCAGTTAATGTATCACCGTGTCCGGGAAAATGTTTACCCGTAGAAAGCAAACCAGCGCTTCTCAGCCCCCTTATAACCGCCCTTCCCAGTCTTGCAACCTTATGGGGCTCCTTCCCCATTGATCTATCACCAATTGCAAGATTCATCGGGTTTGTATTTACATCAAGAACAGGGGAGAAAACTGCATTGATTCCAACATGGCTCAGTTCCTCACCAATGGCTTTCCCGAATGAATATGCAAGAAGTTCTGAGTCCCTTAATCCAAGATCCCTCATGGATGGAAATGGCGTAAAGGGTTCTTTTAATCTAAGGACCCTTCCGCCTTCTTGATCGACAAATATGAAAAGGGGGGTCTTTGATAGAGACTGGATTTCATGACACAGATTGTGAATTTGCTCCGGGCTTTCATAATTTCTTGTAAAAAGAACAACACCTGCTATGCCCTTCCTTATCAGATCCTTTAATTCAACAGAAACACTCTTTCCCTTGAATCCTGCAACAATGAATGCTCCACCCTGAAAACTGGACATCTTCAGATCCTCATGATGTTTTTCCTCTCGGTGGAAGGTGAACGGAATTTCCATAGAAATCGTGGGCTGCTTCCATCAATGCCTCGGAAAAGCATGGATGTGCATGGATTGTCTCAGCAATATCCCTGATATGAAGTCCAGCCCGCATAGCAACAGCAACCTCATGCACTAAATCAACAGCATGTGGTCCAATTATATGTGCACCGATAATCCTTCCACTTACACCATCTCCTATAATCTTTACCTCACCCGCGATCTCTCCGGATGCATGTGATTTACCCAGGGCACGGAATGGAAACCTTCCAATTTGAACATTATATCCTGCTTCTCTTGCCTGTTTCTCCGTAAGTCCAATCCTTCCTATATCTGGAGATGTAAATATACCCACGGGAACAACAGAGTAGTCCATCCTTGTTCTTCCACCTGTTGCATTCACTGCAGCCACAATCCCCTCTGTTGAGGCAACATGAGCAAGCATTAAACCCCCTACTACATCACCAGCAGCATATATCCCTTTAACATCTGTTTCCATACACTCATTGACCCGCACAAACCCCTTTCCATCCATATCAACACCGATCTCCTCAAGACCAAGCATGCTGGAATTTGGAGCCCTTCCAACGGAGACAATAATAATATCTGCCTCTACTGCCTTTCCATCGGAAAGATAAGCCCTGATACCTTCTTCACCTTTTTCCACCGACTCAACCTTTGATTTAAGATGGAGATCGATCTTTCTTTTTCTCATTTCCCTTTCAAGTATCCTTGAGATATCCTCATCTTCAAAGGGAAGCACCCTTTCCATGATCTCAACCGCAGTGACCCTGCATCCAAGCATATTGAAGATCATTGCATATTCGCATCCAATAACACCTGCACCCACTATAAGGACTCTCTCCGGTAGATATTCAAGACTTACAGCCTGATCCCCGGAAATAATCTTCTTTCCATCTATTTCCAATCCTGGAAGATTAACAGGGCTTGAGCCTGTGCAGATTATAATACTTCTGCAGGTGACCTCCATTTCTTCACCATCAACATTTACAAGAACCCTTCCCTTTCCCAGAACCTTCCCTTCTCCCCTGATAAGGTTAATTCCATTCTGTTTAAAAAGCCTCTCTATCCCATTTGAAAGTATACTTACAATTCGTTCCTTTCTTGAAATCGCATCCTTCATAGAGAAATAAACATTTCCCTCTATCTTTATTCCAAACTCATTTGCCTTTCTTATTGATTCAAAAGCCGCAGCTGATGCTACAAGTGATTTTGTAGGTATACAACCTCTGTTAAGACACACACCTCCGGTTCTCTCCTTCTCGATCACAAAAACTGAGGCGCCCCGCTGTGCTGCCTTTATAGCCGCCACATATCCAGCAGGGCCAGCACCGATTATTGCAATGTCACATCTTACCATTTTCATCCTCCATCATCTCTTTGTTTCATCGCAAACCCATTTTATATATCCTTCAAACCCTCCTGTAACAGGAAGTGATATTATTTCCGGAACACTATAGCTGTGGATACTCCTCACCCTTTCAACAAGCTCTGATAACCTCTCAGGAACTGTTTTTACGAGGAGCAGCACCTCATTTTCCTCCGAGACCTTTCCCTCCCACCAGAAGAAAGATTTAACGCCTGGAACAATATTAACGCATGCCGCAAGCCTTTCCTCAATAAGTGTTTTTCCTAATGTCTCAGCTTCCTTGTATGATGCTGATGTAATCAATATTACGCATATAGAACCCATACTTCCTCCATCATCTTAATATTTCTTCAGGAAAAAAGTTTTGCTATCTCATCCCGCTCAAAGCGGGGGAGATCAAACCATTTATCACCCCTCTTTATCTTCAATCCCATCTCACGTGATACAACTTCTCCTATTATAGATGCCTTTATACCCGAGGCAATCAGTGCATTTAATATGTTTTCTGCATCAGGAGATGGTGAAGAAATCAGCAGTGACCCGGAAGAAATAGCACCAAGAGGATCAAGAGGGTAATATTCCCTTATCTTCTCAAATTCCGCTATCACAGGTATTGAATCCTCGTAGACTCTTACACCAACAGAGGATGCAGCTGAAAGCTCATAGAGGGCCAGGGCGAGACCGCCCTCGGTTGGATCATGCATTGCATGAACCCTTCCTGAATTCATTGATATCTCCGCTTCCTTTATAACACTGATACCCGGCTCATATATAAAATTCTTGCATCGCTCAACAAAATCACTTCCAGTTCTTTTCAAAAGTTCATCGTGTTTTTCCCTCGCAATTATTGATGTTGCCTCAAGAGGAACACCCTTTGTCAATATAAGTAAATCACCCTCCTTCGCCCCACCTGTTGAAACAAGTTTTTCCTTCTCCACTTCACCGGCCATAAGACCAATAACAATTGGTCTGTCGATTCCATAAGTTATCTCTGTATGACCACCACATAGTGAAACATTTATTGAAGAACAAGCTTGATTTATCTGATTGAATAGCCTTTCAACATCCTCAGCGAAGAAACCCTCCGGGATTAGAAGTGTCACAAGAAGCCATTTCGGCTTTCCTCCGCTTGCAGCTATGTCATTGGCATTTATGTGTACAGCATAGTATCCAATATCCTCCGCAACGAAAGTAATGGGGTCTGTTTTTAAAAGAAGATACCTGTCACCAAAATCTATTGCAGTTGCATCCTCACCGATACGTGGACCGAGAACAATCCTTCTGTCAGTGATGTTAATTCTGGAGATAAGTCTTTCAAGCAGCTCTAAGGGAATCTTTCCGATCGGAAGAGGCTGACCCTTCATCCTATCTTACACCTTTATCCTTAAGGATCTTCTCTGCAAATTCAACCGCCTGATTCCTCGTTTTTATCAACCCCAGTAACCTCTTCTCCTCAACCAGATCCAGTATCTTACCTATTATTGGACCCGGCGGGATCCTGAACATCTCCATTATATCCCTTCCCGTGATAAGTCTTTCCCTCTTCTTTGATGGAATGTAGGTGTTGAAATAGTAGTAAGTAAACTGATTCACAAAATCATAAAGATTATTAAATTCCTTCATATTTCTTTTGGATGCCATTTTATCTGCAAGGAACAGAAGTATTGATGATATGAATTCCTCTGTTCTTCTGAAAAATCTTGCCATTATCCTTTCACTTTCATGCTTTCCGTAAAAGAGCCGTGTAAGATATATATAAGTCTCCATTGTATTCTTGATGAAAACAATCTCCCTTGTTGAGAGTCTCCAGTTTCTTGCTATAGACTTTGAAATTTCAATGCTCTCCTTTTCGTGTCCATAGAAATGCATTTTGCCATCAATGCCTTTTGTTGCTGTTCTCGTTTTTCCTGAATCGTGAAGTAACGAAAGAAATTTTAAAAGCGATCTCCTGCTTCTCCCTTTAACAAGCTCTTCATTCATATAGGTGGATATGTGTTCACGATTATTTATAAACTCATCCAGTATCTCAGTTGATCCACCCTCAATGCCATTACATATAAGTTCAAGCTTTTCAAGGCATAGAAGTGTATGGGTCCAAACATCCTCCATATGGTAAGTATCCTGTTCAATCCTTTTCATCTCCTTTACAACTGGAATCATGAACGAAAGGAGTCCACTTTCCTCCATCTTTGCTATCAGATATGCACAATTTCTCATACCGAGTATTTTGAAGAACTCATCCCTTATCCTTTCGGGTGAAACATCCATTATCTTGCTTCTTTTTTCAGAAATTGCCTCAAGTGTTTCAGAATCAATTGTAAATCCAAGTGTTCCTGCAAGCCTGAATGCACGGACAAACCTTAAAGGATCAGCAACAAGAGCATCTACTGACGTCATCCTGATGATTCCCTTGTTGATATCATCGATCCCTCCCAATGGATCAACAATAGTCATCCTCTTTAGATCGTAGGCTATTGCATCAATGGTAAAGTCCCTTAAAGAAAGGTCGTTTTCTATTGAACGTATCAGTGGTGAAAAATCAAAATTCCTCCCCCCTTTTTCCACAAATCTAACAACCCCCTGTTCCCTGTCGAGGAAAAAAGGGGAGCCTTCAATTATTCCGCAGAGCCTTCTTGCAACCGAGATGGGCTCGCCTTCCATAACAAAATCTAAATCTTCAGGAATTCTGCCAAGCAGGATATCCCTTACCGCACCCCCAACGAGATAGATATTTCCATTTACTATTTGTGACAATCTTTTAAATATTTCACAATCAAAGCCTGCCTTTTCCATGATCATCCCTTTTTAATTAACCTCTTTCCGTAAACTTCCTTCCCCCTGTATATACCTTCCTTTCCCAGCTCCTCCTCTATCCTTATGAGCTGATTATATTTTGAGACCCTATCGGTTCTGCTTGTGGAGCCTGCCTTTATCTGTCCTGCATTTACGGCAACTGAGATATCAGAAATGAATGTATCCTCGGTTTCCCCTGATCTGTGGGATACAATAACAGTATAACCTGCTGACCTTGCAATCTCGATAACATCCAGTGTTTCAGATATTGTGCCTATCTGATTCACCTTGATAAGAACTGAATTCGCAACACCTTCCTCTATCCCCCTTGATAAAAGGATTGGATTGGTAACAAATACATCATCGCCGACTATCTGAACGGTATCGGACATACTCTTTGTTAAGTTTTTCCAGCCCTCCCAATCATCCTCACTCATCCCATCTTCTATACTGATTATAGGATACTGGTTTACCCATTTTGCATATAATCCTATAATTTCATCACTTCCATAATCCTTACCTGTTGACTTTTTGAATATATATCTCCCTTTTTCGTAAAGATTGGATGCCGCAACATCGATGGCAAGCCCTATATCTGCACCAGGCTCATATCCTGCATCCTTTATTGCCTGACATATAAGATCAAAGGCCTCTTCGTGGGCCTTCAACGACGGTGCAAAACCTCCTTCATCACCTACAGAGGTGGAGTATCCTCCTTTCTTTAAAATACTCTTTAGTTTATGGAATACTTCAGATCCCATTCTAAGTGCATCAGAAAAGCTTTTTGCCCCGTAGGGAACTATCATGAACTCCTGAACATCAAGATTGTTATCCGCATGAAGTCCACCATTGATTATATTCATCATAGGAACTGGTAACACCCTGCCTGAAACACCTCCAATATACCTGTAAAGGGGAACCTTCAGATAGTTTGCAGCAGCTCTTGCCACAGCCACGGAAACACCCATAATTGCATTAGCTCCGATTCTTCTTTTATTTTCTGTTCCATCAGTCTCGATCATGATTCTATCAATCTCCTTCTGTTTGAAAACGTTAATCCCTTTTATTGCAGGTGCAATCAGTTCTTTTATATTCTGTATGGCCTTAAGAACACCCCTTCCTGAATACCTGTTCCTATCGCCATCCCTTAATTCAAGCGCCTCCCTCTGTCCTGTTGATGCACCCGATGGAACTGAAGCCCTTCCCACTGTTCCATCCCTCAGGATAACATCAACCTCTACAGTAGGATTTCCCCTGGAGTCAAGAATCTCCCTTGCATTAATTGTAAGGATCTCCACCTCGCACCTCCCGCCAGTTAAAACTGAAAAACCCCGCTGCCATTAGAACAGCGGGGTCTCTTTAGTCCGGACCATCATTCTATATAGCGATAACTTCTTTTACTTCGGGAACCTCCTCCTTCAGATACTGCTCAACACCCATTCTCAATGTTATCTGGGAGGCAGGACAACCGGCACATGCACCTGTCAATTTAACTTTAACAACACCCTCAGTTACATCAACGAGCTCAATATCACCACCATCAGCCTGCAGTGATGGTCTTATCCTTTCAATAGCCTTTTCTATCCTTTCCCTCATTAGCAATCCCCCTTTTTAATTATTTTATCATATCCATTTTTTCCCGTCTAAAAGATTCTATCTATCCTCAATTATACGTTTAATTCCCTCAGCAGAGATTATTCCTATGAAACCCCTTCCGCAGACAAGAACTCCCTTCTTTTCCATTTTTTTTATTATCCTTATTGCCGTCTCCAGTGTAACTGCTGACATATCCGCGATATCTCTTCTTGTAAAATTTAGCACACACCTTCCCCCTTTTCTTTCATGTATCCTTTCCATAAGCTTAAGAATAATTCTTGCAATCCTTTTTTCTGCACTCTCTGTCGATACTGTGGCAATAAGTTCGTGGGCACTCCTTAGCCTTTCCCATATGACTTTCATAATATGGGAATATATGTGCGGGTTTTTCCCGATGAATTGGCTGAAACTACTTCTGCCTATTTTCAGGATAACACAGTCACTCAATGCCTGAGCTGATGCAGGGTAGGGTTCACCTCTCATTGCAGCAACAACCCCAAATATATCCCCTGGAAACAGTATTTCAAGGATTGTGTCCTTCCCCTCCTCTGAAGTCCTCAATATTCTTACTAATCCCTTTAATACAAAGTATACATAATGGGATGGATCACCTTCCATGAATATGAATTCACCTTTTGTTATCTTCATTTCAATCGAACCAGCAAGGAGATTGTCAAGTGCCTCCTCAGTAATACCTGGAAAAATCTTTATATGATGGAGAAACTCCTTTGATTTCATTTTTCAGATTATTATATCATGCTGATCAGATGAATAAAAACACAAGAACCGGCCCCTCAAGGGTAGCCGGCTCTTGTGTTTTTCCAGTGCGCCCCGATACAGCTCTGAAGCCCCTATTTACTTTTTCCCCTTCTTCGCAGATTTCTTTGCCGAACCGCCTTTCTTAGCACCGCAACCAGATCCTTTCTTTGTTGCCATTCATCTCACCTCCTTTCTCTGTGGAATTTCTTTTTTAATTCTCTCCTCATTTACCTATATCATAATAAAAATGCCTTTGTAAATATTTTTTTGATATTTTCTCGATTTTTTTATCTTCAGAATCCATGCTTTTCCTTCCCAAGATTTTCCAGTGAAACAGAGATCCCGTATTTTTCGAATACGACCTTCAGCTGATCAAAATTTTTTCTGAAAAAATTCTCTGCGGAATCATAACCATATCTCAGTATCCTATCCTTTCCCCTGATACTCATAATATTGTAGCTAAACATAACAAGATCTTTCGGATCAGGCTCAATAACAACGAAATCCTTATCAGGGTATTTCTCCTTCATTCTTTTCAGATGGATGTAAGTTTTCGCATCGCTGCTGATTCTTAAAGCCTGCTCCGCAATGTAGCTCAATCCCTTCTCACTTATACTACTACATTTTCCATAAAATGTTGGGATACATGGCTCCCTTTCTTCATTTTTTATGTGAACAAGTGGATTTGCAACAATAATAAGCTCCGCATTTTTATCTATTGCTATATCAAGATATGCCTCCCTCCCCAATCCACCATCGACAAAATATATATCCTTTATTTTAACCGGCTCAAAGAAAATAGGAATTGCACATGATGCTATGATAGCCTTTGATATCTGAACATCAGAAAAATCTCCATCACCGAACACATAATACCATCCGGTATCAATATCAACAGCAGGGATATAAAGTTCCTTCCCCACTGATCTGAAATCATCACTTAACCCAAAATGCGAGAAAACCCTCTTCATATATTTTTCAAGTCTGTCCAAATTATAAATTCCCTGGGGGAGGTTCTCTTCGATTGCATGGAGTGCATCAAGAAAGGAAAAGGATTCCCTGTTTTTCCTGTAATAATCGACTATATCAAAAATTCTCTGGAGAATCTTTCTGATAAACTCAAGCTGCCCTTTTATATTTAATCTGTAAAGGTCACTTCTCCTGAAATTCAATGGGTGGTTGGTGTCAAAAAGAAGTGCTTTAAAGATTGATGAGGGTTTTATTTTTTGACTGACCAGTGATGCCAGAACAGACCCTGAACTCACCCCTATGAATATATCAAATTCATTTACAGAAAAACCTTCTTTTAAAAAATCATCAAGTGCTGTAAGACAACCAACTTCATAAAGAACCCCTATGATCCCTCCTCCAGCCAGAGCAAGGGCAGTCTTTCCCTCTCTTTTCATATCTTAATTCTGAACTTTTGTTTATCAGAAACTAAGTTGTCTCTCGACTTTAATTCGAAGCCACGCTCCGGCAATAGGCCCGAGCATGCCTTCAACTTTTTTATTTTACTGCGTCCTTCAATGCCTTCCCGGGCTTAAACTTAGGAACCCTTGTTGCAGGTATCTTGATTTCCTTTCCCGTTTGAGGATTCCTTCCCACCCTTGCCTTTCTCTTAGCAACAGAAAAAGTCCCAAAACCTGTAAGTGCAACCTTCCCTCCCTTCTTAAGGGTATTCGTCACTGCTTTAATAAAGGATCCAAGCGCTTTCTCTGCTGACACCTTGCTGATTCCTGATTCCTCGGCAATCTTTGCTACAAGTTCTGCCTTTGTCATGACTATACCTCCCTTATTTTTTTTATTAAAACAGCTATCATCAAGTTGCCTGTCTCCCTATACTTACAACGGTATTTCCACCTCGACTTTTTGCGATATAAAGTGCATGATCTGCTTCTCTAACAAGGTCTACTGAACTCTGCACATTGTCATGAGGATAAACAGAAATACCTATGCTTGAAGTAATAGAAACACCTTTCCTTCCTATAAGAAATGTATCATTCTGCAACCTACTCTTTATCCTCTCAGCAACAATTTCAGCCTCCTTTAAGTCAGTATGTGGCAGCAAAATAATAAACTCATCACCTCCATATCGAGCAAGGATATCAACCTCTCTTAACTGATTTTTAATAATCATGGATATCTCTTTAAGAACAGCATCCCCTGCTTGATGACCGAAGATATCATTAACCCTTTTGAAGTCATCAAGGTCAACCATGATACAGGACAGTGAATGTTTGTAACGCATTGCCCTTTTGAATTCATCATTTAGCTTTTCGTAAAAATATCTATGATTGTAGAACCCGGTCAGACTATCAATAATTGTAAGTTCTCTCAATCTCTCATTAGCTCTACGGAGAAGCTCTGTCGTCCTCTTTAGACCCTCTGCAAGAGACTTTTCCTTTGATATATCACGAAATGATAACATTGCCAGTTTCTTTTTTCCAGGAATGAGGCTTGCATTAATATAAACCCACTTTGACTCCTTTCTCCTTGTTTGAATTATAGCCTCAGTACTCCTCGTCCCCTTTTCCAGAGAGAAAAGCTCCATTAAATCGTTTATCCTTTCCCTTGAATCCTCTGAAATGAATTCAAGAAAACTTACTCCCCTTAACTCCTTTATACTGTATCCAACAAGGTTCTTAAATTTTTTATTTATATGGACAATAGACCCATTTTCATTAACTGTTATGAGGGGGTCTGATGCATGGTCAAATAAGAACCGTGATTCTTTACTCATCTGGAGTCTCTTTTCCAGATATCTCTTCTCCCTGCTTTCCTTCAAGAATGCATCCTTGAGTATCTGGTGCTCAACAGCTTTTTTCAATGCACCTGCACAGATGCTTGCAACCGCCTGGCAGAATCTTACCTCCCTTTCGATAAACCTCTTTTTCTTCTTATAAGCTTTAAGTATGAGTGTCCCGATAACTTCCATTCCAAAAATTATTGGAACAACAAGGATTGATTTTATCTTCAGCATCAATAGTTGTTTTCTAACCTTTTCAAGTAAAGGATCTCGTAATACATTCTCAATTATAACTACTTCACCTGTAATTAGTGCTTTCTTTATCTCCGGATATTTATCTATTGAGATTTCGAGCCCCTTGATATCAGGATTATCATGGGATGCCATGACATATGCTTTATTTTTCGAAAGATCAACACTTATTATTGAACATCTCGAAACTTCTATATTATCCGCAATTTTCTTAGCACTCATGTAAAGAATCTCTATTGGATCAAGTGAGGATGAAACAATCCTTGCAATCTCAAGAAGTGCATGAATATCCCCACTTTCCCTACTGGCATCCTCGATCATCTCTATCTGTTTCAAAGCCTTTCTGAATTTCCAATTAATGTATCTCTTTCCCCACTCAATGCATATACAATCATCAACATGATATTTCTCAAAATCTATATTGGAAAGCTCCTTTGTACGGCTAAAAACACATAAAATCGGGATATTCCCTGTTGAGTCATTACTCTTTATGGATTTAGTAAAACTCCACCCCTCACGCAACAGTAATCTACCCTCTACAACGATAATGTCAGGACGGTCATCCATTGTGAAGTAGTAGAGTGAAGGAAAGCCGTTAATAAAAGAGAAGCTAAAGAATTTCCCTTCGATGGTCTCTGAAAATTCGTCCTTCAATTTATCATCGGAGAAGTAACAGTAAACTCTTCTCTTCATAAAAACCTTATTTTCTTTCTATTTTATAAGGCATCAGTGTATTTTATACAAGCTTTTTCTTTGCAATTCAAGGCAAAATGTGGCTTCTTCTGCGCCTTACGAAGAGAAAAACGAGGATAACACCGGAAATAAACCCACCAATATGTGCCCACCATGCAACACCACCATGAATGCCATGGGCTATAGATGCAGTGCCTGATAGAAATTGCATAAAGAACCAGATTCCGAGAAAGAAGAGGGCTGGGACTTCAACAATCTGCAAGAAAAAGAAAACAGGGATAATTGTTAGAACCCTTGCCCATGGATAGAGAATAAAATATGCACCAAGCACACCAGCGATCGCACCACTGGCACCCACAATCGGAACTCTTGAGAAAGGATTCATCATTGCCTGAACAAGATTTGCAATTACCCCGCAAGAGAGGTAAAATATGAGAAACTTCAGATGACCCATCCTGTCCTCAACATTATCACCAAATATCCAGAGATAGAGCATATTCCCACCGATATGAAACCAGCCACCATGAAGAAACATAGCAGTAAAAAGAGAAAAGATTCTTGAAAATATTCCGATGTCGATATGTCCTCCAAAGAAAAGAACATAGGGGATAAGACCATATCTGAAGATAAATTCATCAAGTCTTCTTCCCATCCCGAGTTCCATTATGAATACAACAATATTTACCAGTATCAGCGAAACATTTATTATGGGATATGTCCTTGATGGGATTGTATCCTTAAGAGGGATCATCTGCTCTCTCGGTATTTTCAATTAATCATATAAATTATAATAGAGCCTGTTCAATTAAAATTCCTTTAAGATGGTATTATTTCTGGGCCTTTCCAATCAATCTATTTTTTAAAGCCACTCAAAATTCCCTTAAAAGATATCCTCCCGACTCACTGAACTACATAGAGACCTATTTTATTGATAGGATCAGAGGGGATGGAGCAAGGATTAATCTCGCAGGAGTACTTCTTCTCCTTTCAAAAGCGACCTTATGGATTGACATCTTTCTTACTCAAGATATCTGGCTCGGTCTTATACAGTTTAATGGATATATAAATGAACGGAATCTGGCCTGATATTCATGATCTATAAAGAAGGGGCAGGGTATCTGCGGGGCAATAAGTCTTTATATTAAGGGGCTTCAGAGGCTAACCCCACCCCTTCAGTGCCGCCTTAAAATAATATCAGGTTGCCCTCTCCATGTCATCAGAAATCTTGAGGGGCAACCAATCTCTTTATAACCCTTCCTGAAAGTAAAATCAAGAAAAGAAAGGAACCCGAAAAAAGAACAGGAACCCCAGGGTCCCACCTATACGATAACGTTACACCCTCAATTACCCTTAATGGGGTAATGGAGACCTCTCCAAGGGTGACCCTCTCGCCGAGATGAAGCATAACAGGACCTTCATCTTCTGTCCTGTTGATGCCAGCCCTGAATAAAATCATATAAGGTTTAATTTCCTCCACTGATCCGTCCCTCTTAAAAAGCCTTCCAGTTCTTAAGGGAGAAACCTTGAAGGTTTCATTTTTAAGATTAAAGGGTTCTTCAGGTAAGACCGTAAATTCACCACCTCCCTTATCCTCCCTAATTGAAATCCTCTGCTCAATTCCCATGAGATAGAATACGAATCCACCTAACCTCAATGGATCATTCACCTCGAGTTCCTTTTCTCTGATCTTAACCCCATCCCTGTATAATATTACCCTTGCCTTCCAATCCCTTGGTTGAAGATTATCATCCCTAAGCTCAAATCTTGGTCCTCTTCCCCCGATACCGAAGGCTGTCTTCCATCTTTCAATCTTATCCTTTGGATACTTAAGATGGGGCTTTTGATAATATTCCGTTTTCAGAGAGAGAAGCTCTATTTCGATCCTTCCATGACTGCCTCCCACCCCCTCTACCACCTTCCTTTCGCCTTCAAAAACCGTTATTTCACCTTCAAATGAATAAAGATATGTAAGCCAGAATCCAGCAAAGCACAATATAAGACAGATGTGGAAACCCAGTGAGAAGAGTGAATCATATCCAATTCCCTGTTTATAAATACGATTAGCTGCACTGACTGTGCAGCATATAAGGTTTAAAAAGAAAAGGAGGCTTAAAAAAAGGAAGAGTGGGGAAGAGAAGATATTTAATATATTAAAAGTTCTCACAAACCCTAGATACCGCCCCCCTGCCCTGATGTATTCCTCCAGATCACCCCCCTGCGGAAAGATCGTTCCAAGAAGAAAGAAAATGCACAAAATGCCAAGAAGCAGTATTGAAGTCTTTATGGATGTAAATGCTTTTAAAATCCAGCGAACCATCTTTTTATCTCAAACTGAATATACATGGAGGCTTGGTATACCAAGAAGCTTTGCAAGCCAGTTTACACCGAGAAATGTCATTATCATACATATAAATCCCAATATATTGAAGAGTGACGATTGCCACCCCCTCCATTCGCGCACAACCATAGAGTGAAGATACAGTGTATATACACACCATGTTATAAGTGACCATGTTTCCTTTGGATCCCAGCCCCAGAATCTTCCCCATGCCTGATACGCCCATGCAGCACCTGAGATAATCCCGAAACTGAGCAGGGGAAAACCGATAAGGGCAAGCTTGTAGGCGACCTCCCTCATCTGGCTTACTGTTACAGGATTCCCTGATGACCCTCTTCTTCTTTCCAGCAGACCCGCATAGATACTGCTTATTTCAAAGGAGGCACTTACAACAAAAACTGCATAGGATAGGAATGAAAGGGCAACATGCCATATAAAAAACTGACTCTGAAGTGCGGGAGGTAAGGGATCAATGGATGGAGTCCTTGAGCTTATTGCATAAAATGTTGAACCGAATGAAATTGCAGACACAATAAGCGTTGGAAGTAAAACCTTAGCCTTTATATAATAAACAAAAACAAGCGTAACAGCACCAATCCATGAAAACCATGAAAGACTTTCAAACAGTGACTGGAATGGTGCCCTTCCTCCCTCATATATCCTGAGAATAACAACAGCCGTGTGGAGAAGAACATTTAGAGTGAGAATCCTTATGCACATCCGACCGATGATTCCCTTTCCTGTTGTCCAGTATAAAAGGGAAAGGATCGTGCACAATCCATAAATAATGGATACAGTTGCAAAAAGTTTTAATTCCAGGGCAAGCAGATATGCATCCTTTTCAAAAAGGATCCCGATGTGCATCTCCTCATCCCCTTTTATTAAATATCCTTAAAAATCATCAATCAAGCCTCTTCTGGAATCTCACTATGCTTAAGAATATTATTACTGTGCCTAAAAGGATGAGGGCAATCGTATAAACCCATAAATGATAGAGTCCAACACCCTTCAGTATAATCCCCCTCAATATGATGAGAAAATATGTAATGGGAAGCAGATAGCCAGCCATCTGAGCAAGCCAGGGCATCGCCTCCCTCGGAAAAATAAATCCCGAAAGGAGTATACTTGGAAGGAAGATAAAAAATGAAAGCTGGAATGCCTGGGCTTGGGTCTTTGATATCATGGAAAGCCATAATCCCAATCCAAGACTTGAAAGCATGAAGAAGAATGTGAGTACATATAGAAGAAGGATTGACCCCGCAACTGAAACATCAAATATCCATGAACCAAGCAGAAGTATTATCGTAAACTGCATATAGCCGATAAATATGTATGGAAGCATCTTTCCCAGCATAAGCTCAATCTTTGTAATTGGCGTGACAATCAGCTGCTCAAGTGTTCCCTGCTCCCTCTCCTTTACTATTGCAACTGCAGTATATGTTATTGTCGTCATCATAAGGATGATCCCGCAGATTCCCGGGATCATAAAATTTGCACTCAGCTGATCAGGATTATACCATGCCCTGATTTCCACATTAACAGGAAGAAGCCTCTTTGATTCTTCCTCTGAAGGGAGTGTGCTTTTTATCCCATTTCCCCCCTCCCTTATCCTCATAATAAGAAGATCTATGGACCAGAGCTGACCTATGGCATGTGCAGCACTGAGTGCTGACGAAGAGGTCATCGGATCCGATGCATCTATGATAACCTGAACCTGTGTGCTCCTTCCCGCCTTTATATTTTTCTCAAAATCAACAGGGATAATAATACCGACCTTTGCGCTACCACTGTCTATGAGATCCGATAGCGCCTTGAAATGGGGAGGATAAAATCTTATATCAAAATACTGTGTATTTCTAAAACTATCAATAAGCCTTCTTGATTGTTCTGATTGACTGTAATCTATAACAGCAGTGGGAAGGTGTTTTGCCTCAGTATTGATGGCGTAGCCATAAAGGAGAAGTTGAAAGGTAGGAATTATAACCATCATAGCAAGTGTTATCCTGTCCCTTTTTACATGAATTAACTCCTTCCATACTATTGAAAATAGCCTTGTTGTTGACATTCCCTACTCCTTTGAATGTAAAAGCGATATGAATATATCCTCAACTGTTATATCCCTGGACATCTTTAATTCCTCGGGCGATCCACAAACATGAATCATCCCATCATACATTATGCCAATCCTGTGACATTGCTCAGCCTCATCCATATGGTGGGTCGTAAGGAAAACTGTGGTTCCTTTATCAGATAAATCGTAAATGATATCCCATATCCTCCTTCTCTCCTCAGGATCCATGCCCGCTGTTGGTTCATCAAGAAAAACGAGCTCCGGTTTATGGATTATTGCACAGGCAAGGCCAAGGGATTGTCTTACACCCGAAGGCAATGTTGATGCCTTACTCTTCCTGTATCCTTTAATATCCAGGAGTTCCAAAAGATACTCAACCCTATCCATGAAACCTTCATAGCTCGAATAATACATACCCCAATAAAAATATAGATTCTCCTCAACATCCATATCCCTGTAAAATCCAAATCTCTGTGACATATACCCGCTTCTTTTCCTTATCTCTTCTGCCTCTCTTTCTATATCAAATCCTAATACAAGACCCTCCCCCGAGGTTGGTCTTAGCAGACCGCATAGCATCCTTACGGTTGTTGATTTTCCCGCACCATTGGGACCAAGGAGGCCGAATATCTCTGCTCTTTTCACCTCGAGATCTATACCTTTTACAGCATAAAAATTTCCGAATTTCTTTGTGATACCCTTTAGAGAGATTGCAAGATCCATAATCCTTTATCTCTCGGATAAAGACTCTTCCTTTTTGAAGAAATTGAAAAGATCGCCAACAGAAAATTCACTACTGGTTATTAGAAAATCATCATAACCTTCTCCTCTCACATATTCAGCTATCCTCTGACCATCATCTTTAGTTTCCACCCAGATATATATCCTATCACCGGAAAGCCTCACGCCTTTTACAAAATCAAGCGATTGAAGCTTTTGCCCGATCCTCCACGGTCTGCTGCATCTCATCGCAAAAAGTTTACCCGGCATCCTTGATTTAAGATCAGAAAGAGATCCTGAAGCGATCAGCCTACCTCTGTGGAGAAAACCGATCCTGCTGAATCTCTCAGCCTCCTCCATATAGGATGTTGAGATAATAAATGTTATCCCCTCCCTGTGTAGTTCGTTCAAAAAACCCCATATATCCATCCGGGAAACAGGATCAAGACCTGTTGTCGGCTCATCCAGTAGAAGCAACCTGGGTTTATGAATAACAGCGCAGGCAAGGGCAAGTTTCTGTCTCATTCCTCCTGAAAGGGAGCCTGAGTGATGGTGGCGAAAGGATTTAAGTTTTGTTATCTCAAGGAGAAAAGATATCCACTCCTCGTCTCCCTTTTCAGGAACGCCGTAGATAGATAAAAAGAATCTCAATAATTCACTAACTGTGAGATAATCATACAGTGTTACACCCTGGGGAAGATAGCCTATATAGCGCTTTACTGACTCCCCATCCTCTATAATATTTTTCCCAAAAATTTTTACGGTTCCTTTTGTTGGTGATATTATACCCGCAATAATCCTTAAAAGCGTTGACTTCCCTGCCCCATCAGGACCTATTAAACCAAAAACCTCATCCTTCCTTATGTCTAAATTTATTCCACACAGTGCTTCATACTCTCCAAAGCTCTTTGTTAGATTCGTAATTTCAACGATATTTAACATATCCTGATATGAGATCTTTAGGGTTTGTATATGATCACATCAGCAGGCATGCCTGGCTTAAGGAGCATCTCCTTATTTTCCACCAGGATCTTTACCGAAAAAACAAGATGAACCCTTTCCTTCCGTGTTTGAATAAACTTGGGGGTAAATTCAGCCTTACTTCCAATTTCACCAACAACCCCATGAAAGATCCTTCCAGGGAATGAATCAACCGTGATGTCAACCTTAGCCCCGATCATCACCCTTCCAATCTCATCCTCAGGGATAAACACCCTTACCCATGCATTTTCAATATCACCAATTGTAGCTACTGGATAAAGGGGTGAGACCACCTCCCCTTCATCCATATTTTTAAGAAGAACAACACCCGATACAGGGCTTTTAAGTACCGCCTCATCGAGCTGCTTCTTCGCATATTTCAACGCTGCCTCAGCCTCTCTTACCCTTTCCCTTGCCTCTTCTATCTGGTATTTCCTTGAGCCCTCTTCAAGCAGTTTTAACTTCTCCTTTGCTTCCCTGACACGGGACTCAGCCTGATCAAGAAGTGTCTTTGCCTCATCCCTCTTCCTCTCAGGAATAACACCCTCCTCAAAAAGTGCCTTTGCCCTTTCAAATTCGTTCCTTGCAAACACAAAATCAGATTCTGCCCTCCGCAACTCTGCCTTTGCCATTTCGATTTCCTGGATCCTAAAGCCTTCAAGAAGATCCTTAAGGTATGCTTTTGCCCTCCTCAGGGCCGCCTCTGCCTCCTCCACCCTTGCCTTCAGCTCCTCATCATCAAGGGTGGCGAGGATCTGCCCTTTTTTAACCCTATCACCTTCCCTGAAGTTTATCTTCTTTATCCTCCCCGAAATCTTAAATGCAACTTCAACCTGCTCTACCTCCACAGTCCCTGTTGCCCTTAATGTGCTACTGTTCTCTTTAACCCATGCTCTGTATGTCCTTATACCCAGGAGGAAAAAAACAGCAATGATCACAATGCCCGCATATATCCACTTTCGTCTCAAAACCCCTCCCTTTAAACCTTAAATCTGAGAAGTGCACCTATTTGAATGGGTTTATCGTTGTAATAAAAATCATAATGGATCTCTCTTAGTTCACTCCCTGTGCTTATAGATAGATTTACTGCATCATCGACAATATTCTCCCTCTCCTCCATCTCCTTTCTGCAGTAGGGGCATGCCTCTTGCCTCCACCAGATATAACCGCACTCCTTGCATATGGCACCCTTTTCCCTGTAGCCTTCACGCACGATGAGCATGCGAACAGCCCCCCTCTGTATAGCGAAGAGTGTATTATCAAGTCCAAAACAACCAAGTCCCTTTGATGAAACCTCTTTAAAAATTTCATCCATAAGCTTTTTCTCTTCCGCCTTTCTTATCTCCTCCTCAACCGATCTTATGACCTCCTGCACCTGAGATACTGGTGTGTCGATAACCATATCCAGTCTCGCTGCAATCCTACTCTTCAGGTTATTTGGAAGATGGAGCTCAAATTTGCTGATGAGTTTCTGATTCCCCCCAATGATCATATATTCAATATCCCGAATTTTGAAGAATTCAGAGACTGCATCACTAACCCTTTTAAGGTATCTCTGCAGGTGATCCTCTATATGCCTCTCAATCCGTCTTTCCGCAAGTCCATACCACCCCGCCATCTTTACCTTCGATGGAACATCGCTTAGCATGTGCGATTCTTCACTTAAAATACCCATGTAGTAGTGGAATATACGGGATGCATCCCTGTCAAGGATTACCATTCCAAATCTATGATACCCATCCATCAGAAACAGAAGTGGTTTAATAAAAGGCCTCGAATCAACAACCATCATATTTCTTACAGGCACTGGAAGGTTAAATAATTCCCAGAGTCCAGCATTGCGAGATGAGAAAAAAACGAGACCTTTTGTTCCTTTTCTCTCAAATTTCTGTATTACAAAATTAAGGGTATCCTGGAGCTCTTTTTCAATCATTAATCTCTTTTCCCTCTCAACCTCAAGCCTTTCCATCTCCTCCTTCTTTTCCTTTATCAATCCTTTAAGCACAATTTCATACTCCTTTTTTGGATACAACTTCCCATCGACATTCAGATAAAGACTCACCACAGGGGAATCCTTTGTATCCATTGAGATAAGCTCTCTTACCTTCTGTAAAACATTAACCATAAAAACCTCCTATTTAGCTTTACCGTGATATATTGAAAACATCTCTTTCATGCGGATGGCATCTTCAAACATCGAGATATTATTAAACATGAAATATCCTTCCTTAAAATCCTCTGTCATCTCAATGAGCTCCCTCAGATCACTATCAGTGTATTTATATCTGTATCCATCCCTTCCATGCAATCGCAGATAGAATATTGAGAAACCTCGAGGCATCGTTCTGAAAGGATCCATGCATGGGACTAAATCAAGTTCTCTGCATATACGGTAGATCTGCTCATTTTCCCAGCATCCCCTCGGTTCCCATACGCATATTATCCCCTTCCTCTCGATCTTTTTGAAAAATCCTTTTAAATTTCTTATGCTCTCATCTGATGGTATAAATGAGGAAGGGGTTTGAAAAACAACAATCCGTGATAAAAGGACTTCAGCAATTTTTCTTACAGCCTCCCACGCTTCAAAAACCTCATCAGTATTCTGAAAATTTCCATATCTCCCCTTCTTACCCTCATCAATCCTCCTCTTTAATCTCCTGTATGTTGGGCTTGTAGGGGAATGGGTAATGAGCTGCCAGGCCTTTATAGTAAATTCAAAACCCTCAGGAACATCTTTTCTCCATTTCTCAATAGTTGAAAGCCGAGGTGGATCATAGAAGATCTGCTGAACTTCAACAACATCAAAATACCTCATATACCTTTCCCTTGATACGGAAAAGCCACAACATCCAACCTTTATCATAAATCTTTATTCGTGGAAATGTCTTTTATAATTGCAGATGCCTTAAGAACGATATCCCTTTCACTATTATAATTCATAACCTTGACAGCCTCCTCAATCGGAAACCACCTTACCTCCTCAACCTCAAAGTCGTGATCTTCAACACTTCCAGAAAGATATTCAAGGAGATAGAAATGGACAGTTTTATTGATTTTGCTTTTGCTCTGCCTGTCATAAAACCAGTAGTTTATCTCCCCTATCTTATCCACAATCCTTCCATCAAGTCCTGTTTCCTCCTTTACCTCCCTTATGGCTGTCTTTTCAAAATCCTCTGATTCCTCAACGATCCCCTTTGGTAAGCACCAGATCCTTCCATCACCCCTACGGATAAGGGCAATAAATACCCTCTCTCCTTCTCTCCTGTATATGACACCTCCGGATGAGACCTGCTTTATAATTCTCCCCATAGCGAACTCCTGCCAAGCTCTTTTCCAGAACTACATATCTTTAATGAACCCAGTTGAAGAAATTTTACCCTTGCTGGAACCTTAAGTGGTGTAAGAATATGAAATACACCTCTTCTTATATCAAATTTTATCAATATTCCAAGGGCAATTGTATTTAAATGCCTGTCACTCAGACCTACAAGGAGATTTTCGAAATCCTCAATATCGTAAATCTCCAATTCATTAACAGAAAAGACATCCTTTATTCTAAAAAGATTTTCCCTGCTATAACCTCCCCTCGTGATTATGGACATCCTGTTTATCTTTCTTTCCGCATAGAGCGCAGATGTTTCGAGTTCCCTCGAAAGGAAGGAAATGTCACTGCTTGTAACCCTCTTCCCAATCCCAATTGTTGCACCTATTATGGATATACCCTCGATGGGAAACTCCAATTCTGATGCCATGGAAAAATATTCTCCAAACATCCTCTCCCTGTATGCCTTTCTTATCTCCCTTTCCCTCTGTTTCACTGCTCCAACTGGCTTTAATTCATAGATCTTTAAATGATCCATCTTCCTGAAAGGATCCAAAATAGGCTCAAGCTCTCCATCATCAATCACAACAATGTTTTCTGGTTTAATTATATCTATTTTGTAAAGCTTAAGCGTCCTTGCTGCCCTTCCATGGATAAGACCTGATGTGTCAACAATAGTGTATTCACTGCCAAGATAAGCTGACCTCTCCATAAGTGCCTTCACACCAGCAATAATAGGAACAAAGAATCCAACAGGTGAGGTGGAACCTATGAATCTTGTTCCCACACATCTGATTTCGCATATACCTTCCTGCTTCTTCCTTGCAAGTCCTAATGCTATTGTTGTGGGAAGACCGATTGACTGTTGACCGACATCTGTATCGAGCAAACTTACACGCTCACCTCGCATTGTAAGTTCATCAACGATAAACCTCGAGAGTGTGCTCTTTCCTGAATCGGTTTTGCCGAGAATTACCGTTGGGCCCCTTCTCTTTCTTATTTCAGAAACAAGATCAACCCATTCGGGCGGGATCAGGATTTTATCTCTCCTTTCCATTTTAACTCACCTGAAATTTCAATAGGCATCGGAAAGCAGGTGGACATTTCCGATTCTGACCCTTTTTAATCCCTCTTCATGGGCAACTTCCCTACATTTTTCCGCATGGGATCTTGATGTCCTCGGCAGATCTGTAAGATAAAACTGGGGATAGAATCCAAGAAGGGAAAAGGGGATTTCAGGGTCAAGGGAAGAGATAAAGCGTGCTATCAATCTTACCTCCTTTTCATCCACATATCCCGGAACAAGCAGTGTGCTTGCAATAAGCAGAGGAGGCTCCCGTCTCCTTTTAATAAATGATGCTGCGAAACGGAAATTCTCCAGGGTCTGATCATTATATGTATTGCACAGTGCAAGATGGAGATTTTTATCCCATGCCTTTAAGTCAAACTTCACACAACCTCCGCTATCAAGTGCAATATTCATAATCTCTTCGAGAAAATCCCTCCTCATGGAACCATTCGTCTCCCAGCAGATCCTCAATATCCTGCCCCTCTTTCTCTTCAATGCAATCCTTGATGCTTTTATAGAATGGATAATCTGTGATGAAGGATCCCCACCAAAATAGCACACGCAGCTTGTTCTCTCATCGATAGCATCAATCAGCTCCTCGGCAGATATACCTCTTCCTTTTATGTCCATCCTTCTGAAATGCCAGTTCTGACAGAAAAGGCAGTTGAATGTGCATGCGTGATAGAAAACAGCGAGATTTTTATAACCTATCTCAGGCCCTTTTTTGTAACAGAACTCGGGATAACCCGAGCCTGTTCCCCCTGGACATACCCAGTCAGCAACACAGTTTGTCGGGAGCGGATCATAATAGTAGCTAAGATAGCCTTCTCCTCCTCCCCTGAGATAACCATCTTCAAACCTCCTTATGCCGCAAAAACCTCTTTCACCTTCTGGGATAATACATCTGTTGCCGCAGAAATCACATTCCTTACCACCACCCTTTGGGATCTCCTCCCTTAAACGAAATCTCCTTCTGCTTTCTCTATGCAGTTCGAAAATATCTTCTTTAATATCGAAAGAACCTTCCCTTATGCAATCCGCACAATATCCAAGAATCGATGAAATGGTCAATGAACGATTATTACAACTTTTACACCTGCCCACTTATCTCCCTAAAAAAGCCTCATCTGTCTGTCATCACTTATCGGGATATCTTTCCCATGCTCGCCCTCATCATCCCATGCAATGGATACCTTACCGTAAATACCATCATACCCCGGAATTATCTTTACAAAACCCTGCCTCACCTTCATAACGCCGGAATATATTTTTTGTGGAAGGAGCTTTGAAAGCTCTTCAGGGGTAAGGTTCAGCAGTATATTAAATTCCGATCCGCATTGGGAGACTATTTTTCTGTACTCCTTCTCAACCCTTTCTGTTCCCACACCAACCCCCAATGCATCTGCAATGATCTCCTCAAGCGGAATCAGATGTTTTGCAGGAATTGCACCTTCTGGAACATACCCCTCAGGTCTGTCAGCAAGCTCCTCAACCCTGTGCATAACACCTATGGTTAATGGAGATTTACATACAGGACACCTGTTATTATACTTTTTACTCTCAACAGGGGAGAAGGAAACTCCACAATTCCTATGACCATCGAAATGGTATTTACCTTCCTGAGGAAAGAACTCGATTGTAAAGAGAAACCTATCCCTTGATTTTGTTTTTAAGGATTCAACAATATCCCTGTATGTAAGAGGGCAATTGAAAACATTTGCCTCCCTTCCAATTCTCGATGGTGAATGGGCATCTGAATTAGAGATCAGGGTAATATTATCAAGTGCTGATAGACGCCAGTTCATCTGTGGATCTGAGGAAAGACCTGTTTCAATGACCCTTATCAGATCTGCCTGATCCTCAAATGCCTCCTCTATGGAATCAAAACCGGAGAATGAACCGAAGAGGGAAAACCAGGGTGTCCAGACATGTGCAGGGATGATCATTGCATCAGGAGAAATATCGCAAACCATCTTTACCAGATCCTTTACAGGAAATCCGAACACCGGTCTTCCATCCGATCCGATCTTACCCAGTCGTGAAAGCAATGAATTAAGTTTTCCAGCAGCTTCAAAGGATGGAAGGAAGATGATGCAGTGAATCTTTCTGAGCTTTCCACCACTTGAAAAAATGTTGCTAACTTCTCCTGTCAGCATGAATTTTACCGATTGATCACCCTTCTTTAATGAGAATAGCCCATTTCCCTCAGGCTTGAGCTTTCCCATCAATTCTGCGAAGTATGTTGGATGGGTAAAATCACCTGTTCCAAGAAGGTTTATCCCCTTCAGTTTTGCCCATTTTGCCATATTCTCTACATCCATATCCCTGCTCGTTGCCCTGCTATACTTCGAATGAACATGAAAATCTGCAATAATCCTCATGAAAACCTCCCTTTGAATATTGCACCTTCCGCTTTCTGGCTATTCAATAACCCTGTAGACGAGATCAGAAGGTCTTACCCTCTCACTGACCTTTATTCCCACAAGATCCCCCTCTGATGCCGTTTCAACATTCTGGTGTTCAATCTGCATGGACTCAACCTTCTGCACAAAGTCAGTGGTGCTCCCCTGAAAATGAAGGGAGTCCCCAACCTTTATAGAACCCTTTGTGATCTTTATTGCTGCAACCCCTATCTTTGCAAAATATTTAACAACCTCTCCAACCTTTTCTTCCATAAAAACCTCCTGATTCAGGTTTTAACCTCTCCCCTTAGAGGTCATCTTAATAAGTTCATTAAGGGGAAGGGTATTCAATACATCATCCTTTGTCAGCCAGCCTCTCCTCGCTACAGCGATACCAAATTCCATCAGTTCAAGGTGATTCATGATATGTGCATCCGTATTTATGCAAAGCTTTACACCCAACTCCTTTGCCCTCCTTGAGAGGATATCATTTAAATCCATCCTCTGGGGGTAAGCATTTATCTCAAGGGAAATATTCCTCCTCTTCGCCTCTTTCATAATAAGGTCAAAGTCCAGCTCATAAGCCTCCCTTTCTCCAATAAGCCTTCCTGTGGGATGGGCTATGATATTCACATAGTGGTTAGACATGGCATTCAGGATCCTCTTTGTAAGAACCTCTTTTCCTGCCTTGAACCCATAATGGATCGATGCAATAACTATATCAAGCTTCTTTAAAACCTCATCAGGTAGATCAAGTGATCCATCTCCAAGGATGTCAACCTCAATCCCCTTAAGTATCCTTATCTTTGATTTCCTGTTGAGCCTTTCAATCTCCTCTATCTGCTCCATAACTTCCTCTGGTCCCATCCCCCTTGCAATCCCAAGTGATTTTGTGTGATCTGCAATCGCTATATATTCGTAACCCTTTTTTTCTGCATATCTGGCAATCTCCTCTATTTCATGAGCACCATCACTCCACTTAGAGTGTATGTGGAGATCCCCTTTTATATCAGAGAGTTCAATAAGCTGGGGAAGTCTTCCTTCGGCTGCTGCCTCAATCTCGCCCTGATCTTCCCTTAATTCAGGTGGAATCCATTTGAGTCCGAGTGCTCTGTAAACCTCCTCCTCCTCCTTCCCCGCAATCTTTTTGCCTGTTTTTTCATCGAAAACGCCATATTCACTTATCTTCAGGCCCAGCCTATCTGCTATCTGTCTTAGATGTATATTATGATTTTTTGATCCCGTGAAATATTGAAGCGCTGCACCGAAACTTTCAGGCTCAACAACCCTCAGATCAACCTGAAGTCCATCATGGGTAAGCACGCTGGACTTTGTTGAACCCTTTGCAAGCACATCAGAAACATAAGGAAGAGAAACAAAGTAATCCATGATCTTTTTGGGATCATGGGAAATTATGAGTATGTCTACATCCTTTATGGTTTCCTTCATCCTCCTTAGACTTCCCGCTATATTCAACCTCTTTACCTCTTTGAGCGAAAGTAGTGCCTTTTCAAATTCCCTGGCAATGGGAAGAACCCTTCCGAGGAGCATCCTTTCCCTTCCCTTTTTATAAAGCTCTATACCCTTTCTGATATTCTCCTCGGTTTTTTCCCTTATCCCTGGAAGTTTACACAGTTTGTGACTTTTTGCAGCCTCTTCCAGTTCTTCTATCGTTTTTATTCCCAGGGATTCATATATGAGCTTTGCAGTCTTTGGTCCAAGACTCGGTATGGAGAGCATCTGCACAAGTCCTCTGGGGATCTCCTTTTTCAGCCTCTCATAATCCTCAAATGTCCCTCTTTCTATGATCTCAACAATCTTCTGTGCGAGGTCTTTGCCTATGCCAGGGATCTTTGTAAGCTCGCCCCTTTTTGAAATATCCTCTATATTCTCCGTTAGATTCTCTATATTCTGGGCTGCTTTCCTGTAAGCCCTGATCCTGAAAGGGTTCTCATCTTTGATTTCGAGGAGATCAGCAACGTCGTTGAATATCCTTGCAATCTCCATGTTTTTCATGGTCTCACCATGAATAGATTATACTATGGCTTTTCCCCTCCATAAAGTTTCCCCTAACATACGGGAAACCTCCCATTTAAAAGCATCTCGCAGAAGGATCCTATACGGGAGAGCTCCTCATCGATTATATCCTCACAGCTTCTGGATATCTTTTTAAAACTCGCCCGATCCTTCTTCAATATCTGTGCCGATGCGATCTTTGGTCGATCAATGGGAGAGCCGATCTGACTGCATAACCACACATATACCTCCCTTATTCCATCCACCTCTTCATATATCCTGTTTGCAATCTGGTGGGCAAGAATATTGTATATCTTTCCCACATGACTTACAGGATTTTTCCCGGCAGCTGCCTCTGCTCCTGTTGGCCTGTTCAGTGCAATTATCCCGTTTACCCTGTTTCCTCTTCCAACCTGACCTGAATCTGCATCTTCAGCTGAGGTCCCAAGGACACTCAGATATACACCCTCAACCCCCCTCCTTTTCCTGTCAAGGGTATTGAAGTATAGATTGGTATTCCTGAAGTAGCCTTTATTTAAAAGGGTAAAGTTTTTTATCTCCCTCATTACAACCCTTTTCCTCTCGAAATAATATGCCTCATTCTCGATAAATCTATCTATAAAAGGCATAGCAATGGTAAGGTGAATATCCCTCCCCTCCCTGAATCCCATAACCTTCACATCCTCACCTGTTTCAGGAAACCTGTTTTTGAACTCTGAAGAATTAAGGAATCTTTCAATCTCCAGAACAAGCTTCTCCGTCGGTGTAAGCGGTGCATAACCAACAGCAGCTGATGTATCATTGGATCCATACAATCCCTTCCTATCCTTTTTGAATAAAGATGTAAGTTCCGCTGATCCCGGTTTCAACTCAACCTGATAACGGACATGCTCTTCAGGATCAACAAACCTTAAATTCTTTCTTATCCAGTCCTTTGCAGTTTCAATTGTGATCTCCTCCACCGCTATCACTTTTCCATCCACCCTGATCGTTGCTCTATCACCTATTATAATCTTCATAGGCTCTATAACCCTTCCACCACCAAATCTTCTCTCCACACCACCTGCAACAAGAAGCCCCTTGTCTATGTTAAAATGGCACATACCCCCTGTGAGTCGTAAATACTCGCGTGAAAGTGCCCTTGAGACCTCCTCCATTATGGAATCACATATGAAATCAGGATGACCAAGGCCCTTGCGCTCAACTATCTCAACCTTCTGTTCTTCAATCGGGATTGACTTCAGTTCTTCCACAATTATCTTCCTTACACCCATCCTTCCCCTCTCCATTTTCTTTTTTTCTCTTCTGGATTGCCTGCTGGGCTATACAGTCCCCATCCGTTGGATCACAACCCTTCTTTCTCAATTCACACCATCCATCCATGCTATACTTGCAATACATCTATTCCTTTTTACCACAAAAAGGGTTCAACTATAAACCCCTTATTTTCTTTTTCAATTCCCTCAGCAAGTCGATATCCCATCCAGATTTTCTGCAGCATAAGATGGAATTGTTATGAAAAAGGGGCTCCTCCTCAATGGGAAATGGTGATGCAGCAACAGCCTCTTTCCACATCTCCGTTCCCGGAATGGGTGAGTATTCAGCAAGCATCGGTTTTGCACCGCAGGTATGAACGAATACGGCTGTATCGAGAACCTCACGGGAGTGCTGTCCTGGAAGACCGCACATTATATAAACCCCTATATCATCCCTCCTGTATCCAGCTTTTCTAAGGGATTTTACGCAATCAATGAACTCACTCTCCGTTACCTTCGCTCCTTTTCTCTCATGCCACTCATCATCTCTTACCTCAAATCCAAGTCTTATGGTTTTGAATCCTGAAAGATAAAGTAACCGAGCAATCTCCTCATCTATAAATCTTATATGAAGCCCGTTGGGACAGTGAAACCTGAGTTGAAGATTCCTTTTGATTATCTCTTTGAGTAAGGGAACAACATATTCATATGCATTAACAAGGAGTGCATCATCGTAGAACACAAAATCAAGGCAGCCAAACCTGTTATGCCAGTAAAGGACCTCCTTTAAAACATTCTCAGGGGATCTTCTTTTAAATGAAGGGAAGAGCATATTGGAGGCGCAGTAAGAACATTGGAATGGACAGCCTCTTGAGGTTATGACAGTGATATAATTGATCCTCCTCAAGAGATCAAAGGCGGGGTATGGAAGGGTATCCGGTGAAAGCGCATCGGGAACAAAATCAGGTTCAATCTTGAATAACTCCTTAATTATCTGTAGAATTGCATTTTCCCCATAGCCCTTAACAATATAATCAGCTCCGGAATATTTGAGCGCATGCTCATAGCAGAGTGTTGCATATATCCCACCCAGTACCACAGGTATCCCTGGAAAGTTTCTCTTAAGGATTGATATAGCCTCAAAAACGCCCTGATACCAGTATGTCATCCCGGATGTGACAAGAATAAGGTCAGGTGAAGGGGACATATTTAACTCCTTGATAAATAGGTCCTCTGGAAGACCAAACCTCTTGTATCTCCTTGGTATTGATGAAAGCTTTTCGGGCTTCTTTACCTCTGTCCAGAAGAACTCCCCTCTGCCATCATACCTTCTCTTAATCGGTTTTCTCTTATAAAGGTCCAGGGAAGGGTGGTGTATATCCAGTGCATCTATAAAGGTGATTGTAAAGCCATTCTCTCTTAAAATGGATGCAATATAAAGAAGGCCAAGGGGCTTTGCCCAGAGATCATAGTAAGAAAAATCATAAACCCACGGATTGATCAGAAGCACATGCCTTTTGCCTTCCATCCTTATAAATGTTATCATTTCAGAGATACAATATAAACGGGTGCAGAATTGAGGGCAGTTGTCCAGAGGGTGAAAAGGGCTGAGGTCAGGGTTAATGGACTCGTCTGCGGTTCGATAGGGAAGGGGCTTGTTGTTCTTATTGCAATCGGAAGGGAAGATGGTGATGAAGACATCAAATATATGGTTTCAAAGATATTGAATCTGAGAATCTTTGAGGATGAACAGGGTAAGATGAATCTATCACTAAAAGATATTTCAGGGGAACTCCTTATCGTCTCCCAGTTTACCCTTTACGGGGATTGTAGAAAGGGAAGAAGACCCAATTTCCTTGAAGCTGCACCGCCGGAGCAAGCACTTCTTCTTTACAGCAGATTCATAGATGAAATAAGAAAAGAAGGATTCGACCCAAAGCAGGGCGAATTCCAGAAGATGATGGAGCTTGAGCTTGTAAATGATGGTCCGGTTACCATCCTTCTTGACAGTAAAAGGATATTCTAAAGCTCAAACTCCTCCCCTGGTTTCAGAATTACACACTTTGTTTCCGTTCCTGCTATCTTTTCAGAAAATCTCTTTGGATCCGCCTTTATAATATCAAATGTATCGTAGTGCATTGGTATAACAAAAGCTGGCTTCAGCATCCTTACTGCCTCAGCAGCATCATCGATACCCATTGTGAAGTTATCACCTATAGGTATCATGGCAAGATCAATCTTTCTACTCCTTCCCAGAAGTTCCATATCACCGAAGAGACCTGTATCGCCAGGATGATAGATTCTTTTACCTCCAATCTCGATCAGGAAGCCACAGGGATTGCCCGTATACTCTATCGTATCCCCGACGACTGCTGAACCATGAAGTGCAGGTGTCAATTTAACCGTTCCAAAATCAAATTTAAAACTTCCACCTATGTGCATCGGATGAACCTTTGCACCCTGCTTCTGACAGTACATGGCGAGCTCAAAGGGTGCAATTATCGTTGCATCATTCCTTTTTGCAATGGGAATTGCATCGCCAAGATGATCCCCATGACCGTGTGTAACAAGTATGTACTGGACACTTATATCTTCCATCCTCATATTCGCCTTTGGATTCCCAGTGATGAATGGATCTATTACAATCCTGTAATTGTTATGGGTTATGAGGAAGGCTGCATGGCCAATAAATTTTACCTTTGGCATTATTCCCCCCCTTTCTTTATCCGGGAAGCAATCAGTAAATAAAAAGTGGTTTGTTATCCTGTATTATTCTCTGTTGCTCTTCCAGCTCTGTTCTCAAATACCTGGGGAGTGAAAATATACCTATATGTGCTGTTCCATCGTAGAATTTTAGCTCACCGGAAATACGCATACCAACTCTCCTGTCGATCTCTTCCTTTTTAATAGAAAGCGGATCGAGACCGCAGGTTGCCATATTAAACCCCCACGGTTGTCCAAAAGATGATATGGGAACCCAGTATGGTGCAACAACGGGGAAAACAACTTTCAATGTTCTGTGAATTGCTGTAAAGCTCAACAACTCGCCAACCTTTGTGCTTCCTGATTGAATAGCAACAATTCCATCCTCTGTCAGTCTTTCCTTCAGTATTTTGAAAAACTCAACAGTAAATAATAAGTATGATGGCCCCTCCTCAATGGGATCCGTGCTATCCATCAGTATTACATCAAACTTCTCTTCAGTTCCTTCAAGATACTTTCTTGCATCAGCATATATAATCCCTGCCCTGCTATCGTAAAAAGAGCCGCAGTGGATCTCCGGTAAGTATTCCTTGCAACTTTCAACAACATCCCTGTCTATATCAACCATAAGAACCCTTTTAACAGTCTTATGCTTCAGTATCTCCCTCAGTGTTGCTCCCTCTCCGCCACCAACAATAAAAACCTTCTCAGGACATGGATGGAGTATCATTGCAGGGTGAACAAGTGTTTCATGATATAAGAACTCATCCTTCTCCGTTGACTGAACCTTTCCATCAAGGATAAGACTTTTTCCATAGCTTCCAAGCTCAACAATATCAAGATTCTGGTAGGGTGTTTTCTTGGAAAAAATAATCCTCTTTATTGAATGGAGATGTGCCTCATCAGGACTCAGGTAGTCAAAAAACCATTTTATATTCTTTTGTTCCATCACTTTCTCCGCTTTTCTCTACCTTATGAGGAAGTTCTGAAATAGAAACCGAGAGGATGCCGCGACTGATTTCCACCATCTGTGGACTTTTTGATTGGAACCTTTCTATGAGGTATTCAGCAGCGCTCTCAGGTTTAAGCTGGCTTCCACAGGTAAAGATATCACATGCAGCATATCCATATTCAGGCCATGTATGCACGGAAAGATGGGATTCCGCAATGATAACAACGCCGCTTATTCCAAACGGATTGAATCTGTGAAAGCAGGCCTCGACAATCGTTGCGCCAGATCGCCTGGCTCCTTCCATTAAGGCCTCTTTGACTGCCTCGATGTCATCAAGCATTTTTGTTTCGCATTCCCTGAGTTCGAGCAATATATGTCTTCCCAGGGCTTTCAATCCTCATCCTCCGCATCAATCTTTATGTCAGTTTTAATGTAGAAACATCAAAGCTAAAATATATATAAATGATTTTATCATTGCAAGAAAAATTTCAATTACCTCCCCTTTTTAACCCTCCTTTCCCAAACCTCTTTCCAAGTTCTTTGAAAATATCATCAGGTGTTATTCCGCAGTAACCCATGATCAGCAAGGAGTGAAACCAGAGATCTGCAATCTCATATACTATCCCTTCCTTACTTCCATCCTTTGCACTGAGACAAACCTCTCCTGCCTCCTCAATAATCTTCTTTAAAATCCCGTCCAGCCCCTTTTTCATCATATGTGACACATAGGAATTCTCTTTCGGATGGATTTTTCTATCCACTATGACATCGTAAATCTTCTTTATTATAGCTGATCCATATAGCTCTTCAGGTCCGATCTCCCTTTCCATAACAGTGGATGATCCGCTGGTTCCCCACTTCCTGAAAAAGCAGCTTTTATACCCCTCATGACAGCAAACACCATGTTGCTTTACTTTTAAAAGTATTGCATCAAGATCGCAGTCATATAATATCTCTTTTACCTCCTGTATGTTTCCCGACTCCTCACCCTTCATCCAGATTCTATTCCTCGATCTGCTAAAGAAATGCGAATAGCCTGTCTTTACTGTTCTCTCTACTGCCTCCCTGTTCATATACGCGAGCATCAAAACCTCTCCACCTTCAGCATCCTGAACGATTGCCGGAATAAGCCCTCTCTCATCAAATTTCACAGTCCCTATCAGGTCTTCCAAATTCCACCCCCTTTTAAATGATCCTCACAGGGATACCCTTTGATCTTAAATATTCTTTTACTTCCCTTATTGTATACTCACGAAAGTGAAATATCGATGCCGCCAGTGCAGCATCAGCAAAACCCTCTGCAAATACCCTCCAGATGTGGACAGCTGATCCCGCACCCCCGGATGCAATAACAGGTATATTAACTGAAAGTGAAACCTTCTTTGTAAGCTCTATATCGTATCCATTTTTTGTTCCGTCCATATCCATGCTTGTAAGAAGTATTTCCCCTGCGCCAAGTTTTTCCACATCCTTTGCCCATTGAATCGCATCGATCCCTGTTTCCTTTCTTCCACCATGTGTGTAGACAACCCAGCTATCACCTTTCCTTTTTGCATCAATGGCAACGACAATACACTGGCTTCCAAATTTCCACGCTGCCTCGGCAACAATGGATGGATTTTCAACAGCAGCTGTATTAATAGAAACCTTATCAGCCCCCGCCTTCAGGAGATCTCTTATATCCTCAAGCATTCTTATACCCCCTCCAACAGTAAGGGGCATGAAAACCTCAGCAGCTGTTCTTTCCACAACATGGAGCATTATCTTCCTTTTTTCGTATGATGCTGTTATGTCAAGAAAGGTCAGCTCATCTGCACCTTCATCCTCATAAAATTTTGCATTAATAACAGGATCCCCTGCATCCCTGAGACTAAGAAACCTTATACCTTTTACAACCCTTCCATCCTTAACATCAAGGCATGGTATTATCCTCTTTGCAAGCATGCGAGATCCCCTTAAAGAGATTTCTTCCTTACCAGATCGATTGCATCCCTTAATGAAATCGTACCTGTGTAGAGTGCCTTTCCGATAATAATACCCTCAAGATTTTCAGCCCCTATATTAAGGATTGATTCAACGTCTGCAAGCGATGATATCCCACCCGATACAATAACAGGGATCTTCGTGTTATCAAGCACCCTCTTCAATGAATCAATATTGGGTCCCTTAAGTGTTCCATCCCTGCTTATGTCCGTATAAACTATTCCACCAACGCCTCTTCCCTCCATCATCCTGATAAATTCCTCAGGTGCATAATCACTCACACTCCTCCAACCCTTTATTGCAACCTTTCCAGATTTTACATCCATCGCAACATACACCCTTCGAGGGTATATCGAACAGATTGTGCTTACAAAATTCGCATCCTCAACAGCGGATGTGCCAAGAATGATCCGCTCAACACCCCAAGAGAGATAATCCTCTATATCCTCCATCCTTCTCAATCCACCCCCAACCTGGATGGAAACGCCTGCTTTATCTATTATCCTTTTTATCAAATCCTTATTTACTGCCCTTCCCTCAAATGCACCATCGAGATCAACCACGTGAACTATCCTTGCACCCTCCTGACTCCATCTTATAGCAACATCAACGGGGGATAGTGAGTAGATCTGCATCTTTTCCACCATCCCCTGAATAAGTCTTACAACCTTTCCATCCTTTATATCTATTGCGGGGATTATATCCAAATGCGACCTCAGCTGATCCATTTGATGAAGTTGGAAAGAAATCTCAAACCTTTTTTCTGGCTTTTCTCAGGGTGAAACTGCACAGCAACTATATTATCCATTGCAATGGCTGAAACAAATTCCCTTCCATAATCCGATGTCATAAGCACAACTGAACTATCATCAGGTTCAACATAGTATGAATGCACAAAATAGAAATATTCCCCATCCTCCAGACCATCAAGAATAGGATGGGAATTTTTTATCCTTACTTTATTCCATCCCATGTGTGGTATCTTAAGGGGAGAGCCTGAATCTTTAAATGAAAACCTCTTCACACTACCCCTCAGTATATTCAATCCGGGAGTCTTTCCAAACTCTTCACTTTCAGTGAATAATATCTGGAGACCAAGACATATTCCAAGGTATGGTTTCCCGGCTTTTATTTCATCCCGCAATAGATCAATGAGTCCCATCGCCTTGAGATTCTCCATACAATCCCTGAATGCACCAACACCCGGTAGAACTATCGCATCTGAAGATTTTATCGCATGCCTATCTGCACTAACAAAAGCAGGTGCGCCAATCTTCTCAAATGCCTTCAAAACACTCCTCAGATTTCCCATTCCATAATCTACTATTGCTATCATAGAAATCCTTTTGTTGATGGAACATCCGTCAATCTTTCATCCTCCCTGGTTGCTTCCTTAATTGCCCTCCCCAGCGATTTGAATATTGCTTCTGCTATATGATGCATGTTTCTTCCGTAAATGAGATTAACATGGATTGTGACTCCCCCATGCACACAAAATGCCTGAAGAAATGTTTCTATAAGCTCCATGTCGAATTTTCCGCTCCTCTTTCTCCTTACATCTACATTGTAGACAAGGTATGGTCTTCCACTGAGATCAACAACACTCTGCGCCAGTGTTTCATCCATTGGGACTGTTGCTTCACCGTATCTGTTTATACCCCTTTTATCACCCACGGCCTTTTTTAATGCCTCGCCAAGACATATCCCAACATCCTCAACGGTATGATGAAAATCCACATCCACATCACCCTTCGCATGGATGAAAAGATCAAAGAGTGCATGTTTTGCCATTAGTGAAAGCATGTGATCGAAAAATGGTATCGATGTTGAAATTTCATATTTCCCGCTTCCATCGATATTCAATTCAATCCTTATATCGGTTTCGGAACTCTTTCTTTCTACAAAAGCCCTTCTCATCTCTCCTCCATCCTTACCATAATGGATCTTCCATGCCCCTCAAGACCCTCCATCCCTGATAACAAAATAGCAAAATTCCCCATCCTCCTGAGGGAGCTTTCAGTCATGGATATTATGTTTGTCCTCTTAATAAAATCATCAACATCCAGTGGTGAAGAGAAACGGGCGCAACCTCCAGTGGGAAGCGTATGGTTAGGTCCCGCAATATAATCCCCTATCGCCTCCGGACTGTAGGAACCAAGGAATACGGCACCAGCATTCCTGATACCGGGAAGAACTTTCCATGGATCCTCCATAGCAAGCTCAAGATGCTCGGGCGCAATCTCATTTACAATATCCAGAGCCTCATTAATATTGTCTGCAATAAGGATGAATCCTCTCCTCTCAAGTGATCTATTCGCAATCGCAGCCCTTGGAAGGGTTGAAATTTGCAACCTTATCTCGTCAAGAATAAGAGATGTAATATCCTCATCTATAGTTATTACACCCGCAAGAGCGTCTTCATCATGTTCTGCCTGTGAGAGAAGATCAGATGCTATATACCGTGCTGGAGTGCTCCCATCGGTTAATATCAATATCTCACTTGGACCCGCAATCATGTCAATCCCAACATCGCCAAAAACAAGCCTCTTGGCTGTCTCAACATAGATATTTCCTGGACCAACAATCTTGTCCACCCTTGGAACAGTAGCTGTTCCATATGCGAATGCAGCGATTGCCTGTGCACCTCCTATCCTGAAGATGCGTTTAACACCTGCAAGTTCTGCGGCAACAAGCACAGCAGGGTTTATCCCTTCAGATGATGGAGGTGTTGCCATATATATTTCGGAAACACCAGCTATATTTGCAGGGATTGCATTCATAAGAACAGTTGATGGATAGCTTGCCTTTCCTCCAGGAACATAGATTCCAACCCTTTTCAGAGGCCTGATAATCTGTCCAAGAACAATACCATCTTCACTGTCGTTAAACCATGAAAGAAAACTTCTCCTGCTGTGAAATCTCTCTATCCTCTCCTTTGCTAATTTAAGTGCAGCAAACTGCTCATCCGAAATTCTCCTTCTTGCACTCAAAATCTCATCATCTTTTACAATGAGTTCATTCTCCTTCATCTCAATCCCATCGATCTCCCTTGTCAATCTCAAAATGGCACTATCTCCATGATTGCGAACATCTTCGATAATCCTCTTTACCCTCTCCAGAACAGCCCTCTCCCTCTCAACATCCCTCTTTATTCTTTCAAACAGTTCTCTTCTGAAAGCAGGGTTTTTGGTATTGAAAATCTTCATCACTTCACCATCCCGGCAGGTTTTGCCTCATCCATCCTTCTTAAAATATCCCCGATCCTCTTTGATTTAAGCTTCATGGAAGCCCTGTTTACGATAACCCTTCCTGTAACCTTCATAATCTCCTCCACCTCCTCAAGATCATTAACTCTGAGTGTTTCGCCTGTACTTACAAGATCAACAATCATATCCGATAAACCAAGCAATGGGGCAAGTTCAACGGCTCCATAAAGCCTGATTATCTCAACCTGTATACCTTTGTGTATGAAATATTTTTGTGTTATTGATGGAAATTTTGTTGCCACACGGGGGATACCCATTGGAATGAATGAATTTTTCCTCCTGGGTCTCGCAAGCACCATCCGGCAGAATCCTATACCGAGATCAAGCGGTTCATAAACATCCCTTCCCTGTTCCATGATAACATCCTTTCCAGCAATACCGATATCACATACACCTTTCTCCACATAGGTAGGAATATCGAAGGATCTGAGAACAACGATCTTAAGTCCTTCATGATGATATTCAAAACAAAGCTTCCTTGTATTGTTAATAATCTCTTCAACAGCAATCCCCATTTTAGAAAGTATCTCGCAGGTCTCCGGAAGAAGTCTTCCCTTGGAGATTCCAATTGTAATAAGATCTTTCACCTCTCCTTTACCCTCCATATCTTTGCACCAAGTGAGGCCATCTTCTTCTCTATCCTCTCATAGCCTCTGTCCAGATGATAAACCCTGAGAACTTCTGTTCTTCCTTCCGCAATAAGCCCTGCAAGTATAAGGGATGCACTTGCTCTCAAATCCGTTGCCATAACAGGAGCTCCTGTAAGCTTCTCCACCCCCCTTACAACAGCACAGTTCCCTTCAAGCTTTATATCAGCACCCATCCTTTTAAGTTCGCTTACATGCATGAATCTATTTTCAAAAATTGTTTCTCTGATCACACTTATACCCTTTGAGATACACATTAGCGCCATCATCTGCGCCTGCATATCAGTTGGAAATCCAGGATACGGTGCTGTCTTTATATCAACACTCCCTATCTCATCTTTACCTATTACCCTTACTGCCCGATCCTCCTCAATGATTTCAACGCCACTTTCCTTCAGCTTATCGACAACCGCAGTCATGAAATGAATGGGTGCATTTAAAATCCTTATATCACCCCCTGTGATTGCGGCTGCAACCATAAACGTCCCTGCCTCTATCCGATCAGGCATAACAGCATAATCAATAGGCTTGAGCTCTGAAACCCCCTCAATCTCTATGGTTTCCTCTCCGGCCCCATCGATCCTTACTCCCATCCTCTGAAGTGCCTTTGCAAGCTCAAGAACTTCGGGTTCTTTTGCAGCATTGTTTATCACTGTCCTTCCTTCAGCAAGTACTGCGGCCATCATAATATTTTCGGTTCCTGTAACTGTTGGAATGTCAAGATTTATGATACTCCCTTTTAATTTCCTGCATGAAGCCTCTATATAGCCGTGCCTTATATCTATCTCAGCGCCAAGGGCCTGAAGCCCCTTTAAATGTAGATCCACAGGTCTTGCCCCTATTGCGCAACCACCAGGAAGCGAAACACGTGCCCTCCCATACCTTGCAATAAGTGGACCAAGCACAAGAACAGAGGCCCTCATCGTTCTGACCAGATCATAAGGGGCTTCAAAATTTTTTATATTATGTGTGTCTATGACAAGTGTATCATCCTTTCTTTCTATCTCGGCACCCAGATGGTTCAGAAGAACACACATGGTTTTTATGTCAACAAGATCAGGTATGTTTCTTAATATGTTTTTTCCACATGTAAGCAGTGTGCTTACCATCAGTGGAAGCGATGCATTTTTAGCACCGCTTATGCTAACATAACCTTTAAGAGGTTTTCCGCCCTCGATTATAATCTTATCCATCCGCCTTCCTGCTTACTATACACCTTTCTTTTCCCGAAAGGTCTTTAAAGATCATGCAATCACTATAATTACTGCCCTTCAAAATTTCAAGGACAGACGCTCCCTGACCTTCACCTATCTCCATCACCAGAAAACCCTCTTTTTGCATATAATAATGGGAATCCCTTGCAATTCTCCTTATTACATCAAGCCCATCCAAACCGCCATCGATTGCAACCCTCGGCTCATAATCCCTTATCTCCGGCTCCAGAAATGGTATGTCACAGGATGGTATGTATGGAGGGTTTGAAACAATGAGATCGAATTTCTTTCCGGGATCCAGTCCATCAAAGAGATCTGACTTCACAAATTCTATACGGGACTCTACCCCATGCATTATTGCATTCTTCCTTGCAACATTAAGGGCATCATCAGAGATATCGGTAGCACATATCTGAAGCTCAGGAAAATTCAGCGATAATGTTATGGCAATAATGCCGCTTCCAGTTCCAATATCCAACATATTTTTGATATTATTTAATCTAATGATATCCATCACCCTCTCAACGAGTGTTTCTGTCTCAGGCCTCGGAATCATCACTTCATGTGATACAATGAATTCCCTCGAAAAGAACTCCTTCTTTCCTGTGATATAAGCAACAGGCTCCCTTTTCTTCCTCCTTTCGATAAGCTTCATAAAATAATCGATCTTATCCTGATCGAGCATCTCGTTAGAAAGCAAAAAGAGCTCTTCCCTCCTGCATCCAAGGGCATGCCTCATCAGAATTTCAGCATCGAGATATGCTGTATCTATACCTTCTTCTGAGAGCATCCTGCCTGCAGAACAGATCAGCTCCGTAATCTTCATGAATTCTCTCCCCCCATCACACTTCTCTTATTCATATGTGCAAGGGCATCGATTATCTCATCAAGATCTCCATCGAGCACATCCTCCAGTTTATGGAGTGTTAATCCTATCCTGTGATCTGTAACCCTCCCCTGTGGGAAATTGTATGTCCTTATTCGCTCGCTCCTATCCCCTGTTCCTACCTGCTTTCTCCTCTCCTCGGATATCTGCTCCTCCTGCTCCCTCCGCCTCATATCGAGAAGCCTTGATCTGAGGATCTTCATCGCCTTCGCCTTGTTTTTATGTTGCGATTTTTCATCCTGGCATACAACAGAGATTCCTGTAGGAAGGTGTGTTACTCTTACTGCGGAGTCCGTTGTATTTACACTCTGTCCACCAGGCCCTGACGCCCTGAAAACATCAATCCTCAGATCCTTCGGATCTATCGTAACCTCAACCTCCTCCGCTTCAGGAAGCATGGCAACCGTTACAGTTGATGTATGGATTCTTCCCTGTGATTCGGTAACAGGTATCCTCTGAACTCTGTGAACTCCCGATTCATATTTGAGCCTGCTGTATGCACCCTTTCCCTCTATAAGGGCAATTATCTCTTTTAACCCACCAAGTCCTGTTGGATGAGCACTCATTATTTCAACCTTCCACGATCTCTTCTCGGCATATTTTGAATACATCCTGAATAGATCAGAAACAAAGAGTGCTGCCTCCTCACCTCCAGCTCCCGCCCTTATCTCAAGAATAATATTTTTCTCATCCTTTGGATCCTTCTCAATAAAATGCCCTTCAAGCTCCCTCTGGATCCTTTCTCTCTCCTTTATCAACTCATCGATCTCCTGTTCGGCAAGCTCCCGGATCTCTGGATCATCTTCCTTCAAAAGCAGCCTGTTATCTTCGATCTCTTTGTTAATCTTCTTCAATTCAGTGTAAAGTTCAACAATCCTCTTTAGCCTTGAATGCTCCCGAAGAAGCTGCTGATACTCTTTTACATCCTTGATCAACTCATGATCTGAGAGTTTTTTTTCAAGCTCTCTGTATCTCTCCTCTATTTCTATGAGTCTATTTTCAAGGATTTCCATTTCTTCAATTCCTGAGAAATTAATTATCAAAATAAAAAGGGGATGCATCATGCATCCCCTCAAAGCACAACCCCTTCATCCTTCAAATCCGTGAAAACTCTTCCCTTACACCAGCAGGATCTCCACAACTCATCTCCCCTTCCTGACAGCTACCGGAGATGCATGATGGCCCTGCATATTGAAATACGGAATAAGCCTTCTCCCTTACGAGTCTAAGCATCTCCTTTGCAACCTCCCTGATCTCCCACTGGGCCCTTCTGCAGCATCTAAGTTTGAAGAAATGAATGAGTTCCCTTGCGTTCATAGTAACGATGATCTTTGTCTCCGTTGCATTAGGAAGTATGTAGCGCGCATCCTCTATGGGGCAACCCATCTGAACAAGTTCCGCATATCTCTTCTTTATCAACTTCAATGTATTCATGTAAATCTTTAATGCCTTCCTATCAGCTTCAATACTCGCTGGGATAACAAACAGCGACTCCTCCATATTCACATACCTCTGACTCTGCTGGGAATACGATGCTATCCTGTGACGAACAAGTTGATGAGAGCACGCCCTTGAGATCCCCTCTATACCGAATGTGAATGAGACATGCTCAAGCACTGAGAGATGACCCATTCTAAGTATTTTTCTAATAAGGGCTCTTGCACCATCAATTGTAAGTTTATCCTTTAATCCATCGATATCACTCGATGAATAGCAAAGCCTTGCTGCAAGAGCAATGGTCATCTCGGGATCCGGGGTATGCTCAAGAAGAACTACCTTCAATGCTTCTCCACCTTCTTTCCTTCACCTTCGTATTTCCTCATGAACTTCTCTATCCTCCCCTCAGTGTCAATTATCTTCTGCCTTCCGGTAAAGAGCGGGTGGCATTTTGAGCATATCTCTACCTTTATCTCCCTCTTTGTTGATCTTGTAATAAATGTATTACCGCATGCACAGCTTACCCTCGCAATTCCATAACTCGGATGGATTCCTTTTTTCATCACTCTTTCTCCCTTCTATAAGGCGTTATTTAAGGCTAACAGAAATTGCATTCTTTATCAATATTCAATGAAAGTCACTTAAATTGCGGTCCTATTTATTCATTGATTCGAGGAATTCCTTATTTGTCTTTGTCTGGGACATCTTATCGAGGAGAAACTCCATACTTTCAATGGGACTCAGTGCTGAGAGAACCTTTCTCAGGATCCATACCCTGTTAAGCTCATCCTTCTCTAAGAGCAGCTCTTCCTTTCTTGTCCCTGATTTTGTTATGTCAATGGCAGGGAATATTCTTCTGTCAGCAAGTCTCCTGTCGAGCACAATCTCAAGATTCCCTGTTCCTTTGAATTCCTCAAAAATCACTTCATCCATGCGGCTTCCCGTATCTATCAGTGCAGTTGCTATAATCGTAAGACTTCCACCCTCCTCTATGTTCCTTGCTGCGCCAAAAAATCTCTTTGGCTTCTGAAGGGCATTGGAATCAACACCTCCTGAAAGCACCTTTCCGCTCGGAGGGATTATGGCATTATTTGCCCTTGCCAGTCGAGTAATACTGTCAAGCAGTATTACCACATCCCTTTTGTGTTCAACAAGCCTCTTTGCCTTTTCGAGAACCATATCAGCTACCTGAATATGCCTCTGCGGCGGTTCATCAAAGGTTGAACTTATAACCTCCCCTTTAACAGTCCTCTGCATATCAGTTACTTCCTCAGGTCTTTCATCTATCAGAAGAACAATCAGGTATATTTCCGGATGATTCTTTGTAATAGCATTTGCAATATTCTGCAGAAGCATGGTTTTTCCTGCACGCGGAGGTGAAACAATAAGACCCCTTTGCCCCTTACCTATTGGACAGAGTAGGTCAAGCACCCTTGTAGAGAGATTCTTTGGATCCGTCTCAAGCTTTATCCTTTCCATGGGGTAGATAGGCGTGAGGTTATCGAAAAGGGTCTTCTCCCTTGCTGCCTCCGGATCATCCATATTTATAGATTCAACCTTCAGGAGTGCAAAATACCGCTCCCCATCCTTCGGCGGTCTGATCAAGCCAGCAACAGTATCTCCAGTTCTCAGGTTGAATTTTCTGATCTGGGATGGGGAAACATAGATATCATCAGGACCTGGAAGGTAGTTGTAATCAGGACTCCTTAAAAATCCAAACCCCCCATCCTGAATGATTTCAAGCACACCTTCTCCATAAATCATCCCATTCTTTTCACTCTGGGCCTGAAGCACGGCAAATATGAGCTCCTGCTTTGTCAAATTTAAAACCCCATCCACATTAAGAGCCTTTGCTATGGAGACAAGTTCGTTTATTTTCTTCTCTTTAAGTTCTTTTAGATTAATCCTTTCAAGCTTTACTTCTGCCATAAATATCCCCTTCTCCCCTATGGGTTGTTATTAATGACTGTGTGTTTCTGATAAATGTCAAATTGACAAAAATCTTCAACTGTTTTAATGAAGATAAAGCTTTATGTGGATGGAGCTCCCACCATTTAATCTTAAAAAATGTATAATTCTTTCCTCAGATGTGAAATTAAAAAGATGTATTATCTTCCCTCTTACCGTTGTTTTTCTAAAAATTCCCTTTTTCGATAGAGCTGATCTCTCAGAAAGGTTCTTTTGTTTATTTAAAATTTATTTTAAATCAAAATATCCCTTTGTGTCAATTATTTTCAATCCCCATTAGCTCATAATGAGCACATTCCCCGTCTTCCTCTTTGCCTCATAAACCCTTTTCTCAACAAGATTTATAAGGTCTTTCTCATTGTCTGCCTCACGGGGGAAGGAACCGATCCCTATACTTAATACTGGTATGGGCTGTCTTCCTCCAAATGGGTTCTCATCAAGCCGTCTACAAACACCCTCCATCATAATACCCACCTCCTCAGCCTCCACATCTGGAAAAGCTATTATGAACTTGTTACCATACCTTGCAGATATATCAATCTCTCTGATACTCTCCCTTATTATTTTTGCTATCGTCTTTATGGCTATATCACCCTGGATATGACCATATATGGAATTGTATTCCTTCAATCTCCCAATTGATCCTATAAGAAGGGTAAGGGTGCTGCCTGTCCTCTCGGCCCTTTTTATTTCCCTGAAAAGCAACTCATGGAAAACTTTAAATGTGTACATTCCCGTCAGGTCATCGAAACTTGAAATCTGGGCTATCCTGTCCTGGAGGGTTCTGTGATCGAGAACAAGTGCACAGAGGCGCGAGATATTAACAAAAAACTTCTGAATGGTAAGATCAGAAAGATCGGGATCAGTTCCATCATAATAAAGCACACCAAGCTTCCTTTCACCGATTAAGACAGGAACAGCGAAAAGAACCTTGTACGGGTATTCAAATCTCAAATCATCCCTTTCGCATCTGGGATCGGGGTACTTTATCAAAAGGGGCTCGTTAATTTTTAATACCTCATCAACAATCCTATGTGAGCCCTTGCTGTGCAGGGATTTTATGTAGTCCCCGCTAAGGCCCCTTGAGCTCTTTACCCTTATCCTCCCACCATCCTCGATAAGGATAAGCCCGCATGTATTGCAGGAAAATTCCTCCCAGAATCTCTGAAGCGCAAACCCGATGATCTCCTCCGCTGTTTGTTTTGTACACGATTTCTCTATAATCTGTTGAATAATCAGATACTCTTTCTCTCCTTCCACATCGCCCTCCTTAGTCTTTATCCTTTTCTTAAAACAAAATTTAACTGGGGTAAAACTCCACTGCCATGGAATCTTCTCGAATTGAAAAGATCATTCCTGCATGATGAGCACAACCCAACATCGTGTATATCCGTTATCCCGTATCTCCTGAGTATTTCCGTTGTGTATTTTGCTATATTAAAAACCCATCTACTGTTTTTCTTCTTAAAAGAAAGGACCTTTTCAATCCCTTCCGGAAATTGTTCATAAACATCATTCCCAACCTCATAACAGCAACCTCTGATCGATGGCCCAAGATAGACCTTAAAATCCTTCACATCAGTTTTCCATCTTTCAGAGGTGGTTTCAATAACATTCTGAACGATTCCGCTCTTAAGTCCTCTCCACCCGCAATGGATAATGCCAATAACCCCATGTTGAGGGTTTATAAGCACAACCGGCAGACAGTCTGCTGTAAATATACATAATGCAATACCGCTTCTGTCTGTTACAATGGCATCAGCATCCTTCTGATAAATACGATCATCACCTTTTCCATCAATAAACAATATATTCTTTCCATGAACCTGATTCACATAAACTGCCTTCAATTCTTTTAATCCTAAATACCTCTTTAGAGTATCAATAGAGTCACCCTTTTTTGTCCCGAACCCGATGAGGATCCCGAATTCATCCCCGATCTCTGGAAATGTGATAAATGGACCATTAAACTCCATGTGAAATCCTCTCCAGCTCCTCTATTATATAGGAGAAATCATCAGGTAGTGGTGCTTCAAATTCCACATATTTTTTATAAACGGGATGGACAAATCCCAGATTTGCAGCATGAAGGAGATGCCTCTTCACAGGGAGCAGCAGATTTCTTACCTTATTATCCCTTATATTTCTCACAATGCCTCCGCCATAGAGTGAATCTCCTATTAATGGATGTCTCATGTGGGAAAATTGAACCCTTATCTGATGCGTCCTTCCTGTTTCAGGAATAACCTCAAGAAGGGAGACACATCCATAATTCTTTATCACTCTGTATGATAAAATTGCAAGCCTTGCTAACCCCTTGTAAGATAGGATATCCCTTATTACTGTCATCTTTTTCCTGTTTCTGAGGTCCCTTCCCATATAATTTTCTATCCTTCGCTCCTCCTCTTCCATGCCACCGAACACTAAAGCAATATACCTTTTATAAACGCAGTGTTCACGAAACTGGTTACTTAAGTCCTGATGTATATCGTCCCTTTTAGCAACAATAAGAAGCCCCGATGTATCCTTATCAAGTCTGTGAACTATTCCGGGCCTGAGCGAACCACCAACCCCAGAAAGATCCCTGCAATGGTACAGGATTGCATTAACAAGGGTTCTGTCCCTGTTTCCAGCACCAGGATGCACAACAACCCCCGCATCCTTATTTATAACTAATATAAATTCGTCTTCGTATATTATCTTCAATGGGATGGGCTGAGGCTCAATATCTGTAGCTTGAGGCTCAGGGATGTTTATCTCGATTCTCTGGCCTGTTTTGATCCTCGAGGATGCCTTACAGATCCTGCCCTCTAAGAGAACCCTTCCCTCCCCTATTAATTTTTTAATAAATGTTCTGCTTAGGCCCTTTAATTCTCCTGCAATAAAGGAATCGATCCTCTTTCCCGATGCCTCTTCAGGAACTTTTAAATGATAGTTCTCCACGCTCAAAAAATATACTTTTCAACTACCATATACTGGATTTAATATTACCACACTGCTTTATCATCACATCAACAATAGCCTCTTCAAAGAAGTTGGTTCCTTCGAGTATTTCCGGAGAAACCTGATTTACATAGAACCTCTTCCCCTCCTCAAGCTCCTCCTTCAGAAGCTCAAAAAGGTTATCATTTATTATCCCCTCGCGAACCTTTACCTGATTATAAAGGGCAATATCCGAAATAATAGTCCTTGCCAATCTCCTTGCTGCTTCAGGGGTTGTTATCTGCCTCATAACAAAACCTCTCAGTAAATTTTAATCAATTTTAAGAATTTTTTAATAATAAAACAAATCCCTTTCAGGAAAGATTTTGCATTATAGACCTTGCCTTTTTGATATCCCTGAGGATCTCCCCCTTCAGTTCATCCACGCTTTTGAATGAAACAATGTCCCTTAATCTTTCAATGAAGTATACCCTAAGTGTCTCACCATATATATCATCATTGAAATCCATTATGTGCACTTCCATTGTCCTTTCATCCACTCCAAATGTAGGCTTTGCTCCAAAACTGAGAACACCTGGACGTAAATCCCCTTTTATCTCAACCCTGACACCATATACACCATCCTTTAGCAACATATCCCCTCTCACTTCACAGTTTGCCGTTGGAATCCCTATCCTTCTCCCAAGACCGCTTCCCTTTATAACCTTTGTCTTCACAAAGAAATCCCTTCCCAGAAGATTGGATGCCTCCCTGACCCTTCCTGCCCTGAGCAAACTCCTTATGAGGCTACTGCTTACCATCTTCCCATTAAGTATAACAGGATCTACCAACTCAACCTCAAATTGATAAGCTGATGAAAGGCTTTTCAAGAGAGAGATATCACCCCTTGCCCTGAAGCCAAATCTAAAATTAGGTCCAACAAAAAGTTTTTTTACCCTCAATATACCACATAGTATATTCTTAACGAAATCTTCCGGCTCTGTTTTTGAAAATTCTGTACTAAAAAACTCACAGACCACATTGTCAAGGCCAAAGTTCTCGAGGATTTCCATCTTCTCATCGAAGGGAGTGAGAATAAAAAGTTCCTTCCCAGGGAAAAGGACCTTAACAGGATGAGGTTCAAATGTATATAGAAGGGTCTGCATAGGCATTCGATCCTTTTCTTTATTCATCAATTTTAGAATCTCCTGGTGTCCAAGGTGAATCCCGTCGAAATTTCCGATTGTAACAATGGTTTGATCGAACGCACCCATACAGCTTTTTGATCCCATGAATATTCTCATAATTAATTTCTACTGCAGGGACTTTATCCTTTCAAGATCCTCGTCCCTTCCCATAATAATGAGGATATCGCTCTCTTTAATCCTGTATTCAGGGGAAAGGACAAGTTGTATCTCGTCCGGAACAAGTTGTCGTATGGCTATCAGCTGTATATTGTAACTCGTCCTTAATTTGAGTTGACTTATGGTCTTCCCTGCAAATGCCTTCGGCGCAGCAATTTCCCATATGCTGTAGCCGGGGGCAAGCGGAAGATGATCGAAAATCCTTGGTGCATTGAGCATCTTCGCAACCCTCAATGCCATATCCCTCTCAGGAAATATAACCTCCGTTGCTCCGATCTTCTCAAGAATCTTTCCGTGATCCTCGGATGTTGCTTTAGCAACTATCTCTTTGACACCGATCTCTTTCAGATAAAGTGTAATAAGAATACTTGCTTCCATATCCATTCCTGTACTAACAATAGCAACATCCACATCCTTTGCACCCAGATCAAGAAGCAGATCTTTATCAGTTGCATCTGCAACAATGGCCTGGGTTGAGTATTTCTGGATTTCCTGAACTATTTCTTGATCCTTATCTATGGCAATAACCTCGTTTCCATATTCAAAGAGTGCCTTAGCCATATAGAATCCGAACTTCCCGAGACCAATAATAAGAAACCTTCTCATACCCTCATCCTACCATAACCTTTTCTTCAGAAAACCTGTATTTCCTCCGTGAGTCCGAAACACCTGAGGCAAGAACAATTGTCAATGGTCCTATCCTTCCTATATACATCAAAAAAATTATGAGGCTTTTCCCAGCCCAGGTCAACCCTGGAGTAATCCCTGTCGATAAACCAACAGTCCCAAAGGCAGAAAAACACTCGAAGAGGATCCTTACGAAATTCTCATTCCCTCCGCCCTCAACTATCATAACAATCGGGAATACGAGGTTTATCAGTAGAAATGAGGTAAGGAATACGGTAAGTGCCTTTACAACGGCCTCCTGGGAAACCGTTCTGTTGAAGGCATAAACATCCCTTATACCTTTCAGATGGGCCCTTATGAGAAAGAGCAGAACACCGGCTGTTGTTGTCTTTATACCTCCACCTGTGGATCCAGGTGATGCACCGATAAACATCAGACAGATAAGCACGAACAGCGCTGCATTTGTCAATTTTGATATAGGAAGGGTATTAAAACCCGCGGTTCTTGCCGTAACGGATTGAAAAAAAGAACAGAGCAGCTTCTCACGAAATGTCATTCCGTTTAATATGTGTCTATCCTCGATAAAAAGGATCAAAAATGTCCCCACTATGATAAGCAATCCTGTTATAAAGAGTGTAATCTTCGTGTGAAGTGATAAAGGCTCATTTACCTTTTGCAATATAACCTTATCCTTGATCTCATGGAGCACAAGGAAACCAATTCCACCGATGATAATAAGCGATGCAACTACTATATTTACAATATAGTTGTCACGGAAATTCTCAAGACTGTTAGGGAACATCGAAAAGCCTGCATTGCAGAATGCTGAAACAGCATGAAAGGCTGATATCCACAGGGCTTTCCTTATACCGAAGACTTTCCACCAGGAAAGATAAAGAAGAAGAAAGCCTGCAAACTCTATTGAAAATGTGAAAAGCATTATGGATTTAACAAGACCGATGAGGTCCTTTCTCGGATAACCTGTGAATGTCTCCTGAATTATAATCCTCTCTTTAAAGGATATCCTTCTTCCCATAAATAGAAAGAAGGCAGTTGAAAATGTCATGATACCAAGACCACCGATCTGAATAAGTAAAAGAATAACAAACTGTCCAAAGGGTGTGAAATATGTTCCCGTATCAACAACAACAAGACCTGTTACACATATTGCTGATGTTGCAGTAAACAGGGCATCGATGAGCTCAATCCTTCCCTTTACTGTCGACCATGGAAGTAAAAGCAGCAGTGTTCCTAAGATGATTGCAGATATGTAACTTACAATTATTATCCTGTGAGGTCTCACCCTCTTTCCCCTTAGCGCAGAATTTCGTCGAGAAAACTCCTCCCCCATTTACCCGGAGAAAGGGAGAAATCCTCACGGATTGTCTGGGCAATATCCGCAAAGGTCTCCCTTATCCCGAGGGAACCTGTTTTTGAAAAGGAAGGGCTATAAACAAGAAGCGGGACATATTCCCTTGAGTGATCTGTGCTGGGCGTTACAGGATCACAACCATGATCAGCAGTTATAAAAATAAGATCATCCCCTCTCAATCTTCCAAGGAATTCTGAAAGCATACTATCCATATTTTCAAGCGCCCTTGCGTATCCAAAAGGGTCATTTCTGTGCCCATAAAGCGTATCGAAATCTATAAAATTTGCAAATATAAGTCCTTTTTCAGCAATTTCCATGGCATTCAGTAGTTTCTCCATCGTATCCCTGTTGTTTGTTGACTTCATCGATCGGGTGAGGCCCCTTCCTGCAAATATCTCACCTATCTTTCCAACACCTATAACATCAAATCCTGCTGCCTTAAGTTCATCGAGAACGGTCTCCTCGGGGGGTGGCATTGAAAAATCTCTCCTTCCTTCTGTTCTGTAAAAATTCCCCCTTTCCCCTCTGAAGGGACGTGCAATCACCCTTGCAACCCTGTATCTGTTTAGTATATCCCTTGCCTTTCTGCATATCTCGTAGAGTTTCTCTGGTGGAACTACATCCTCATGGGCTGCAATTTGAAAAACACTATCTGCAGACGTATATAAAATGAGCTTTCCACTTTTTATATGTTCTTCACCCAGCAATTTAACTATCTCTGTTCCAGAGGCTGGAAAATTTCCTATTATATCAAATCCCGTGATCTCCCTGAATTGATTGATAATTTCCTTGGGAAATCCATGCGGAAAAAGCGCAAAAGGTTCCTTTGTAATAATACCTGCTATCTCCCAGTGACCGGTGGTGGTATCTTTGCCTGATGATGCCTCTGACATCTTTCCGTAAAAGGCCTCGGGATTTTCAACCTTCTTTATACCTGGAATCTCTTCTATCAGTCCCAGACCCATCCTTTCCAGAGAGGGTATCTTTAAAGGACCTGCTGCCATAGCCATGTTTTTTATCGTATTACTCCCTTCGTCCCCGTAGTCCTTTGCATCCGGAAGCTCTCCAATACCAAGGCCATCCAGGACAACTATTATGCATCGCGGAAAAGGAGGATGTTTCATATCCGAATTATTAAAATTATCAGGGATCTCATGAAAACTCAAGGATATTTAGATTATTTACAAATGGGTTTGACTGATCTAGATTTATTTTATTAATAAAAACCTTGGAGAAGATCCTCATGAAGATTGTAAGCAGGCAAATCTCCTCAGAAATTATAATATTATTCCTGATAAGCCTTTTTATATCATCAATGCCAGTGATAATCCAGAGACTGTTCAAAATGATGGATCTTGTTGTAAACAGCGGTATTTCACTTTCGGAATTTGTAAAACTTATTATCCTGCTGCTTCCCTTTATCCTTTATCTTGTTATTCCATTTGCATTCCTTGTTGCAGTAACATTATGCTTCTCACGAATGCATCACGACAATGAGATAACTGCACTAAAGGCTGCAGGAATAGGCATTCATCAATTATCACAACCTGTTCTTGCGATCGCTCTTATTGTCTCTTTATCTTCCATGTTTCTTTCCATGTATCTTATTCCACTTGCATCAGCATCTTTCAGAGGTGAGATCTTGCAGATATTTCGAGCTGGAATAGGCGCCGGGATAAGGGAAAAGGTATTCAATGATAACTTTCCTGGAATGACAATCTATGTAAATCAGGTTTTAGGAAATTCCCAATTCAGGGATATATTCATCTATGACAGAAGAGATCCTTCAAAATCATACATAATAGTAGCAAGGGATGGTGAGCTCCGATATGATATGACCAGCAACAGGGTGGAGCTTATCCTTCATGATGGCAGCCTTCATCAGATGGAGAAGGCTGTGGAGACTTATCATAACGCTATTTTCAAAGCCTATCATCTAACAATGGATCTTGAGGTACTCATAAGTGAGAAATTCATGAAAAGGAGAAAGATAGAGATGTCACCTCATGAGCTTATCCAGAGAATAGGGGAGGCAGACACCAGGTTTGAGAACACCTTTTCCTACATAATCGCCCTTTCATCCAAGGTATCGTATCCGCTTTCCTGCATTGTCTTTGCCATAATATCAATCCCCCTTGGTGTTCAGGCGGGCAAAATTGGAAAATATTCAGGATTCATTGTAGGAATTGCAGTTTCTATAATCTACTACCTTTTATACACTGGATTCAATGGTGCTGCGGAGGCAGGGAAATTCTCCCCCTATATAGCACCCTTCATGGCTAACATCATATTATCGGTTATAGGTGTATATATGCTTGTGAAGGTATCGACTGAATCACAGTTCTATCCCCTATATCTCATAGAAATAATCACATCCTTTATAAGGGAAAAGGCAGGCTCTGTAATGGGAGATGATGAAGGATGAAGATACTTAGAAGATATGTGATAAATGATTTCATGAGATTCTTCGCCCTAACCTCCTCTGCACTCATCTTTCTTTATCTTGCCGTTGATTTCTTTGAAAACTTCGATGATTTCATAAAATCCCGGGCAGCAGCTGGTGTAATTGCAAAATACTATCTCTATAAAATACCACTTATATTTATCCAGATCTCCCCCTTTTCAGCGCTTCTGTCTGTTGTCCTCACAATCGGGCTTCTTGCAAGATCCAATGAAATAACTGCGATCAAGGCTGCCGGGATAAATCCTGCGAAACTCATAACACCCCTGCTTTCGACTGTCTTTTTCCTATCCATACTCAACTTCCTGATAAACGAGTCGCTTGTTCCTTTCACCTCGGAGAGGATGGAGACTATAAGGATTACAAAAATTGAAAAGAAACCTATAAAGGGAACATTTCAATCACATTCGCTATGGTATCTCGGGGAAAAATCCATATACCATATAAGATTGATCGACTTTGAAAGGAATATCCTGAAGGGGGTAACGATCTTCAAGTTTGATGATAATTTTTCTCTTATTGAAAGGATTGATTGCAGCGAGGCAGGGTGGAATGGAAAAGAATGGAAATTCACAAATGGTGTAATAAGGAAATTCACTGATAGCGAAATAAAAACCCTGTATTTTAAAGAGAAAAATATCCCTATCCCTGAAAATCCAGAGGATTTCAAGCTCACAAAGAAAAAACCTGATGAACTGAATTTTCTTGAAATGAGGGAATATATCCGGAGGCTGGAGAGAGAGGGCTACGACGTAAGGAGATTGAAGGTTGACCTTTATTCCAAGACATCCATACCCTTTTCAAGCTTTATCATGGCACTCCTTGGAATTACATTCTCCCTTGGGGTGAAAAGGAGGGGTGGTATTGCAAAGGCAATATCCCTGGCAGTATTGTTAAGTGTTTGTTATTTCACCATGTTTTCATTCACAATATCACTTGGAAGGGCAGGCCTTTTACCTCCTGCGCTCTCAAGCTGGCTTACAAATATTATCTTTGCTATTGGAGGGACCGTTTCCCTTAAATGGGTACAATATTAGTACCTATGTACCCTTTTCCCATGATCTGAGATATGTTTCCTGTTCCTCTGTTAAGGAATCGATCTCGATTTTCAGCGATTTAAGTTTTAAATAGGCAACCTCCCTGTCTATCTCCGCAGGCACACGATACACCTTCTTGTCGAGTTTCTTTCCATGCCTTACAAGATACTCAACGGACAGGGCTTGATTGGCAAAACTCATATCCATTACGGACGGCGGATGACCCTCTGCAACCGCAAGATTAACAAGTCTTCCTTCGGCAAGAAGATTTATCCTCCTTCCATCTTCAAGTATATACTCATCCACAAAATCCCTTATCCTCTTTTTACCCCTTGAGATCTTCTCAAGGACCCTTACATCAACTTCTACATTGAAATGACCTGCATTGCAAACAATGGCTCCATCCTTCATTGCCATAAAGTGCTCTTCTCTTATTACATTGATATTACCTGTTGCGGTGCAAAAAATATCACCTATCGCACATGCATCCTCCATCTTCATAACCCTGAACCCGTCCATAATAGCCTCAAGGGCTCTGAGGGGTTCAACCTCTGTTACGATGACCTCAGCACCCATCCCTCTTGCCCTTGTTGCTATACCTCTTCCACACCATCCATATCCAGCAACAACAAATACACTTCCCGCAATAAGCCTGTTTGTTGCCCGTATAATTCCATCTATTGTGCTCTGCCCTGTTCCATATCTGTTATCAAATAGATGTTTTGTGTCGGCATCATTGACAGCTATGATGGGGTACTGCAGAACACCCTTTTCAGCCATACTTCTTAATCTTATAACACCTGTAGTTGTTTCCTCGGTCCCTCCGATTATCTCCTTTATAAGCTCCCTTCTTTCAGAATGAAGGGTTGAAACCAGATCAGCCCCATCATCCATAGTAATATGGGGTTTTGAATCGAGGACCTGATTTATATGAGCGTAGTATGTTTCATTGTCTTCACCCTTTATTGCAAAAACAGGCACTCCAATCTCCCTGACAATATAAGCAGCGACATCATCCTGCGTGCTCAAGGGATTTGAGGCACAGAGAAATACCTGAGCTCCACCTGATACTAAAACCCTGACAAGATTTGCTGTTTCAGTGGTCACATGCAAACAGGCCCCAATTCTTATATCCTTCAAAGGCCTTTCCCTTTTAAATCTCTCCTCTATTGTTGCAAGTACAGACATCTGTTTCCTTGCCCATTCAACCCTACCTCTGCCCTTCTCACATAAGGCTTCGTCCTTTATATGATACTTCACAACCAGCCCCTTTCTGAAAGAATATTTAATACTTACTATTTAAGACCTGCGAGATCTCTCAGTACACCTACCATATCCGTCTTCTCCCATGTAAATTCAGGCTCATTCCTTCCAAAATGTCCATAAACAGCAGTTTTTCTGTATATAGGCCTCAGGAGATCAAGCTTCTTTATTATACTAGCCGGCCTTAAATCAAAGGTTTCCCTAACTATCCTGGCTATACGATCAGATGGGATAATGCCTGTTCCAAATGTATTTACCATAATGGAGATAGGTTCAGCAACACCGATTGCATAGGAGACCTGGATCTCACACTTTGAAGCCAGACCAGCTGCAACAATGTTCTTTGCAATATATCTGCACATATATGAACCACTTCTGTCAACTTTTGATGGGTCCTTACCAGAGAACGCACCTCCGCCATGACTCCCCTGACCCCCATATGTATCAACTATTATCTTCCTCCCTGTAAGACCGCAATCCCCTTTCGGTCCTCCTATAACAAACCTCCCTGTTGGATTTATGTAAAATTTCGTTTTCTCATCCATAAGCTCCCTTGGGATTACCTTCTTTATTACCTCCTCAATCAATGCCTCCCTTACAGTTTCCTGTGAGACATCAGGTGTATGTTGGGATGAGAGGACAATTGCATGAACCCTTACTGGGTTATCATTCTTGTATTGTATTGTCACCTGTGACTTACCATCAGGTTTTATGAATTTGAGTATCCCTTTTTTCCTTACATCTGCAAGCCTCATGGTAAGCTTATGCGCAAAAATAATAGGCATGGGCATAAGCTCCGGTGTTTCTGTGCATGCATAACCAAACATAAGACCCTGATCGCCTGCCCCCTGCTCCTTTCCCTCTTTTTCATCAACACCCATTGCAATATCAGGAGACTGTTTGTCAATGGAAACAATAATAGCACAGTTCTGCCAATCAAAACCTATCGAGGGATCATCGTATCCTATCTCTTTTATCGTTCTCCTTACAACTTCTGGAATATCAACGACAGCCTTTGTTGTTATTTCACCAGCAACCATAACAAGTCCTGTTGTTACAAGTGTTTCACAGGCAACCCTTGACCGAGGATCCTGCCTTATCATTTCATCGAGAATGGCATCAGAAATCTGGTCCGCAACTTTATCAGGATGTCCTTCAGTTACGGACTCAGAGGTAAAAAGAAATTCTGTCATTGCCATCTTAATCACCTCTGGAAAAATTTATTCAAATAAGTATATACAGGATCTATCAATTGTCAATGAATTTATCCCCTTCTCAGGAAGCCTAAACCCAATCCCTTTCAAGAATGCTTCCCATCTCATCCCACAATATTTTCTCCACCTCATCGGATGTTCTCTGTGATAGTATTCTCTGAACAAGTGTCCTCAATCGTGAATAATTAAGACTTCTTATCATCCTTTTGGATCGTGGAATAGAAATAGAATTCATAGAAAGTTCATCTACGCCAAGAGCAACAAGCACAGGTATGCATATTGTTTCTGATGCCATCTCCCCACAAACACCAACTTTTATCCCTGCATTATGTCCATCATCTACAACCTTCTTTATCATCCTTAAGATTGCTGGATGCAGGGGATCATAAAGGTAGGAAACCTGCTCATTTACCCTGTCAATTGCAAGTGTATACTGAATGAGGTCATTTGTTCCTATACTGAAAAAATCAACTTCCCTGGCAAGGAACTCTGATATCATTACAGCAGAGGGCACCTCTATCATAATTCCTATTTTTACATCTTGATCAAAGGGAATCCCACGGAAGGAGAGTTCATCCTTCACAATTTGCAACTCTTTTTTTATCTCAATAACTTCATCATAGGAGGATATCAGGGGAAACATTATGTGTAATTTCCCAAATATACTTGCCCTGAGAAGCGCCCTCAGCTGTGTTCTGAAAAGGTCCCTCCTCTTCAGACAGAATCTTATTGCCCTCAAACCAAGGGCAGGATTTATCTCATCTGACACCTGAACAGGAGATACAAATTTATCACCTCCAAGATCCAATGTCCTTATTACGACAGGAAGTGGATTTAATTTTTCCAGGATACACCTGTATATCTCGAAATGTTCATCTTCGCTTGGTAACTCTTTTCTCCCAACATAAAGATATTCCGTCCTGTAAAGACCTATACCATTTGCACCGTAATTATAAACGGATGGAATCTCCTCCATCATCTCTATATTTGCCATTATATCAAGACGCCTTCCATCCACTGTCTCAGCACTGTATTTTCTGTACTTTAATAGCTCCTTCGTATATAAAAAGTATTTTCTCTGTTTTTTTCTGTATGAATCAATAACGTCATCCGATGGATTTATGATAACATTTCCATTCCCTCCATCTATAATTATCGTATCACCACTCTTTACAATCTCGGTGATTCTTTTTAAACCAACAACAGCAGGTATCCCCAGTGCCTTTGCCATTATCGCAGTATGTGATGTTTTTCCACCTATATCTGTCGCAAACCCCTTCACTTTTGAATGAACCATCTGGGCAGTATCAGATGGCGAAAGATCATGGGCAATAACAATAACGTCTTCCTTTATATCTGCTATACTTTCCTCTATCCTACCCATAAGATTTCTCAAAACCCTATCTTTTATATGCTCTATATCCATCCACCTTCCCCTGAGATATTCATCATCTATCCTCTCGAATATCTCCCTGAATTTATTAAGCGATTCCTGAAAGGCCCATTCGGCATTTATCCTCTCTATATTTATCCTCTTCTCCGTTTCATCAAGAATTGCTCCATCCTGAAGGATCATTATATAGGAATCTATAATGTAGGCCTGCTCTTTTATGTCTGGATGGTAAAGGATTCTCTCCCTCACCTTCTCGAGTTGCTCTTTTGATGTCTCTATTGCTTTCCTGAATCTCCGGATCTCATCATCAATATATGGAGGAAGAATATTGTATCTCGGTATTCTGACCCTTGTTCTCTCAACAATATAGACCTTTTCAATAGCTATACCGGGAGAAACCCCTGTTCCATGCATCTCTATATTCTTTCTTTGCTCCTGCATCTATTACTCGTAAAAATTGTTTTCTATCAGATTACTTATAGACTCGATTGCATCCACAGCATCCTCCCCCTCTGCCCTGACGATAATCTTCATACCTTTAGCAGCTGCAAGAGTCAAAAGACCCATTATACTCTTTCCATTCACCTCATAGTTGTTCCTCTTCACGGTTATCCTGCTTTTGAATCTACTTGCCGTTTTCACAAAAAGTGCAGCCGCCCTCGCATGCAGACCGAGTTCGTTTTTTATAAAAAATACTCTTTCAACGCAATAGCTCTTCATAATAGAAGATTTACCAGGATCAGGAGTTATCCTTTCTTAGAAACTCACTCGCAATAAGAATATGCTTCTTTCCATATTCCTTTATTTCCTGAGCAAGTTTCTTGAGATTTGAATCACCCCTCATTGTATATACCTTGAGCAACATGGGAAGGTTCACACCAGAAATAACCTCAACCTTATCATCCTGAAGGAAAGAAAGACTAAGGTTTGATGGTGTTCCTCCAAACATATCTGTAAAAATCAGAACCCCACTTCCCTTATCAACTTTCTTTATCGCAGCCTCTATGGATCTCCTGACAGCTTCACCATCGCTCAAGTTATCCATATTTACTGCCTCAAAACCATCTGTATCCCCAACAATACCCTTCAGGCTTCTTAAAAATTCACCCGCAAGACAACAGTGGGCAACAATTATTATTCCTACCATGGCAGGTCACCCCTCCAGGATAAGATATATTTATGCCTTATCTATATCCCTGTGGATCACATTTATTTTAAATCTCTCTGGATTAATCAATCTTCCTACTTCATTTGCAATAACAACTGATCTGTGTTTTCCACCGGTACACCCAAAAGCAATGGTAATATAGGATTTACCCTCCTTCTCGTAAAGCGGGAGAAGAAAATCAAGAAGGTCCTTTATTTTATTGATAAATGTGCATGTCTCGCTCCACCTTAATATATAATCAGCAACCCTCTGATCCTGACCCGATGCAGCTTTAAGTTCTTCAATAAAGTATGGATTGGGAAGGAACCTCACATCAAATACAAGATCCGCTTCGAGTGGTATTCCGTATTTGTACCCAAAAGAAACAATGTTCAATCTAATTATTTTCGATGGAGACCACGTCGAATAAAGGGACTGGATAAGGGATTTTAGTTGATGCACATTTAGTAATGTTGTATCTATTACTCTATCAGCCTTTTCTCTGAGAGGCTCCATCATGATTCTTTCTTCCCGTATAGCGCTCAGTGGTGACTCATGTCCCGAAAGAGGATGTGGTCTTCTTGTCTCACTATACCTCTTAATAAGGTCATCATCCGAGGCCTCAAGGAACAGAATCTCGGTTGGATATCCTTCCCTCTTTAATGACTCTATAGTTGCAGGTATCTCCTTAAGAAATTCCCTCTCCCTTATGTCCAGGAGAAGAGCAATTTTTGAGATCTCGCAGTTTGATTGTATGCAGAGCTCAATGAATTTTTGAACAAGCATGGGGGGTAAATTGTCCACACAGTAAAAGCCTACATCCTCAAGTGCTTTAAGGGCCGTGCTCTTTCCAGAACCGGAAAGACCGGTTATGATTACTATTCGTGGGGTTATCATCTCTTCTTTTTTCTCTTTTTGATTTCCTCCCTGACTGTCTTTTCTATCTGTGCTGCTGAATTCTTTCCCATATTTATCAGTTTAAGATTCCTTGCAGCTATCTCAATTATCGTTGCTATATTCCTTCCCGATGTAACAGGGATCTCTAAATATGGGATCTTCTTGTTACAGAGATCATAATACCTTCTCTCCATTCCAAGCCTATCATATTCCTCCCCTTCTTTCCATCTTACAAGTTCAATTACAAGATCTATCTGTGTTTCATCCTTTATCGCATTTTTGCCAAACATCTCCCTTATGTTAATGATACCCAAACCCCTTATTTCAAGATAATTTCTCAGTATCCCATGCCCCCTGCCCACAATCCTGCCGTCGTTTTTCCTATATATTTCCACCATATCATCTGCAATTAGCCTGTTACCCCTCATCACAAGATCAAGGGCACATTCACTCTTCCCTATGCCACTTTCACCTAGAATCAGTACACCAATACCCTGGATCTCCATCAGCACTCCATGGGTTCTTTTCAAAAGATGCAAATTCCTTTTTGTCACAGATTAATTTTTAACAGATAGGATCATGGGTGGCAAGTATAATATGGTCACACCAACAGAAGGGGAGGATTGAGAGAATAGATTAAAGTCTCTCATCCTCCTTTGAGATTATCTCGTATATTTCATCCTTCCCCTTTGCCTCCAGAAGGCTTTTCCTGAAATTTGGATTTTTCAAAAGACGGGAAATCTTAGCAAGGGCCTTAAGATGCATCCCCATCGAGCTTTCCGGTGCAAGGACTGTAAAGAACAGGTGAACAGGGTTCCCATCAACCGCATCAAATTCAACACCCTTTTTGCTCCTTCCAAAGGAGACCATTATCTCCTGTATATCTTTGATCTTCCCGTGGGGTATTGCAACGCCATCGCCAATAGCTGTACTCCCGAGCTCCTCCCTTTCAAGGAGTATATCAACTATCTTTTTCAACTTAAGCTCCTTGTTCTTTGAAACAACAGGTTTTACAAGCTCCTCAAGTATTTTCTCCTTTGATCCGCCACTGAGATCTTCAATAATTGCATCCCTGTCAAGATACTCAATTATTCTCATAAAAATAAGCCCTCTCAGAAAAGCTCGGGTTCTATAAGCTCATAGGTATTATCTCCAACCTTCCTTAAAAGATTAACCATATTACTGTTTGAGTTGGTAAAGATGATAAAGTCGTCCCCTTTTATGTTAAGATTCAAAACTGCCTCATCTACAGACATGGGTTTGAGCTGATATTTCCTTTGGAATATACGATATGGGATATTCTCTATCTCCTCAGCTGATTGTCCCGTAGATATCCCTTCCAGGGGAACACCCTTTGGTTCCCTTATCTTCTCTTTGAATTTCTTAAGCTGTCTTTCAATTTTATCGATCACAGCATCTATGGATTTGAACATATCATCTGTCTGCTCCTGACTGCTCAGCAACATGTTCCTCCCCTTTACAATCAATTCAGCAATATTCCTGTGCTTCTCCATGGAAAGCACAAGGAGCAGCTCTACGATATTCCTTGAATACCTCTTAATGATCCTGTTTAGCTTCCTCTCTGCGTAATTCTTCATCGCCTCAGATGGTTCCATGTGGCGGAAGGTAATATTCAGTTGCATACAACGCTCCTTAGCCATATTTCAATGAATTTTTATATTATATTTTTATCTTTTCCCGTGTCAATAATGATTCAGGAATCATCAAGCTTGAGAAGAGAAGACCTTTTTCTCCTGGAGGATGAAGATATTCCCAGCATCTCCCTGTATTTCGCAACAGTCCTCCTTGCAATCTCTATATGCTCCTTTTTTAATATATCTGCGATTTCTCTGTCACTTAAAGGCTTTGCCGGGTCTTCTGCATCCACTATTTCCTTTATCCTTTTCTTTACAAACTCCGGAGAAACCCCTTCACCATCCGATTTACTTACACCGGATGTAAAGAAAAACTTCAGTTCAAAAATACCTCTTGGTGTGGCTATATATTTATTTGCTGTTGCTCTACTTACGGTTGATTCATGCATATTTATATCATCAGCAACGTCCTTCAAAATAAGTGGCTTCATATACTCAATACCCCTGTCAAGGAAATCCCTCTGAAATTTCACTATGCTGTTTACAACCTTATAGAGTGTTCTCTGCCTCTGATGTATGCTTTTTATGAGCCAGAGGGCATTCTTCACCTTCTCCTGAATATATTCCTTAAGCGGGCCCTTCAGGTTCTCCGATCTTGAGAGAATCTGTTTGTAAAAGGGACTTATGCGTAATTTGGGAAGACCGTCATCATTAAGCACAACAACATATTCATCATCCATTTTATACACATAGGCATCAGGAACAATGTATGTTGCATTCTCCGAAGAATAAGTCATCCCTGGTTTTGGCTCAAGCTCCGAGATCGCCTTAACTGCACTGGCAACTTCACCAATTGATATACCAAGCACCTTTGAAAGCATCTTATAATCCTTCTCCCTCAAAAGATCAAGGTGATCAGAGACGATCTTTTCGATAATGCTTCCCTTCCATCCCCTTGCCTCAATCTGCCTCAAGAGACACTCCCTGAGATCCCTTGCAGCAATACCAGGGGGATCAAACTGCTGGATCTTCATCAATACCTCTTCCACTAATTCTTTCCCCTTTCCACTCATCTCCGCAATCTCATCAACTGTCGCCCTTAGATAGCCATTTTCATCCAGTGAACCTATGATAAATACACCGATCCTCTTTTCCTCCTCACTCATCTTTGATAGGCGGAGCTGTTCAAGGAGATGGTCGGTAAGTGATGTACTCTTTGAAATAATATTCTCGATCGGAGGTCTCTCAACCACCTCATGAAACCCCCTCTCCTCATTGGGGACATCCTGAAAAAGTCTTTCAATGTAGGAGTCCCAATCGGTCTCCATCCCTCCATCGCCTGAAGAACCCCTCCCAGTATCCTCAATCTGTTCAACTTCTCCCTCTTCCCTCTCCTCATTCTCCACACCCTCCTCCAGAACAGGATTTTCCTCCATCTCCTGCTTTATAAGTTCTATAAGCTCCATCCGTGAGAGCTGAAGGAGCTTGATCGCCTGCTGAAGCTGGGGTGTCATTATGAGCTGCTGCTGCAATTTTATTGTCTGTTTAATATCAATCGCCATATCCCTTCCGCCTCAGTTTAAAGGGTAAAATTTTTCCCGAGGTATACCTCCCTTGCTATCTCACTCTTTACAATCTCCTCAGGGGATCCTTCCTTTATAACCCTTCCATTGTTAATGATATACGCGCGGTCGCATATCTGGAGTGTTTCCCTTACATTGTGATCCGATATAACAACCCCTATCCCCTTCTCCTTCAATTTCTTTACTATCCCCTGAATATCACTCACAGCTATAGGATCTATACCCGCAAATGGTTCATCAAGAAGGATAAATTTAGGGGATGTAACAAGTGCCCTTGTAATTTCTGTTCTTCTCCTTTCACCACCTGAAAGTTGAAAACCCTTCTGTTTCGAAAGATGTGTTAGATTCAACTCCTCCAGCAACCCCTTGAGCCTTTGACTCATCTCCTCTTTGTTTATCTTCATGGTCTCAAGGATGGCAAGGATATTTTCTTCCACCGTGAGTTTTCGGAATATGGATGGCTCCTGTGGAAGATAACATATCCCCTTTCTTGCCCTTTTGTACATAGGATATTCCGTTATATCTTCATCATCGAGATATACCCTTCCCCTATCCGGTTTTACAAGACCAACGATCATATAAAACGTTGTTGTTTTGCCAGCCCCGTTGGGCCCAAGAAGCCCCACAACCTCTGATCTCGCAATCTTTATAGAAACATCATTAACAACCTTTCTCCCTTTGTATATCTTCGTTAATGATTCTGTTATCAGATACATTATTTCCCTTTCTCCGCAGGATATATTGTAGCCTTCACCCTCTGCCCCTTTTTTCCTTCAACAATACTTTTGTCCTCATCAATGTAATAAAGTATCCTTTCACCGGATATTATATTCTTCCCCTGCCAAACCCTCGCATTTCCAACAAGGAGAATTGTCCTCTCCGTGTTATTGAAAAACGCCTCCTCGCTCGATGCAATCTTATCACCCTGGACAAGCCTTACATTGCCCTTTGCAAGGATCTCCTTAATCCTTTTCCCATTTTCGTTATATACTGCAGTAACATTCTCGGAATATATATAAAGATCCCCCTGCTGCACAATAACATTGCCTATAAATGAAATCGTATCCTTCTTTCTGTCTGCCTCCATCCTATCGGATATGATATGGATGGGTTGATTTATTGAGACAAATTTTTTTTCAATGGGTGTTTCATCCGGGATTGAATTTATAGGAATAAGGATGATCAAAATCATTAATGCAAAGGCGAGAGAAAATTTCATCTCTTCTCTCCTTCAGGATGTATAACCGCCTTTACCCCATTTTCAAAAAACAATTTCTCCTCTTCAAGATCAAGAACCATCTTTCCACCTTCACCTTTTATATCCTTTCCTGAAAAGGATATCTTTCCTGCTGATGCAATTTTCCTCTCCTTCTCACTGTATCTAATTGCATCCGTATCCATTGAATATCCATCGTTTGTCCTTACCCTGACCGCTCCCTTGAGCTCTATATCCCTTTTTGATATATCATATGAACCTCTCTCCCCCTTTATGATGAAATCCCTTCCTTCCCTTGAATAGAGGTTTAATGTTACATCCTCAAATACAGCTACCCCCTTCTCTTTGAAATAGTTTGCAACAGCGGCTTTCAGTTCCCACTCTTTCCTGCCTTCTTTTATCTCAACATAGTTAATCCCTTCGATTCGAAAATCAGGTTTTTCAGAAACCATCTCCCCTTTTCTAGGCTCTCCGACTATCTCCATAAATCCCTTCCTCTTCCCTAACATTGTATATGCTGTGATTCCTGCTAATACCAAGACGGAGATCATGAGCATATGCCTTACACCAATTCTCATTATACCATCCATGCTGGTTGGCTAAATAAAATATTTTTTGACCACATCCTCCCACCTACCCTGAGCCTTGAGGATAAGCTCTATTACCTCCCTCACAGCACCCCTTCCGCCCTTCCTTTCGGTTATGTAATGGGCAAATGCCTTTACTTCCTCCACGCTATCCCTCACTGCAACAGCAAAACCAACCCTCTTCATCACAGGTATATCTGTAAGATCGTCTCCAATAAATGCAACTTTCTCTGCATCAATACCCTTTTCTCTGATTATTCTTTCAAGAAGCTCTGATTTGTTGTGTATTCCCTGATAAACATCCTTAATTCCAAGTTCCCTTGCCCTTGATGTTACAACATTGGATTCACGACCAGTTATTATGATCACATCAAGTCCTGCCCTCATGAATAACTTAATCCCGTGTCCATCCTTTACATCAAAAAATTTTGACTCCACACCCTTGCTATCAATTATTATCCTTCCATCGGTCATAACACCATCAACATCAAGAACAAGGAGTCTTACCTTCCTCGCCCTTGATTCTAATTCAATACCCCCCTTATCCATCATACAACACCCGATCTCAGAATATCATGAAGATGCAATATACCAATGGGCTTTTTATCCCCCTCCTTTTCAAATACAAAAAGCGCTGTTATCTTAAAATATTCCATCCTGTTGAGTGCCTTTGTAACGAGGGCATCTTTCTCTATACCCTTCGGATTCTTTGTCATAACTTCAGAGGCTTTCCTGTACCAGAGATCGTCGCTCTTCTCAAGGGCCCTTCTCAAATCACCATCTGTTATGCATCCAACAAGATTCCCTTCATCATCAACAACACCGGTTATACCAAAACCTTTTGATGTTATCTCAAATATCGCCTCCTTCATTATGGTCTCAATCCTAACAAGGGGGAGCCTGTCTGGCCCATGCATTATATCCTCAACCCTCAGTAGAAGCCTTTTTCCTATGGCTCCTGCAGGATGGATCAGTGCAAAATCCTCCTCCTTAAATCCCCTCATCTCAAGCAGCGCAATTGCCAGTGCATCACCAAGTGCAAGTGCTGCTGTTGTTGATGCGGTTGGTGCAAGCCCCATAGGACATGCCTCCTCCTTAACACCTGCATCAATTACCACATCAGCAGCCTTTCCCAGTGTGGAGCTGGGATTTCCCGTTATGGCTATAAGTTTATTACCCATCCTCCTGATAATGGGCAGGATCTTCATAACCTCATCCGTCTCACCACTGTTTGATATGGCAATTACAAGATCATCTTTTGATATCATTCCGAGATCACCATGGACACCTTCCGCGGGATGAAGGAAAAATGCGGGAGTTCCTGTACTTGCAAGGGTTGACGCAATCTTTTTACCTACAATTCCCGACTTCCCCATGCCTGTAATAACAACCCTACCCCTGCATTTAAAAAGAAGCTCAACAGCCTTTGCAAAGTTGCTGTTAAGCTTACTGCAGACATTCTCAATCCCCTCTATCTCAATCCTCAACACATTCTTTGCTATCTCCAGTATTCTCTGTTCATCCATCCCTTTCACCTTCCTTAACAATAGAGTCAATCTTTATAATAGCTTCAAGCAGTTCGGGAAGCAGATGAAGAGGAAGGGAATTCGGCCCATCAGAAAGCGCCCTTCCTGGATCCTCATGAACTTCAACAAATAATCCATCAATCCCAGCAGCAACAGCAGCCCTTGCAAGATAAGGGACCATTTCACTCTCTCCTCCGGATGATGAACCCAATCCACCTGGCTTCTGTGCACTATGGGTTGCATCGTATATAACAGGATAGCCGAAGGATCTCATTACAGGCAATGCCCTTATATCCGTAACCAAATTATTATATCCGAAGCAGTAACCCCTTTCTGTAATCATTATTGATTCATTACCTGTTGAAAGTGCCTTTTCGATTATATGGATAACATCATGAGGTGCCATAAACTGCCCTTTCTTAATATTAATGGGTTTACCTGTTCTTGCTACCTCAACTATGAGATCCGTCTGCCTGCAGAGAAATGCTGGTATCTGAAGCACATCAAGCACCTCTGATGCAGGTCCAATCTCCTCAAACCTGTGCACATCTGATAGCACCGGAATTCCGAGGCTGGATCTGATCCCCTTTAAGATCTCAAGCCCCCTTTTCAGACCCGGCCCCCTGAAGGACTTTATGGATGTCCTATTTGCCTTGTCATAGGATGCCTTGAAAATAAAAGGGATCCCCAGTTGCCCGGTTATCCTTTTCAGTGAGCCTGCTATCCTTGTTGTTGTATCTTCATCCTCTATGACACATGGACCTGCGATGATGATAATAGGTTTTCCATAACCGATACTGATCCCCGATACATTCACAACCCTTTTTCCCTTCGGAGGCATCATTCCCTTTTCCAAGGAATCAGCTCCTTGTGCTCTTGTATCTCAGAGATGCCTTTATAAATTCAACGAAAAGCGGGTGAGGCTCCATAGGTTTTGATTTAAATTCTGGATGGAACTGGCATCCAATGAACCAGGGGTGATCTCTGAGCTCAATAATTTCAACCAGTTTTGAATCAGGACTGAGTCCACTCATAACCATCCCTTTCTGCTCTAAGGTATCCCTGAATAAGTTATTTACCTCATACCTGTGGCGATGTCTCTCGCTTATCTCCCTCCTTCCATAAATTCTGCTTGCGAGGGACCCATCCGTAAGGATCGATGGATAGGAACCCAGTCTCATTGATCCACCCTTTTGTTTTACACTCTTCTGGTCCTCCATGAGATCTATAACAGGATAGGGTGTGTTCTCATCAAATTCTCTGCTATTTGCCCCTTTGTAGCCAACTACATTCCTCGCAAACTCAACAACGGCAAGTTGCATTCCCAGACATATACCAAGGTATGGTATCTTCATCTTCCTCGCATATGTAATGGTCTTTATCTTTCCCTCAATCCCCCTGCTTCCAAATCCGCCTGGAACAAGGACTCCATCCACATCCCACAGGAATTCATCTGGCTCCCTTTTTTCAACCTCTTCCGAATCAACATACCTTATGTTAACCCTGCAGTCATTTGCAAGACCACCATGGATAAGTGCTTCATGAAGGCTTTTGTATGAATCCTTAAGGTGAACATACTTTCCAACCAGTGCTATTGTGCATTCAGTCTTTGGATAATAATATTTGTGTACAATCTTTTTCCACTCATCAAGAACAGGTGATCTTGTCCATATATTGAGCATCTCCACCACTCTTTCATCCAAATTCTCCTGATGAAAAACAAGCGGAATCTCATATATGCATTCCACATCCTTTGCAGTTATAACAGACTCTGGCTCCACATTACAGAAAAGTGCTATCTTTTCTTTAACATCCTTACTGAGAAATCTGTCTGTCCTGCAGAGTATAATATCAGGTTGAATACCTATCTGCCTTAACTCTTTGACGCTGTGCTGGGTTGGCTTTGTTTTGAGCTCTCCCGCACTTTTAAGGTATGGAACGAGGGTTAGATGTATATAAAGTGTGTTTTCCTTTCCCATATCAGCCCTGAATTGCCTGATTGCTTCAAGAAATGGAAGGCTCTCAATATCACCAACTGTTCCTCCAATCTCAACTATTGCAAGATCGACCGATTCAGCAACCTGTTTAATCCTGTTTTTTATCTCATCTGTTATATGGGGTATTACCTGAACTGTAACACCAAGGTAATCACCCCTCCTTTCTTTACTTATAACCGCATCGTAGATCTGTCCTGTTGTTACATTGTTCTTCCTTCCAAGCTTTGCATGGGTGAATCGCTCATAATGACCAAGATCAAGGTCTGTTTCTGTTCCGTCATCTGTAACATAAACTTCACCATGCTGGTAGGGGTTCATAGTGCCAGGATCAACATTTATGTAGGGATCAAGCTTCTGCAGTGTTATGGTAAGGCCCCTGCTTTCTAAAAGGGCACCTATGGATGCAGCCGCAACACCCTTGCCAAGTGAGGAAACAACTCCCCCTGTTATGAAAATAAACTTTTTCTTCAAAGCCCTCCCATCCTTTCTCTTATTATGGATCTGACCTTCTCAAGATCTTCAGGTGTATCAATTCCAGATGTCTCACATTCCGTTTCCATAACCTTTATCCTGTATCCGTTCTCAAGTGCCCTCAGTTGCTCCAGTTTCTCGATCCTCTCAAGAGGGGATTCCATGAGATCCTTCCATTTTAAAAGAAAATCCCTTCTGTAACCATATATTCCGATATGCTTGAACCAGATCCTCCTGTATGAATTGAATTGACTCGAGAGACTGCTCCATCCATTGCGAAGATAAGGGATCGGCGATCTTGAAAAATAGAGTGCGTATCCGCGGGAGTCGGTAACCACTTTAACTGTATTAGAATCTATCAATTCCGAATAATCCCTGAGCCCTGTTTTTAATGTTGTTATTGAAAAGTCTGTGGAATCTTTAAATGGATTTATAACTTGATCCACCATCTGGGACTCTATCAAAGGTTCATCACCCTGAACATTAATAAATATCTCATAATCGATTCTTTCCGCAACCTCCGCAACCCTCTCAGTCCCTGATTTATGGTAGGGAGATGTCATAATAGCGTTGCCTCCAAATCCTTCAACCACCTTTTTAACCCTCTCATCATCGGTGGCAACAATAACAGCCTCTATATTCTTGCATCTGGATGCACCTTCATAAACCCATTGTATTACGGGTTTGCCTTCGAGATCTGCGATGACTTTCCCGGGAAATCTCTCTGATGCAAATCTCGCAGGTATCACTACTATAGCCCTCATAAACCATCCTTCCCGGGATTAAAGAGCAGAGGTAATGACCTTTAAATCATTTCTTTTATAACAAAAGGGAAAATAAGGTGTCAAGGTAAAGGGCTAATATGAAGTTCATGGAAAGAGGGGAGGTGTAGTAAGAGCTGTTCTTTCTGGAAGCCCCAGCATAATATTCATGCATTGAACAGCCTGCCCTGAGGCACCTTTACCAAGATTATCTATCGCAGAAATTATTATTAGCCTGTTTGAGCTGCTTTCAGTAATAATGGAAATGTTGCAGTAATTCGAACCTTTTATGTGCTGTGTTGCTGGCAGGGTTCCCGATGGAAGGATTCTAATAAATGGTGAGTCAGCGTAAAATTCCCTATAGAGGGCTTCAACCTCATCGGCGGAAAACCTCCTTTTTAATCTGCAGTATACAGTGCAAATAATCCCCCTGCTCATAGGAATAAGATGTGGACAGAAAAGAACCTTTATCTCCCTTCCAGCAATACGGCTTAAGACCTCCTCCATCTCAGGCATATGTCTGTGTGACCCAATCTTGTAAGGTCTCATACCATCGTTTATTTCAGCATAGAGCATATCAAGAGTAACTGCCCTTCCCCCACCTGTAACACCGGATTTTGCATCGATTATAATATCATCAGGAAATATAAGATCATTTTTAACAGCAGGGACAAGGGCAAGGATAGAACCTGTGGGATAACATCCAGGGATACTCACAAGAATAGCATCCTTTATCTTATCCCTGAATATTTCAGGAAGGCCATAAACAGCAATATTGAGAAGTTCAGGTGATGTATGCTTCTTATACCACTTCTCGTAAATAGTCACATCCTTAAACCTATAATCTGCACTTAGATCAATAACCCTTATGCCCTTTTTAATAATGGATGGGACAAATTCCATTGAATGTCCGTGGGGAAGACAGGAAAAGATAATATCAAATTCCTTATTCAGAAATTCCTCTGAAAGCTTCTCACAGAACAGCTCTACATCCCCGCGCAATGAGGGAACTACTTCAGATAAGACCCTGCCAGCGAACTGTTGGGATGTTATACCTGAAATTTCGATAAATGGGTGAAGGGTAAGGATTCTTATAAGCTCTATACCCGTATACCCTGTTGAACCAAGAACACCAACCCTATATCTCTCTTTACTGCACTTATGCATTTAATAGCGGATGTTATCTCTTTGAATACTGGAATCTCTTCCTTGCACCTGGCCTTCCGTATTTCTTTCTCTCCTTCTCCCTGGCATCACGTGTAAGAAGACCATTCTTTTTCAAGGGGGCTTTATACTCCTCATTTATTTGAACAAGTGCCCTTGCAATACCATATCTCAGTGCATCAGCCTGGGCTGATATCCCGCCACCCCTTGCATTCGCATAAATATCGAATTTCCCGCTACAGCCTGCTATTTCAAGAGGTTCCTTTATTGATATCCTCAATGTTTCACGGGGAAAGTATTCCTCAAAGGGCCTGTCATTTACAATTATCCTGCCCGTCCCTTCCCTCATCCAGACCCTTACAACTGCAGTTTTTCTCTTCCCTACATCGGAGTAAATCTTTACTGCCATCTTACCTCCACTGATCGATTACTGAAATTTTGATATCTCAAGAGGCTCAGGGTTTTGCGCCCTATGTGGGTGATCAGGACCCCTGTAAACCTTAAGCTTCTTTATCATCTTCCTTCCAAGTCTACCCTTCGGGATCATCCCCCAGACTGCCTCCTCAATCATCCTCTCGGGCTTTTGAGCAAGCATCTTCTTTGCACTTATCATCTTTAGCCCACCAGGATACCCGCTGTGATAGTAGTAGACCTTCCCCTCGAGTTTCTTTCCTGTAAGCTTGATCTTCTCTGCATTTATGACCACCACAAAATCGCCTGTATCAACATGGGGTGTAAAAATGGGCTTGTGCTTACCTCTTATGATCCTTGCTATGACCGATGCAAGCCTTCCCAGAACCTGCCCTTCTGCATCTATAAGATACCACTTCCTCTCTACATCCTCCTTCCTTGCCATATAGCTCTTCATTCTTTCCATCCTCACTTCCCAAAAAGTTTAACCATAATAATTTAATCCATTTTTTTCAAAAGTCAACCCCGACCTTAGCAATCAGTGCTGAATAGGTGACTCATTAATACTTTACCTCCTTAAGAAACAAACCTCTTGCCGGGGCAGTGGGTCCTGCAAGACGCCTTTCCTTTACCTCAAGAAGACGTAAGAATCTATTAATATCCATCCTGCCCCTTCCAACCTCAACAAGAGTCCCCACGATAATCCTCACCATCTGCTTTAAAAAACCATCAGCCTCTATCTCAAAAAGTAGAAACCCCCTTTTCTTCCTTATGAGGTCAACCCTATAGATTGTTCTTATAGTGGATGAGCAGCTTCCACCGCTATTTGTAAATGAGGAGAAATCATGCGTTCCTATGAGAAGATCCGATGCCTTTTTCATGAGATCAAGGTCAAGGCTCCACCTCACCCACCAGGAATACCTCCTCCATATCGGAGATGGAAAGTCACGATTGAGTATAACATACAGGTAGATCTTGCCCTTTGCATCCCTTCTTGCGTGGAAATCAGGGGGAGCCTCGTCAGCAGTAGCGATTACAATGTCTTCAGGAAGAAGCGCATTTATCGCCCTTTTTAACTCATGGGGTGTCAGTCTTGATTCTGTGTGGAAGTTTGCTACCTGCCCTATTGCATGAACACCTGCATCAGTCCTTCCAGCCCCGTGAATGTGGATATCATCCCCTGTTATTCTCCTTATCACATCCTCAAGAACCCCTTGAATTGTAGGAAGGTTTCTCTGTCTCTGCCATCCTGCATAATCCGTTCCATCATACTGAATGAGAAGCCTGATATTTTTCAGTCCCTTTTCCCTCACAGATAATTTTCAATAAGTATCTCTGCAATCTGAACTGCATTTGTCGCTGCACCTTTTCTCAGATTGTCAGCAACAATCCAGAGATTTATTCCGTTTGGAATGGAAAAGTCCTCCCTTATCCTTCCCACATATGTGAGGTCCTGACCTGCAGCAGTTATGTTCATCGGATACTCATTCCTCTTGGGATCATCAACAACCTTAACACCAGGCGCCTTTGAGAGTATCTCCCTCACTTCACCAGGGGTAAGCTTCCTTTCTGTCTCTATGTTCACGGATTCACAGTGACAGTAAAATGTCGGTATCCTCACTGTTGTTGCTGTAACATTGATGCTTTCGTCCTCCATGATCTTCTTTGTTTCCAGTATCATCTTCATCTCTTCCTTCGTATATCCGTTGTTCAGAAAAACGTCTATGTGTGGGATGCAGTTGAATGCAATCTGATGGGGAAATACCTCAACAGTTATATCCTTCCCATTAATCAGGGATACTGTTTGCTGAAAGAGTTCATCCATAGCCTCCTTCCCCGCGCCAGATGTGGACTGATACGTGGAAACAACAACCCTCTTTATCCTCGCAACATCGTGTATGGGCTTAAGCACAACAACCATCTGTATTGTTGAGCAATTTGGATTTGCTATTATCCCCTTTTTTGTATAATGGGCTATTGCATGCGGATTAACCTCAGGAACAACAAGGGGAACATCAGGATCCATGCGGAAATGGGATGTGTTGTCTATAACAACAGCCCCTCTTGCTGCAGCCTCAGGTGCAAATCGTGCACTTATGGATCCACCTGCTGAAAAAAGTGCTATATCCACACCGCTGAAGGCATCACCTCTGAGGAGCTCAACCCTTACCTCACTTCCCATGAACTCAACCTTTGATCCTTCAGACCTTTCCGATGCAAGGGGAACGATTCTGTTTACAGGAAAGTTTCTCTCTTCAAGAACCTTCAGCATCTCCCTTCCAACAGCACCTGTTGCCCCAACAACGGCAACATTGTATTTCTTCTTTTTACCCATCTGTTAACAGTCCTCCTTCCTGTTCTTTAATCTAAACAAACAATCCTCTCTATCTCCTCCCTGATGAGCCTTCCCATCTGCTTCGTTCCAACAAGAATACACCCATCCTCCCATATATCCCTTGTCCTGTATCCCTTCTCAAGTACCCTTTCAACTGCACTCTCTATCAAACGGGCGTATGCTGGAAGACCCATGGAATATTCAAGGAGCATAGCTGCAGAAAGTATTGATCCTATGGGATTTGCAATATCCATCCCCGCGATATCGGGTGCACTTCCATGAACAGGCTCGTAAAGGGATGTCCTTCCGCCAAGGCTTGCTGAAGGAAGCATACCTATGGAGCCTGTTAGCATTGCTGCCTCATCACTTAAGATATCACCAAAGAGGTTTGTTGTAAGTATAATATCAAACTTACGGGGATTTCTAATGAGCTGCATGGCGCAGTTGTCCACATACATGTGATCGAGCTCAACATCTGGATAGTCGCTGTGGACCTCTGAGACAGTTCTCCTCCAGAGCTCTGTTGATTCAAGCACATTTGCCTTGTCAACCGATGTGACCTTCTTCCTCCTCCCCCTTGCAACCCTGAAGGCAACCTCTGCAATCCTCCTTATCTCATCAGTTGTATATACCATTGTATTTACACCCTTTTTTGATCCATCAGGCATTATAAATACTCCCCTTGGCTCTCCAAAATACACATCCCCTGTAAGTTCTCTGACAACGATTATATCTGTTCCCTCTATAACACCCCTCTTCAGCGTTGATGCATTCACAAGGGGAGTGAATAGTTTTGCAGGTCTTAGATTTGCGAAAAGACCCAGTCCCTTTCTCAATCCCAGAAGCGCCCTTTCAGGTCTTATGGAAAAATCGAGATTATCCCATTTCGGACCACCAACAGCACCCAACAAAACCGCCTCACTCTTCTTAACAAGCTCCATTGTCTCATCTGGAAGGGGCTTTCCTGTTCTGTCAATCGCATCCCCACCAACTGCCCCCTCAATAAATTCAACATCCCTTTTGCAGATTCTACAGATAAGCCTTAAAACCTCAACTGCCTCACGGGTAACCTCAGGGCCAATACCATCTCCACCAAGCACTGCAATTTTGAACATTCCTCTACCCTATCTTTTTCTTAATATATGCCATGAGACCGCCAGCCTCAAGGAGCTCAAGCATGAATGGTGGGATTGGTTGGATGGAAAATGCCATTCCCTTTGTGATATTCAATATCCTTCCTCTGGAAAGGTCAACCTCAACAAGATCCCCTGTCTCTATATAATCGGATGCCTCCTTTGACTCCAGAAGAGGGAGGCCAAGGTTAAAGGCATTCCTGTAAAAAATCCTTGCAAAGCTCTTTGCAATGATGCAGGAAATACCGCAGGCCTTTATAGAAACAGGGGCATGCTCCCTCGATGAGCCACATCCAAAATTCTCTCCCGCAATGATTACATCCCCCCTTGAAACCCTGCTCGGGAAATCAGGATCGATCCCCTCCATGCAGTGAACAGCAAGTTCATATGGATCCGTTGTATTGAGGTATCGGGCAGGTATAATAATGTCCGTGTCTATATTGTCTCCAAAGGAGTGTGCCCTTCCTTTCAAAAGCATCAATACCCCCCTTATAGACCAAGCTCCTCAGGACTCCCGATCCTCCCCAGTATACCTGAGGCTGCAGCGATTGCAGGATTTGAAAGGTAAACTTCACTTCCAGGATCCCCCATCCTTCCTATGAAGTTCCTGTTCGTTGTGGCAATTGCCCTCTCCCCTTTGGCAAGTACACCCATATGCCCGCCAAGGCATGGCCCGCATGTTGGGGGACCAATTACAGCACCTGCCTGAAGGAATATGTCTATGAGCCCCTCCTGGAGTGCCTGATTATAAATTTCCGGCGTTGATGGGATTATAATAAGGCGGAGATATGGTGCCTTCTTGTGCCCTTTGAGGATCTCGGCAGCAATTCTCAGATCCTCAATCCATCCATTGGTGCATGACCCTATGAATACCTGATCTATGGGGATGTTTCCTACCTCAGAAATCCCCTTTACATTTGATGGAAGATGTGGAAATGCAACCTGAGGCTCGATTCTCGATACATCGTATTCCTTAATCTCGCAGTAGTTAGCATCAGGATCACTCTGATAGCACTTAAAGGGCCTCCTTGCCCTTTCCCTTACATATTGGAGAGTCTCCTCATCGGGTGCAAATATTCCGTTCTTTGCACCGGCTTCAACTGCCATATTTGCCATAGCGAATCTATCAGACATCTTCATTGATGAAATCGCCTCTCCTGTAAATTCCATTGCCTTGTAAAGGGCACCATCAACACCTATATCACCAATTGTGAAGAGTATCAGATCCTTTCCATAAACCCACCTCTTTCTTTTCCCGTAATAGATAAACTTCATGCTCTCGGGAACCTTGAGCCATATCTCACCTGTTATCATAACCGCAGCAAGGTCCGTGCTTCCAACACCCGTTGAAAATGCACCCAGTGCGCCGTAGGTGCATGTGTGGCTGTCAGCACCTATAACAAGATCGCCTGGAAGCACAATCCCCTTTTCTGGAAGGAGTGCATGCTCAATGCCTGCTTCCCCGATCTCATAATAGTGACGGATCCCCTGTTCCCTTGAGAATTCCCTCAGTAGCTTTGAAAGCTCTGCTGATTTTATATCTCGGCTTGGAACAAAATGGTCAGGGATAAGTGCAATCTTTTCGGGATCAAAAACTCTGCTCGCTCCGATCTTCCGGAATTCCTTGATGGCAAGGGGAGCAGTTATATCGTTTCCAAGTGCGAGATCAACCCTGGCACTGATTAGCTCACCTGGGTGGACCTCATTCAGTCCTGCATGTTCAGCAAGTATCTTCTCCGTAATAGTCATCCCCATATCAGGAACTACCCCTTAATTCCTTTATTGTATTCTTTATATACTCAAGTTTGTTAAGTGCATTTATGTATGCCTCCGCACTTGCAACTATTATATCCACATGCGCACCGTGGCCAACAACGGTAAATCCGCCCTCTTCAAGCTTCACGGTAACCTCACCCTGCGCATCGGTTCCCCCTGTGATTGCCTTTACCTGATAACTTACAAGCTTACTTGAGGTATTTGTAATCTTTGCAATCGTCTGATATGTGGCATCAACAGGTCCAACGCCAAATCCGGCATCTTGAACCTCCTTTCCATCAATCTCCATCTTGACTGTTGCTGTTGGAACAGCCTGTGTGCCGCTTATAACATTTAGATAAACGAGTTTGTATTTTTCTGGCCACTTCAATGTCTCCTGTGTAACTATAGCAATAAGATCCTCGTCGTATACAATTTTTTTCTTATCAGCAATACTCTTGAACCTTTCAAATGCCTTATCCAGCTCCTCATCGTTTAAATCAAAACCCAGTTCCTTCATCTTCTCCCTGAATGCATGTCTTCCTGAATGCTTCCCCATAACAAGTGTGCTCTTTGGAATGCCCACCTCCTCCGGCCTCATTATTTCATATGTGAGCTTCTCCTTAAGCACACCATCCTGGTGAATCCCTGCCTCATGGGCAAAGGCGTTTCCACCAACTATCGCCTTATTTGGGGGAACATGGATGCCAGTAATCTGACTCACCAGCCTGCTTGTAGGATATATCTGCTCAGTTACAATCTGTGTCTCGAAGTTAAGAAAATCCTTTCTCGTCTTTATCGCCATTACCACTTCTTCAAGTGATGTATTTCCTGCCCTCTCTCCTATCCCGTTTATTGTGCACTCAATCTGTCTTGCTCCATTGAGCACAGCCATGAGTGAATTTGCAACAGCAAGACCAAGATCATCATGACAGTGCGTGCTTAAAATTGCTTTATGAATATTTGGAACATGTTCCTTGATGTATCTGATTAACTCCCCATACTCAAGTGGAATAGCATAACCCACTGTATCAGGAACATTTATAACCGTTGCACCCTCATCGATGACAGCCGTAAAAACCTGGCAAAGAAAATTTCTGTCAGATCGTGTAGCATCCTCAGCGGAGAACTCCACATTCTCACAATATTTTTTCGCATACCTTACAGCCTTCACGGCATCCTCAAGAACCTGTTCCCTTGTTTTTCTCAATTTATATTTCATGTGAATATCGGAAGTTGCAATGAATGTATGTATGCGGGGTTTGCGTGCATATTTCAATGCCTCCCATGCCCTGTCGATATCCTTAAGATTGGCACGACACAATGCAGCGATCTCTGGCTCTCTCACTGTTTGTGCAATCCTTTTGACTGCTTCAAAATCACCCTCCGATGAGATGGGAAAACCAGCCTCTATCACATCAACATTGAGCCTTTCAAGCTGCTGGGCCACAAGAAGCTTCTCCTCAATGTTCATGCTTGCACCCGGGGACTGCTCCCCATCCCTTAATGTTGTGCAAAAGATAGCTACTTTCTCAGGCATAATTCCTCCCTTTCTATTTAATCAATTGGTAAGGTCCCTTCTCTCGAGAACCTTTTTTGGAAGGGCCTTTCCTTTCCATAATAACCTGATGATACCCTCTGCAGGCCCGGAGATGATATAAAGAGATGAAATTATAAAAAGGATAAGGTATGGTTCAGCTACAACAATAAAAATCAGCAATACAACAGCAACAAGGGTTTCAAAGGGCTTTTTTCTTAAAAGCTGGAAGTCCTTGAAACTATGATAACGTATGCTACTTACCATAAGAAATCCGAGTATGTATATCGTGATAAGTATAACCAGATATCTTAATTGACCTGATAGCCTGAAATGATTCACAAATAGATACATAGTCGCAATAAAACTTGCAGCAGCGGGTATAGGAAGTCCTCTGAAACCCTTGCTTTCAGATGTATAAAACTGGACGTTGAAGCGTGCCAGTCTTAATGCTCCACATGCAGTATAAAGAAATATTGCAGCCCACCCCCATCTTCCATATGGTTTAAGTGCCCATATGTAAACAAAAATTGATGGTGCAATCCCAAAGCTTACAAGATCAGCAAGGGAGTCGTATTCTACACCAAATCGGCTTGTAGAGTTTGTAAAGCGTGCTATTCTCCCATCCACACCATCAAATATCACCGCGCCAAGTATCGCAATGGCTGCATTATAAAGATCGCCTTTCATCGAAAGGATTATCGAATAAAGTCCAAGATATAGACTGCATGTCGTAAGCAGATTGGGAAGAATATATACGCCTTTTTTCCATCCTGACCTTTCCCTTTTTGTCCTCATCATTGCCAGTATCCTATAATTGTTTTTCCACCTTTTACCTTCTGCCCGATCATTACATTGATTGAAATCCCATCGGGAAAATAGAGTTCAACCCTTGATCCAAAGCATATTATTCCAAAACGATCACCCGCTTTCAGCACATCACCCGGTGATGCATAACATACTATCCTTCTTGCTATCTTTCCCGCTATCTGTTTGAGAACAATCCTTCTTCCCTCCCTATCTTCTATAACCAGGCAGTTTCTCTCATTCCTTTCACACAAAATGTTGCTATCTGCCCTGAAAAACATACCAGGGATATAACGAACAGCGACTATCTTTCCCTCTACAGGGGATCTGTTAACATGAACATCTGCAAGTGACATAAAGATAGATACCTTCAGGGCCTTCTCCTTTATAAGATCTTTCTCTTCCGCCATTGTTATCTCCACAACCCTTCCATCAGCAGGGGAAAGAATCAATCCATCACTGTAATCTATCTTCCTGCTCGGATTTCTGAAAAAGATGATTATAAAACCCTCTATAGCTGCAATAAAATAAAAAAGATACCACCAGCCTTTAAAATAACTCAGAATTAAAATCAGGCTTCCTGCTGCTAAAAGCGGGTAAGCAGGTCTTGCAATGGGGCCCCTCAGTTTTCTATCTATATCACCATATGTTAACATCTCAATTCTTGCTTCTGTCAACAAGCCTCTCCTTTAAAAGCCAGCTCATCATACTTCTAAGCTGAGCTCCGACCTTTTCAATCAGATGCTCCTCACCCCTTTTTGTTAGGGCATTGAAAACAGGCCTCCCCACCTTATTCTCCAGTATCCACTCCCTTGCAAATTGACCTGTCTGGATCTCATGGAGTATCCTCTTCATCTCCTGCCTTACATTTTCATTAATGACCCTTGGTCCCCTTGTGAGATCTCCATACTGGGCGGTATTGCTTACCGAATACCTCATATTGCTTATTCCACCCTCATAGATGAGATCAACAATCAGTTTCAATTCATGCAGACACTCAAAATATGCAAGCTCAGGAGGATATCCTGCCTCAACAAGGGTCTCAAATCCCGCAAGGATAAGCGCAGTCACACCACCGCAGAGCACGGTCTGCTCACCAAAAAGATCGGTTTCCGTTTCGTCCTTGAATGTTGTCTCAATTACACCTGCCCTTGTACATCCAAGGGCCCTTGCATATGCAAGTGCAACCTCCTTTGTATCTCCAGAGGGATCGTTGTGGACTGCTATGAGTGCAGGGACCCCTGCACCCTTTGTAAACTCATGCCTTACGAGATGACCGGGCCCCTTCGGTGCAACCATAAAAACATTCACATCATTGGGGGGTACGATCTGTCCAAAATGGATGTTAAACCCGTGTGCAAAAGCTATATACTTGCCCTTTGTCAGATTTGAAGCAATCTCTTTCCAATACACATCAGCCTGGACCTCATCAGGAAGAAGGATCATTATTATATCAGCTCGCTCTGATGCCTCACTAACAGTTAGAACCTTAAGACCAGCTTTTTCAGCTTTTGACCAGGACTGACCCCCTTTCCTCAATCCAACAACAACATCAATACCACTGTCCTTAAGATTCAATGCATGTGCGTGCCCCTGCGATCCAAATCCTATAACTGCAATCCTTTTCCCCTTTATGCGTGAAATATCGGCATCCTTATCATAATAGATACGCATTGCTATTACCTCCCATCTTTATATTCAAGCTGCCTCGCCTGATTTTCCCCTCACCTTATGCACCTCTGGTGACAGAACCCTCGATCCCCTCGATAGTGCAACCTTTCCTGTCCTTATGAGCTCCTTTATTCCCAGTGGCCTTAACAGCTCTATAAATGCGGAAATCTTATTTTCATCACCTGTTATCTCTATCGTGTATGTTTCAGGTGATACATCAACAACCTTTGCCCTGAATATATCCACAATCCTCAATATTTCCGCCCTTGTATCCTCTCTTGCATTAACCTTTATTAACACGAGCTCCCTCTCAAGATAATCCTCTCCGGTGAAATTCTGAACCTTTATTACTGTTATCATCCTGTTGAGTTGCTTGAGTATCTGCTCGATGATCTGTTCGTCCCCCTTTGTTACAATCGTCATCCTTGAAACAGTTGGATCATGTGTTTCAGCAACACATAAGCTATCTATGTTATAGCCCTTCGCACTGAAAAGACCTGCCACCCTGGACAGAACCCCAAACTCATTTTCCACAAGCATGGATATTATGTGCTTTTCGTTTTTCTTATCCGTCATAAACCCTCCCAATCACGCAAGCAGCATCTTACTCAATGGTGCACCTGCAGGAACCATTGGATAAACACACTCGTAGGGATCCACAACAAAATCCACAATAACAAGCCCTGGTGTATCGATTGCCTTCCTGATAACATATTCCACTTCATCAGGCTTCGTTGCCCTTAATCCTGTTGCACCGTAAGCTTCGGCAAGTTTAACATAATCAGGCGATACCCTTAGATCAACCTGCGAATATCTCTGCTTGAAGAAAAGCTCCTGCCACTGTCTGACCATTCCAAGATACCTGTTATTTATGATAAAAACCTTAACAGGCAGGTTATACTGAACAGCAGTTGCCATCTCCTGAATATTCATCTGTATACTTCCATCTCCTGCAATATCAATTACAAGTTTATCAGGGAATGCGACCTGTGCACCGATCGCTGCAGGAAATCCATAACCCATTGTTCCGAGACCTCCAGATGTCAGAAGTGCCCTGGGTTTATTAAATTTATAATACTGGGCAACCCACATCTGGTGCTGACCCACATCTGTTGCAATAATGGCCCTCCCATTTGTAAGCTCATATATCTTTTCCATAACGAACTGAGGTTTGAGAGGTCCTTCTCCCTGCTTGTAGGATAGCGGATGGGCAACCTTCCATTTTTCTATCTGTTCATGCCACTCCTCCAGCGATACCCTGTATTCCTGTATCACCTTCTCATCTTCCTTGTCCAAAAGCTCGAGCATCTTTTTAAGAACATTTTTTGCATCTCCTACGATAGGAATATGCACAGGTATATTCTTGCTTATGGAACTGGGATCTATATCAATATGGATTATAGTTGCACCTGTTGCAAACTCATCAAGTTTACCTGTTACTCTGTCGTCAAATCTTGCACCAATGGCAATTATAAGATCGCTGTGGATCATTGCCATGTTTGCCCAGTATGTCCCATGCATTCCGAGCATTCCAAGAAACAGTTCGTGCGTCCCAGGGAATCCACCAAGTCCCATAAGTGTATTTGTTACTGGAATGTGCAACCTTTCAGCAAAAGCCGTAAGCTCTTCGGATGCCTCCGACCAGATAATACCCCCGCCTGTATAGAGAACAGGCCTCTTTGCATTGAGTATTTCCTTAAGTGCCCTTTTTACCTGACCTATATGCCCCTCATAGTTTGGATTGTAGCTCCTTATATGCACCTTTTCCGGATATTGAAACTCTGTTGATGCCATTATCACATCCTTTGGAAGATCAACAAGAACAGGCCCTGGTCTTCCTGACCTTGCAATATAAAAAGCCTCTCTTATGATCCTTGCAAGATCCTTTACATTTTTCACAAGAAAATTATGCTTTGTGCATGGCCTTGTTATACCAACTATATCCGCTTCCTGAAAGGCATCATTCCCAATAAGCGCTGTTGGCACCTGCCCTGTAAAAATAACAACAGGTATTGAGTCCATATAAGCCGTTGCGATTCCAGTTACTGTATTAGTTGCCCCTGGACCTGATGTTACAAGCGTTACACCGACCTTTCCTGTCGCCCTTGCATAACCATCAGCCATATGAACTGCAGCTTGCTCATGTCTCACAAGCACGTGTTTTATGGGTGAATCATAAAGTACATCATAAACATGAAGGACAGCGCCTCCGGGAAGACCGAATATCGTATCGATCCCTTCCCTGAGGAGGCATTCAACAAATATCTCTGCACCTGTTTTCTTCACTGATGTCTCCTCCTGAATTAATTCATTTTTTAAATAAAGGGCTGCAAATGGCCCCTTTGTCAGCAGAACTTACAAATTGTGAATACCTGAGCAGGTAGCCCTTCTTTATCTTTGCCTCAGGTGGACGCCACATCTGCCTCCTCCTCCTCAATTCATCATCGGAAACAAGCAGATCAAGCTTCCTCTCAGGTATATCGAGAACTATTTCGTCCCCTTCTTCAACAAGCGCAATCGGGCCACCTTCCATTGCCTCTGGTGATACATGACCAATGCATGGACCATGTGTGCCACCAGAGAACCTTCCATCTGTGATGAGCATCAATTCCTCACCCATCCCCATACCCATGATCGCTGAGGTAGGGGCGAGCATCTCCCTCATGCCAGGCCCACCTTTTGGACCCTCATATCTGATCACAAGGGCATCACCCTTTTTGATCTTCCCCCCGAGGATTGCCTCCATGGCCTCCTCTTCTGAATCGAAAACCCTCGCCCTTCCTCTCATTTTCATTGCTGATGGTGAAACACCTGACTGCTTAACAACAGCACCATTCGGTGCAAGGGTTCCCCTTAGAATAGCAAGACCTCCCTCGAAGCTATATGGATCATCCATTTTCCTTATAACGATTTCGTCATATACCCTGCTTGTCTTTGCTATTTCAAGTATGGTCTTTCCACTCACAGTGATATTATCCCTTAGCAGAGGCATCAATCTGTTCAAAACTGCTCCTATACCACCAGCATAATCAAGATCCTCAAGCAGGTGCTCACCTGCGGGTGCAAGCTTTGCAATATGTGGTGTTCTTCTACTCAATTCATCGAAAAGTTCCAACGGTAGATCAATCCCGGCTTCGTGGGCAATAGCACAGAGATGGAGAACGGAGTTCGTTGATCCACCCAGTGCCAGATCCACCATTATTGCGTTCTCAAAGGCCTCCCTTTTCATAATATCCCTGGGAGTTATATTCCCCTTTATCAGCTCCACAATCCTCATTCCTGATTCATAGGCAATCCTTCTCTTCTTTGCTGATGTAGCAAGTGATGTTGCACAACCCTCTATCGACATTCCCATTGCCTCTGTAAGACACGCCATCGTGTTCGCCGTATACAGACCCTGACATGAACCAACACCGGGACATGCACACTCTTCAAGCATCTGAAGCTCAGAAAGGGTGATCTCTCCTTTTTTATAACGGCCCATCGCCTCAAAGGTATCCTTAACGAGTGAAAGCCTTCTCCCCTCATATCTTCCCGAAAGCATTGGACCTGCTGTTATAACAATTGATGGGATATTAAGCCTTGCAGCAGCCATGAGCATTCCCGGTGTTATCTTATCACAGTTTGTAAGCAGTATCAGTCCATCAAGCGCATGTGCCTCTGCAACACACTCAATGATATCAGCGATAAGTTCCCTTGAGGGAAGTGAGTAGTGCATCCCCTTGTGCCCCATTGCAATGCCATCGCATATCCCAGGAACCCCAAATATAAAAGGATATCCTCCTGCTGCATGCACACCCTTTTCTGCAAACCTCTCAAGGTCTCTCATCCCGATATGTCCTGGAATAAGATCAGTAAAGCTTGATGCTATTCCAACAAATGGTTTACTTAATTCCGACTTTGGAAAGCCTGTTGCAAAAAGGAGTGCCCTGTGAGGTGTCCTCTCAATCCCCTCCTTAATCCTTTCGCTTCTCTGTTGATAATCCATAATTACCTCATCATCCCTTTCTTATAACGGGATATCATCTCCTCAATCTTATCCTTCCCTGCAAGTTTGATCTTCTTTAATCTTTTTACTTCCATCTCCTCATCAGGGGTGAGATATGATTTCCTCTCCAGCTCAGAAACCCTTTTCTCAAGCTCCCTGTGTTCTTCCATATATCTCCTGAATTCCTCGTTTTCCTTCATCAGTTTCTCAATAATTTCCTGATCTTTTGAGGACATAAGGTCCCCCTGCAAGAAATTTTATAATTTTTAAATAATAATTTATAAAATCCTATTTGTCAATTGAACTGAACTGCTTCAATTCAGCATCAGGCGGTCTGAGATAAACTGGCTTCAATAAAAAGGGATCATCCACCTCGCCTGCCCTGAACCTCTTCAAGGCAAGCAGGCCTACCTGAGACGCGCGAGGATACCAGAGCGCAGGAGGTGCAATAAGGGCCCTCTCCCTAAGGCCCTCTTTTATGATATCTGCATAGATCTGAAGAGCATCGCCCAGAAATATGCAGTTTTCTTTTATAATTTCAATAATCTTATAGGGGCTTATAATCATCGGCTCCATGACCATCGAAATTGCACCTTCTTTGAACCTGAAAAGGGCACAATATACCTCTCCCTTTCTGGCATCAAGCATTGTGCACAAGAGGGGTGAAGACATGAATATATTATGGGCAAGGGCTTCAAGGGTAGGTACCCCAATCAATGGTTTTCCCGTTGAAAAGGCAAAACCTTTTGCTGTCCCCATACCAACCCTCAAGCCCGTAAATGACCCGGGACCAGTTGAAACAGCAAATGCATCCATCATACCAATCTCTTCCCTATTCTCAACAAGGAGCGATTCTATGGCATCTATTATCTTTTCAGAGGTCTTTCTCAACCCGTTGAAAAAAACCTCCCCCCTGAGCTCCTCATCATGAAAGAGCGCCACACTCATAGCCCTGGTTGATGCTTCAATAGCTAAGATTCTGACCATCACTTACTCAATGGATATTCCTTGTGAGATCATTGTAAAATGCAAATGCAAGGATAAGCAGGATGATAAAAAGACCGATCTGCTGTGCCCTCTCTTTTACCTTCACACTGAGCTGTCTTCCAAGAAAGACCTCGATAATGAAAAACACAAGATGTCCTCCATCGAGGACGGGTATTGGGAATAGATTCAGTATACCCAGATTAACACTTAATAAACCCATAAGAAGGACAAAATGGATCCATCCCTCCCTGGCCCTCTCCTTCACCATCTGTGCAATAAGTATAGGTCCACCTATGGTCTTTGCGGGAATCACCCTCTCTATGAGCTTAATTGCTGTTTTAACTGTGAGGATGGAGAGATTCACCGTCTGTAGAAATGCATATCCGATTGCTTTAACAGGTCCATGCCTCACAATCACATACTCCGATGAAGGAACAATACCTATAACATAGATTTCAATCTCCTCCCCGAATATATTTTTCTCTTTAATAAGCCTGGGCTTGATCATGAATGCAATCTCCTTGCCCTCCCTTTCAACAACTATCTCAAGTTCATTCCCACCGCTTTGCCTGATGATATGCGATAGCTCATCAAATCTACTCACATCCTTACCATTAACCCTTACTATTCTGTCACCAACCCTTATGCCGGAATCCTCAGCAGGCATCCCCTCTTTTATAGCACCAACCGTAGTTCCAAGGATTGGTATTCCAGTTATATTTGCTATGAAAAAAAGAAAAACAGCAAATATAAGGTTGAAAAAGGGCCCTGCTGACACTATGGCCATCTTTTTTCCTGTAGACTGAAAATTGAAGGAGCGATCCCTCTCATCCTCAGGTATCTCTTCATCAGGGCTTTCACCAAGTAATTTCACATATCCTCCAAGCGGGAACGCACTTAGAAGATATTCTGTTTCACCACCCTTAATTCCTAAAATCCGGGGACCGAAACCCACGGAAAATTTAAGCACCTTTACCCCTGTTAGCTTTGCAATGAGAAAGTGCCCAAATTCATGGATAAATATCAGTGCCCCGAATGCAATTGCGATCCATATTATGTCGTAAATCATAGGCTCTTCTTCCTCAAAAACTCCTCCACCTTCATCCTCGTCCATCTATCCACCTCAAGAACCTCCTCAATCGTAAAAAGATCTCCACCCCTGTACTCCTCCATCGCCCTTTCAGTGATTACAGGTATATCAGTAAATCTTATCCTCCCCCTTAGAAATGCATCAACAGCTACCTCATCAGCTGCATTGAGCACAACAGGAAGTGAATTTTCTCTTTCAAGTGCATAATATGCAAGCCTTAAAGAAGGAAATCTCCTCTCATCAGGTGCGAGGAATGTAAGCGGGGAGCATTTTTCAAGCTCAAGGGATGGAAGTTTTATATCAAGCCTTGAGGGGAATGAAAGAGCATAGGAGATGGGGATCCTCATATCAGTAATCCCCATCTGTGCAAGCACCGATCCATCCCTGAACTCCACCATGGAATGGATGATGCTTTCAGGATGAATCTTCACCTCGATCTTTGTAGAAGGGATATCGAAGAACCATCTTGCCTCTATTATCTCAAGGGCCTTATTCATAAGGGAAGCGGAATCTACAGAAATCTTTTTTCCCATCCTCCATTTTGGGTGGCATAGTGCCTGTTCAGGTGTTACCTCACTTAATTTTTCCATCGAATAGCTTAAGAATGGACCACCGGATGCAGTAAGGATGAGCCTTTTTACATCTTCCTTCCTTTGACCGAGGAGAACTTGAAAGATAGCGCTGTGTTCACTATCTACAGGGATGATAATGCTCCGGGATCTCTGCGCCTCCTCCTTTATTATTCTGCCTGCCATAACAAGGACTTCCTTATTAGCAAGGGCAATCCTCCTCCCCTTCTTTACTGCAGCATATGTAGGAAGCAAACCCTCTTTTCCAACTATTGCTGAAATCACAATATCACCATCAGGATGGGATGCAACCTCACATAGACCTTCTTCACCCCATACCACTTTAACACTGAGATCACGCACTGCTTCCTTAAGGACCATTGCGGATTCATAGTCCTTAAGTGAAACAATCCTCGGCCGAAAAATTTTTACCTGTTGTGCAAGCAGTGCAACATTTCTTCCGGCGGAGAGCCCTATCACCTCAAATTCCCCAGGAAATTCCTTTACAATTTCAAGAACCTGAACACCTATTGAGCCTGTTGATCCGAGGACAATTAATCTCTTCATTTTAGCATTGGGCTGAATATTTAATTAATAAAAGGCCTGAGCCAGAGCATATAACAATAGACCCATGGAGCAACAAACATAAGGGCGTCAATTCTATCCCACAGACCGCCATGCCCTGGAAGTAATCTTCCTGAATCTTTTATACCAAAATATCTCTTAATCATCGACTCAAAGAGGTCACCTATCTGCCCTAAAATTGAAAAAATTAGAGAAAGAAAAATTACCTCTTCCCATCCCAAGAATTGATAAAATAGCATCTTTATCATCAATCCACCAGAAATGCCTCCCGCCCATCCAGCCACAACACCCTCCCATGTCTTGGAAGGACTCAGCTGTGGAAAAAACCTTCTCCTTCCGAATAATCTGCCTATATAATAAGCAAGTATATCCGAACCGAATATAACGGACATAGCAAAAAATATCCATTCCTTCCCCCTATCAAGACCCCTTATTATTCCATAATATCCCAGGAAACATGAGATATACAATGTGCCAAGGAATAATATTGCTATTTCTAAAAGTATTAAATCCCTCCTTTCATCACTCCATTGGATGATTGAAAGGACCGCCAGCATGGAGATAAAAAGGACAATGAGGATCATTGTATATCCAGGAAGATAATGGGAAAGGGATAGATGTATTGTGGTTCCAAAGAAAAGTACACTGTATTTTACAGCAAGACCTCTCTCTCCTTCAGAGAAATTTAAAAATTCCAGGAGACACAGGAGGTTTATAATCGAAAGAAGGACCCTGAAATGGAAGCTATTTCCGAAATAGATTATCGCAACAACCGGAGGTGCAACAAGGAAGGCTGTAACAATTCTTTTTATACCCTCATTCGACATCAGGGAGCAATAACCTCTTTTCCCCCTAATAATCCGATCTGCTCAGAGGTAAGTCCAAACCTCCTTTCCCTCCCCTGATAATCTATTATTGCTCGATAGAGATCACTTTTTGTAAAAGATGGCCAGAGTTTCTTTGTTATATAGATCTCAGTGTATGCAAGCTGCCAGAGAAGGAAATTGCTTATCCTGAATTCACCACTTGTTCTTATCAGGAGATCGGGATCTGGAATTCCCGATGTATAGAGGCATCGCGAAAAAAACAGTTCATCGATATTATCAATTCCGATTTTCCCATCCTTTACATCCCTGCAAATCCTTTTTGTTGCTGATAGGATCTCATCTCTTCCGCTATAACTCAATGCAAGAATAAGTGTAAGGGCGGAATTCCCCTCGGTCTCCTTTGCAAGCAATTCAAGGGATTTTTGCACATCAGGTGGAAGATCCAAAAGCCTTCCTATGGGGATGAACCTGATATTCTTTTCCTTTATCCTCTCTTTTTCCCTCTCTATATGATCTCGGAGCAGATCCATTAGCGCCATTACCTCTTCCTTCGGACGCTTCCAGTTTTCCATGGAAAAGGCATAAAGTGTAAGGTATCTTACCCCTATCTCCAGACACCCCTCTATAACCCTCCTTACAGCCTTCACACCCTCCCTGTGCCCCATTATTCTATTCATCTTCCTTCTGCTTGCCCATCTGCCGTTACCATCCATTATTATGGCAATATGGGAAGGAATCCTTCCTGGATCAATCTTATTTTTAAGTTCCGATATCCTCATAGATTCAGACTTCCATTATCTCCTTTTCTTTTATTCCAGTTAATTCCTCTACTTTTTTAATATATTTATCCGTAAGTGCCTGGACGCTCTCCTGCTCCCTTCTCAGTTGATCCTGCGAAATCTTCTTATCCTTCTCCAGTTTTTTCAACTGCTCGTTCGCATCCCTCCTTATATTCCTTATAGCAATCTTACTCTCCTCCTCCATCTTTTTAATAACCTTTACCAGCTCCCTCCTCCTTTCTTCTGTGAGTGGTGGAAAGGGCACCCTGATTAACTTTCCATCATTGACAGGAGAAAGGCCAAGATCCGATTGCCTTATAGCTTTCTCAATCTCAGGGATCATCCTTGTCTCCCATGGATGGATTACGATAAGCCTGCTTTCAGGAACAGATAATGTTGAGACCTGATTTAGAGGAACCATTGTTCCATAATAATTTACCTTTATTCCTTCAAATAGTGCAATGGATGCCCTTCCCGTGCGTATTTTGCTCAGCTCCTTCTTATAGTTCTCAACACTCTTTTCCATCCTTGCCTTTGCATCATCCTGTATTGCCTTTATCTCTGGAAGACTCTCCACCATGGCACACCCTTTATCTGATTATTGTGCCTACCTTCTCTCCCAGAACTATCCTTCTGATATTATCCCTCTCCCTTATATTAAACACAATGATGGGAATACCATGATCCCTACAGAGGGAAATGGCAGTTGAATCCATTACCTTTAAATTCCTCTCAAGGGCCCCAATATAGGTTAGCTCCGGGAAAAATTGGGCATCTAAAGGGTATAATTCAGGGTCTCGATCAAAAACACCCTTTACCTTTGTTCCCTTGAGGATAACCTCAGAACCTATCTCCATCGCCCTCAATGCTGCTGCTGTATCTGTAGTAAAGTAGGGATTCCCTGTTCCAGCAGCAAATATAACAACCCTCCCCTTTTCAATATGTCTCAGGGCCCTTCTCCTTATAAAAGGTTCAGCAACCTGACGTATTTCGAGGGCACTCATTAACCTTGTAGAAATACCCTTTGCCTCAAGTATATTTTGAAATGCCACGGCATTAATTATTGTAGCAAGCATACCCATATAATCGGCGCTTGCCCTATCAATCCCCTTTTCCGCTATAATTGCCCCCCTTATAAGATTCCCACCACCGACTACAACTGCCACATCCACCCCCATCCTTCTTATACCACCTACCTCATCAGCAATATCCTCAAGAACATCCAGTGAAATACCACAATCCCTTTCACCTTGAAGAACCTCACCACTTATCTTAAGGAGGATTCTTTTATAAATCGGCTTATCCATGAATCTTTCCAGTGAGGGTTTTAATCCTTCTCTCCGATCTGGAATCTAGCAAATCTCCGTATCCTTATGTTCTCCCCCAGCCTTGCAATCAGCGAATCGAGAAGGGTTTTGATGTTTATATCCTGATTTTTGATAAAGGGCTGGTCCATTAAGCAGACTTCCTGAAAATACTTCTCGAGCCTTCCCTCTGCTATCCTCTCAAGGACAGCCTCAGGCCTTCCTGCCTCCCTTGCCTGTGCCATGTATATGCGTTTTTCATGGAGGATCTCCTCCTCAGGCACATCCTCCTTTCTTATATATTTTGGATTTGATGCTGCAATGTGCATGGCAATATCCTTAACAAAGGCCTGGAATTCAGGTGTTCTCGCAACAAAATCTGTTTCACAGTTTACCTCAACAAGAACACCGATCTTTCCACCCGCATGGATATACGCACCAATAACCCCTTCACCTGTAACTTTACCAGCCCTCTTTGCTGCCTTTGCAAGCCCCCTTTGCCTCAAAAGGTCAACAGCCTTATCCACATCACAACCGCACTCCTCCAGTGCCCTCTTACAATCCATTATCCCTGCACCTGTTTTCTCCCTGAGCGTTGAAATCAACTCTGCACTAACCTTAGTCATCTTACCCCACCCCTTCCTTTATGATTCCTCTATATCGTAATGCTCATATTCCAGCTCTTCACCCTCCTTTTCGACCCCACTCACACCACCCTCTTCCCGCTCAATTTTTTCTTCAGCAACGATCCTTTCTTCATAAAGCTTCTTTCCTTCAAGGACGGCATCGCTTATCTTATTACAGAAAAGTTTAATCGCCCTTATTGCATCATCATTTCCAGGTATGCAGAAATCAACATCATCAGGATCACAATTCGTATCAACTATGCCAACAACAGGTATGTTAAGCTTTCTCGCCTCACTTACTGCTATCTTCTCCCTTTTAGGATCAACAACAAAAAGCACACCAGGAAGCTTTTCCATATTCTTTATACCTGTAAGCACCTTTCTCAAGCTTTCGATCTCCTTTTCAAGCTTTCTTACTTCCTTTTTTGGTAGATTGTCAAAAACACCACTTTCCTGCATCTCCTCAAGCTTCTTCAGCTTATCAACGCTTTTCCTTATTGTTGCAAAATTTGTAAGCATTCCTCCAAGCCATTTATAGTTTACATACGGCATGCCACATCTTGTCGCCTCCTCTATTATGGCTGCCTGTGCCTGGGGTTTTGTTCCTACAAAGAGTACAAGTTCCCCCTGTCCGACCCTTTCTTTTATATAGTTATAAGCCTCTTTAAATATCTTTACCGTTTTCTGGAGATCAATTATGTAGATACCATTCCTCTGGCCGAAGATATATGGCTTCATCTTTGGATTCCATCTCTTTGTCTGATGCCCAAAATGGACACCTGCCTCAAGCAGTTGCTTCATTGTTATTATAGTTGCCTCTGTCACCTGGACCTCCTGTTTTCCTCCTTTCCCTCATTGCTGGGGGTATGTTCTTAATTTTTAGAAAAAGAAAAATGACAAGTTCATTTTACATTTGCCCGCATAGAATTGAAATTATAGGCAAATTATTCATGGATTGTCAAGGTGAAGGTTTTTTACCACCAGAGAGTGTCTGGATTATTTTAATAAGCGCCCTTTTTTCTTCAGGGGTAAGTTTCATAATAAGTTTTTGAAGAGCAGCATCAAGCTCCTCTTCCCTATAATTCGCATATTCTTCAGCTATCTGAAGACCCATCTTTTCGCTGACCTTTTCCCGCCCCACAAGTATCCAATCAATGGAAACATTCCCGAATTCAGCTATCTTCACAAGGACCTCAGGGGGTGGTATTCTCCCTCTCTCATACCTGCTCACATAATTCTGTTTAATACCGAGGATTTCTGCAAACTGTTTCTGTGTAAGCCCTCCCCGGATCTTCCTTATCCTTTTGCCCACTTCAAACCTATTTGATCTCATGGCATATACCAATTTTGTATTTTTCTTGACAATTATACTTTACGTGTATATATATAACTCAAAGTGCATGATTGTTAATTTATTTGCATTGGAGTATATCATGGGTGCAAAACGTGTCAAGATTGAAATGATAAAAAAGAACATCACCCAGAAGGAGCTCGCTCAGAGACTTGGCATAAGTCTGCCACATCTCAATTTGATCATTAATGGAAAGAGAAAAACCCCATGGATTCAGCAGGCTATAGCAGAAATACTCGGTGTGAGCAGGGAGGAACTATTTAGCGAAGAGAACAATGAGAATCTTAATTCATTGGTTTAATGATCAGGTATGGTAATGGGCATTTATAGTGATATATGCATCAGAGATGTCACATGTATAATATTTATATTCAAATGGACCCTTTTTTATATCAAGCTCAACAATAATCTCCTTTTTATTTAATTCCCCTTTAAAATCTTCACCAGTCTGTAATCCATCCTTGAGAATAGCGATCCCATTGAGATATAAATCAACCCTTTCCGGATCAAATCCCACCCCTGCTGCGCCTGCTGCAGCAATTATCCTTCCCCAGTTTGGGCTTTCACCAAAAAATGCGGTTTTTACAAGTATGGAATTCCCTATTGCCTCTGCAATCCTCCTCGCCTCGCCTTCACTCCTTCCCCCCTTTACATGAATTACAATAAACTTTGTTGCGCCCTCCCCATCCCTGACAATCATCCTCGAAAGATCATCACAGATCCTTTGCAGATATTCTTCAAAAACCCCCTTTTTTTTACCATCAATCCTTACACCTGCTCTACCTCCTGCAAGCAACATCACTGTATCGTTAGTGCTCATATCCCCATCCACAGTTATCCTGTTAAAGCTCCTTTTCACAGCCCTTTTTAGCATCCTCTGAAGCTCATGACCTGAGGCAGATGCATCGGTTACGATAAAAGCAAGCATGGTTGCCAGATGGGGTTTTATCATTCCAGCACCCTTCGCAATCCCGAGGAGATGAATCTCACCATCCCCTGTGGGAATGGTATAATTTGATAACTTCGCAAAGGTGTCCGTTGTCATAATCGCCTCTGCAAAATCCCTGAATGAGGACTCATCCAGCTTAGATACCAGTTCAGGTAAAGCCATCTCTATCTTCTCCAGGGGAAGCTGTTTTCCTATAAGACCTGTTGATGCAACCATCACCTCTTCCTTTTTGATATTAAGATAATGGGCCACTGCCTCTGTCACCCTTTCTGCCATCCTTATACCCTCCTCTCCTGTGCAGGCATTGGCACATCCACTGTTAACGATCACAGCCCTTGCATAACCCCTCTTTATCCTTTCCATACTGATAATCACAGGTGCTGCCTTTACAACATTTTTTGTAAATACGCCTGCAATTGAAGCGGGCTGATCCGAAAAGATAAGACCGAGGTCCTTTTTACCATCACCCTTTATGCCGGATGAGATCCCTGAAAACTTAAACCCCTTCACAATCATCAATTCCTCCCACAACACTTTTTATATTTCTTGCCACTCCCGCATGGGCATGGATCATTCCTTCCAACCTTCTTTCCACCTCTCCTTACAGGGGTATGTGCTGGTTCTTCCCCCCTGCTGTAATGATACCTCTCGGTCCTCCTCAACCCTTCATCCTTTATATCTTCCTCCTTTGTTATTTGAACCTTGAAAATCCTTTCAACAACACTCTCCTTCCACCTCTCTATCATATCTGCAAATAGATCAAATGCCTCCCTCTGGTATTCCACAAGTGGATCCTTCTGTGCATAACCCCTCAATCCTATCCCCTCTTTTAGATGATCCATCGCAAGAAGGTGATCCTTCCAGAGGTTATCCATTGTATGTAGCATTATCACCTTTTCGAGATATCTCATAACAGGTGGGCTAAATTCCCTCTCCCTTTCTTCATACCGCTCTTTTATAAGATGAAGAAGTTCACCCTTTATTTCATCGCTATCCTTATCCCTCCATCCTTCAATCACTCCTATGGTTATTCCAAATAGCTGATAAATCCTGTCGGCGAGACCCTTAAGATCCCATTCATCAGAAGATCTATCCTCGGGAAGATAATGATCAACTACATCCTCTATGAGTTCATCTATGGTCTCAAAAATCTTCTTCTTTAAATCCTCTCCACTCATTATCTTCCTTCTATATTCATAAACAACCTCCCTCTGCTTGTTCATCACATTGTCATATTCAAGAAGATGCTTCCTTATCTCAAAATTATGGGCCTCCACCCTCCTCTGGGCATTTTCTATGGCTTTTGTTACAAGATGATGCTCAATGGGTTGATCCTCCTCCATACCAAGTTTTTCCATAAGTGATGAAAGCCTGTCAGAACCAAATATCCTCATCAGATCATCCTCAAGTGATATATAGAATCTCGAAGAGCCAGGATCTCCCTGCCTTCCAGACCTCCCTCTCAGCTGATTGTCAATTCTCCTTGCCTCATGCCTTTCTGTTCCAATAATATGTAATCCGCCAAGCTCTATAACCTTTTTCTGTTCAAGGGGATCAGGTGGATTGCCACCGAGGATAATATCAACACCCCTTCCTGCCATATTTGTTGCTACTGTTACTGCCTTGAATCTCCCGGCCTGTGCTATAATTAAAGCCTCTTTCTCATGATGTTTCGCATTCAACACCTGGTGGGGGATCCCCTCCCTTTTTAACATCTCACTGAGCCTTTCTGATTTTTCGATTGAGGTTGTTCCAATGAGAACAGGCCTTCCGATCCGGTAAAGCTCCTTTACCTCCCTTACAACAGCCCTGAATTTCTCTTTTTCGGTCCTATAGATGACATCAGGATAGTCTATCCTGATCATGGGTTTGTGTGTCGGTATAACAACAACATCGAGATTGTAGATCTTCTGAAACTCAACAGCCTCTGTTTCAGCTGTTCCTGTCATCCCCGCAAGCTTTTTATACATCCTGAAGTAGTTCTGAAATGTAATTGTTGCAAGGGTTTGATTCTCACTCTCTATCCTTACACCCTCTTTAGCCTCGATTGCCTGATGAAGACCATCGCTCCATCTCCTTCCAGGCATTAACCTTCCTGTGAATTCATCAACGATTATGACCTGGCCATCCTTCAAAACATAATCAACATCTCTTTTAAAAAGGTGGTGTGCCTTTAATGCCTGATTCACATGATGGAGTATTTCGATATTCCTCGGATCATAGAGATTATCTATCCTTAAAAGCTCCTCAACCTTTTCCACTCCCTCCTCGGTTAATATAACTGTTCTTAATTTTTCGTCGATCCTGAAATGCTTATCCCTTTTAAGAAAGGGAATAATCCTGTTTATCCTGTAGTATTTCTCCGGGGATTCCTCTGAAGGACCCGAAATAATGAGGGGTGTTCTTGCCTCATCAATGAGGATGCTATCAACCTCATCCACAATCGCATAAAAAAGCTCCCTCTGCACACAATCCTCTATGCTGTATTTCATGTTATCCCTGAGGTAGTCAAAACCGAATTCGTTGTTTGTGCCATAGGTAACATCGCATGCATAAGCCTTTTTCCTCTCGCTATCATCAAGCCCATGCACAATAACGCCAACAGAGAGTCCGAGGAATTTATAGATGGGTCCCATCCACTCCGCATCTCTCCTTGCAAGATAATCGTTAACAGTAACAACATGGACTCCCCTTCCTGTAAGTGCATTAAGATAAACGGGAAGTGTTGCAACAAGGGTTTTACCTTCGCCTGTCTTCATCTCCGCAATCTTCCCCTGGTGGAGCACTATACCACCCATTAGCTGAACATCAAAATGCCTCATCCCGAGGGTCCTTTTTGCCACTTCCCTTACAACAGCAAATGCCTCTGGAAGTAGATCATCAAGACTTTCGCCCTTATCGATTCTTTCTTTGAACTCGGGCGTTTTTGCCTTCAATTCGTCATCTGAAAGTTGAGACACAAACTTTTCCAGCTCATTTATCTTTGAGACTATGGGCTGGAGTTTTTTCAGCTCCCTTTCGTTCTTTGTTCCAAATATCTTCTTCAGTATAAATTCAAACATCTGGCCTCCAGAAAAGCATCATCTTTTAAAATTAGCATAAATTGATAATCGCCATCAAGCAAAGTAATTCCTGATTTCCGCTGAAATGGAAAAGAAATTATTCAAGGAAATATCTGGAGGGGTTCATTGCTATCCCATTCAACCTTACTTCATAATGAAGGTGAGGTCCTGTTGTTAAACCCGAACTTCCAACCTTTCCAATGATCTCGCCCTTCCTTACCCTTTGCCCCAGCTTCACACTTATCTGTGAAAGGTGGGCATATCGGGTGATCGTTCCAAATCCGTGATTGATGATTATATTGTTTCCAAGCTCAGGATCACTTGAAATGGATGCAACAATACCATCAGCTGTTGCCCTTACAGGTGTTCCAATATCAGCAGCAATATCTATCCCCTCATGAAACTGCTTTGATGAGGTAAATGGGTTGTATCGGTAACCGAACTCAGAAGTAATCCATCCCCTGACAGGCCATATGGATGGTGTCGATGCAATGATGGACCTTCGTTCAAAAATATCCTGATATATCTGCTGCAACCTCCCTTCACTTTCTGCTATCTCCTTTTTAAGCTGATCTATCTTCATATCCAGATTCTTTGCAAAGGCAACACTCGACCTTTCCATAAATAGATCAGGATTGTAATTCTTTGTGAATCCACCACTTCCCCCAATCTCCTCCTTCCCCTCATCCAGTCCACCCTTTTTACTGCTTCCCATCATTGAGCGGAGCTTCACTTCAAGCTGCTTTAGCTTTTCAAGTTGTGATTCCAGTGCTGAGACCTTACTTGCAAAGTATCTGAGTTTCAGCATCTGCTCATAGTTTTCCTCCTTCAAAGAGATAGCCTCTTGTGCTTTATGCCTCACGTAAACATAATCGTGAACAATAAAGAGCAGGATTATAAACAGTGATATGGAGAAGATGAGGATCCATTTAAAAAGGCAGTGCGGAATCCTGAATTGTCTTATACGGGAACCATCCCCTGGAAATATGAGGATGGTGTGAAAAATCTCTTTCCCGTGTCTCTTTTTGAAGAGATCCAGTATTTTCTTCATTTAAGGTTTCTGAAATATCTTCGGGAAAATCCACAGAGTTAAAACTTTGGTAACAGATCATACCCCTTATGTCAAGAAATTTTTCACACCCCACCTATTATGACTGATGATATAAGAAGGCTTGGGGAACCAAAGGGGCCGTAGAATTTCAGGTCACTTCCGATCTCCTCAATCTTTCCAAAAATTTCAAATACGTTGCCCGAAATCGTAACCCCCCTCACAGCCCCTTTCTCATCGCCATGTTCAATCCATATGCCGGAGACACCCAGGGAAAAATCCCCTGTTACTGGATCTATTGTGTGGGAACCGAGGGTCTGGAGAACCATAAGACCCCTATCCATCTTATTTATAATCTCTTCTGGGTGTGATGATCCTGGAAGGATAAAGAAATTTGAGGGCCCTGGTAATGGAGGAACCTTTATAGAAGCCCTCATAGCGTTACCTGTGGATGGATGGTTGATCCTCCCTCCCCAGCAGGTATCACATAAATAAGTTTTTATAATACCATTACTTACAACCTCATTCCTCCTCCTTGGAACACCCTCATCATCAAAGGGTGAGGTATTGATACCGTCAAATAGAAGACCATCATCAATTATGTTCAAAATGGGTGAAAAGGTCCTCTCACCTATCTTTCCCGCAAGCATTGATCTTCCCTTGCAGATATCCTCAGCTGATAGTGCCTGTGCAACAATCCTCAGGAAATCAGAAGCTACATCCCCACAAAGAAGGACCGGTGCCTCTCTGCTCTCCATCCCCTTTCCACCAAGCAATGCTACTGCCTTTTTCGCTGCGTCCCTTCCGACCCTCTCAGGATCAATCTGATCAAACCTCCTTGATCCCTCCATCTCCCAGCCTTCCTCTGCATCTGAACCATCCTCAGCCACTGCCATCACTGATAGGGTAAAGTATGCACGGCTGTAGTGGAGAAATACATCTTCATGATTAAACAGAATGACATTCTCAAAGGAATCCCCGTAAAAACATCTCCCCTTTTTCCTGATTCTCCTGTCATAATTGAGCGAGGCGTTTTCCGCAAGGATTGCCTTTTCTATCTTTTCCTTTATATTCAATGTGCTGAAGCCCGTATCAAGACCTGAAATTGAAGGGTAATGGAAGGCGGTGAGTGCTGGTGGTAAATATTTATCCCCCTTAAGGTATCTTGCCCCATTTAATGCCTTTTCAGCTGCTTCATCTATATATTCATCATATTCATCACTGTCAGAAAAAGTGTAGGCAAAACCTGTTGCACCATTCTCCCAGACCCTTATCCCCACTCCAATGAGGTCCGAATGCTTTGCTGTCTCTACCTGTGATGCCTTGATCTCATAGAAATTATCCCTTCTCTCCTTTATAAAAACCTCAAAATACCTTATACCCTTTCTGGAAATTACCCTTTTTATTCCATCAACCCTCTTAAACAGATCCATCCTATATCTCCAT
>CAZDGM010000004.1:134637-146509 GCA_964505185.1 uncultured Thermodesulfobacteriota bacterium
TCCATCCTATATCTCCATTATAAGGGCTACCTCATCGCAGTCAGGAAATTTGTGGCATTTTATGCACTCACCCCAGATCTTATGCGGAAGCTTGCCCTTTTCGATTACGCTGAACCCTATCTTTTCAAAGAATTTTGGTTTATATGTAAGAACAAACAGCTGCTTTACACCGAGTGCCTTTGCCTCTGATATACATGCCTTAACAAGTCTCGTTCCCACACCCTTTCCTGAATAGCTTTCATTCACAGCAAGTGAACGGATCTCCGCAAGATCTTCCCAGTGAATGTGCAGTGCACAAACACCCAGAATCTCACCATCAGCCCTTTCCCTGTATACAAAAAAGTCCCTGAGATTTTCATAAATATCACTCAGACTTCTTGGAAGCAGATCCCCTTTTTGTGCAAAATATTCAAGTATTCTGTGTATCCCCTTTACATCCTTTACAACGGCCTTTGTGATCATACCTCCAACCTCGAGACCCTGTTCAACATCTCCTTTGCATGGGCAACGGTCTTGGGGGTCACCTCCAGACCTGAAAGCATCCGTGCAATCTCCATTATCCTTTCATTATAGCTGAGCTTTTTTATGCTAACAGCAGCCCCCTTTTCTGAAGCCTCCTTTGTTATGCATAAATGATTATCCCCAAAACAGGCAATCTGGGGGAGGTGGGTGATACAGAGGACCTGATGATGCCTTGATATCTCCCTGAGCTCTTTTCCAACCACCTCCGCCATTGCCCCACCTATGCCTGTGTCTATCTCATCAAAAACAAGAACCCCTTTTGCTTCCCCCCTGAAGAGGACCTTTTTCAGTGCAAGCATGAGCCTTGACAGCTCACCACCTGATACGACCTCTGAAAGAGGCTTTGGATCCTCAGTGGGGTTTGCAGAAAAGAAAAATTCAGCACTCTCTCTTCCCTTAAGGATCATTCCGCTGATATCAACTGAATCCTGGGTTCTATCAACCAACCTCACAATGAATCTGCTTCCTTTGAGCCCGAGCGAGGAAAGCTCCCTCTTGACAGCCTCTTCAAGTTCTATTGATGCCTCCTTCCTCCCCATTGAAAGCCTCTCTGCAAGATCAAGGATCTCCCTCCTTAATATCTCAAGTTCCCTCTCCTTTTCACCTATAATCTCCTCCATTCCTTCCACCTCGTTGAGCTCCCTTTCAATCCTCGATGCATAATCCATTATGGCCTCGTAGCTATCCCCGTATTTCTTCTTCAATCTCTGGATCCTGTCAAGCCTCTCCTCAATCACATCAACTGGTATATCCTGATCCACTTCTCCCATAAGCCTGCTCAAGGTGTCAGCCAGATCCTTAATAACGATCTTCAAATCCTCAAGGGACGAGATAATGTATGTAAGTCTCTGCTCTATTTTCTCGATTCCTTTAAGGGCTGAGATCGCCTTATCTATCGTTTCAAGCGAAGATCCTTCCTTCTCATAAAGAAATTCATATGCACCGCTGATCCCCTGAAGGAGTCTCTGCCTGTTAAGAATTATGGATTTAATCCTTTTAAGCTCCTCCTCTTCACCCTCTTTAAGGGCAGCATCCCTTATTTCCCTTAGCTGATGGTAAAGGATCTCCTTCCTTGCCTCTCTCTCCCTCAGCTTTGCACGCAGTTCAGAGAGGGTTTCGCCTATCTCTCTAAATCTCCTGTAGCGCATAGAAAATTCATTTCTCAAAGGGACAAGCCTGCCAAATTCATCAAGAATATCAATATGTGCGCTTGTTTTGAGAAGAAGCAAATTTTCCCCCTGGCTGTATATATCTACAAACCCTTCCATCAGCGAAGAAAGCAGGCCTAAGGGGGCAAGGTATGCATTTATGTAAAGCCGACCCTTCCCCCCTTTTGAAATAACCCTTCTCACAATAAGTAATTCCTCATCATCAAAAAACCCCTTTTCTTTAAGTCTTTCCACCAGATCCTTTCTCCTGCTTATATCAAATATCCCCTCTATCTCAGCCTCCTCCCTTCCTGTTCTGATATAATCTGCAGATCCCCTTCCGCCTGAAAGAAGTGAGAGAGCATTTACTATTATGGATTTGCCTGCACCCGTCTCGCCTGTAATGATATTGAGCCCATCGGAAAACTCAATCTCCAGTTCATCGATTATTGCAAAATCCCTAATCCTTACCCTTAGTATCATCTCTACCTCTCACCCCAGCGAAGCTTGCTCCTAAGGATCTGAAAATACCCCTTCCAGGGGGATTTTATCAACCGGGTATAAAATGGCGCCTTCCTTACCTCTATAATATCCCCCTCCTGAAGCGGAAAACCCACCTGTCCATCAAGTGTGAGCATGACATCCTGATCCTTTGAGTGGATGATAACCTTTACAACAACATCCCCGTGTAGCACGATCGGTCTGTTTGTGAGGGTAAAAGGGCATATGGGAACAAGCACTATTGCATGGAGTGTGGGAAAGACAATGGGACCACCTGCAGCAAGACAGTAAGCAGTAGAACCAGTGGGTGTACTTACGATGAGACCATCAGACCTGAAGACAGTAACATACTGCTCATCAACATATGTTTCTATCTCAATAATTCTCGCAAGCGCACCCTTGTTAATAACCACATCATTAAGCACGTAGTGCGTCCCGAGTTTTATTCCATTCCTTATTGCAGATGCCTCAAGCATCAGTCTATTCTCGATCAGAAATTCTCCCTTTATAATCCTCTCCATCACGGGAAAAAGCTCTTCAGGACTTATTTCCGTAAGAAAGCCAAGCCCTCCGAGATTAACACCGAGAAGAGGGATCTCTCTTCCACCAATAAGCCTCACAGCACTTAAAAGTGTCCCATCCCCTCCAAGGACAACCATGAGGTCCGAAAGGGATGCCATAACCTCCCTTTCGTATCCTTCAGGATATGAACAGAGGACAGAGAGCTCCTTTTCAAGCACAACTTCCACCTTTCTCTCCTTAAGCCACTCCACAATCTCCCTTGCAAGTTCAACTGCCTGCTTCCTTCCTGTTTTTGCAAGGATCCCGACCCTTCTCATCATGATTATCTTCTTATATCATGCAGCAGAGGAAGTGTCTATCCGATTATAAAAAACACTGTTTGACAATCTGTCAAGAAGCCCCCAGAATCTTAAAAATATTTGACAATTTTTCCAAGAAAAATTAGGCTCTTTGACAATTTGACAAATTATACATACTTGGAAAATTAAAATCCATTTAAAATCAAGAGGTTTTAATTAGCAAAAATCTTGGCATTTATATTGCTTTATTTTTGTATCAATAAACCTGACCCTATCCAGATAAAAAAGGGGGGTAAATCATGAAAAAACTCCATTACTTAACCATTCCTATTATCCCTGTTATTTTGATAATTTTCCTTTTTTCCGGATGCGGTGGAGGAGGAGGTGAAGGACCAGCAGGACTTCCCTCTGGGGCCTGGTCTGTAAATGAAGGAGATCCCGTTCTTCCTGCCTCAACGGGGTATGTAGGGTCACAGGTCTGTCAGGCATGCCACCCACAGATATTTATTGACTGGTCCCATACCCTCCATAATCTCATGATAAGAAAGACAGACCAGTTTGGAGCTACCGGGAAGTCTATTGTTGCGGATCACAATTCCAATGGTATTGATGACTTCAAGGAGGGACTTGACTTTAATAACCCTCCATCTTCGCTTCCTTCAAATCCATTTGCCGCATATATTCCCAATGCCCCTGTGCTTGGATATGATACAGGCGGGTATTTCATAAAAATTGGAACGGTAAAGTATTATATAAGCTACACGCAGGGTGGAAACGGCATATGGAAACAGAGATACTTCACAAAAATAGGAAACAGTCATTACATACTTCCTGTTCAGTATAATGAGGTTTCAAAGACATATTCGTCTTATTCCCCAGGTAACTGGTATGATGGAAGTAACCAGCCCCGTTACAATAACCTAACGCCTGTTCAGAATCAGATAATATCCCTTGGAAGGCAAAAAGATTCTTTTGAAAGAAAGTGTGCAGGGTGCCATAGCACAGGTTTTACCCTTGACTTCAAAACTATTTCAGGAAGTCCCGGGCCAGAATACGTCTCTGGTTATGTGGAACTGAATATAGGCTGCGAAGCATGCCATGGTCCTGGCGCGCAGCATGCAGCAACAGGAGATCCAACAAAGATAATCAATCCTGAAAAGCTTATCGACAGCGATGGCGATACGTTACCTGACGTAACAGGTATCCAGAGGGCAAACTGGATATGCGGAAGATGCCATATAAGGGGAGAGAGCGCAGGAGAGTTCGAGGCTGGTGTGAAATTTGAATATCCTGCAAAGGTTGTGGGCGGTGTATATATGGGATATGCGGCAGACACCATTGCCTCTGGTGGTCTCCTTCTTGATTATTACACTTACTCCACAAGCCCCTCTGATTACTGGGGATACCAGAAGATATGGGAAGGTGTTTATGGCATTGGCCTTACAAATGTGGGAACCTATGTAGCAAGCAAATCACACCATCAGCAGTTCCAGGATGTGGAAAAGGGTCCCCACAATGCTGATAAGACATATGATGCCCCATGTTTCGGCTGTCACGAGCCTCACAATAGAAATAACACCCATCAGATAAAAACACAAATCACTGAGTATGACATAATACTTAACAAAAATGTCACTGTCAGCACAAAAGAAGCTGATAATTCCCTATGTCTTTCCTGTCATGCAAATTACGGACCCTTCCAGGGGATAACAAAAGAGGATGTGGCAAAAATCTCATCAGGAGTAACCCCTGCAAATATCATTGAGGCAGTAATGGAGCACATGCTTGAAGAAGCGCAGATGCATACTGAGATTTACAATCCTGCAGGACCCTCAAAGGTAGGAAGGTGCACATCCTGCCATGCACCAAAGGCTGCAAAATCTGCAGTCTCTACCCTTGATCTTGAAGGATATCAGGTAGCTGATGTTACCACCCACACATTCAATATCATATGGCCAAGTGTTCCTGTTTACACCGGGGAGCTGGTAACAACTGCCTGTACATCATGCCACTCGTCGGATCCTGCAAAGGATGCGGCAGGTGGTGAGGATACTATTCAGATCTTCCAGTGGGCAAAATCAGGCCATGCTGATGTAACCCAGAGACACTGGAGATATGCGGCAGGTCCAAACAGACCCACATGCGTGCAGTGTCATTCTGGAAAAGGCTTTGTGAGCGCCCTTGCAACAGGATACAGTTTCTATTACATAGGCAAAAATAATACAGGGAATGTCCTGGGTCTTAACACCGATCCAAAGATCCACTCCTGCTATACATGCCACAAAGGAACTGAAACAGCACCCCATGCAAGAAGAGTGATTGACCAGGTAACATTCCCCGATGGAACAACCCTAAGCTCCCCAGACAAGGATAACAATTTATGCATGATGTGCCACCAGGGAAGGACATCAAAAGCAGATGTTGATACATACCTGGGGAGTGCTTCTCCACCATATAACTTTGGAACGGTAAATCCACACTATCTTGCAGCGGGTTCCATCCTTAATGGACTCATCGGGTATGAATACCCGGGCAAAGATTATTCCAACGGAAAATCAGGCATTCAATCGCACAAAAACACCGGATGTAAGGGTTGCCATATGTTCAACTCAGGAAACAATGAGGTGGGCGGACATACACTCAGGATGGAAAACGCAGGCTATATAAACAATGGTCCGTGCACAGGGTGTCATGGCGTTGTGATAACAGACTTCCACAATTTCCGAATGGCATCTGATCTCAATGATTACGATGGCGATGGAGTTCTTGAAGGTATAGGTAAAGAGCTTGAAGACCTTATGAACGACCTTATCCAGGCCCTTCAGAATCAGGGCGTTACAAAACTACCGAGCTATCCTTACTGGTCTAATCTGACGACCCCGGCACAACTAAAAGCTGCATACAACGTAAGTCTCCTGGAGCATGAACCTGGTGCCTTTGTCCATAATTACAGATACGCATTTGAGCTGCTTCACGATTCTTATCAGGATCTCACCGGTTTACCACATTCAGGGGTAAGACCCTGAAAGCAGAGGTACACACTATGCGGGAAAAAGAGAGGCTCTCCATTTTCTTCTTAACCTTCCTCCTCTTCCTTCTTTTTTCTCAGGGTATCTGTCTCGGGGGAGAAAAGCTCGAGGCAGATACCACCTTTTTCTATGAATGGAGAAAGAGCGAAGATTTTACCGATCAGGACATATATCAGTACCTTAATCTCTCTACAAAGGATATAGAACTCGGAAAGGGTATCTATTCCTTCCAGACCTCATTGAGGATTTTCAGGGATATAGATGGAGGGAAGGGGACATTCTTCCCTGCTGACTACTATCCGTATTTTATAAATCTAAGGGACCTTGAAGGAGCAACGGACTCTATTGAGGCAAGACTCTATTATGCCTATCTGGATATAAAGGACCTCGTTCCAAAAACAGCTATACGCCTTGGAAGACAGTATGACTGGACATTTGAACCCCTCCATTTCGATGGTGGAAAGATCTCTTTCAAACCCACAGATTGCTGGGAGATTTACGGATATGCAGGAACCCCGGTTTCCTTTCTCCTGGATGTGGATGAAAACGAGGAGTTTATCACTGGAGCAGGGATAGCACATATACCCTGGAGATCTCTCAGGCTTCAGGCGGATCTTCTCAGGATCGAGGTGGGAGAACTTCCTGATGAAGCCCTCAGGGATTTCTATAAAGGTCATGATAAATCAAACAATCTGTTCGGTCTCTCATTCTGGTGGGAGATAGCCCCTCCTTTAAAATTCAATGGATACATTAAATGGATAAATAACAACCCAAAGGATCTGAAGCTGGAGGGAAAATACTACATAAAGGAGATTGATACACACCTTCGAGCCTCATATTCAAGGGTTCTTTCTAATTTGAGGGCATTCTATTTTCTCATTGCACCTTTTAACTATGAGTTACTCGAATACAGGAAAGCTGACAGAATTGATCTGAGTATATCCAGATCCTTTATGCAGAGGGCATCTCTCACAGTTGGAGCCACCTTCAGGTCGGTAAAGGGTGGAGATACTATTGGAAATGTGGATATGAAGAGGCTTTATGTTAGATGCGATGTATACGACCTTCCCTTCACTTCAGGGGATCTTTCGTTTAATGCGGGAATCGTCAATACCGAGCAGGATAATGTGGCTGACTATGATATAAGAATAACAAGAAAGGTCTTAAAGAATGTAAATATATGGGGTGGTATACTATATTCCCGTTATCTCTACGAACTGCCCCCAAATATCTTTGAAGAGATTGTAGAAAAAAAGGAAGAGGTTGTCAGATATTACATAGGTGGAGAAGCATTGATTACAAATAACCTCTCTCTTACCCTGGACTACTCAAGGGAAAGGAATGACAGCTATCAGAGTCCTTTCCATGTATTCCAGACCTATGTTAGCTGGAAGTTCTAATTCTTTATGAGAGGAGTGCCGCGATGAGTCAAAGAATGAAATACCTTCTCTTCATACCGATAATAATCCTTTTCTTTACAGGCTTCTCGAAGTGTGCCCCTGATAGTGCATATATAAAGTTCCAGCATAAAAGGCATGTTGAGGAAAGAGGGATCGGATGTGAGAGCTGTCATCCTTCTACTGTCCAGGCAGAACCCCAGAGGGCAAAAGAGCAGTTCTGTGCCTCCTGTCATGAGATTGACAGAAACAGGCCTTCTGAAAAGTGTCTTCTTTGCCATGAGCAGCCTGATTACAGCGTGCCTGCAAAGGTTAGGGCTCCATCATTCCAGGATGTTATCTTTTCTCACAAAAGACACCTCGATGCGGGTGTTGAGTGCCTCTCCTGTCACGGAGGAAAAAGGGATCTGATATCACGCGACATTGTGCCCATGGAAAAGTGCACAGAATGTCACAGAAAAGTCTCTAAAGCAATGACGGACTGTTCTGTTTGCCATAAAAAGTTGAAAAAAGATGTAAAACCCTCCTCCCACGACATAAGATGGTTAAAACTCCATGGAATGGAAAGTAAGGCGGAGAGAACAAGATGTGATCTCTGCCACAGAGAAAATAGCTGTGTAAATTGCCATAAAGACAGAAAACCACGCGATCACGGAGAGTTCTGGTACAGAAAAGGACATGGCCTTCAGGCAAGATACGAAAGGGAAAGATGTGCTGCATGCCACACGGAAGATACCTGTATTGCGTGTCATACCCAGGTAAGGCCAGCAGACCATACTGCCGCATGGACACCACCTGTCAATGCCCACTGCAGAAACTGCCATCTTCCCATTGAAACATCACGATGTGTGGTGTGCCACAAGGTTATCCCTGCTATTCCTGCTCATAGATAGGGCATCCATAAGTCCTTGCATCTGGACATCTGGTTTCCTCATTTGATTTTCCCCGGATCCATGTGATAATCTTTTTAAAAACAGTGGAATGCTGAAGAATGGATCTTTTTGAAAGGACAATTGTTAAGCAATCAAAAGGCAAGCCTCCCCTTGCTGATCGGATGAGACCGAGAAATCTGGATGAGTTTGTTGGGCAGAGGCATCTGGTTGGTCCTGGAAAGATCCTGAGAAAGGTGGTTGAAACGGGTGAGCTATTCTCCATCATCTTCTGGGGTCCTCCTGGAACAGGAAAAACAACCCTTGCAAGGATAATTGCTGAGGCAACAGGCTCATCTTTCGTTTCATTCTCCGCTGTGCTCTCAGGTGTAAAGGAGATAAGGGATGTGGTAAGGGAAGCAGAGGAGATCTTCAGAACCAGGGGCAAGAGAACGGTCCTGCTTGTCGATGAGATCCACAGATTCAATAAGGCACAACAGGATGCATTCCTACCCTTTGTAGAGAAGGGGATCATCGTGCTCATGGGTGCAACAACGGAGAATCCATCCTTTGAGATAAACTCAGCCCTGCTGTCCCGATGCAAGGTCCTCATGCTTCAGCCCCTGAGTGTTGATGAGATAAGGGAGATTATCACAAGGGCAATAAATGATCAGGAAAGGGGGTTTGGCAAATACAGGATCGTTATTGAACCCGATGCCCTTGAGCACATGGCCCTTTCATCATACGGGGATGCAAGAAGGGCATTGAATACCCTTGAGGCTGCCTTCTTCCTTGCTGAGGAGGATAAGGGTGTAAGGATAATCAACCTGAAAACTGCTGAAGAGGCACTTCAAAAGAAGGTCCTCCTTTATGACAAAGCCGGGGAGGAGCACTACAATCTTATCTCTGCCTTTCACAAGGCACTGAGGGGCAGTGATCCCGATGCAAGCCTTTACTGGCTTGTTCGCATGCTGGAGGCAGGTGAGGATCCACTTTATATTGCAAGAAGGATGATTAGATTCGCATCAGAGGATATAGGCAATGCTGACCCATGGGCACTGGTAATTGCTGTTGCAGCAAAGGAGGCTTACGACTTTGTGGGCTCCCCGGAAGGTCATCTTGCCCTTGCACAGGCAGCCATATACCTTGCTTGTGCACCAAAGAGCAATGCCATCTACACTGCCTACCTCCATGCAGAGGATGATGTAAGGAAATATGGATCGCTCCCCGTCCCCATGCACATAAGAAACGCACCTACAGAACTTATGGAGAAGCTCGGTTATGGGAAGGGGTATAGATATCCTCATGAGTTTCCTGATGCAGTTGTTGAGCAGTCCTACATGCCTGATCCCCTAAAAGAAAAGCTCTACTACTTCCCCAGGGAAAGGGGGTTTGAAAAGGAGTTAGCTGAAAGGTTAAAGAAAATCAGGGAAAAGATAAGGAAGAAAAAGTAGGTTTTTATCTTACAGGAAGGAGAACCCTTACAGTTGTCCCCCTTCCGTAACTTTCAGCCTCAATAAATCCATTGTGTCTGTCTATAATCTGCTTTGATATAAAAAGGCCAAGACCTGTTCCCTCCTCCGGCCTCTTTGTTGTAAAAAAAGGTTCAAATATGCGGTCCTTTATTTCTGCGGGGATTCCGGATCCTGTGTCATTGAAGGAGACCTCAACATAGTCCCTATTACCCCTGAAAATCCTTGATGTCCTGATCTCGAGAACACCCCCATCAGGCATCGCCCCTACTGCATTGCTGATTAAATTAAGAAATACATGCATCAAAGAATTCTCCTCAATAGGAATCTCTGGCAGCAACGCTTCAAACTCGGTCCTTACCTCTATATCCCTGAATCGGGAAATATAATTTCTTGAGATAAGAATTGTCCTTTCAAGGAGTTTATTTATATCCATAGGTCTTCTCTGATAAACCTCTTCCTTACCGAGCTGAAGAAAGTCTCTCACAAGCTCCCTTATCCGCTCAACCTCCTGGATTATTAGATTGCAGCCGAGTTTAAGCTCATAACCCTGCACTTCCCTCTCTAGGATCTTTGTCTGAAGCATTATGGCTGTAAGGGGGTTCTTTATCTCATGGAGGATGGATGCGGAAAGCTGTCCCATATTAACAAGTCTGTTTACCTTATTCAATTTTAGAGAAATCTGCGGATCATTTAAGAGATGCTCCCCTTTTTTCTCAACAATATATTTCATGACCCTTCTCGTCCCATACGCAATAAGGAAAAATCCGCCAGAATTTGCAATAGCAAATGCAATCCTCTGGGAAGGAGTGAGCCCCATCCCGCTTATCGAAGCCGGTGGAATAAATCCTGCATATTCAATCAGTGCAAAACCAAGGTAGAGGAATACAAGGCAAAGCAAGAATGGATAAGGGAATGCAGGAAAGCTTCCCAGGGCTGAGATAATAATGATTGGATAATACATAAATGCAAGCATCGGATTGTCGAATCCTCCAAGAAAATAGAGGAGAAGTGTCATCAAGAAAATAATCAAGAATGAAAGCAGATGTGATGAACAGATCCTTTCAGCCTCGATATTCATATAGATCTGAATATCCAGGAAGCTAAAAAATCTACCCCTCCTGCTCCCCCTTTCGTGCTGACCCATTCTATTATCTAACCGAAAGGTATTCATGATTACAATTTGTTAGTTTTTTTCAAATTAAAAAAACTTCCAGATAGAAAACTATCCGGAAGAGATTGCCTTTCTTATTGCAAGCAGAACAAAAAGATAATCCATCTTTGACCTCACATACCCCCTGAATCTCAACTCAGCCAGCATCTCTATCTCCCCATCGGTTATCCCATGCTCTTTTCTCAACTGCACATCATCCTTTAATGCCTGGAGTGGAGGAGGATAAGGGAGGTTCTTCACCACATATCTTTCCTCATCAATAGGAAGAAAATCACGCACATGAGGGAAGGCTGCTACATAGAGATATCCTGGATTAAGCTCCAGCACATTAGCAAGCGCCTTGATGATCTTGAAACTTGGCCTTCTTAAATTTCTCTCAAGATAACCGATATAATTTGGTTTCACACCGATCTTTTTTGCGATATCCTCCTGCGTTAATCCGAGCTCTTTTCTTCTTTCGTAGATAATCCTTCCGAAATCGGATCTTTTCATCCTTTCCTCCTTTTATCAAACACCGTAGATTTCAAAAAGCGCCCTCCTCAATTTCATATAGTGGAAAGTTGCTGCTATGTTGTAAAATGCGCTTTCAAAATACCTCGTCTCCCATATATTGTAAAGAGAGTTGAGATATTTTGCAGCCCTCATATAAGCCCTGATCCTCTTGATCAGGCATAGATCTTTCCATCCCGTATCAATACCCCCATATAGAACCTCCCTTACAACTGGATATGGGTAGCATCCAATGGCAACAATTATATCAGCAAAAATCTCTTCCCGACTTTTTAAAAGGGATTCTATATCATCTGAATTTTCCTCAAAGCGATAAGGGCCAGGTCGGGCAAAATATAGATACCAGTAAAAATGGCCTATCTCGTGAGCAAAGGTTGCAAGCTGTGCAATCTTGCACCACCATCTGTTTATCGAGACCACTACTTCATC
>CAZDGM010000004.1:146609-157969 GCA_964505185.1 uncultured Thermodesulfobacteriota bacterium
CCTTTCTATTTCCCTTCTTACCCTTTTATAAATTGTCTCCTCCCTCACATTAAGAATCCTTGCTATATCCTCTATCTTCATACCCTTTCTAAATCTCAATCTGAATATCTCATAGTTTAGCATACTTTTTTTCTTAATAATATCCATTATTTTCCCGGCTAACCTTTCCTTTTCCTCCTTCTCCTCTGCATCTTCGCCGTTTTTAAAAATTTCAAAGAATTTTTCTTCACAACACTTTCTCCTCCTTTGACTTCTCAAAAACTCTAGGGCCTCATTTTTTGAAATCTTGATTATCCACGAGCCCAGGTTATCCCCCCTGTATTTATTTAAAGCCAGGAATGCCTTGAGAATTGCAGTTGATGAGATATCCTCTGCATCCCATTCCTGCATCCTGAATTTTGAAATCAGATAGTTTTTTACCATTTCAAAATATCCAATATATATATAGCCCTGAAAAGCTCTAAGCCATTCTCAGGGCCTGCGGACCTTCCCTTTTCATGGAGAGGAATAACATCTCCCCTTCTCATAACTATTTAAACGCATAACTCACTATTAGATATAAATCTATTATGTATGGTAGATGAAATCAACTTTTTTTTAATTCCATGTCCAATTTTTAAAAAATCACCGTCTTTTTAAAAAAAGGAGGTCAGATATGGGTAGATTTATCTTTGTTACTTATAGCGGATATCCCTATACCCCATCTTCACTTTTTCCCGAAAATGCACTTGCAAACTTTGCCGGAATACTTAAGAGCCAGGGGCATGATGTCCTAATATTGGACTTCAATACGATTGATTCCATCTCTGAACTAATAACTCCCGAGATCCATTTTGAACTTGAGAGGATCTTCTATGAAATGAATTCACCATTTGCAAAGCCTGGTGACCCATCCATAATCCTCTCATTAAAAAGGGTGGACAGGATGTTCGCTGTAAGGAAGAAGAGGATGGTTGATGTGCTCTTTTCAAGGATTTCCCATCAGATAGAGAAATTCTCCCCACACGCTATTGGATTTAAAATTTATGCTGGTGATGGATATTTCACATCTTGTGAACTTGCCCATGCCTTAAAAAAATCCTACCCCGGGATAAAGCTCTTTGCCGGAGGCCCTCATCTTGACCTCTTTGGAGAAAGGATTTTCACCTACACGGATGCCTTTGATGCAGTCGTTCAGGGAGAAGGGGAGGAGAGTATCCTGGGGCTTATGGATTATGCCCTTGGAAAATGCCCATTAGCATCTATCCCCAATGTGATTTACAGGGAAAATGGCAGGATAAAAAGGACATATCCGAAGAGAGTCGATGACCTAAACAGCCTCCCCCTTCCCCATTATGAGCCCGATGTTTACCCTGCCCTATCTGGTGATCAGAAGATCAAATTCTTTACTATCGATGATAGCAGAGGATGCCCAAATGCATGTCCATTCTGCGTTCATACCCCTAAAAGCGGAGGCGTAAGGAGGATAAAAAGGCCAGAGCGGCTCATCCAGGATATAAAACATATTATAAAATCCTGCAATTCCCGTGTATTCCGCCTCGCAGGTTCAAACACCCCCGATCAGGTCTTCTTTGGACTTTCAAATGAAATCATAAAGGAGGGTCTACGGATTGCCTGGAGCGGTTTTGCATCAGTAAGGGGTATAAATCCCGATAATTTAAATCTTTATAGAAACGCAGGGCTTCGGGCACTCTTCTTCGGGATAGAAAGCCTTGATGACAGGATACTTAACCAATCCTTCAAGGCTAAGCATACAGTTTCGGAAGCGGTAGATGTCCTCAGAAGGTGCATGGAGTCCGGCATATACGCAGTATCATCACTCATCTATCCTGCACCATCAGAAACCGAAGAAAGCACTGCCAACACACTTAAAAATCTGCTTCGCATATATAAACCTGAAGCACCAGTGATGGGATCGGTAACAGTAAATTTTCCAGGTCTCTTCCCCCATACCTCCTGGATAAAAAACCCCGAATCTTATGGCTTTTCCATCGAGGATATAGATTCATATCTTAACCAGGCAATGAACTACAGGATAAGACAGTTCCTTCCAACAGAACTCTGGGATCCCCTCCCATACAGTCTTGATGGAAAGCCGCAGATGCAGCTTGCCCGTGAGGCGGGATTATTCAGGAGGGAGATTGAATCGAGGGGTATCTTAACGATGCTACTTGATGAACATTTCTTAATGGCTGAGCTCATGGAGATGAACCCATCAGACTTTCTCTCATTCATCCTCAGGTCATTCTTCACAGGTGATGTAAGGTCAATAAGAAATCTCACCCAGCAGATCAACCTCAAGGCAAAGTCCATAGGGGAGGTATAAGATATGAGTGACTCAATCATAAAGATATGTGACACATACGAAGAGAGGCTCGAAGTCTACAGGCTCAGATACCATGTTTACATAATAGAGATGGGAAGGAAACAGAAATATGCTGACCATGAGAGAAAGGTTATAGAAGAGCCTATCGACAACAAATCTATCATATTTTCCGCAAACAAAAATGGAACATGTATAGGAACGATAAGGCTTACTATCAGAGAAGAACATCCACTTGAGTGTGAGGAATTCTACGGTCTTGATAAATACATCAATTATAAGGACCATGAAATCGCAGAGGTCGGAAAATTCCTGTTTCTTAAAGAATACAGATCCACAAGATACATCCTTGACCTCCTTCTCTATGCATACAGGTGGGCTTTTATGAAAGGGATAAGGGTTGTATTTTTCAATTCAAATCCACACCTTCTTAAACTATATACAAAAGTCGGATGCAAACTCTGCGGACCCTATTTTCTCCATCCGGATTTAAAGGAGATGGTTGCTCCACTTGTATTTATTGTTGATGATCTTCACTATCTCATGAGGATTGGATCACCATTTTACAGATATAACCGCAATCTCTTCCATCTCTCCAGCGGTGAACATGTACCATTAATCCTGGGAACAACTACACGCTGATTCATAAGAATTTTTTAAATTACTTACCAATCCAACTATATCCAATCAAAAAAGGATCAGTTAAGAAAAACATATACAAATTTTTCTTGTATTGTACTAAAATATAGTTTAATATGTTTTAAATGAACAAAAACACAAACAGGAGGGTGTAATGCCAGCAAGACCTGCTCTCAAAAAATACCTTAAATCAAAAGGTATTAGTTATCAGGAGTTTTCAAAAAAACTTGGTATATCTCCTGGTTATCTGGGCATGATAATCCGCGGTGAAAGAAACCCTTCCCTTCAGCTCGCCAAAAAGATCTCTAAGCTTTCGCGTATTCCACTGGACAAAATGATTGGAGGCGGAAAGAAGAAGGCTACAAGAAGGGGAAAGAGGAGAAGAGGATAACTAACAAAAAGTGAACTGAATAGTCGTCTCCATTTCTGATCCAAATCTCAGAAGAGGAGGATAATTCGAAAATGGCGGGGCCGACGGGACTTGAACCCGCGACCTCCGGCGTGACAGGCCGGCGTTATAACCGTGCTTAACTACGGCCCCACCAAAGGGGAAAGTTTTTCAAATTTTATATGGGCGGAAGAGGGATCGAACCTCCGACCTTCGCCTTGTAAGGGCGACGCTCTCCCACCTGAGCTATCCGCCCGCTTTGATCATGCAATTATATCAGCTTCTATCTTTTCAGAAAATACCTCCTTTGCTACGAAGCCCTGTCTTCTTTCAGAGGGTACCTTACTTTCATCGATAAGCGCATTTTTGAGCACATCATCCATCTCATCAACAAGGATTATCTTCATACTTCTTAGGATCCTCCCGGGTATCTCCTTCAGATCCTTATCGTTTTCCTTTGGAATAATAACCGTTGATACACCTGCCCTGTGTGCCGCAAGTATTTTCTCCTTTATTCCACCCACAGGAAGCACAGTTCCTCTCAATGTTATCTCACCTGTCATTGCAATATCCCTTCTTACAGGAACCTTAAGAAGGGCAGATACAATGGATGTTGCCATTGTTATCCCCGCAGATGGACCGTCCTTTGGTATTGCACCTTCAGGTATATGGATGTGTATATCAACCTTCTGGTAGAAGTCCCTTTCCAAGCCAAAAAGATCAGCCCTTGACCTCACATAGCTCAATGCAGCCCTTGCAGACTCCCTCATAACCTCACCAAGCTTTCCCGTTATGATCAGTTCACCCTTTCCAGGCATAACAGTTACCTCTGTTGCAAGTATCTCCCCTCCAAATTCTGTCCATGCAAGACCCATTGCAACGCCTATTCTGTCCCTCTCCTCAATAACACCGAATCTGTATTTTATTGGCCCAAGATAGCTCTCCAGTTTACTCATCGTTATCTTGACTGAATAGTCCCTTCCGTGCTTCAGAACTTCCTTTGCAACCTTCCTGCATATCCTTGCAATCTCCCTTTCCAGATTCCTCACGCCAGCCTCTTTTGTATAATTCCTTATTATTTTAAGAAGCGCATTCTCTGTAAACCTTAGATTCCTTTCTGTGAGACCATGTGCACTGAGCTGTTTTTTAACAAGAAAATGCTTTGCTATATTAAGTTTTTCTATCTCCGTGTATCCAGGAATTCTTATAACTTCCATCCTGTCGAGAAGTGCAGGAGGTATCTGGTGGAGTGTATTTGCTGTTGTTATAAACATAACTTCAGAGAGATTATAATCCACATCCAGGTAGTGATCGTTGAATGCATGATTCTGTTCAGGATCCAGAACCTCAAGCAGTGCAGCAGCAGGATCCCCTCTGAAATCCGCACTCATCTTGTCCACCTCGTCGAGAAGAAAAACAGGGTTCACGGTTCCCGCCTTCCTCATATACTGGATAATCTTTCCCGGAAGTGCACCTATATATGTTCTCCTGTGGCCCCTTATTTCTGCCTCATCCCTTACACCACCCAGCGAAACCCTCACAAATCTCCTTCCCATTGCCCTTGCAATGGATTTTGCAAGGGATGTTTTTCCGACACCAGGTGGTCCAACAAGACAGAGTATAGGGCTCTTCATCCTGCCAACAAGGCTCCTTACTGCAAGATATTCAAGGATCCTTTCCTTTACATTCTCCAACCCGTAGTGATCTTCATTCAGTATACCCTCAGCTTCCCTTATGTCCAGTTTATCATCTGTTCTCTCATTCCAGGGAAGAGAGATAAGCCAGTCTATGTAGTTCCTCACAACAGTTGCCTCTGCTGACATTGGGGACATCATCTTCAACTTCTTGAGTTCATGAAGCGCTTTTCTGTTTGCTTCCTTGCTCATACCCTTTTCCTTAATCTTTTCCTCAAGCTCCTCTATTTCGCTCTTAACATCCTCGCGATAACCAAGCTCCTTCTGGATTGCCTTAAGCTGCTCATTCAAATAGAACTCCTTCTGGGTTTTCTCCATCTGCTTCTTAACACGACTTTTTATCTTTCTTTCAACCTGAAGTATCTCAAAATCAACATTGAGAAGTGATAAGACCTCTTCAAGCCTATCAATAGTGTTTAGATTCTCTAAGATGGACTGTTTCTCATGAACGCTTATATTCAGATGATTTGCAATAATATCAGCAACCCTCCCCTCGTTATCCGATGCAACAACCATTTCAGCAACATCCGGCGGAATTCCCCTGTTTATCTTACAGTAGTTATCAAAGAGAGTTTTTACCTTCTCAAGAACAGCCTTACCATATTCATTGAATCCAGATATTTCAGGTAGCTCCTCAACTTCTCCCTTTAGATATCCCTCATCCCTTATAAGATTTATCAATTGTGCCCTTCTCTTTCCTGTAATGATAACCTTTAGACTCCCATCGGAGAGCCTCACGAGCTGATTGATCTGACATAATGTCCCTATCCCGTATAAACTTTCCTCATCAGGTTCCTCAACAGAGGGATTCCGTTGGGTAATTACAAAGATCATCCTGTCGGATGAGAAGCAAGCCGTAACAGCATTTATGGACTTTTTCCTCCCCACATAGATACACTGTGTGGAAAAGGGAAAAATAACAGAATCGCGAAGTGGAAGAAGTGGAATTATCCGAGTATCTGTATCCTCGCTGCAATTTCTGTTAAATGCAAACACCATCAGGCAGTTTCCCTTTTTTCAAGAATAGTAATTGGCCTTTCCCTCTTAAGGATCACGTCCTCATTTATTATCACCTCTTTCACATTGCCCAGGGATGGTATCTCGTACATTATATCGAGCATGATATTCTCCATTATGGCCCTGAGCCCCCTTGCCCCTGATTTCTTCTTAAGAGCCTCCCTTGCTATTGCAATCAGGGCATCATCCGTAAACTTGAGCTTAACATTTTCAAATTCAAAAAGCTTCTGATACTGCTTTACAATGGCATTCTTCGGGGTTGTCAGAATCTCAACCAGTGCCTTCTCATCGAGATCGTGAAGTGTTGCAATAATAGGAAGTCTCCCCACAAACTCCGGAATCATCCCATATTTAAGCAGATCTTCAGGCTGAATCTCTGCAAGTATATCACCGATGTTTCTCTCCTTTCTGCTCTTTATATCAGCACCAAATCCAATTGTTTTTTCAGCCAATCTGTGTTCGATGATGTTTTCAAGTCCGCTGAAGGCCCCTCCGCATATAAATAGTATGTTTGTCGTGTCTATCTGGATGAATTCCTGGTGCGGATGCTTCCTACCACCCCTTGGAGGAACATTGGCAATCGTCCCTTCCAGGATCTTGAGAAGTGCCTGCTGAACACCCTCACCAGAAACATCCCTCGTAATGGATGGATTCTCAGACTTTCTTGCAATCTTGTCTATCTCATCGATGTAGACGATCCCCTTCTGACACCTCTCGATGTCGTAATCTGCTGCCTGAAGAAGATAGAGGATGATATTCTCCACATCCTCACCAACATATCCTGCCTCTGTAAGTGTTGTTGCATCGGCAATTGTGAAAGGGACATCAAGTATCTTTGCGAGTGTCTGTGCAAGGAGGGTCTTCCCCGTTCCTGTTGGTCCTATTAATAAAATGTTACTCTTCTGTAACTCCACATCATCCTTCTTCCCCTTTATCGCCTCTATCCTCTTGTAGTGATTGTGAACAGCAACAGCAAGGATCTTCTTTGCCCTCTCCTGACCTATAACATACTGATCAAGCGCAGCCTTTATCTCAGCGGGCTTGGGTATTACAGTCCTCCTTCTTAACATCTCTTCCGCTTCATATTCCTCTGCAATGATATCATTGCAGAGCTCTATACATTCGTCACATATAAAAACCGTGGGTCCTGCAACCAGCTTTCTCACCTCATGCTGACTCTTTCCACAGAAAGAACAAACAAGGGATGTTCCCTTATCACCTTTCTTCACCTTTTTCCTCCCTCTTTTTAGATCTTCTTTTTATATATGACCTCATCCACGATCCCGTACTCCTTTGCCTGCTCACCGGTCATGTAGAAATCGCGATCAGTGTCCTGCTGTATCTTCTTCAGTGATTGTTTTGTATGATAGGCAAGGAGCTCATGGATGACTGAACGAAGTCTGAGGATCTCCCTTGCCTGGATGTCAATATCAGTAGCCTGCCCCTGAATCCCTCCCCACGGCTGGTGTATGAGGACGCGTGAGTGAGGAAGGGCATATCTCTTCCCGGGGGCCCCTGCAGCAAGAAGCACAGCTGCCATACTTGATGCCTGCCCTATGCAGATCGTGGAAACAGGGGGTTTTATATACTGCATGGTATCATATATGGCAAGCCCAGCAGTTACAAGCCCTCCAGGGGAATTTATATATAGATGAACATCCTTGTCAGGGTCCTCTGATTCAAGAAAGAGAAGCTGTGCTATTACAAGATTTGCAACGTTATCATCTATGGGTGTTCCTATAAATATGATCCTATCCTTAAGGAGCCTCGAATAGATGTCGTATGCCCTCTCCCCCCTGGTTGTCTGCTCAATAACTATCGGTATCAGTGTGGAATAGTTATCTTCCATATCACACCTTCTGTTTTAATTTAGCATTTTTATAGATAAAATCAAACACCTTCTTGTAAAGGAGCCCTTCCCTGAGGCCTTGCATCCTTCCACCCTGGCTGTAAAGGGCACTTATCCTTTCATAGGGCTGATTCAAGGAGGAGGCAATCTCTCTGAGTTTTTCATCCAGCTCGATTTCTGAAACCTCTATACCCTCTTTTTCAGCAATCTTCTTAAAATAAAGGGCCTTCAGGATATTTCTCCTTGCCCGCCTTCTAAACCCCTCCCTGTCCTCATCCTTAATCTCCTGAATCTCTATTCTCTGAAGCCTTGCCCTCTCCTGAAAATCCCTGATAAGCCTTTCTGTCTCCTCTTCGACAAGCCTTTCAGGAATTTCAACAGGGTTTTTCTCTAAAAGGAGATCCACTACCTCATCCTCAAGGATACTTCTTACCCTTAATTCCTCCTCCCTTTCCAGATCCCTTTTTACCTTTTCCTTTAGCTCAACAAGATCCCTGTAATCGCCCACATCCCTCGCAAACTCATCATCAAGATCAGGAAGGATCCTTTCCTTTATCTCCTTAAGAGTTACCCTGAACAGCGCCTCCTTACCTGCAAGATCCTTCTGATGCCAGTCATCGGGATAACGAATGGTGATATCCTTTGTCTCCCCTACCTTCATCCCGAGAAGCCCTTCCTCAAAACCAGGAACATGCTCCTTCATTCCGACCTCGATAAATCTTCCCGATATCTTCCCATCCTTCATCTCCTCTCCGTCCATAAAGCCCTGTGCATCGATTACAACTATGTCACCTTCCCTTACACCTCGTTCTTCCTCAACACTCCTTACCTTTGCATATCTCCTTCTCAGCTCTTCGAGCCCCTGCAAAACCTCCTCCTCCCCAATTTCCCTCCTTATATCACTGAGTTCAATCCCGATGTAATCTGTAACATCAAAATCAGGTATCACATCAACAACAACCCTGTATCTGAACTCTTTCCCCTCTTCAATGCCATCAATTTCAATGGAGGGTTCGGAAACAGGCATAATCCCCGTCTCCTTAATAGCCCCTGGATAGCTTTCCTTCACGAGTCTTTCTATAATTTCCTTCTCAATTGCATCCCTGTAAAGGCGGAAAAGGATTGCCTTTGGCGCCTTCCCTGGCCTGAAACCCTTGATCCTCACCCTCCTGTTAATATCCCTGTAAACTTCGGACACCTTTTCTTCAACATCCTTTGCAGGGATTACGACCTCAATCCTCTTCCTTGTATTTGTTATGTGCTGTAGATCCACCTTCATTTTCTAACAAAAAATGGTGATGGGTTTTCCCCGATCACCCTTAAACACAATCTTTTTTTGCATGCGAGAGGGGGGACTTGAACCCCCATCCGCTTTTCAGCGGGCTGGATCCTAAGTCCAGTGCGTCTGCCAGTTCCGCCACTCTCGCATGATTGATTTTAAAGGATTTTCTATCTTCTGGTCAAACATTGCTGACCTCAACTCTCGTAAAATTGTAGCATTTATCAAGGACATTTACACCTGTCCTCAGGATAATAATGTGCATACCTTATGGTTATGGTAATACTTCTTATGTCCGAGCAATTCTTTTATTTTATAGAGGTCGACCCCAGCTTGTAAAGGTCAAGTCGGGTATAATTCTCAATGGCTTAAACAAACCCTTAAAATCTAATTTCATGATGCCTCTCGCCCTAATAGCTTGTGTCTCCGACCTCCACCTCTCCACACCAATAAGTTCTTCCTCTCTTAATAATTTGACCTCTACCAGGGATTTATAGTGTAAATTTTTTATGTATGTGCTTTATTTATTAGTATATATCAGGATCTCATACCTTCTTCTTATAAAAAAATCCTCCTTTATCCATTGCCATCTGAAATATATAGCCCTCCTGAGAAACCCGAACAGAACGATAGATCTCATAAGGCATCTTCTGGACAAAGAGATTTACCCTTTTTAATTCTTTGCCTTCAGGGGTGAGAATTACAATAGTATTAAACCACTTATTGTCATCCTCAAGAGCAGCTCCAAGATAGATTCTTCCAAAGCTATCATCCCAAATTCCCTGAAGATGTACTATGTACAAATGAAAAGATACAGTAATCTCTGGCTCCCATTTAGAGAGGCTATCCTGCTCTGATCGATAAATAACCTCGTGGCATCCCCAATTTTTTCAGCTCTGATTAACCTTTTCCCATCCGAAGTAAATCTTCCAGGAATAGATATCTTGTTCGTATCAGTAGTTACATCAGGCATGGCAATCCTCACTGATCTATCTCCAAGAATAGCCCATATCCCAGGGAATTGTCTTGATCCTCTTTCCCTCTTTGAAACATTGGATATGAGAGTTCATCTGATCCAATATGCATATCTCTCCCTTTTCACCAAGGGTAAAGCTCATAGGATCTTCAGGGTTTGCCTCTTCAGGAGTAATGATACCTATATCATCAGGCCCATGGCCGAATTTCGTCCTGACCACGTCGGTCATACTAACCTTGCCTGAGGCTTTTTCAACTCGTTACCCCGCATTCCCGGGTATTGCAAGGCTGATGAGGCAAAATACAGAAAGCAGAATCAGAAAACTATTCGTTACCAATGTTTTCATTTTCTTTCGGGTATCACTTGCATTAGTGAAATCCTGGTTTCTCAAGACTTACCTCATCTTTCATTACATAACGTCTCTGTGCCGATATCCATCACATTGGGTTCATCAATATTACTTTGCTTTCATACATCTATCTTTTAGCTCCATAATCTCTTTTTCGTCAATTATAAGTTCAAATCTTGAAATTCTTATGTCATCAACAAATCCATTTTTAAGGGGCCATGAATTCTTATGTAAATCCCAATTTCCTTTATAGTCTATTTTTCTAAAAGATGAATTTGTAGCCGCATTCAGACATTCCGCAGAATAGTTATGTTTGTTGGATATCCAGATAAAGAAAGGACTTTCAGAATCTTTCCTGAAGTCTATTTTGGTTTTGTCAGGATTTAGATTATACGATTTCATGGAACTGTATTTATGATCACAACAATTCTGGTTAGAATGTTTATGACGTTCTTCATAGATTGATGGAATACTGCTCTTACCTACAATTTCATAAATGCATGGGTCTTTGGTTGGTTTTAATCTAAAGGTTAATTGTCCGGCTTCTTTTTTGTAGTTCCACCCTTGTAACCACAGATTGGGATTACTAATCATGCCTTCATTGGATGTGAAGGGAGAGACGACCGGTCTTCTTTTATATTTATCTTCCCTTCCACACAAAAAATGTTGAACTGCTTTCTCATTATTTCCTTTTCAGGGTAAGCGGGCAAATCAGGTCTAATACTGCAGGAATTCATCACTATGAGTGTTTCAACATCTTTTTTGCATGTTTCAGGTGCCTGATACTCAATGTCAATAATCCCGTCTCTTCCTCGAAAAACTTTAAAATCTTCTAAACATTCTCCA
>CAZDGM010000004.1:158069-162229 GCA_964505185.1 uncultured Thermodesulfobacteriota bacterium
CAAGGATTGGGTCTTTTTCTAACTCTACTTTCACTGTTTCAGGGATTCTCTCATAGTCGTATATTAGTTTATCAAGGGGTTGAAATGTCTTAGCTAATTTAATTGTCTCTTGAAGTCTTACATTTAAACAATACCCGACTTCTTTGGGTACACATGTCCATGTGGATTGGGCACTCTTTACCTTTGCCCCTTTAGCTAAATCTATAAGGTCAACACTCAATTTTACTGTGTATCCTCTTGGGGGTGAACCGTCTTCAGTAACTGTATATCTACCAGAAAACTTATAATCTAATTTTATTGGAACAGGTAATGGTTTAACTGGATTTAACTCAATCATATCAATCTTAGGGCATTATAAATAAGGACCTCCGCAATGCTCAAAGGAAACAAAAACTTCGTCCCATCCACTCTCCGTCCCTATGTATCCCATGTCATTATAAACCTTACTGTCTCTGTCATAAGGGAAAAGAATTTTTGTTCCAACATTACGTTGACAGCAGGTTTTTGATAAAGATTCAGAAGGGATAAATAAAGTTAGTGTTATTGTTGCTGAAACCAGAAAATTAAAAATATTGTTATCTATGCTTTTAAACATATTTAATCTCTTTAACCCAAATAATGCAGACATTGCTCAAAAATTTATTTAACTCGATGATTTATTGGCAATATCTTTAATCGTTTTATTCATAAAAAATATTCCAGCAACCATCAGTAAAAGGTACCCTAAGGTATGGAAAAATAAATTTTTTCGCGACATCTGCATTACTCTAATTGCATTTTTCAGGCCTCTTTTTGTTTAGATTTTTTAAAAATTCTTCCTCATGTCGGTTAACTATTGAGATTATGCAGCCCTATCTATTCACCCCCTTAATTAAACTGGAAGATGTATAAGAAAAATTTACACATTTTTTAAAGCATTATATACACAGGTCCTGCAAGGCGTGTTAGGAAATCTAAAATGGATAAGCTTTAATCCCTTTACGGATAGCGTCAAAACTTGGTTGGCAACAGAGTCATCATCTCAATCAGCTGCTGGTCATGCTAACTACTCATCGTAGAAGAGTATCAATGCGCCTACGATAGGCTGAATCCTTTTTAACCATAAAGAAATTATGCTTGCACGAGTTAAGAATGTTTTCACATATCCTTAGCGAATGCTTATCAAACTCATATAATACATAACCGATACTATGGAGATAATTTTGCAGTGTATACATGGCATCGCGATCCGAATCCCTCAGTTCGGCCATGATCATCGGGCCGTGGGTAGCAAAAAACCTTCGGCCACCTTCGAATACTTCCCTTTGATATCCCTCGACATCGATCTTAATAAAGTCGGGGGTTGGTAGACCGAGGCTAACATCATCCAAAGTTATAACCTCTACCTCCTCCCCGCTGTTATAACACCCTGTGGCCTTAAGGGAGGCCCCTCCATCCCATATATCCGCATCATTATAATAGATAGTTTTGATACCGCACACAGCCCCTACGGCCTTACGGACCAATATTACATTATCAAAACCGTTAAGCTCTATGTTGAAGCGCAAAGTCTCGAAGGTCGTTGCCACCGGCTCAAAGCCAACTACATGGCCACTTTTACCGACCAACGATGCAAATAGACATGTATAAAAACCGATATTGGCGCCAATATCCCAGCAGACATCCCCAGGACGCAAGATTCTTTTAAGGTTGTTAATCTCGTAGGATTCGTCGTGGTCGGAGTAGAAATATAAATGCCGATGTGTGTGATTACGTAGGTTTAATCTCAGAAGGAAACCATGCCGTGTGAGGATCGTTACAATTTCTTCTTCTGGCAAGATGAATTTTTTGGTCAACCGGAGCAGTGTCCTTTTACCCTTATTGATTGGTGAATAGCGTAGATAGGTGCGAACGACCCGATTCAGAACTCTGGCCCAATATTTCATAACTGATCGCTTGGAAATTCTGTCAACAGATAAGTAAATATTATTTAGTTTGTCTTTCCTCCTGAGGCATTGATGGTCATGATAAAAATGGGCCGTGGAGGATTCGAACCTCCGGCCTACTGATTAAGAGTCAGCTGCTCTGCCTGACTGAGCTAACGGCCCAGCGGTGCTAAATCTACAATTTTTTAAAAATATCAATCCTTCTCCCTTAAGTCAATAATAATAAATAATATTCAGGGAATAAAACTCACGCGCCTGGGAGGATTCGAACCTCCGGCCCACGGACCCGGAATCCGTTGCTCTATCCAGCTGAGCTACAGGCGCTATCTACTAATCTGGTTGAATTCTATCATAATTTTATTCAAAAAGACCGAGGTGATCATTAACAATTCTTTTTGTCTGCATGGAGCATTTACAAATGAGGTTCAGATCTTTTAGATGGGCATTTTGATAATATTGTTTTATTGCAATGGGCAGGATAGCTCATTGTATTCTGCAAGGAGATCTGCATTCATATAAATGCATATAGCATCCTTCACTTCCTCTATGCTGAGAGGATAGTTTACATATGGATCTGCCGCATTAAGAAGTGCTGCCACTCCATGTCTTGCAAGCTTGTTTATACCTCCCCCTCTTGCAGAAATAGCATCCCATAGCGTGTTGAACCCGTCAATGGCACATCCAAATGCTTCAAGAACCTGTGTATCTCCTTTATAGGGGTAAGGCCACATATCAGGATAATTTTTCCAGAATCCCGGCGTGCAGCCTTCGTTACCAGGACCTCCTGAAATAGTACATGTTGCTGATGCAGAATCCTCAATGAAATAGCTTGCGCTGTTCCATGTATAGATACCCTTTGCTGTAACAGTATCTGTACTTGGCGATGTAGAGGGGATATAGCTTCCTGAGTAAGTAACATAGCCTCCCGGATTAAGAGTGAATCCCTGAGGTGTAGGGTAGTCTTTTAGGGCACCTGCTATATCCTCAAGGGTGATGTCCGAAATAGTGAGATTCCCACAATTTGTCACAGTACCTGAATACTGGATGGGCTGACCGATGGCGGAAGCATCTGTGCATACCTTTGTTACTTTAAGGCATGGAAAAGGAGCAGAACAGGTGGCAGAGCCGGAAGCGGAGATCGTTTTTGTCTGTGAGAGATATGTATAACTTCCTGTTGCTGTAACTGTATTTGTGCTTGGTGATGAGATGGGGATATAGTTTCCTGAAAATGTCTGCGAGCTACCAGCCTCAAGTGTGAGTGATTGAGCAATTATGCCAGCATGGTCATCAATCACGCTGATATTTTCTATTTTAATATTCCCGCAATTCTTTACTGTAACAGAAAATGCAATGGATCCTCCGGGTGCAGGTGCATTCGTGCATGTCTTTGTTACACTAAGACAGGGACTAATACGAATCCATGCGTCAGCACTGTTTGAAATAAAAACAAGCACTATATAAGTTACAAAAAACATACAGGACAGTCTTTTCATACTTTTCACACCTTCATTTCCTTTTCCATTAATTCTTTTTATTCGCAATTTCCAAGCCATATTATAAATTATTGAATATCAAGAATTTTCAGGAAAAAGGCTGTTTTTGTGTAAACTATTCTGACACATTGGATTTTTGAGGATATTGTGAGAACCTCCTCGCTCGGCCTGGCAGAAGGGATTCTACTATCCCACCCTTTTTATTATTGAATTACGCGCCCGGGAGGATTCGAACCTCCGACCTGCGGATTCGAAGTCCGACGCTCTATCCAGCTGAGCTACGGGCGCATCTCTTATGGATATTATTAAATAATCCAAAATATATCAATCAAAAGCCCTGCGGTTTAGTTGATACCCTGAAGCTGTAATATTCTTGTTACAACTTCGGGTTGTATTATTTTGATTACACTTAACTACCGCCCCCCATTTTATTTAATTAAACTTGACAATTTTATACACGACTGGTATAAATCAGGTAAATCTCAGCGAACACAATAATGAATGTCATTGTTAAATTAAAAAACAGAATATTATCGGATTTTATATGTGAATATCTGGAATCAAATGGTATTACCGCATCAACAGAGATTGTAAACATAACTTCAGAAGCAAAATTCGATGTTGCTATTGTTGACATTCTAAATCTCAACAGTGAATTCATAACAAAAATACCCGATGCAAAAATCATCCTCTTTGATACAGGTCTTAGTACAGAAGAAATCGTAAGATGCTTTAATTCCTT
>CAZDGM010000005.1:0-153715 GCA_964505185.1 uncultured Thermodesulfobacteriota bacterium
TCGCTGTTAGGGAATGGGAATGGCTGGAGAGGAATCCCTTTGAGAAGGTGAAAATTGAGAGGGTCAAAAACAAGATTGAAAGGTGGATAACAAAAGAGGAAGAACAAAGGTTACTGGATGCATCCCCACCATGGTTAAGGGAAATCATAATCTTTGCCTTAAATACAGGTATGAGGCAGGATGAAATACTTTCCCTTAAATGGTCTCAAGTTGATTTATCCAGACGCACTGTAACACTTCTGGAGACCAAGAACAAGGAAAAGAGAACTATCCCCCTTAACCAAACAGTATTAAAGCTTCTAAAAGCAAGGTCAGGAGTATTTCGGGTTATGTCTTTACCTCCCGGGCAGGCACTAAGATCGAAGCAAGAAACCTCCTCAGGGCCTTTTACTCAGCAAGGAAAAAGGCAGGACTTGAAGATGTACGTTTTCATGACCTCAGGCATACCTTTGCTACTCGATTAGTTCAGGCAGGTATTAACCTCTATGTGATAAAGGAGCTTTTAGGTCATAAGACCTTAGCAATGACCATGAGGTATGCACATCACTATCCTGAATCCCTGAGGCATGGGGTAGAGGTTCTTGATAATTATGGTTACAGTTTGGTTACAGTGGACAATGAGAAATGTTTGGAGGATTTCCCAAAGCCTTGATTTTATTGGTAGCGGGGGGAGGATTTGAACCTCCGACCTTCGGGTTATGAGCCCGACGAGCTACCGGACTGCTCCACCCCGCGCCAGACAATATATCTATTTTAATCAAATTTTCTAATTTGTCAATTTTCCGAATGATATTCGATGAGGCTTAAAAGGTAATCGTGATACCCATTGAGCTATTCCACCTTGGCACTGTATCGTTAAGACCAAATCTCAATCCCATGTCCAGTGCAATCTTCTCGGATAAATAGTATATCAGCCCTACAAGGAGGCTCACTGGATTATCCTTTATCTCATGGTCGGGATGTCTGAATGTATATATCTCAGAAGCTATACCCAAATGCTCGAATATCCTGTAGTCCAGTGCAATCCCGAACTGATAGGTCACATTCCTTATGTTATCATTTTCTTTTCTTTCATTAATTGTAAACCCCCCCATGGTATGGATGCTTAATTTTTCAAACTGCCCTGTTGCAACTGCAAATATACTGTATTCCCTGTATCCTGATCCAAGACCTCTTTCTTCATCCCCTGAATCCATCTTAACAACACCCTTGAATGTAAAAGAAGGAATCCATCCTGACTGATCCAAGATTAAATACTTCCCTACGATGTTAATATCACCGATACCATTCTCAGACCCTCCCCCTTCTGGATTATGAAGGAGGTAAGGAATTTCAGCTGACATTTCAAAACTTTTTGTAAAACCATATATGGGAACAAGAAGTATTATGTCCTCCCTCTCTCCATTCCTCCATTGAATGTGATCCCATGAATGTTCTAACTGGAAAACGCCATATCCAGCAACACCTGCATCCTCCGTTATAAATGGTCTGTATCCGAAAGAATTTTTTTCCAGTAAAGATATAACTAATATCATGGATAGCCCCATTTTTAACAATATTTTTGCACATCTTTTCTTAAATCCGCTTGATTCTCTTCCCATCCCGACCTCTCCCACTTGAAGGATTCAATAAAAAGAACCATGGAAGAAATTAACATACAGAGTTGCATTATATAAAATGAGAATAGCTTAAGGTATGAAAAGGCAGCAGAAACATATCGAATAAAAAAGGGAGAAATAAAATTAACCAATGCTGATGAAAAAATAGCCATAATAATTAATCCTGAATATGTATACTCCGTCAAAAGTAAAAAATGAGATAATGCCATCAGATATATAGAGGAAGCAACTGCATGAAAATTGAATATCTTAAGAATACCACTAAATGTTTTTGCTCTTATAAACCTTTCTTTATTTCCAAGATAATATTCAGAAATTTCATCAGCTGCGAATCCTAACTTCATGTGAGAAAGTATATTGCTTAATACAAAAAATATATTAAAAATTGCAAATGAAATGATCATTTTTTCAAATAATCCTTTTGATCTATTATTCTCCTCCTTGAAATCATTCAAGAGATATAGAATGCATATTATAATATTTATCATGAGAATGCCCTTGTATAAAAAGAAACTTAAAATTTTTATGAATAAAAAAGATTCTCCATAACCAAGCAATATTAAGCTTGATAGGCAGTCAAGGAGGAGGGATAGGAATGATCCGATTATAATGTATGGTTTAAAAGTGTTTCTAATCTTACTATGAATAACAATTGAAAGAAGACAAAGGAGTAACATGGAATTAAAAAATATATTCATATGAATCTCTTCTATTACGGATGCAAAAGAAAGTTGCTCTGCGATCAGCGATTCTCTGTAATTTATTATGAAAAATAGAATGCTGGAAATCCAGTGAAGAATCACAAATATGATAAAAAACCAGAGAATAAGTCTTATCCTGCTTTCACTTTTTAGTTCTCCCGTCAGTAGAAACCGCACCTATTTTCCTCCGAAAATAACACTCCATATTGAAAGAACCTTTCTCGCATTATCAGTTATCGCTTTTGCAGTGAGTGTTGCCCCCGTTACATTCGGAATATCCATTCTTAACTTAATAGGATCTTTCTTTAGCGATTTCTTCTTGAATAGGAGAAGCCAGCCATCCTCAGGCATATATTCGAGAGGTTAATTAAAAGATAGAACTTCAATAATATCAAGCTCTCCATCTGGAGTTATCGTATACATAACTGTTTCAAGTTGTGTCCTTACAATATGGGTGTCTATGAATGCATATCCTATTATCTTTCCCTCTCTCCTTGCCACATAAAAAGTAACGAGTCTCGTCTTAAGGGAAATTCCTGATAATTTCTCCACCCTTTTTACCTGATCAGTGCTTAAAATTATATTCCTTGTTTCTATTGAACAATCCGGAAATACATCTTTCAATGCCCTTTCAGGCCTTTTAAATACTTTTGCATATAAACTTTGTGTAAATAGTATGAGTAAAAATAACACAATGATGAACATAATTAATACTAAAGATTTTTTATCCTTCATTTATATTCCTTCTATAATGGGAGAGTTATTTAAAATATAAATCCAATTCCCAAATTGAACTGATCGATCTTCCACTCATCTTTTCCTGCCCCTTTCCCCTCTGGCAGACTTGAATCCGTGTCTCTCAACTGGTACTCAGCTTTAAGAACGACCTGTGAATGCGGTTTAAATTCCAGCCCCATTGTAAGAACTTCTCTATCCTTCGTCTTATCAGGGATACCGGTGAAAACATCTTCATTCAGGTTGTATCTCTCATAACGTACATATGGCGAAAGTGACATTATGCTTTCAGGCCTTATATGTGGAAAAATATTGTATGCAACCTCTACATACCATCCATAAACCTTTCTTGCCCTTCCAGAAACCTTGTATTTCTCATTTCCCCATGCTCTTCCAAAGGAATAGAGGCCCTTCAGATGCAAATTTCCCTGTTCATACTGAGCCTCTATAACATTAAGATTGAATTGGGCTTCCTCATCAATATCGGCACCTTTTCATCCTCACCCTCTCCAATATAAACTGATGCACCAGCTGTTAAACCCTTTAGACCTTTGTATTCCAATCTCAAAATACCAGCAAGTTTATCAAAATTTACCTGTGCACCTTTCTGTCTTCCCTCTCTAATCCAGTCCTTTATCGTATCTGTCCTTAATCCATTCATAATACCTGCCTTGTATGTGAGGTTATTACTAATGTTTCCATAAATCATGATTCCTATTTCGCGCCAGACTGTTGGTATTATGTATCTCTCAACATCAGGTCTTAATACTCCATAATATACTACGGGTTCATGGTATTCATTCATAAGACTTGATGGAACAAGAAATAATCCTGGTCTTATGTTAATCATCGGATTTATCATAAAATCGACATACATAAACTCAATCGTTATCTCCGGTTCCTTATCTTCTATCTCACCTATACCTGCATGCTCAAATTCAATCTCTGTGTTCATCAATATGTTTTCGGAATACTTATAGCCAAGATATGCTACGAACCTTAGTATATCCCCTCGATCATTCTTGGAACTATCCATAAAATTCTCATAAACAGCCTCCCCATATCCTCCAATAGAAAAAGCGCGAGGTGTATAATAAATCTTTGATGCTGCAGGCCCAAGTCCATAATAAGATTTGAATTCAACCTCAGGCATTGCTATCTCAAGCCTCAGTTTTCTTATCTCCTCTTTTAATATCTCAGCTTCTTCTGCTTTCTTCTCTTGCTCCCTTTGCTGTTCCTTCAACTCCTTTATTTCTTCCTGTATCCTTTGAAGTTTCTCTTCCGCCCTTTTTATTCTCTCCTCTACTGTCTCTGCAAACAAATGTTTGGGTATAAATAATAATAAAATAAAAACATAACATACAATAATTTTAATCCTCCATTCCATAGCAACCTCCTTTTCGGATTTTTAATATATTTCACCGTTTTCTATTTGAAATGCTCTGATTTTTATTCCATCAAAGTATTCTTTTATTCCCTTATTCATAAAAACTGATCCATCACGATATAAGATAATTGCACCGATACTTCTGTTAGCTTTTAAAAATTTATCTCTCACATCCTGCGGCATTGCAAATAATGCTGTTGCAATTGCGTCTGTGAAGGAACAGTTATCCGATACAGTTGTTATCTGAAGTATCATTGGGTCTTCGGTTTCTATATGATTTTTTACGTAATTCCCTGATGTTGATATGCATACATCTTTTTTGTTCTTTATCTCCAGAAGAATCCCATTATTTATCGGATCGTAGACATATATCATCTTTTTCCACCCCCATACCTTCATATCCCCCCCTATAGCAATGAAGCCATATGGAAGCTTTAAATACTCATATACCCTCTGAATCGCGTACCCCTTTCCCATACCACCCAGATCCAGTGCCATATATTTCTTTTTGAGAAAAACGCCTTTTTCATCGATGTCAATGTCCCTGAAGCCTATGAATCTCCTGGCCTCCTCATCCCCTATCTCCATGTTCCTCTTCGCCCTTATTGTCAATACACCAATAGTGATATCAAAATAACCATTGGTCATCTCCGAGAAAAGAATTGACTCTCGGATTGCTTTTATTGTTTCCTCCGATACAGCAACTCTTTTTATTCCTGCATTTCTGTTGATTTCGGATATTTCGGATCCTGCATCATAATCTGAAAGCTTTTTTTCTATATCCTTTATAAAATGGTATGCCCTTATATTTTCTTGATAATCATTCAGGTCAAAATATGCATATGTCCCCATAAGATAAAAAACGCTTTCCTCTGCATATATATCTTCGGCAAATGAATTTAATATGAAAAAGGATGAAAAAATTATTAGTTTAATGAATTTGCTTTTCATTTGCAATTTATATCCAAAAATTTTATTTTATCTTTTTCACGAATATCTCCCTCCCCATTTCAACCTCCATTGCTATATCCGTTTCATCAAATCTTATAACAACTGAGGGTACCTTTTGGTGCATCTTAACAATTGTTCCCGGTATAACACCAAGTGATACCAGTTTATCCATCCTATCGTGATATCTGGGAGATATAAAAACAATCTTTCCCTTCTCCCCCGGCTCAAGCTCAGAGAGAGGAACAACAACTGGCTTGATTTCCTTTGTAAAACTTTCACAACAACTCCCCCTGGGAATAGGTTTTCCATGCGGGCATAATGGTGGATGTCCAAGAAATGCACATACATTATCAACAACCTCTTCGCTGAGAATATGTTCAAACTGACATGATGCGTATTCATAAAGAACCTCTTCCATATCAAAAAGATCAGCAAAAAGTCTTTCAGCCAGCCTGTGTCTCCGGATAATCTCCTCTGCCCTTTTTTCACCCTTTTCAGTAAAGCTTATTACCTTGTCTCTGATCTCTATAAATCCTGTCTGCTCAAGTCTCCCGATATTTTCCTCCAGATCTTCTTCTTCCTTCGCTGCATCAATTAGTTCCTCAATACTTCTCCTGCCTGACTCCCGGAGTGTCCAGATATGCTCCAGTAACTCATCTAGCATAATGGATTTTCCCGTGGGTTTTTTCATACTACACTCTCCTCCTGAATACCTTTTTTATAAGATCAACAAGTCCTGATCTCTCCCTCGGAAATGTGTAATTACAGTTAGGGCAACAAAATAGATCGCATCTTCCATGAAGGGGACATCTCGATCTGCATACCTCTTCGTAATCGAATCTATAGCCGCATAAAGGGCATTTAATATTATTATTCCTCTTCATAGTGAAACATTAATGTAATTGAGAATTAATCTTAATGCACCTCCGACCGCAAATGCAAATGGGAATATAAAAGCGGCCATCAAACATGCTATCTTTAAACCCCTCTCCTTTATTATGATAAAGAAGTTAGCTATACATGGAACAAATAGTGTTATTGTAACAAGACTTACCACTATTTGTTTGCTATCAAGTAAACCCTCCTTTGCCATCATATACAATCCTGCTGCTCCATAATCTCTTCTAAGAAATCCAACGATAAATGCCTCCGTAGCCTTAGAAGGAAGACCAAGTATTCCCTGAACAAGCGGAGATGCTATTTTCTCGGTAACTGAAAGGAAACCTATCTTATCCATAAAAAATAGCATTGCTGTTCCAAGCATAAACAGTGGAACAGCTTCCTTCAGATACCACTCTATTCTTGCCAGCGTTTTCATGAATATATTCGAAAATACCGGCATCCTTATTGGAGGAAGTTCAAGTATAAAGTCCGATCCTCTTCCTGGTATAACAATTGCTGCAAGATAACCAACAGCTATAATAACAAGGGTTACCGTTGCCGCCCAGATTAAAGATGCCCTAACTGAAAGTGCGCCAAGCATTCCCATAATCACCCCCAGCTGAGCAGAACAAGGAATCCCGAGTGCAAGAAGCAGTGTGACTATAATTTTTTCTTTCTTTGTCTCGAGAATACGCGTTGTCAGTGTTGCCATTGTGTCACATCCCAAGCCGAGAACCATGGGTAAAACAGCCTTTCCATTAAGACCAATAATTTTGAATACCCTGTTAACCATAACAGCCAGTCGAGGAAGATATCCTGAATCCTCAAGTATCCCGAAAGCAATGAAAAAAGTTCCCACTATGGGCAGCACAATTGCAATAGAATATGTTAGAGCCATTGTTATTAATCCGTAATCTCCAACAAGAAAATCCTGGATTATTGTGAAAGGAATAATGGCTCTAACGACTTTTACAAAAAAGGGATTTATATACTCACCGAACAATTTTTCTTCAAAAAAACTAACAAGCACCTGTGCACCAAAGTCACCAACGAATTTGTATATGGTATATATCACAAACAATAAAATAAAATAGCCCCACACAGGATGCATTGAATATTTGCCTATAAGCTCACTCATCCTTTTTTCCGTAATCCTTCCTGTTTCCAAAACGTCCTCAATTATTTCATCTATCACCCTCAATCTTCTCTGATTTATTATGATCGAAAGGCTTTCGGTGAATCTTGATTGGATCTCACGCCTTATCTCAGAAATTTTCTTGATATCATCTATTGAAAGCTTATTTTGCAACCATTCGTTAATGCTTTGATCCCCTGCAATAACGAGGATAGCTATAAATCTTTTTGAAACATTCGCAGCAGGGAGGATATCTTCAATCCTTCTTATCCCCTCTTCAATATCATTATCATATTTCAATTTAAGCGAAGATCTTCTTACTTTTAACAGAGCATTTGTTAATCTATCTATCCCCTTCTTCCTTATCGCAACCGTTGGAATAACCTCGATGCCCAATATATCAGAAAGTTTCCTGTAGTTAATGGAAATGCCCCTTTCATATGCCTCATCTTCCATATTTAAATTGAGGATGAAGGGTAATCCCATCTCTGCAAGCTGAAGAGAAATCAAGAGGGCCCTTCTAAGATTCTTTGTATCGGCAACCTGAATAACAGCTTTTGTTTTCTCATTTAACAGTATATCCCTTGTTACTTTCTCATCTTCGCTTGTTGGTATGAATGTATTTATCCCAGGTGTATCTATAAGAGTATACCTTCCTTCTGGAGTTTCCATATTTCCGTAACATATCTCCACTGTTGTTCCGGGATAGTTTGAGATAGTTACATATTTGCCGGTTAAGCATGAAAATATAACGCTTTTCCCAACATTCGGATTGCCGATAAGAAGGATTGTACCTTCATTGCGCGTTAATTCCTTTGATTGTCCGCAATCATGCATATTACTCCTCCATGAAAACTGCCACTTCTAACCCTTCCAGATCGATCAATCCTTTCTGCAATCAGGACATTGCCCGTACAATTCCATTTTATGGGCAATAAGTTTAAAGTTATACTTTTTCGCAACCCTTGATTGAATCCTTTCAATCTCACCGCTTTCAAATTCAATAATCCTTCCACATGAGATGCATATGATATGATCATGATGTGTTCCCTGAACTACCTTCTCATATCTTGTATATCCATCACCAAAGTGCCTCTCATCAGCAAAGCCACTACCTGACAGAATCTTCAATGTCCTGTATACGGTGGAATAGCTAATGCGTCCATGCTTTTTTCTTACCTTGCTAAGGATATCCTCTATACTTGGGTGATTGAGTGATTCAAAGAATGTATTTATGATGGCAATCCTCTGTTTTGTTATTCTCAGTCCCTTCTCTTTAAATAATGATTTTATTATCTTTTCGCTCAGTAAATTCATGATATTGCAATTGAAATTTATTTTCAATAATATTATTTTTAAAAAATTGTCAAGTTTTTTCTTGTGCCATTAATATTCTTTTTATGAACTCATCCCTATCTACGAAAAATCTAAAAGACTTCATTCCATTTATAAAAACGACCGGAATTTCTTCCCCGAACTCCCTAATAAGTTTTTCATTCCTTGAAATATCTACTATTGAAAGCCTAAATGGTATTCCCTTCTGGACCTCTTTGATAATATTGAGTGCCTTATCACAAAGATGGCAATTTTCCTTCACATATAGTTCCACCTTTATCATATCTTATTTTATTGTTCAGCCCCGATAGAGGATTCTTTTTCCTTCATCTTTTTCTTTCCTGCTGCCTCTTTTGATGCCTTTTTCCTGGAGACCTTCCTCTTCTTTTTCTCCTCCTTTACCTCGGGAAGAAACTCGATTAATGAGATGGGTGCTCCATCCCCTGGTCTCCACCCGAGCCTCATGATCCTCGTATAACCACCGTTTCTCTTTTTGAACCTCTGTGCCAGCTCTTCAAATAGTTTTTTTGTCTCCTCTTTACTGTTGAGAAATTGGGCAGCCTGTCTTCTTGCACTGAGATCCCCTCTCTTTGCCAGCGTGATCATTTTTTCTGCAACCTTCCTCAGCTCCTTTGCCCTTGCAAGAGTAGTCTTTATCCTTTCATGCCTTATAAGTGATACCATGAGATTTCTCATCATTGCCAGCCTGTGACCGCTTGGTCTCCCTAATTTCCTCCCTTCAACCCTGTGCCTCATAAATTCCTCCCGAAATTGATCCTCATTTAATCCTGCATCTGTTTCTTTTCCTTCTCCTTCAATCTTTCCCTTGCCAGCTTTAGCTCATTAATTGTTTCACTATCAAGCTTCATTCCCAGCGAAAGACCCATTTCATTAAGTATCTCTTTAATCTCATTAAGTGATTTCCTTCCAAAGTTTTTAGTCTTTAACATCTCCTGCTCTGTTTTCTGAACAAGTTCACCGATTAGCTTTATTTCAGCATTCTTCAAGCAATTTGCAGATCTCACAGAAAGCTCAAGCTCATCAACACCTCTAAACAGGTATTCATTTATTTTGTTTTTGTCGATCTCCTTTTTCTCTGTCTCTTTATCTGTTTCTTCCTCCTCTCCAATACGGGCAAAAATATCGAGCTGATCCTGAAGTATCCTTGCTGCTTGTGAGATAGCTTCACAAGGAGTTATACTCCCATCGGTCCATACTTCAAGGATAAGCTTATCGTAATCTGTTCTCTGCCCAACCCTTGCATTTGTAACTGTATAATTTACCTTTTTTACAGGAGAAAATACGGTATCTATAGGAATCGTCCCTATGGGCGTACCCTCTTCCTTATTCCTCTCAGCAGGATGGTATCCCCTTCCCATCTTCACGGTCATCTCTATATTAAGTCTCGCACCCTGTGATAATGATGCTATGTGATGCTCAGGATTCAGCACCTCAACAGAACCATCAGTGATTATGTCTCCTGCTTTAACCTCCTTTTCACCAACCTCACTGATTCTGATAATTTTTGGACCTTCCACATACATCTTCAATTCAACACCTTTTAGATTAAGAATAATATCAGTAACATCTTCAAGCACACCTGGTATAACAGAAAATTCATGAAGAACGCCTTCAATCCTGACGGATGTTATTCCCGCACCATAAAGGGATGAAAGAAGAATCCTTCGTAAGGAATTTCCTATAGTAATACCAAAACCCCTTTCAAGCGGTTCCGTATAAAACTTCCCATATGTATCTGTTAATGTCTCTTTTTCGACCTCAATTTTCTTTGGTCTTATGAGGTCCCCAATATATTTCTCCATAATTCCTCCTGCTGAAATGGAAAAAACTTTTATTTAGAATAAAGCTCGACAATTAACTGTTCTTTTACAGGTATTGTAATATCCTCTCTCATTGGAAGGGCAATGACCTTCCCCCTGAAATTCTCCCTGTCGAGCTCAAGCCAGGATGGAAGGGGTCTTCTTGCAGCACTTTCAAGGGCTGAAAGTATGTGGGGATTTTCCCTGCTCTTCTCCTTCAGCACAATCTCATCATTCTGATTTACCAGATACGATGGTATGGTGACCTTTTTTCCATTGACCAAGAAATGCCCATGCCTTACAAACATTCGTGCCTCTGCCCTTGTGCTTGCAAAGCCAAGTCGATATATAACATTATCAAGTCTCCTTTCAAGGAGGATTAGAAGTTTCTCACCGGTCCTGCCTTTTAATCTCTCCGCCCTCTCAAAATATATCTTGAATTGCCTTTCCATTATCCCATACATTCTCTTCACCTTCTGTTTTTCACGAAGCCTTATGCTGTATTCTGTAATCTTTGGATGCGCCTGTCCGTGCTGACCCGGTGCATAACCCCTTCTCTCAAATGCGCACTTCGTAGTAAAGCACCTATCACCCTTGAGGAATAGTTTCATTCCTTCGCGTCTGCAAAATCTGCACACTGATCCTATATATCTTCCCAATTTCTTCCTCCTTAATTCTTATACTCTTCTTCTTTTTGGTGGTCTGCATCCATTGTGAGGTATAGGGGTAACATCCCTGATAAGTGTGATGTTGAAGCCAGCGGCCTGAAGCGTCCTTAATGCTGCCTCCCTTCCTGCACCAGGACCCTTAACATATACATGGATCGTCCTCACACCATGCTCCATCGCCTTTTTCGCAGCATCCTCTGTTGCCATCTGTGCAGCAAATGGCGTCCCCTTCCTTGCACCTTTAAATCCGACTATTCCTGCACTTGACCATGCAATGGCGTTTCCATTCATATCTGTTATTGTAACGATGGTATTGTTAAAGGTTGCCTGTATATGAGCAATACCCATGGGGATGTTTTTCTTAACCTTCTTCTTCCCCCTTCTTCTTGCTGCAACCATTGAATCCTCCTAAGCCTTCTTTGCCTTCTTTATCATTGCGCCCCGTGGACCTTTTCTTGTCCGTGCATTGGTTCTTGTCCTCTGACCTCTTACAGGAAGCCCCCTTTTGTGCCTCAACCCCCTGTATGTACCCAGCTCCATGAGCCTTTTTATATTCATAGCGATCTCTTTTCTGAGATCTCCCTCAACCTTGTACTCATGCTCGATGATTTCCCTTAATCTTGTTATCTCAGAATCATTGAGATCCCTTGTCTTTTTATTGAAGTCAATACCTGTTCTTTCAAGGATCTTCCTTGCACTTGATCGACCTATGCCATATATATAGGTCAACGCTATCTCAATCCTCTTGTCCCTTGGTAATTCAACGCCTGCAATTCTTGCCAATGTTTACCTCCTTACCCCTGTCTCTGTTTATGCTTTGGATTTTCACAGATTACACGAATAACACCCTTTCTCTTTATTATCTTGCATTTATCACATATCTTCTTTACAGATGGTCTAACCTTCATATCATGACCCATTAATAAAATTTACTTAATCCTGTAAACAATCCTCCCTCTTGTCAAATCATATGGTGATAGCTCAACCTTTACCCTATCACCTGGAAGGATCTTTATAAAATGCATCCTCATCTTGCCCGAAACATGAGCAAGGACTCTGTGGCCATTGTCCAGCTCAACCCTGAACATAGCATTTGGCAGCGTCTCAACAACTGTTCCCTCTACCTCTATTGCATCCTCTTTCGGCATATACCCCCTTGCCTATATTTTACTTAAGATGTAGGGACCTCTCTTTGTCACAGCAACTGAGTGTTCAAAATGGCAAGAAAGGCTCCTGTCCTTTGTAACAGCGGTCCATTTATCTTTCAGTATATCAACCTCCCAACTGCCTTCATTCACCATTGGTTCAATTGCCAGAACCATACCCTCCTGCAATCTCACACCCTTACCAGGAGGACCAAAATTGGGGATCTGGGGCTCCTCATGAAGTGATTTCCCAATGCCATGCCCCACGAAATCCCTTACAACTGAAAAACCCTTTGCCTCAACCCAGCTCTGGATGGCATGGGATATATCTGAAAGTCTATTGCCCTCTACAGCTTTTTCAATCCCCTTGTAGAGCGCTTCCTCCGTTGTCTGTATAAGCCACTTTGCCTTCTCACTTACATCACCAACAGGAAGCGTTATTGCAGCATCTCCATAATATCCATCGTAAACTGCTCCAAAATCTATACTGATTATATCACCCTCTTTTAGTTCCCTTCGCGATGGGATACCGTGAACAACCTCCTCATTTATAGAAGTGCAAAGACAGCATGGATATCCATTGTATCCCTTGAATGCGGGAATACAACCGTATTTTTCAACAAGCCTCTCACACTCCTCCTCAAGCTCTATTGTTCTTATACCTGGTCTCACCATTTCACTTAACTGATAGAGTATCTCGGCAACGATAATATTTGCAATCCTCATCTTCTCTATCTCTTCCCTCGTCTTCAAATATATCATCGACCCTCTTGCCCGATATTCAAAACCTTAAGGATCCTTCCAAAAACATCCTTTATTTCACCCCTTCCATCTATATGTCTGAGGATATCCTTCTTCCTGTAATAATCTATTAGTGGCATTGTCTGACTTTCATATGTCTCCAGCCTTTTTCTTACAGTCTCCTCCTTGTCATCTTCTCTCTGATAAAGCTCACCACCGCATTTATCACATACACCACTTTTCTTTGGTGGATTGAAGATCTCGTGATATCCTTCCTGACAATTTTTGCATGTCCATCGACCCGAAAGCCTTTTTATCAGTTCATCCCTCTCCACATGTATAGAGATAACATGATCAATCCTTTTTCCCATGCTCTTAAGGACATTTTCAAGGGCTTCTGCCTGGGCAACAGTCCTTGGAAAACCATCAAGGATAAACCCATTCCTGCAATCCTCCTTTGATATCCTTTCTTCCACAATACCTATGACAACATCATCTGGAACGAGCAGCCCTTTCTCCATATACGATTTTGCCTTTATCCCGAGGGGTGTTTTGTTTTTGACGGACTCCCTCAGTATATCACCGGTTGATATCTGGGGTATGTTGAGTTTCTCTATCATCAACTTTGCCTGTGTTCCCTTTCCCGCACCAGGTGGACCAAGAAGTATAAGATTCATCTTATTAACCCCTCCTGCTTCTGATTTTCCCTTTTTTAACGAACCCTTCATAATGTCTTGTAATCATATGGGCTTCAATCTGCTGGATTGTATCCATTGCAACTCCAACAACTATCAAAAGTGATGTTCCGCCAAAGTAGAAAGGAACATTAAAATGTCTTATCAATATTGTTGGAAGCACACATACAGCTGACACATAAAGTGCACCACCAAGTGTTATTCTGCTCAAAATCCTATCGATAAACTCTGCAGTTTTCCTTCCTGGTCTTATACCGGGAATGTAGCCACCGTACTTCTGTAAATTCTCGGCAACATCAACAGGGTTAAAGGTAACCGCTGTATAAAAATAGCAGAAAAATATAATGAATCCAACAAAAAGCACCTCATAAATGAAACTTCCAGGTGTGAGAAATGTTGCAATCCTCTGCGGAATCTCATGGGGTATAAAGCGTGCAATGGTTCCTGGAAAGAGCAGTATTGATGAAGCAAATATGGGTGGTATAACGCCAGCCTGATTTATCTTTAAAGGAAGGTGCGTTGACTGACCTCCGTATACCCTCCTTCCTATTATTCTTCTTGCGTACTGAATAGGTATCCTCCTCTGACCACCTTCCATAAATATAATAAAGGCAACAACAACAACCATGAGAAGAAATATAATGAGCATGACAAATACGCTGAGTTCTCCTGTTCTTATTAATTTACCTGTATTTACTATAGCCCTTGGCATCCTTGCAACGATCCCCGCAAATATAACAAGGGAGATACCATTACCAATCCCTCTTTCCGTTATCTGTTCCCCAAGCCACATGATAAAGGCTGTCCCTGACGTGAGTGTTATCATTGTAAGTAACCTGAACCCCCATCCCGGCGCTGCAACAACAGGCTGTCCACCCGGCCCCGCCATGCTCTCAAGCCCTATTGCAATGCCAAATCCCTGAATCATGCTGAGAATTACGGTTCCATATCGCGTATACTGAATAATCTTTTTTCTTCCAATCTCCCCTTCCTTGGAAAGCTTTTCGAGGTATGGGATAACAACGGTAAGAAGCTGAAGGATTATTGAGGCACTTATATATGGCATTATTCCCAATGCAAATACAGAGAAGTTCTCAAGTGCACCTCCTGAGAACATATCAAAAAGGTCAAGAATGGTTCCCCTTGCCCTGCCAAGAAATCCTGCAAGTGCCTGTGTATTTATTCCAGGAACAGGCACAAAACATCCTACCCGGTATACAGCAAGCATAATAAGGGTAAAACCTATTCTTCTCTTGAGCTCCGGTATTTTTGTGATATTTTGAAAACTGCTTATCAATTCAAAACCTCTACCTTTCCACCTGCTGCTTTAATCTTTTCAACTGCTGACCTGCTGAAACGATGGGCCTTAACAACCAAAGGCCTTGCAACATCACCATCTCCAAGGACCTTGATGGGGAGCGTTTTCTTCTTAACAAGAGCGGAGGAGTAAAAGAATTCGGGATCAAATACCTCAACATCAGAAAATCTCTCAAGGTCCCTTAGATTTACAACAGCATACTCCACCTTGAAGGGCTTATTGGAAAACCCCCTTTTTGGAAGCCTTCTCTGAAGGGGCATCTGCCCTCCTTCAAATCCTGGCTTTGAGCCCCTGTTTGACCTTGCACCCTGACCTTTGTGCCCCCTGCATGATGTTTTTCCATGCCCGGAGCCGGGGCCTCTTCCCACACGTTTTTCCCTATGTCTCGAGCCCTTTGCAGGCCTCAACATGCTGAGATTCATTCTTTAGCTCCCTTCTTCAGAGTCAATCTCAACTACTTCAACAAGATGTGAAACCTTTCTTATCATCCCCCTGATACATTCATTATCTTTGTGGATAACAGTCTTGTGTAATTTTGTCAGACCGAGACTTCTCAGTGTATATCGTTGGTCCTCTGTACATCCTATACCACTTCTTTTAAGAGTCACTTTAAGCTTTCTCATCCTTGCTTTCCTTCCCATATTTCAATATCTCTTCTATTTTCTTCCCCCTTTTTTCAGCAATCTCCTCCGGATGATTGAGCTTTTTAAGGCCATTAATGGTTGCCTTAAGTGCATTGTGTGGATTTGTTGAACCAATGCACTTTGTCAGTATATTCCGAATTCCTGCTGATTCCACAACTGCCCTGACACTTCCACCAGCAATAACACCCGTTCCTTGGGAAGCAGGTTTTAAAAGAACAGTTGTTGCACCAAATTTACCATATACCTCATAAGGGATCGTTCCATCAATAATGGGCACCCTTATCAGATTCTTCTTTGCATCCTCAACAGCTTTTCTTATCGCCTCAGGAACCTCATGTGCCTTTCCATGTCCTATTCCTACGATTCCATTTTCATCGCCAACTGCCACAAGTGCATTGAAGCTGAACCTCCTTCCTCCCTTAACAACCTTTGCAACCCTGTTTATATAAACAACCCTCTCTTTGAGATTGAGCCCTTCTGGATTGATCCTCTCCAAAACTACCTCCTATTTAAAAGTTTAATCCACCTTCCCGTGCTGCATCAGCAAGGGATTTGATTCTACCATGATATAGAAAGCCATTACGGTCAAAGACAACCTTTTCAACCCCCTTTTCCCTTGCCCTTTTTGCTATTAAAGAACCAACCAATTTTGCAAGTTCCACACCCTTAATCCTGCGTTCATTCCTTATCTGCCTTATTTTGGGAGAAAGGGTTGAAGCTGAACAAATGGTAATACCATTCACGTCATCAATGATCTGGGCATAGATATGTTTTTTTGATTTGAAAACAGTTAATCTTGGTCTGCTGCTCTCGCCGAAAATCCTTTTTCTTATCCTTCTCTTTCTCCTTAATATTCCAATGAGCCTTCTGCTTCTCATAGCCTTTACTTTGCTCCAGTTTTCCCTACCTTTCTTATAATCTTCTCACCAGCATAAATTATGCCTTTTGCCTTGTAAGGGTCGGGCTTTCTAAAGGATCTGATCTTTGCTGCTGTCAACCCAACAAGCTCCTTATCAATTCCCTGGATCGTTATTATCGTTCCCTTTTCCACCAGTGCCTTAATGCCATCAGGAAGTACATAGTTGATGGGGTGCGAATAACCGAGATTAAGAACGATCGTATTCCCCTTTACCTCAGCCCTGTATCCGATGCCGCTTATCTCCAGTTTTTTCTCAAATCCCTGGCTAACCCCGATAACCATATTATTTATCAGGCTCCTTATTAATCCATGAAGCGCCCTTGCTTTTCTATCCTCACCTTTCCTTCCTACCTTTATAAACCCATCCTCCATTCGGATATCTATCTGTTCAGGGATCTCCCTTTCCAGTGTGCCGAGACGACCCTGGATAACTATTTTCCTTCCCTCCATTTTTGCCTTTACACCGTCAGGCAGTTTTATGGGAAGCCTACCTATTCTCGACATCAAAACCTCCTACCATATCGCACACATTAATTCTCCACCAATGCCAAGCTCCCTGGCCTTATGTCCTGTCATGATTCCCCTTGATGTAGAAAGTATACATATACCGAGACCACCCATTACACCGGGAATCTCATTCCTGCCCACATAAATCCTTCTTCCAGGCTTGCTTATCCTTATTAATTTGTGGATAACAGGCCTCTTCCTACTATCATATTTGAGAAATATTCTTATAGTCCTTTTATTCTTCTCATCATCCAGAACCTTAAATTCTGAAATATACCCTTCATCTTTAAGGATCTCAGCAATCTTTATAAGAAGCTTTGATCCTATAATATCGACCTTTTCGTGCCTTGCCTGGGATGCATTTCTAATCCTTGTAAGCATATCCGCTATGGGATCATTGATCACCATATTCCTAATCTCCACCTAAAAAGTTTTTTTACCAGCTTGCCTTTACAACACCAGGAAGCTCACCCCTCAGAGCCCTCTGTCTTAAACATATTCTGCACATATTGAATTTCCTGTAATATCCCCTTGCCCTTCCACAGAGAGGACACCGGTTTCTTTTCCTCACCCTGAATTTGGGTTCCCTCATTGCCTTTACCATAAGTGCTTTTTTCGTCACATCAAACCTCCTTAAGCGCTCCTGAAGGGCATTCCGAGGAGCTTCAACAGCTCCCTTGCCTCCTCATCAGTCTTTGCTGTTGTAACAAATGTTATGTTCATTCCCCTGATTTTATCTATCTTATCATAGCTTATCTCAGGAAATATTATCTGCTCCCTTATCCCGAGTGTGTAGTTTCCCCTTCCATCAAATGAATTAGGAGAAACGCCCTTAAAATCCCTTACCCTTGGAAGCGCGATGCTTACAAGTCTGTCAAAGAACTCATACATCCGATTACCTCTCAGGGTGACCATACACCCGATTGGCATCCCTGCCCTTAATTGAAATGCTGCTATTGATTTTCTTCCTTTAGTGATTACTGGTTTCTGTCCTGATATAAGAGAAAGTTGTTCAGCTGCAGCATCAAGGACCTTTATATTCTGCTTCGCCTCCCCCACCCCCATATTTATGACAATCTTCTCAAGCCTTGGAACCTGCATGGGATTTTTGTAATTGAAAAGCCTCATCATATGAGGGATGACCTCACTTTTATACTTTTCTTTAATCCGTGGAACATATCCCTCTGGAACCTGTTCTTCAACCTTATCCTTCTTCAGGGAGCGGTCCTCTTTCTCCTCAACTACCTTTCCCTTCTTTTTTTCCTCCTTCGTTTCCTTGGCCATTAAGACACTCCCTTTTATTTATCAAATATCTCTCCGCACTTTTTGCAATATCTTGCCTTTTTACCATCTTCAAGAACCTTTCTACCAACCCTGACGCCCTTAGCACATTTTGTGCAATAAAGAAGAACATTGGATATATGTATTGGTCCCTCCTTCTCGATTATCCCCCCTTGTGGATATTGGTGCGATGGCCTTGTGTGCCTCTTTATGAGATTTACCTTCTCCACAATAACGCGCTCCTCAGAGGGGAATATCTTGAGGATTTTTCCGATCTTACCCTTTTCCTTTCCTGCGATAACCATAACAGTGTCGTTCTTTCTCACGTGAAATCTCCTCATTCCTTTAACCCCTGCCGATATTATCCTCCTAAATTTATATAACTTCCGGTGCAAGGGATAGGATCTTCATAAATTTCTTTGCCCTGAGTTCCCTTGCAACAGGACCAAAAATCCTTGTGCCAAGGGGCTCTCCTTGGGGATTTATCAATACAGCTGAATTGTCATCAAACCTGATGTAGCTACCATCAGGTCTTCCAACCTCCTTTTTTGTTCTCACAACTACCGCTCTATGCACTTCTCCTTTTTTAACCTTCCCAAATGGAATAGCCTCTTTTACAGAAACAACAATAATGTCTCCCACAGTCGCATACCTCCTCTTTGTGCCTCCGATCACCTTTATACAATAAAGTTTCTTTGCACCTGTATTATCGGCTGCTTCAAGAATTGTGTGAGGCTGTATCATGGCTTATCCCTTCATCGATTAAATCTCTCCCGCTTCCCCTTTCAAGAATCTGAATCACCCTCCACCGCTTCTCCTTACTCAGTGGCCTTGTTTCGACAAGAAGAACCTTATCCCCGATCCTGCATTCATTATTTGCATCGTGGGCCTTATATTTCTTCCTTCGACGGATTAATTTTTTGTATCTCCTGTGCTGAACAAGGGTTTCCACAGATACAACTACTGTCTTGTCCATTTTGTCGCTCACCACTGTGCCAATCATCTTTTTTCTCGTTCCCATATGTTCTCCTGTCAATCACAGATTGTGATTCAACGTGATCCTTCCTTAAGTTCTCTCTCCCTGAGAATCGTTTTTATCCGTGCTATATCACGCCTAATCAGTGAAATCCTCGCATTGTTCTCCAGTTGCCCTGTTGAATTCCTGATTCTGAGATTAAAAAGCTCCCTCCTCAATTCCATCTCTTTCTGCCTTAACTCATCAATTGACAGATTCCTCAGCTCGGCTGGCTTCATTTTATAACTCCTCGCGCACTACCATCTTTGTCTTAACAGGAAGCTTATGTGATGCCAGACGAAATGCCTCTTCTGCGGCTTCCCTTGAAATACCCTCCACTTCATAGAGTATCCTTCCAGGTCTAATAACTGCTACCCAATCCTCAACAGGCCCCTTCCCCTTTCCCATTCTCGTCTCAGCAGGCTTTTTCGTGATGGGCTTGTCAGCAAATATTCTGACCCAGATCTTCCCACCCCTCTTTATGGATCGTGTGATGGTAACCCTTGCTGCCTCAATCTGTCTCGTGGTAATCCATCCACCCTCCAGGGCCTTTAATCCATAATCACCAAAAGCAACACTGTTCCCGCTCTGACTGATGCCCCTGATCCTTCCTTTCTGCTGTTTTCTGTATTTTACTTTCTTTGGTATAAGCATTGCTCAGCCCCTAAACAATCTTGAGAAGCTCTTCACTTTGCTTCTCCTTCTCAGGTATTATCTCCCCCTTAAATATCCATACCTTTACACCGATGACACCATATGTTGTAAATGCCTCTGCAAAACCGTAATCTATATCAGCCCTGAGGGTCTGAAGTGGCACCCTCCCTTCCCTGTACCATTCCGATCGTGCCATTTCAGCTCCTCCAAGTCTTCCCGATACAGCGATCTTTATCCCCTGGGCACCAAGCCTCATTGCAGAGCTCACAGCCCTCTTCATTGCCCTTCTGTATGCAACCCTTTTTTCAATCTGAAGAGCAATATTCTCTGCAACAAGTTGTGCATCAAGCTCAGGCCTTCTTACCTCCTTTATATCAATATAGATATCACTATCAGTAATTTTCTTCAGCTCCTTCTTAATAAGTTCAACCTCTGAGCCTTTCTTTCCAATAACAATTCCAGGTCTCGCAGTATGGATGTTTATTATCACTTTATCAGCTGTCCTTTCTATCTCAATCTTTGAAATACCTGCATGATACAGCTTCTTCTTCAAATACTCCCTTATCCTTATATCCTCATGAAGAAATTTTCTATAATTCCTCCTTGAATACCATCTCGAAACCCAGGTTTTTGTTATACCCAACCTGAAACCTGTAGGATGCGTTTTCTGACCCAAATCAAATCCTCCTTTCAGAACAATTTATGCCGATAATTTACATCTCATCGAGAACAACAGTTATATGGCTCGTTCTCCTCCTTATGCGCCCGACCCTTCCCATAGACATGGGTCTGTATCTCTTGAGCATTGGCCCTTCATCCACATAGATTCTCTTTATAAAAAGATTGTCAACATCAATTTTTGAATCCTGCAGTGCATTTGCCATGGCTGATCTTATGACCTTCTCAACAATTCTTGCGGACCTCTTTTTCGTAAACTTAAGAATTTTTAAAGCCTCATCAACCTTCTTCCCCCTGATTAAATCAACAACTAATCTCGTTTTATATGGAGAAATCCTTACGTACCGAGCAACAGCTCTTGACTCCATAATTCCCATCCCTCATGGTCTCCCGGACTTTACCCTTGTTTTCCTATCACCTGAATGCCCATGGAAAGTCCTTGTAGGCGAAAATTCTCCAAGCTTATGACCAACCATCTGCTCCGTGATATACACAGGAATAAATTTTTTGCCATTGTGAACTGCTATCGTATGCCCCACCATTGCAGGAACGATGGTTGATCTCCTTGACCATGTTTTTATAATCCTCTTCTGATTTGTTCTATTTAACTCCTCTATTTTCTTAAGGAGCTTGGCATCCACAAATGGTCCCTTTTTAAGAGAACGTGCCATAATAAACTACCTACCTTCTTCTCTTTATAATGAACTTATCAGTCAGCTTTTTCTTTCTTGTCTTATAACCCTTGGTAGGAACGCCCCATGGTGTAACAGGATGATTACCCTTGCTCCTTCCCTCGCCACCTCCATGAGGATGATCTACGGGATTCATTGCAACACCTCTTGTTATAGGCCTTCTGCCAAGCCATCTTGAGCGACCTGCCTTTCCGATACTTATATTTTCATGATCAACATTGCCAACCTGACCTATTGTTGCCTTACAATCAAGATGTATAAGCCTAATCTCACCCGATGAGAGTTTAACCTGTGCATATGAATTCTCCTTTGCAAGTATCTGCGCATATGTCCCGGCAGCTCTACAAAGCTTTCCACCACCACCAGCCCTTAACTCTATGTTATGGATAAATGTTCCTGGAGGTATATATCTGAGCTTCATAGCATTTCCAGGCTTTATATCAACATTTTCACCGGAGATGACATTATCACCGACCTTTAAATCAATTGGCGCAAGCATATATCTCTTTTCCCCATCAGCATAGTGCAGGAGTGCAATCCTTGCTGACCGATTGGGATCGTATTCAATAGCTGCAACCCTTGCCGGAATACCATCCTTATCCCTTTTAAAATCGATTATTCTATAAAGCCTTTTATGGCCCCCTCCCCTATGCCATGCTGTGATTCTCCCCTGTGAGTTCCTCCCACCACTCTTCTTCAGAGTGACAACGAGGGACTTTTCAGGCTCACTTTTTGTTACCTCTGAAAAGTCAGCTGATGTCTGAAATCTTCTACCAGGGGATGTGGGCTTATAATTTTTTATTCCCATAATTTCCTCTTCAGGCTATACACCTTCAAAAAATTCTATTTTATCACCTGGTCTCAGCTTTAGAATAGCCTTTTTTATCGGTGATGTTTTTCCAACAAATCTCCCAAATCTCTTAACCTTTCCTGGAAGGATTATTGTTTTCACATCCAGGACCTTAACCTTAAAAACCTCCTCAACTGCCCTTTTTATCTCGGTTTTGCTTGCATCCCTCGATACCTCAAAAACAACCTTGTTTTCCTCATCCCTCTGCCTTGTGCTTTTTTCCGTTACCAAAGGTCTCTTTATAATCATGTGAGGATCCTTCATTTTCCCAGCACCCCTTCAATCTTCTCTACTGCAGCCTTGCTTATGAAAAGATATTTATATTTAAGGATATCGTATACATTGAGGCCATTCCACATCAGGACTTTTACATTTCTTAGATTCCGCGCCGATTTTGCCATATGTTCATTATCACCATCTAAAACAATCAATGCTTCATCTGCGTTGAATTTCCTCATAAAATTAACAATCCTCTTTGTTTTTATCTCAGGAAGTGAAAATTCATCTATGACACGAAGTCTATCATCCCTGTACCTACAGGAAAGGGCTGAAATCAGGGCAAGCTTTCTCACCCTCTTAGGGATATCAAAACTGTAGTCTCTGGGTTTTGGCCCGAAAATGGTGCCACCGGCCTTCCAGATTGGGGATCTTATACTTCCTACCCTTGCCCTTCCTGTTCCCTTCTGTCTCCACGGTTTTCTCCCACCACCTCGAACCTCTCCTCTCGTCTTAGTAGACGCTGTTCCCTTCCTCCTCGAGGCAAGCTGGCATCGAACCACCTCGTGCATAATATGCGGTTTAACCTCTGCATTGAAAAACTCATCCCTCAGCGTTATCTCTCCCACCATCTGACCTTCCATATTATATAAATTGGCAACAGCCATATCACGCCCCCCACTATGCCAGCCGTATCATCGGTTTTTTAATAGCACTCTTCACAAAAACAATACTATTCACACTTCCCGGAACAGCGCCCTTTATAAAAAGCAGATTATTTCTTGTATCCACACGGAGGACCTTTAGATTCTGAACCGTCACTCTCCTGTTTCCCATCCTTCCGGGGAGCCTCTTACCCTTCCATACCCTCGCTGGAAATGTGCTTGAACCTATTGAACCAGGTCTCCTGTGAAACATTGATCCATGCGATGCAGCACCACCTTCAAACCCATGCCTTTTAACAACACCCTGAAAACCCTTTCCTTTACTTATTCCCGTCACATCCACATAATCACCAGGAGAGAACATATCAACACGGATTTCCTGTCCAATTTCGAAATCATCGATATTATTCGTCCTCAATTCGCGAAGTATATAAAAGGCCTTTCCTATGTTCTTGAAATATCCCTGCATGGGCTTATTAACCTTGCTCGTCTTTTTTTCAATAAACCCCAGCTGTATTGCTAAATATCCATCTTTCTCCAACGTCCTTTTTCGAACGACAGTGCATGGTCCTGCCTCTATTACAGTGACAGGCACCATCTCACCATCATCGGTAAAGATCTGCGTCATACCCAGTTTTTTTCCAAGTATACCCTTTCTCATCATATACCTCTTTTAATCAGCAACTTTTATCTCTACATCAACACCCGCCGCAAGATCAAGTTTCATCAGGGCATCCATTGTTGCCTGATTATAATCAAGGATATCAATAATCCTCTTGTGTGTTCGGATCTCAAACTGTTCCCTCGATTTTTTGTCCACATGGGGTGATCTATTAACTGTAAATCGTTCTATTTTTGTAGGAAGCGGTATAGGCCCTGCAACCCGTGCACCAGTTCTGCGTGCAGTTTCCACAATCTCTGCAACCGATTGATCAAGTATCCTGTGATCGAAAGCCTTGAGCTTTATTCTGATTCTCTGGTTCATAAAAACTCCGACATACTATTTTAAATATCCCATGTTTACCATAATCTCATTTGCCTTCTGTTCGGGGACCTGATCATAATGGGAAAACTGCATTGTAAATGTTCCACGACCCTGTGTCATAGATCTCAGGTCAGTTGCATATCCAAACATTTCTCCAAGTGGTGCCAACGCCTTAATTATTCTTGCACCGGATCTCTCCTCTATTCCAAGGATCTTGCCCCTCCTTGAATTCAGATCCCCGATAATATCACCCATAAACTCCTCAGGAGCAACAACCTCAATCGACATAATAGGCTCAAGCAAAACTGGGTCTGCCTTTCTTGCTGCTTCCTTAAATCCCATGGATGCAGCTATTTTAAATGCCATCTCCGATGAGTCAACCTCATGGTATGAACCATCAAATAGAATTACCCTTATATCAACCATGGGATAGCCCGCAAGAATACCACTCTCCATGGCTTCTCTGATCCCCTTCTCTATTGCAGGGATATATTCTTTCGGTATTGCACCACCAACGATTTTGTTCTTAAACTCAAAGCCTTTCCCTTTCTCGTTCGGTTCAACCTCCAGCCACACATGCCCGTATTGACCCCTTCCTCCTGTCTGCTTTATAAACTTCCCTTCAGCCTTAGCCTTCTTCCTGATGGTCTCTTTATATGCGACCTGAGGACGACCCACATTTGCCCCGACCTTAAACTCCCTCAGCAGTCTGTCGACAATGATTTCCATATGGAGTTCACCCATTCCTGAGATTATTGTCTGTCCTGTCTCCTCGTCAACCTTTACATGGAATGATGGGTCTTCAACAGCTAACTTATTAAGTGAAATACTTAGCTTATCCTGATCAGCTTTCGTCTTTGGCTCTATTGCTATTGAAATAACGGGTTCAGGAAATGATATCGATTCAAGAATTATAGGTTTGCTTTCGTCACAGAGCGTATCACCAGTTGTTGTATATTTTAAACCAACACAAGCAGCAATATCTCCTGCATAAACTTCTTTTATTTCCTCCCTTTTGTTTGCATGCATCTTAAGGAGTCTGCCAATTCTCTCCTTCTTCCCTTTAGTTGCATTGTAAACATAAGAGCCTGATTTGAGACAGCCTGAATAAACCCTTACATATGTCAACTGTCCTACATAAGGATCTGTCTGAATTTTAAATGCGAGTGCACAGAAGGGCTCGTCATCTGATGTTTTTCTCTCTTCTTCTTCACCTGTTTCCCTATTTATTCCTTTTACAGCAGGAATATCAAGTGGTGATGGAAGGTAATCAACAACTGCATCAAGGAGTGGTTGAACACCCTTGTTTTTGAAAGCTGCTCCACAGAGCACAGGAACCATTTTCATCTCCAGCGTTGCTTTTCTTATCACCCTTTTTATTTCATCCTCTGTTACTCCATCCCCTTCAAGATACTTCTCCATAAAGGCTTCATCAAAATCAGCAATACTTTCAAGGAGCTTCTCCCTGTATTCCTCAGCAAGCGGTATCATTTCGGGTGGTATCTCCTCCTCATGATACCTGGCACCAACGGTGCTCTCATCCCACAGAACTGCTTTCATTTTTATGAGATCAACAATACCAGCAAAATCCTCCTCCCTGCCCAGTGGTAACTGAACAGGAACAGGATTTGCTTTGAGTCTTTCTCTCATCATCTTTATCACATTGAAGAAGTCAGCCCCCACCCTGTCCATCTTATTAACAAATGCTATCCTTGGAACACGATATTTATCTGCCTGTCTCCAGACAGTTTCAGATTGCGGTTCCACACCTCCAACTCCGCAGAATACAGCAATACAACCATCAAGAACCCTTAGTGATCTCTCGACTTCAATTGTAAAATCAACATGACCTGGTGTATCTATTATGTTAATTCTATATCCTTTCCAGAAACATGTTGTTGCGGCTGCAGTAATTGTTATACCCCTTTCCTGCTCCTGCTCCATCCAATCCATTACAGCTGTTCCCTCATCTACTTCACCAATTCTATGGGAAACACCCGTATAATAAAGTATCCTTTCTGTAGTCGTAGTTTTACCCGCATCTATATGAGCCGCAATGCCAATATTTCTTGTTTTTTCTAAAGCTACCAGTCTTGGCAATTAAATAACCCCCCTTCCAGATTTTTCTCTGGATTTTTCTATCAGCAGGTTAGTATATGATTAATTTCTACACATTTACAGAGGTAAAAATGAAAAGAAGTTACCACCTGTAATGTGCAAAAGCCCTGTTGGCTTCTGCCATTTTATGAACATCCTCTCTCTTCTTTACAGCACCTCCCTTGTTATTTGCTGCATCAATTATTTCATTTGCAAGCTTTTCAATCATGGATTTTTCATTCCTCTCCCTGGCATATCCGACAAGCCATCTTATAGCAAGTGATACCCTTCTCTCGGGCCTCACCTCCACAGGAACCTGATATGTTGCACCTCCAACCCTTCTTGACTTAACCTCAAGAACAGGCTTACAGTTCTCTATTCCCTTTCTAAAAACTTTTAATGGATCCTCACCTGTTTTCTCCTTAACAAGATCAAGCGCCCTGTAAAAGATGCGCTCTGCCAGACTCTTCTTCCCCCTTTTCATTATGACGTTAATCGTCTTTGCAACAAGCCTGTCTCCGTAAATTTTATCCGGCGGAACCTCTCTCTTTACAACATATCCCTTTCGTGGCATTTAATCTCACCTCATTTAGGTTTCTTTGCACCATATTTAGATCTTCCCTGTTTTCTGTTCTCAACACCAGCGGAATCAAGCGTGCCCCTTATTATATGATATCTAACACCTGGAAGATCCTTAACCCTTCCACCTCTTGCAAGCACAACAGAATGCTCCTGGAGGTTATGTCCTATGCCAGGTATATATGCTGTTATCTCTATCCCATTTGTAAGCCTTACCCTTGCAACCTTTCTCAATGCAGAATTTGGCTTTTTTGGAGTTGTTGTATATACACGAACACATACACCCCTTTTCTGCGGACAGCCTTGAAGCGCAGGTGCTGATGTCCTTCTTTCAACCTTCTTCCTTGCCTCCCTTATTAACTGATTAATCGTTGGCATTAATACCTCGCTTTCCCAAATTAACCATACAAATTTAGTTATCTTATAATCCTTTTACCGATCTGTCAATACTCCTGTGCTTCCTCCCCTTTTTTCCCATCCCCTCCATTCTCCTCATCAAGCATCTTTATCTTTATATCCCTTATACTTTTGATACCTGTTCCCGCAGGTATTAGCCTACCCATTATTACATTCTCCTTAAGACCCATCAAATAATCTATCTTTCCCGATACTGCTGCTTCTGTAAGCACCTTTGTTGTCTCCTGGAATGAGGCTGCTGAAATGAAACCACGAGAACTAAGAGCTGCTTTTGTAATACCAAGAAGTAAAGGCTCTGCTATTGCTGGTCTTCCACCCTCTGCAAGAACCCTCTGATTTTCTTCCTCGAATATGGGTTTTTCAACATGCTCTCCTACAAGGAAGTTCGTATCACCAGGGTCTTTTATTTTAACGCGCCTGAGCATCTGACGAACAATAACTTCAATATGCTTGTCGTTTATCTTAACGCCCTGGAGTCTGTAAACCTCCTGTATCTCATCAACAAGATATCTTGCAAGTTCCTTCTCACCAAGAATCCTGAGTATATCATGTGGATTCACAGAACCATCTATCAATGCTTCACCAGCTTTTACTCTATCGCCTTCGTGAACGATAATATGCTTACCCTTCGGTATAAGATATTCCCTCGGTTCACCAACATCAGGTGTTATTATTACCTTTCTCTTCCCCTTAATATCCTTTCCAAAGGAAACCACCCCATCAATCTCACTGACAATGGCTGGGTCCTTTGGCTTTCTCGCTTCAAAGAGCTCAGCGACCCTTGGCAGTCCACCTGTGATGTCTTTTGTTTTTGCCGTCTCCCTCGGTATGTTTGCAATAACATCACCCGCATATACTGTTTCTCCTTCACTTACCCTTATATTTGCTCCAACAGGCATGAAATATCTTGCAATAGTTCTTCCCGATTCATCCTTTATGGAGATCCTCGGCCTTATCTCCGGATCCTTGGACTCCAGTATCACCTTTCTTGTAAGTGATGTAACCTCATCGATCATCTCCCTCATGGTGAGACCTTCGATGATATCGCCAAATTTAACCCTTCCGGAAACCTCCGTTAGTATAGGTGTTGTATATGGATCCCATTCCGCTATAATTTCGCCCATCTTAACCCTTTTCCCTTCCTCAACCCTGAGTTTTGCACCATATATCACGGGATGTCTGTCCCTTTCTCTTCCTGATTCATCCACAATAGCAATCTGTGCATTCCTGTTCATTACAACAAGGACATCTTCCTTATTCCTTACAGCATTAAGGTTTATGAATTTAACAGTTCCATCTATCTTTGCCTCTATGGTTGATTTCTCAGCCCTTCTCGCAGCTGTTCCACCGATGTGGAACGTTCTCATGGTAAGCTGTGTTCCTGGCTCTCCAATTGATTGTGCTGAGATAATACCTATTGCCTCACCTATGTTAACAAGCTTTCCTGTCGAAAGATCCCTTCCATAACATTTTGCGCAGACACCCCATTTTGACTGACATGTGAGAACAGACCTTATTTTTACCTTATCTATTGCCGCATACGTTAGCTTCTCAACACCAGCTTCATCTATCTCCTCATTTGCCGGGATGAGAACTTCTCCTGTAAAGGGATCTATAACATCCTCAAGTGCAACCCTTCCAAGAACCCTCTCTCCAAGAGGCTGAATTATCTCACCCCCTTCGATAAGAGGTGTCATCGTGATACCATCGAGTGTTCCACAATCCTCCTCCACTATGGTGCAATCCTGAGCAACATCAACAAGCCTCCTTGTCAGATAGCCGGAATTGGCGGTTTTCAATGCTGTATCAGCAAGTCCCTTTCTTGCGCCATGGGTGGAGATGAAGTACTGGAGAACTGTTAGTCCCTCCCTGAAATTGGCTGTAATCGGCGTTTCTATTATCTCGCCTGATGGCTTCGCCATAAGACCACGCATTCCTGCAAGTTGCCTCATCTGAAGTGCAGAGCCCCTTGCCCCAGAATCAGCCATCATGAAAATTGGATTAAAACTTGTTATTCTTTTTGCTTCCCCCTTCTCATTAACAAATTCGTCGGTTCCGATTTCTTTCATCATCTCCCTCTCAATTCTATCCGTTACATCCGTCCAGAGATCCACCACCTTATTATATCTTTCACCGTCTGTTATTAATCCTTCAGTATATTCAGACATTATCTTTTCAACTTCTCTTCTTGCCTCCTCGAGGATTTTTTCTTTGCTTGATGGTATCTTCAAATCATCTATTGAAATGGAAATCCCAGCCTTTGTTGCATAGTAAAAGCCGAGATCCTTCAGCTTATCAGCAAGAATAACTGTTGCTTTATGCCCTACCATCCTATAGCAGGCATCGATAAGATCTGCAAGCTCTTTTTTCCTCATGACTTTATTTATATATTCGAATGGTATTTTATCGGGAACTATCTCCTTGAGAAGCACCCTTCCTGTTGTTGTATCATAGAGCCGACCATTTATCCTCACCTTTATGCTTGCATGGAGATCTACCTCACCAGCATCATACGCAGATCTTATCTCCTCAGTTGAAGAAAACACTTTTCCCTCACCCTTCACAAACGCTTTCTCCTTTGTGAGATAATAAAGTCCAAGAACCATATCCTGTGTCGGAATTATCATGGGTTTTCCGTGCGCAGGAGAGAGGATATTGTTGCTTGAGAGCATGAGCACCCTTGCCTCTGTTTGGGCCTCAATGGACAGGGGAACATGAACTGCCATCTGGTCTCCGTCAAAATCCGCATTGAATGCATAGCAGACAAGGGGATGTAGCTGGATAGCCTTTCCCTCAATAAGAACAGGTTCAAAGGCCTGGATACCAAGGCGGTGAAGCGTTGGTGCCCTATTAAGCAACACGGGGTGCTCCTTTATTACCTCCTCGAGGACATCCCACACCTCTTCCTTCTCCTTTTCAACCATCTTCTTTGCACTCTTTATTGTCGTTACATATCCCTTTTCCTCAAGCTTCTGATATATGAAGGGTTTGAAAAGTTCGAGTGCCATCTTCTTGGGAAGACCGCACTGATGGAGTTTCAGTTCGGGGCCAACAACTATAACTGATCTTCCCGAATAATCAACACGCTTCCCAAGAAGATTCTGTCTGAATCTTCCACTCTTTCCCCTCAAAATATCACTCAGTGACTTAAGAGGCTTCTTATTGGACCCCACGATAGGCTTTCCTCTCCTCCCATTATCAAATAAAGCATCAACCGCTTCCTGAAGCATTCTTTTTTCATTTCTTATTATGATTTCAGGTGCATCGAGCTCCAGCAGCCTCTTCAATCTGTTATTCCTGTTAATCACCCTTCTATAAAGATCGTTAAGATCAGATGTGGCAAACCTTCCACCATCCAGCGGAACAAGTGGTCTCAGATCAGGAGGTAGAACAGGAATAACAGTAAGTATCATCCACTCTGGTCTGTTTCCCGCTTCAATCATCCCCTTAACAATTCGTAATTTCTTCGCAAGTTTTCTTCTCTTTGCATCAGAATTTGTTTCTTTTATCTCGAGCCTCAGGCTTTCCGCAAGCTCCTCAAGCTTTATCTCCTCAAGAAGCTTCCTTATTGCCTCTGCTCCCATGCCTGCCTCAAAACTCCCCTCACCATACTCTTCAATCGCCTTTTTATACTTCTCCTCTGTGAGGAGCTCTCCCTTACGAAGTCCCGTATTTTTCGGATCCGTTACTATATAAGCCTCAAAATAAAGAATCCTTTCAAGCTCCCTTAAGCTCAGATCCAGAAGTGTTCCAATCCTGCTCGGCAGACTTCTTACAAACCATATATGGGCAACAGGAGCTGCCAGCTCGATATGACCCATCCTCTCCCTTCTTACCTTCGACTGAATTACTTCCACACCACACTTTTCACACACAATACCCCTGTGTTTCATCCTTTTGTATTTACCACAATTGCATTCGTAATCCTTCGTTGGACCAAATATCTTTGCGCAAAATAGCCCATCCCTCTCCGGTCTGAAAGTTCTGTAGTTTATCGTTTCAGGCTTTTTAACCTCACCATGAGACCACGATCTTATCTGCTCCGGAGATGCAATTGAAATCCTTACAGCGTTGAAGCTTGATGGATTCTTTGGTTTTTCAAAAAAGCTAAATAAATCCTCCAATTGTAAACCTCCTGTATCTCCTTATTTTTGGTCCTTCTTTTCGGATTTAATAATATCTTCATTTTTATTTAATTGATCAACATCCTCAATCAAATCAACATTCAAGCAGAGACTCTGCAACTCTTTCACAAGAACACTGAATGACTCGGGCAACCCAGGTTCAAGAACATTTTCTCCCTTAACAATGGAGTCATACATTCTTGTCCTTCCAACAATATCATCCGACTTAACCGTCAGGAACTCCTGGAGTGTGTGAGAAGCACCATATGCCTCCAGTGCCCATACTTCCATCTCACCAAGTCTCTGACCACCAAATTGAGCTTTCCCTCCAAGTGGTTGCTGGGTAACGAGAGAATATGGTCCAATGGAACGCGCATGTATTTTATCATCAACAAGATGATGCAATTTCATCATATACATAACACCGACCGTAACTTTATTATCAAAGGGCTCGCCTGTTCTACCATCATAAAGAACTGTTTGACCCGCCACAGGAAGACCCGCATACTCAAGCATTTCCCTTATCTCTTCCTCTTTTGCACCGCTGAAAACAGGGCTCATGGAGTGAATCCCATTCTCATATCTATTTATGATTTCAAGGATCTCTTCATCAGAACATTTGTCAATAAATTTGGAAATCTCCTCATTCTTATAAACCTCCTTAAGTTTCTTTCTTAATATACGAGGATCTTTTATCGCGTATGTGAGCTCAGAAAGCTTCTTTCCAATTTCACGGCATGCCCATCCGAGATGAGTCTCCAAAATCTGTCCAACGTTCATTCTTGAAGGAACTCCAAGTGGGTTAAGCACTATGTCAACAGGTGTTCCATCAGACATATATGGCATATCTTCAATAGGCAGTATTCTTGAAATAACTCCCTTGTTACCATGTCGACCGGCCATCTTGTCACCAACGGAGATTTTCCTTTTAATTGCCAGATAAACTTTTACCATCTTTATTACACCAGGAGCAAGTTCATCACCTCTTTTAACCTTATTTATCCTGTTCTCATACATCTTCTTAACGAAATCAATTTGCTCTTTGAGGGCAACAAGTATTCTCTTTACCTCTTTTTGTGCCTCCTCTTCAACAAGATTGATTTCTGACCATTTTTTCTTTGGAATTTTTGAAAGTATCTCCTCTGTTATCTCCTTCCCTTTTCCAATCAGAACAGTACTTTTATCATCTGACATGAGACGTGATGCAGTTGTTTTTCCTATCAGAACCCTTTTTATCCTTTCATATGCACTGTCCTTTATAATCTTTATTTCCTCTTCTTGATCCTTTTTCAATGCCTCGATCTCCTTCTCTTCAATCATACGGGTTCTTTCACCTTTCTCCTCCCCTCTTCTTGTGAAAACCTTTGTATCTATAACAATACCCTCAATGCCCGGGGGAACTCTGAGTGATGTATCCCTGAATTCACCAGCCTTATCACCGAATATTGCCCTCAGCAATTTTTCCTCAGGGCTCAACATTGTTTCTCCTTTTGGAGTTACCTTACCAACAAGTATATCCCCGGTTTTTACTTCAGCGCCAATCCTCACTATTCCATTCTCATCAAGATTCTTAAGGGCTTCTTCACCAACATTGGGAATATCAGCTGTTATCTCTTCCTTACCAAGCTTCGTATCTCTCGCAACACATTCAAATTCCTCAATATGGATTGATGTGAACACATCATCAATAACAAGTCGTTCACTGATAAGTATGGAATCTTCAAAGTTGTATCCACCCCATGGCATGAATGCAACAAAAACATTCTTTCCAAGTGCAAGTTCCCCTCTTTCAGTCGCAGGACCATCTGCTATAATCTGACCTTTCCTTACCCTCTGTCCTTTTCTAACAAGAGGCTTTTCATTGATACATGTATTCTGATTGGATCTTCTGTATTTAACAAGATTGTATATATCAACAGAACTTCCCCCATCCGTTTCTTCAAAATCTGCCCTTACTACGATTCGTGATGCATCCACATATTCAACAACTCCATCTCTCTTTGCAACAACAACAGCTCCTGAATCCCTAGCTATAATATCTTCCATGCCTGTTCCCACAAGAGGTGCTTCCGTTTTAAGGAGAGGAACAGCTTGTCTCTGCATATTTGAACCCATAAGCGCACGGTTTGCATCATCATGTTCAAGAAAAGGTATCAATGAAGCAGCCGCACTAACAAGCTGGATCGGAGAAACATCCATATATTCTACTTCTTCCGGTCTCACAAGGGTAAACTCTCCCCCTTTTCTTGCAGGAACAAACTCTCCTAATATTCTTCCACTCCTATCAAGTGGTATATTTGCCTGGGCAATTGTGTATTTCTCCTCTTCAAGTGCGGAGAGGTATTTTATATTTTTTGTTACCTTTCCATTCTTAACCTCACGATAGGGTGTTTCAATGAAACCAAATTCATTCACTCTTGCGTAACAGCTAAGGGAGGAGATAAGACCAATATTTGGACCTTCCGGCGTCTCAATCGGGCATATCCTTCCATAATGTGTTGGATGAACATCTCTCACCTCAAAGCCTGCCCTTTCACGGGTCAAACCACCGGGTCCAAGTGCACTCAATCTCCTCTTGTGCGTTATCTCAGATAGTGGATTTGTCTGATCCATGAATTGAGATAGCTGACCTGAACCAAAAAACTCCCTTAATACAGCAGAAACAGGTTTTGCATTCATAAGATCATGAGGGAGCATTGTATCAATCTCTCCTATACTCATCCTCTCTTTTATAGCCCTCTCCATCCTTGTCAGACCCACCCTTAAAGCATTCTCCAGAAGTTCACCAACAGACCTAACCCTTCGATTTCCGAGATGATCTATGTCATCAATATTTCCAAATCCATTCCTAAGATTAACAAGATAACGAACAACCGCAAGGATATCTTCTTTCCTTAATGTTGTTTGTTCAAGATCAACATCAAGCCCCAGTTTATGATCAAGTTTCAGTCTCCCAACCTTTGAAAGATCATATCTTTCAGGACTGAAAAACAATCCATCAAAATAGCTTTTTGCATTATCAATTGTTGGTGGTTCACTTGGTTTGAGCTTTTTGAAGATCTCAATTATCGCTTCATCCTGGCTCTGTATCTTATCTGACTTGATCGCTTCAAGCATTCCCATGCCACCAGCAGTTCTATCAATAAAAAGCAACTCTATTTCCTTTATATTTCGATTCTTGATTTCTTCCAGTTTCTCTTCGTTAATCTGCTCTCCACACCTGACGATTATCTCACCGGATGTTTGATCAACAATGTCTGAGGCAGAAAACTCATTTATTATATTCTCAGGCTTTATCTGAATCTGTTTCAGTCCAAGTTCTTCTATTTTTCTTATTATCTGGATATTGAATCTCCTTCCTTTCTTTATAATAATCTCCCCTGTTCTTGTATCAATAACATCATTCGATGCCCTTTGATTCAGGAAGAGCCCAGGATCAAATTTCTTGAAGAATTTATCGCCTTCAATGATAACTTTTTCTGTTTTGAAAAATACCCTGTATATTTCAGGAGTGCTACAACCGAGCGCACGAAGAAGTAAGGTGGCAGGGACTTTCTTCCTTTTATCTATCTTCACATACAGTGTATCCTTCTGATCAAATTCAAAATCCAGCCATGAACCTCTATAAGGAATTATACGGGCAGAATAAAGCGGTCTAATTCCACTTAATGTTTTCCCCCTGTCATGATCGAAATAAACCCCTGGTGATCTTTGAAGTTGACTGACTATAACCCTTTCTGTTCCATTTATTATAAATGTTCCCTTTTCCGTCATAAGGGGAATTTCCCCTAGATATACTTGCTGCTCTTTTACATTCTTTATTGTCTTGGCGCCTGTTACAGTATCCTTATCCCAGAGGACAAGTTGAACAGTTATCTTCAGGGGGGCTCCGTAAGTCATCCCCCTTTCCTTACATTCATCCACATCATATTTGGGCTCTCCTATTGTGTAATTAACAAACTCAAGGGAAGCTGTTTCATCATAGTTCTTGATCGGGAATATGCTCTTCAGTGCTGCCTGTAGACCGATATCCCCCCTCTCCTCAGGTTTTTTATTCATCTGGAGAAACCTTTCAAAAGAGCTTTTCTGTAATTCAAGAAGATAGGGAACATCCAGAACTTTTTCACACTTTGAAAAATCCCTCTTTATATGGCCTGATGAAAGGTCAAGGTAATCCATATATTCTCCTTATCGCCTTGTTTATTAAATAAATTACTTTATTTCGACCTTTGCTCCAGCTTCCTCAAGCTTCTTCTTTATTGACTCAGCCTCCTCCTTTGATATACCCTCCTTCACAGGTTTAGGTGCTCCATCAACAAGATCCTTCGCTTCTTTGAGCCCAAGTCCTGTGATTGCCCTTATCTCTTTTATAACCTGAATCTTCTTCTCACCTGGGTCTGCGAGTATTACAGTGAACTCTGTCTTCTCAGCAACAGCGGGAGCAGCTGTCGCACTGGCCTGGGCCTGAATGGGTGCGCCGGCTGTAATAACAGGAGCTGCTGCTGTTACACCAAATTTCTCCTCAAGTTCCTTTATCAACTCCGCAAGTTCAATAACAGACATTCCCTCGATAAACTTAATAACATCTTCTTTAGTAATCTTCTGTTCAGCCATTATTATCCTCCCTCATTATTTATTTATTTCCTTCTTTTTTTCCTCAATTGATCTCAAGACATTAACAAATTTTCCAATTATGCCCGAAAGTATGAAAATAAGGGATGAAATAGGTGACTTCAGTCTATGTATCAAAATCCCAATGAGCACATCCTTAGGGGGTAATTCAGAAAGTCTTTTTATTTCATTAATAGATAAGATTCTATCCTTAACAACCCCCACTTTTATTTTCAGTTTCTCACTTCGATTCATAAAATCTGTCAGAATCTTTGCCAAGATAATGGGGTCCTTTGATGTAAATGTTAAAGCTGTATTCCCTCTGAAGTAGCTTTCAGTTCCCTCAATAGCGGTCCCCTTTGATGCCCTCAATGCAAGAGTATTTTTAATAACATGTAGCGAATGAAATTGTTTTCTTAATTCTTCACGCAGCTTATTCATTTCTTCAACGTTCATTCCATGAAAATCTAGAAGAAATACGGCTTCAGCATTTTTGATTTTCTCATTGAGTTCTCGCACAATTTTTTCCTTCTCAAGTAGTGACTTTCTCAATCCAGTTACCTCCTTTTAAAAATAACAAAAGCATCCCTCCAAAGATAAAATTTAACCATCTGTTATATCTTTTCTATTTAATCATATTTTGCACTTGGACCGGATCGATTTTTACTCCTGGTCCCATTGTTGTGGAAATAGTGATACTTCTCAGGTAGGCTCCTTTACTGGCAACGGGTTTTGCCCTTATAATTGCTTCCATAATCGTTTTGAAATTAGTATACAGTTTATCAAATCCAAATGATACCTTCCCAATGGGTACATGTACATTGCCCGCCTTATCAACCTTGAATTCAACCTTACCCTGTTTTAATTCCCTCACTGCTTTTGCAACATCAAAAGTAACTGTTCCGGTCTTAGGGTTTGGCATAAGTCCCCTGGGACCGAGAATCTTTCCAAGCTTTCCAACAGAGCTCATCATATCTGGTGTTGCAACCGCTCTATCAAATTCCATCCATCCCTGCTGAATCTTTGCAATAAGGTCCTCAGCACCCACAATATCAGCACCTGCTTCAATTGCCTCTTTTTCCTTTTCACCTTTTGCAAAAACAAGAACCTTTACTTTCTTTCCTATACCATGTGGAAGCACAACAGATCCCCTCACCTGCTGATCCGAGCGCTTCGGGTCCACACCAAGCCTTACCGCAAGCTCAACTGTTTCATCAAAATCTGCATAACTTGTCTCAAGGGCAAGAGAAATTGCTTCCTCAACGCTATATCTTCTAACCCTGTCAACCTTTTTCAATGCTTCAAGATATTTCTTTCCTTTTACTCCCATTCTATTCTCCTATCCGATAATCTCTATCCCCATGCTCTTTGCTGTTCCCTCTATTGTTCTTACTGCGGCATCAAGATCCTTTACATTTAGATCCTGCATTTTCAATTTTGCGATATCTATGAGCTGTGCCCTTGTAACCTTTCCTACCTTTACCTTATTAGGCTCTGAGGAACCCTTTTCTATGCCTGCTGCTTTCATAAGGAGCACCGATGCAGGTGGAGTCTTTGTAATAAATGTAAATGATCGGTCAGAATAGATGGTAACTACAACAGGTATTATCATCCCTTCCTGTCTGGCTGTTTGTGAATTAAAACTTTTGCAAAACTCCATTATATTGACACCATGTTGCCCGAGTGCAGGACCAACAGGCGGAGATGGTGTTGCCTTTCCCGCCGGTATCTGAAGTTTAACCTGTGCAACAACCTTCTTTGCCATAACCTTCTCCTCACTCTACAATTTTCTCAACCTGATGGAAATCAAGCTCAATAGGTGTTGGCCTCCCAAAAATCTTAACAAGGACCCTCACCTTTCCTTTATCCCTTTTGACCTCATCCACAATCCCCTCAAAATTTGTAAACGGCCCATCAATTACTTTCACTGTTTCACCTTCAACAAATTGAAACTTAGGCTTAGGCTTAAGCCTTCCCTCCCTTATCTGATCTGAAAGCCTTCCAACCTCAACCTCTGAAATCTCCACGGGATTTTTTCCTCCTACAAAGCCTGCTACCCTTGGTGTCCTTCTCACTATATTCCAGGTTTCATCATTAAGAACCATATTTACAAAGATGTAACCAGGAAAAAACTTTCTCTTCTTCTCTATCCTCTTTCCACCCTTAGATTCAATAACCCTCTCATCAGGAACAAGTATATCGCCAAAAAGCTCCTTCCTTCCTGAGTTTTCTATCCGCTTCCTCAATGCATCGGCAACTTTCTCCTCAAAGCCCGAATATGTATGGATTACATACCACTTTTTTTCTCCCATCACTTCACCTATCCAAGAAGAAGCTTAAGAATCCTTGATAAGCCGAAGTCCACAAGCCCCAGGAATATAGCAATGAGAAAAACAACAATTATCACAACATATGTTGATCCAAGGGTATCTCTCTTTGAAGGCCATGTTACCTTTTTCAGCTCTATTTTTGCTTCCTTCAAAAATCTTATCAGGGAGAGAAATTTTTCTTTTATATTTTCTCTTACGGATTGAATCAAACCCATAGAATATTCCGATTATAAACAGGCCAGGAGGGATTCGAACCCCCAACCCCCGGATTTGGAGTCCGGTGCTCTGCCGTTAGAGCTACTGGCCTTATCTTACCTCCCTGTGAATTGTATGCCCTTTACAGAATTTACAGAATTTCTTGAGCTCCAATCTGTCTGGCATCTTTTTCTTATTCTTTGTGGTGGTATAGTTTCTCCTTTTGCATTGTGTGCAAGCAAGCGTTATTATCTCCCTCATTAAATACTCCTATTCGAGGATATCCGTTACAACCCCTGCTCCCACTGTCTTCCCACCTTCTCTAATAGCAAACCTTAACTCCTTTTCAAGGGCTATGGGCGCTATAAGCTCCACTGTTAGATTTACATTATCTCCAGGCATTACCATCTCCACACCCTCGGGTAATTTAACAACACCTGTAACATCCGTAGTTCTAAAATAGAATTGTGGTCTATATCCCGTGAAGAAGGGTGTATGCCTTCCGCCCTCCTCCTTTGAAAGGACGTAAACCTCTCCTTTAAATTTTGTGTGGGGAGTAATTGTTCCTGGTTTTGCAAGGACCATACCCCTCTCAATTTCTTCCCTCTTTATACCTCTAAGCAGCACACCTATATTATCACCTGCCCTTCCCTCATCAAGAACCTTTCTAAACATCTCCACACCGGTCGCAACTGTCCTCTTTGTTGGTCCAAATCCCACAATCTCAACCTCATCTCCAACCTTTATTAACCCCCTCTCAACCCTTCCTGTAACCACGGTTCCCCTGCCTGATATACTGAAGACATCCTCTATAGGCATCAGGAATGGCTTATCAATCTCCCTCTTTGGCTCAGGTATATATTCGTCAATTGCATCAATAAGCTTCCAGATGGGACCGCAGTGAGGGCATTCCTTCTTTGAACAACCACATTCAAGTGCTTTGAGGGCACTTCCCGCTATGACAGGGACCTCATCGCCAGGAAATTTATACTGCGTAAGGAGTTCCCTTACCTCAAGTTCAACAAGTTGAAGAAGCTCCGGATCATCCACCATATCCGCTTTATTAAGGAAAACAACAATATAAGGGACATTGACCTGTCTGGCAAGCAGCACGTGCTCCCTTGTCTGCGGCATCGGACCATCTGAGGCACTGACAACGAGTATAGCGCCATCCATCTGCGCTGCACCTGTGATCATATTCTTTATGTAATCAGCATGTCCCGGACAATCCACATGGGCGTAGTGCCTTTTTTCCGTCTGATATTCCACATGTGAAATCGCTATAGTAATCCCCCTTTCCCTCTCTTCAGGTGCCTTATCTATCTCTTCAAAAGGTGTAAAGGCAGCAAGACCCTGGGATGAAAGAACCTTTGTAATTGCTGAGGTAAGGGTAGACTTTCCATGATCGATATGCCCGATGGTTCCCACATTCACATGGGGCTTTGTCCTTTCGAATTTTGGCTTTGCCATATCAATCCTCCTTATTTTTTAAAATTGTTGAACTGTTCCACCGATCCTTCGGAAATCTATCCACTTTTTCCATTCTCTCAAGCCCACGGCCGGGATTGAACCGGCGACCTCTTCCTTACCAAGGAAGTGCTCCACCACTGAGCTACGTGGGCATGGAGCGGGAGACGGGATTTGAACCCGCGACCCTCAGCTTGGAAGGCTGACGCTCTACCCCTGAGCTACTCCCGCTCCCGCTGCATCCCGGATGCATAAATATCATAAATTAATTTCCTAAATAAAATCACTTAATAAATCGGGCAATGGAGGGGGAAGGATTCGAACCTCCGAAGGCATTAGCCGGCAGATTTACAGTCTGCTCCCTTTGACCGCTTGGGTACCCCTCCCTTTTTATATCATCCATAAAACTTACCTACTTAAGCTGACGGGGGGAGTTGAACCCCCAACCTGCTGATTACAAATCAGCTGCTCTGCCGATTGAGCTACGTCAGCATAATCGGCATAAATAATAATAATATTACATAAAAGAATAAAAATCAATATTGAAGTATATTAATCGCTTTTGCCTAAGTATTCAAGTTTTATTTTTTACCCTTCCTCTTCATAGCTTCATAAATCAAAATTCCGGATGCCACAGAGGCATTTAAGGAGGAAATCTCACCTTTCATGGGGATTGAAACAATATAATCGCATCTGTCCCTCACCATTGGCCTTATTCCTCTCCCTTCTCCTCCAATTACTATTCCAATGCTTTCAGGAAAATTAAAATCCAGTATCGATGTCTTAGCATCGCTGGATGCACCCACAATCCACAACCCCTCTTCTTTGAGCTCATCAATTGCTCTTGAGATATTCACAACCCTTGCAACAGCTATATGCTCAACAGCACCGGCAGAGGCCTTATAGACCACCCCTCTTATCGACGCACTCCTGTCCTTTGGAATTATAACACCATGCACACCAAAACAGTAAGCGCTTCGGATGATTGCCCCAAGATTCTGCGGATCCTCGATTCCATCGAGGATAACGATGAAAGGCTTCTCCCCTTTCTTTTTGGCGCTATCCAATATATCAGCGATCTCGCTGTATTTGAACTCCCGAAGCTCAGCAGCAACACCCTGATGTTTATTTGATCCTGTAAGGCTGTTAATCCTCCTTTTATCAACGAATTCAATCTTTATTCCCTTCTGTTTCGCAACCGCTATGATATCATGAATATCCTTGCGCTCTTTCCCCTCATAGATAAAAATGGAGATAAACCTATCAGGCCTCTTCTTTAAAACCTCCCTTACCGGGTTTATACCGTAAATAATTTCCCTCATCTGCATGAAAGTATTTTTTCAAGAGTTCCCATTGGATCAGATGAGGAGAATATGGATCTGCCGACAATTATATAATCTGCCCCTCTATCCCATGCCTCCGCAGGGGGCAGAACCCTTTTTTGATCGTGGACTTCAGAGCTCTCCACTCTAATCCCTGGAGTAAAGATTATCACATCATCCCCAAAATTTCTCCTTATAATCCCGATCTCTCTTGGTGAACATACAATAGCATTTACACCCGCGCTCAGTGCGCATTCTGTTAATTTGAGAACGATTGTGTCAACATTCTCTGAAATTCCCATACCCATAAGATCCCCCGCATCAATGCTTGTAAGTATGGTTACCCCAGTACAATAGGGTTTTTTAAATCCACGTCCGGCCGCACCTTCAGCTGAACCCTCTACCGCCTTTTTCATCATCTCTTTCCCACCGAGGCAATGAACAGTGAAAAAAGAAACACCCATTCTCCCGATTTCATACGATGCATGATATACGGTATTCGGGATATCATGGAGTTTCAGGTCAAGAAAAACATTACAATCCATGCTTCTCAACTTCTCTATAAATCCTCTTCCTGCATGAAGAAAAAGCTGCAGTCCGACCTTGAATAGATCAACCCTCCCTTTCATTAATCCACACCAGCTCACGGCTTCTCTTTCTGCCATATCGAGTGCAATTACAACGCCTTTAGTTCTGCGCATTGCTCCCCTTCTTAACCTCTTCAACTATCCTCTGAACAATATCGCTGCTCGATACTGTCTCTGTCCTTCCATCCCTTCTGAATTTAAGCTCCACAAGATCCTTTTTTATCTTTTCACCAACTGTTATTCTAAAAGGGATCCCGATTAAATCCGCATCCTTAAATTTCACACCCGGACGTTCATCCCTGTCATCGAGCAATACTTCTATACCCATTTCCTCAAGGTTCTTATGAAGCTTGATACTGAATTCCATTATGGATGAATCCTTTACATTTATGGGGAGTATATAAACATGATAGGGAGCAATAGGGATTGGAAAGATTATACCATCCTCATCATGATTCTGTTCAATTGCAGCAGCAACAGTTCTTCCAATTCCGATTCCATAACATCCCATTACCATATACTTCTCTTTCCCATCCTTATCGATGAATGTTGCCTTCATAGCTTCACTGTATTTTGTTCCAAGTTTAAATATATGACCAACCTCAATACCTCTCATCATAGAAAGCATTCCATCACATCTCGGGCAGGCATCCCCTGATTGAACCTTTCTTATATCTCCGAATGAGTCAGGAGAAAAATCCCTTGATATATTAACATTAACGAGATGCTTATCTTCCCTGTTTGCACCTGTAATAAAATTCCTCATTCCCTTAATAGCATTATCTGCTATAATTTTCATCTTGATACCAAGGGGACCTGAATAACCGAGGGGACCTCCTGTTAGCTCCTGGATCTTATCCCTGTCAGCCATGTATATTACATTAGCACCGAGAAAATTCTTTAATTTTGCCTCATTCACTTCATGGTCGCCTCTTACGAGTGCAGCAACCGGCCCAAAGTCAGTAATATATATAAGTGTCTTTACAACCCTTTCCCTTTCAACACCGAGATAATCCGCAACCTCCTCAACAGTTTTCATGCCAGGTGTCTCAACAACTTTTATTTCTTTCAACCTTTCATCACGATAAGTAAATACTGTTTTTGTTTCAGCCTTCTCTACATTTGCTGAATAATCACATTTTGTGCAATAAAATATGAAATCCTCACCCGTATCAGCAAGAACCATAAACTCGTGTGAAAAACTACCACCTATAGCACCTGTATCAGCCTCTACAGCCCTGAATTTCAATCCACATCGGGTGAAAATCCTGCAGTATGTCTCATACATATTCCAGTAGCTCCTTTCCGCCCCTTCTTCATCCACATCAAAGCTATAAGCATCCTTCATTGAAAACTCCCTGCAGCGCATTAGCCCGAATCTCGGCCTTATCTCATCCCTGAACTTTGTCTGAATTTGATAGAGATTAAGCGGCAGCTGCCTGTAACTCCTCACCTCCCTCCTCACAAGGTCGGTAATTACCTCCTCATGGGTCGGACCGAGACAGAAATCCCTCCCGTGTCTGTCTTTAAATCGAAGTAGCTCCTTACCGTAAAAATCCCATCTCCTGCTCTCCTGCCATAACTCCGCAGGTTGAACGCCTGGAAGCATAACCTCAAGTGCACCTGCCCTGTTCATCTCCTCCCTGACGATCTGCTCAACCTTTCTGATGCATCTCAAACCCAGTGGAAGATAAGAGTATATTCCCGATGCAAGCTTCCTGATCATACCCGCCCTCAGCATAAACCTATGGCTTATGACCTCTGCCTCCGAAGGATCTTCACGCATTGTTATTATAAATGACCTGCTGTAAAACATATCAATCTCTTTCAGATTTGAGATTTTTTATCTCACGCAATATCACTTCAACAATATCTTGCTTGTTTATCTTTCCTGCAGGCTGCCCCTTTACAAAGAGTATCCCGCTTTCCTTTCCTCCAAATACTCCGATATCAGCATTCCTTGCCTCACCCGGTCCATTAACAGCACATCCCATAACTGCAACCTTCAGGCTTCTGTCTATTCCTCCCACCCTCTTTTCCACTTCTTCAACGATCTCTTCAACAGGGATCTCCATTCTTGCACATGTTGGACAGGAAACAATTTCAATTCCACTCTTTAGTCCTAATGTCTGAAGGAGCGATCGCGCCACTCTCACCTCCTGAACAGGATCACATGTCAGTGAAATCCTTATCGTATCACCAATCCCCTCCATAAGGAGCGTTCCAATAGCGAGAACGGACTTAATGGTTCCTGAAAGTATCGAGCCTGCCTCTGTTAAACCAAGGTGTATTGGATAGGGAACCATGTTAGCGATCATCCTGTTTGCCTCAATGGTATCCATTAGAGATGCTGATTTTAATGAAACCTTGATCTTTGTGAAATTGAGCTTCTCAAAGAAGTCAATATATTTCAGTGCGCACTCAACCATTGCCTTTGCATCAGCCCGCCCATATTTTGTAAGTATCTCCCTCTCAAGGGAACCCGCATTTACACCAATCCTTATCGGGGTGCCCATCTCATCTGCACAACTTATTATCTCGCGTATCTTCCATTCAGCGCCAACATTTCCAGGATTTATCCGAATTCCATCAGCCCCTCTCCTTATAGCCCTGATTGCCAGTCTATGGTCAAAATGGATATCGGCCACTATCGGAAGCGGCGAGTGTTTCTTGAGAATGGAGATGGCATCCGCCGAATCTTCATCAGGCACTCCGACCCTTACAATCTCGCACCCTGCATCCTGCAGATTGATTATCTGCCTCACCGTAGCATCTATATCCTTTGTATCCGTTGTAGTCATTGATTGAACAGTGACAGGCGCACCACCACCTATCATTATATCTCCAATTTTTATCCCTATGGATTTTCTCCTTACGATATGCTTATTCATTGAATTAATATCCTTTTAATGTTAATAAAGAAGCATTCTAATTTCAACTGAAGAAGGAGACCGCTAAATTCTTAACGATGAGGAAATTTATTGAGCGTATTAACATATATTATATTGCCACCTTTTTTATCATCCTTCTCATCATCGGATTTCTATTTACCGGATGGAAAAGGATCACAATCATAGGGCCCTCCATCCCGGCAGGGTTAAGAAACCTCCCCTATTACGCCATCTGGTCCATCACAAGGGTTTCCATTGCCTATCTCATTTCCCTGATCTTCTCCATTACCTATGGATATGCGGCAGCAAGTTCAAAAAGGTCGGAATCATTTATGATACCTATACTCGATATCCTTCAATCCATTCCTGTCCTTGGTTTCTTCCCAGCTGCAATCCACTTTTTCATCAGTTTAACAAATGGTGATAGGCTCGGTGTGGAGCTTGCAAGCATCTTTTTAATCTTTACGGGGCAGGCATGGAATATGGCATTTGGTGTGTATGAATCTATAAAGAGTATTCCTGCTGATCTTCTCGAGGGGGCTCACTCCTTCGGATTAAACAAATGGATCTCATTTAAAAAGATCATACTTCCTGCAACCATACCAAAGCTTGTTTATAACAGCATCATGTCGTGGGCAGGTGGATGGTATTTTCTTATTGCCTGCGAAATCATAGCAATTGGACCTGTGAGCTATGAGCTCCCCGGGCTTGGAAGCTTTCTTATAAAGACAGTGGAGGAGGGAAGATTCAGCCTGACCATTACTGGACTCTTAACGCTTCTTTCCATTGTTTTTCTATCTCATATATTCATATGGAAACCCCTTTCTGTATGGTCGGAGAAATTCAGATATGAATTCGTATCTCCCTTTGCAATACATACGGAATCCGCTATCGCAGGTCTTTACAGGGATATCTGGATGATAATGAGGAAGGGACTGATCAGTCTCAGGAGGCCCATTTTGTTTATCAAAAAGGGCTTCATAAAGGTATTACCTGTAAAAACAGAATCGCTGATATTTGCATTAATATCTGTAATAAAAAGGCCTCTTCTTAATCTCCTGAGGGGCCTGCTTAGAGGAGCCTTTATTATATTTTTCGTCATTATTATATTAAAGGCATTCCTTGGTGTATTATCTTCACTCCTCAAACCGTGGCCATATGAAACAATATATATACCCCTTGCAATACTTTGTTCCATAATAAGGCTCGCAGTTGCCTATTTCCTCGCCCTTTCATGGACCCTTCCCCTTGCACTCTGGGTTGAAAGGAATCCACATATATTGAGGATTGCTCTTCCCCTTTCAGAGATCGGGGCCTCAATACCTGCCACAGCACTCTTCCCCTTTATCGTGCTCTTTGTAATAAATATATCGGGAGGAGTCAACCTTGCCTCCATACTCCTTGTTCTCACAGGGATGCAGTGGTATCTGCTTTTTAATCTCCTTGCAGGCGTAAGCTCAATCCCTGCGGATATAAAGGAGGCAGCATATTCCCTTGGGTTGGGGAAAAGGCTTTACTGGAAAAAGATCCTTATTCCAGCTATCTTTCCCTCATTTGTAACAGGAAGCATTACTGCATGGGGAGGTGGATGGAATGCCCTTATAATTTCCGAATATTTTGTTTACAAGGAAAGGGGCTATTCTGTCTTTGGCATAGGTTCTATGCTGGATGAGGCTACATATGTCCATGGGGATACAACAATGCTTCTTATTTGCGTAATCTCCATGATTTGTACAATAATAATATTGAACAGGTTCTTCTGGCGAAAACTTTATGATTATTCGATAGAGAGATTCCGGTTGGAATATTAAGAGCTTTTTATGGCATTGCTAAAACTGGAAAATATCTCAAAGGTATTCCCCCATGCAAGAGGTTTTCTTAAGGCTATCAGGGATATAAACCTTGAAGTGAAGGAGGGGGAATTTGTAACAATTGTTGGACCCTCAGGATGCGGGAAAAGCACCCTGCTCAGGATTATAAATGGACTCATACCCCCAACAGAGGGGAGGGTCTTTTATAATGGTAAAGAGCAGAGAGGGATAAACCTTGACTGCGCCATGGTATTTCAAACCTTTGCCCTTGTCCCCTGGCTTACTGTTTTTGAGAATATTGAACTTGGTCTCATTCCCAGAAGACTATCGAAGGAGGAGAGGGTAAAAAAGATAGAATTCTATATCGATAAGGTGGGACTTGAGGGTTTTGAAGAGGCCTATCCGAGGGAACTATCAGGTGGTATGAAACAGAGGGTTGGACTCGCAAGGGCCCTTGCCGTGGAGCCAAAGATACTTCTGATGGATGAACCATTCTCATCCCTTGATGCCCTTACTGCAATAAACCTGAGGGAAGAACTCATCGATTTCTGGAATGATCCGCAGATCTCTCTGAAAACCATAATTATGGTCACCCATATAATTGAAGAGGCAGTAGAGCTTGGAGACAGGGTTGTTGTACTATCCCCACATCCTGGAACCATACTTGATGATATAAAGGTAGATCTGCCGAGACCAAGGGACAAGAATCAGAATGGATTCAATGAAATTGTAAACAAGATATTCTCCATCATTGCTTGAAAATCCTTAGGAGGAAATTATGGATGTAGACCCAATACCAGCAACGCCAATCAGCAAGGTTCTTGGACTCATCGAAATCCTTGATGACAAAGGTGGAAAGGAAAGCATATATTCCCTTGGTAAGGAGTTGAATTTTGAATTTGGGGAGCTCCTTGCAGTGATAAAGGCAGGTGAGATACTCGGATTTGTTGAAACGCCTGGTGCCAAAGTCCAGATGACCAAACTGGGTAAGAAATTAATCGAAGGCGATATAAATCAGAGAAAGATTATCGTGAAGGAGCAGCTGAAAAAATTATCACTCTTCAAATACTTCATAAACTTTCTCAAGAAACTCCACAACAGGAGCATCCCTTCTGAAATAATAATGGAGGAGATAGCACTTCATCTTCCCAATGAGAATACCGAGAGCATCTTTAAGACCATGCTCGATTGGGGAAGGTATGGTGAGCTTTTTGGATACAACAGTGATTCAGACATTTTTTATCTTGATTCCGAATAAAACCTGATGGAGGCAAAGATGGCAAAGGCACTCATAATTGATGCAATAAGAACACCCATAGGAAGAAGGAACGGACTACTCAGTTCAATCCAGCCTGTTGAACTTGCATCACACGTATTAAAAGCACTTATAGAAAGGTGCAACATAGAAGCGAATATGGTCGATGATGTAATTATGGGTTGTGTAACTCAAACAGGAGAACAGGGGGCAAATATCGGAAGGCTTGCATGCCTTCTTGCCGGATTTCCCGTGGAGGTTCCAGCTGTCACGATAAACAGGATGTGCGGATCAAGCCAGCAGGCAATACACTTTGCATCCCAGGCAATTGAAAGTGGGGACATGGATCTTGTTATTGCTGCAGGGGTTGAGAGCATGAGCAGAGTCCCTCTGGGTTCTGATTATGCACCATTTCATCCAGGGATACTCGAAAGATATCAGCTCGTGAATCAGGGTGTATCTGCTGAGATGATAGCAGAGAAGTGGGGAATCTCGAGGGAGGAGATGGACATATTCTCACTTGAAAGCCACAGAAAGGCGGCATATGCAACGGATAAGGGTTTTTTCAAAAAGGAGATAATCCCTATTCAGGTAAAAAATAATGGGCAGATGCCTGTAACTGTTGAGAAGGATGAAGGGATAAGATACGATACCTCACGTGAAAAACTTGCTTCACTGAAGCCTGCATTTAAGCCCGATGGCCTTATAACTGCGGGAAATTCAAGCCAGATAAGTGACGGGGCTGCTGCTGTGCTTCTTGCATCAGAAAAAAAGGCAAAGGAGCTGGGGCTTAAACCGAAGGCACGTATAGTGGCAAGGGTTGTTCAGGGAAGTGATCCCATCCTCATGCTCACAGGTCCCATACCCGCAACAAAAAGGATCATAAAAAAAACTGGAATACCACTTTCAAGGATCGATGTGATAGAGATAAATGAGGCATTTGCAAGTGTTGTTATTGCCTGGATGAAGGAGCTTGAGCCTGATCCTCGGAGGGTAAATCCACAAGGTGGTGCCATTGCCATCGGTCATCCTGTTGGTGCAAGTGGTGCGAGGATTATGGCAACGCTTATTAATGAACTTGAAAGGCTTGATGCTGCCCTCGGACTTCAAACAATGTGCATCGGTCATGGTATGGCGACGGCAACTATAATTGAGAGGTTGTAAGCTTTTTATAATCCGTAATTTAACCGGAGGTCAAGCAAATCATGGACTGGATTTCAATGGATATTTACCTTAATGAAGAGCAGAAGATGATAAGGGACCTCATGAAGAGGATAGCAAAAGAGGTTATTGAGCCAAGGGTTTTTGAGTTTGACGAAAAGGAACAGTTTCCACCAGATATACTTGCACTCTTTGGCGAGCAGGGTCTTATGGGTATCACATTCCCTGAAGAGTATGGGGGTTCTGGTCAGCCCTATATGTCCAAGATCGTTGCCATTGAGGAGCTTTCCAAGGTATGCGCAGCTGTTGCCACAAGCTTCGCAGCACATTATCTCGGATCCATTCCCATCATGCTTGCCGGAAATGAGGATCAGAAGAAAAGATATCTTCCCAGACTCTCAACTGGTGAAATGATAGGTGCATTTGCACTCACAGAACCTGCTGCTGGTTCAGATCCCTCATCAATCCAGACAACAGCAAAGAGAAAGGGTGATGTATATCTTCTCAATGGAACGAAGATATTCTGTACAAATGGTAACATTGCGGGGGTAGTTGTTGTATTCGCAAAAACGGATCCATCAGCAGGTCATAAGGGTATATCAGCCTTTATAGTGGAAAGTGGGAGCCCAGGTTTCACAGTAACAAGGATTGAAAAGAAGATGGGTATAAGATGCTCACCAACTGCAGAGATAAAGCTTGAGGATTGTGCTGTTCCAAGGGAAAATCTTCTCGGAAATGAAGGAGAGGGATTCAAGATCGCCATGAGGACACTTGATATATCACGATGCGATATTGGTGCCCTCTCTGTCGGCATCGCATCATCAGCGCTGGATTATGCTATAGAGTATGCAAAAAACAGGATACAATTCAACAGGCCTATTTCAGAATTCCAGGGAATCCAGTGGATGTTAGCTGATATGGCAACAGAGCTATTTGCATCAAAGCTCATGCTTTATCACACAGTAAAGCTCGTTGAAGCAGGAGTAAAATCCACAATCTTTTCATCTATGGTAAAGCTATTTTCATCGGATGTGGCTATGAAGATCACAACAAACTGTGTTCAGATACTCGGTGGTTATGGATACATGAGGGACTACCCCCTTGAGAAGAAGATGAGGGATGCAAAGGTCCTTCAGATATATGAGGGCACCAACCAGATACAGCGGAATGTTATTGCACGTGAGATCCTCTCCATCTGATCGGTGCCCTTTCTGATTAATCCTATTTAGCCGCCTTTTTTGAGGCTATCGCCTCCTTTAGTATCGCAATCCCTCTCTGTGATTCATCCACTGATCTCGTAAGGGATTCCCTTGCCATCTCAGGGTTATGGAACCCATCGGAATTCTCAGCAGTCCACCACTCCCAGAGGATGTGTGCTTTTAAATGCTGATCCTGTGCCTTATTTATAATCTCCTGATCAACACCCATCTTCTTCGCTTCCACTATTGTGTCGATAAGGGATGAAAGCCAGAATTCGGCCTTTCTCATCTTCCCCCTTATGTATGCCTTTATTGAATCTATTGCATAGCGGGCCTGTTCCTCTGTCCAGCCTTTGTGGCACCTGAGACATGTTTCTTTCAGCTGAACCCTTGGTGTTACAGCAAAATGGGATGTGTAAACCTTCCCTGTCTTCTTGTCTTTTACCTTCGGTGTATGACAATCGTAACAGGTAGCACCAGCCTTTGCATGCTTTGAATTATAAAATGTCTCAGCCTCAGGATGCTGTGCCTTCCAGAGCAGACTTCCTGTCAGTGCGTGCTTGAAATCAAGGAAAGCAAGCTTCTTGTAGTGGTCATAGATCTGGAAAACATCCTTATACGGGAAGTGGTTTGTTCTTCTGTCTGCAAATTTTACCGTGTATTTTGATGTATCGGGATTGTTGAGATCATATCCTGGATTGCAGTTATACTCCACATGACACTGTCCGCATATAAGACGTGAATCGTACTTTTCGAGGATTGCAATCTTCCTTGTGAAACCCCGGAGACCCATATTTATAACATTTATCTTTGTGCGATTGGGATCCTTATGCCAGAGGGTGTCTGCCTCAGACCTTGTCAATGCATCTATAAGGGCATCCCTTACAATTCTGGGTTTTGCTGCATGAGGATCATGACAGTAATAGCAGTTAAGACCGTGCTGGAGATCCTTTACGAATTCAACAACATTTGATGTCCTTGACCATGTTGCACCGGGAACAGGATCACCCATGTATGCCCATTTAAGAATATGGTCCTGTGTCTTGCAATTAAGACAAACAGGATTTGCAGCAGGTGCACTCTGCGGGATAAATGCCCTATGCTCCTTTGTTTCAGGATATCTGTCAGTCAGAAGGTCCCATGCCTTAACACCGGGTTTTGCATTGACATACTGCCATCCATCCTTGGGCTGAAATCTTCCGCCATAGGCCCTGTCAACAAGAAGGTGATCTATGAGCATCCATGGATGGCTTCTTGTCAGTGCATGTTCCCTTGTAAATCCATGACCCATCATCAATTTGTCCCAGAAGGGATTTGGGGATCTTCCCGTAAGCTGTGATTTCTCATCCCTTGCAGGTCTATGGTAGGATGTTTTCATGAAGCTCTCATACTGTTCCTTATGGCACTTACCGCATGCTTCCCAGGAAGTATCAGTAACAGGTCTTGTATCAGGAGCAGGTGATTGTACATGTTTTGCAAGGCCCTGATGACAATTTGAGCAGTTTACCTTTACATGTTTTCCTGCTGAATGAAGGGATCTTATTGTTTCATGACATCCGTAACAGAGATTAACATCAGCGGGTTTCTCCTTTGTTTCTTTAACTGCACTGGCTATATTCAGGAAAACAATAACAAATAAAGCAACAATACTAATTGAAAGAAATAAGGACGTCCTTTTCATAATAACCCCCTTCTCGGATTCATTTAAAAAATAATATTGGCTTAAAATTAGAAGTCAAGATTACTTTAAGGCTAAATTCAAAATGCTTTTATGACTAAAATCATATTAATTTCAGCCATTCTGAATAATTATGAAATTAAAAGAAGAAAGGAGGTTAATATGGAGTTTTTATCATGGCTATCCGCAATAGCTGGCATTCTATTTTTAGTCATATTTATCTACTGGGCAATTGATGTTGACAGGGTGAGGATGCAAACATTGAAGAATGCCTTTGTTGGAGGAGTCATACTTTTCTCCGCACTCTTCCTCATCTTCAGTATACATTCACTAATGCTTGTGCCAGCACGAAGTGGAGAGGAGAAGCTCACACCCCAGGTGGTCAATGGTAAAAAGGTATGGCACAAATACGTATGCATTGACTGCCATACCCTGCTGGGAAATGGTGCTTACTATGGACCTGACCTCACAAAGACATGGGATAGATTCCTTAAAAGGGCTGATGGAGATGAAGGTATTGCAAGGGCATCGCTCTTTACATTCCTGAGGAATCCCCCTCCTTCCATTGGATACAGAAGGGGGATGCCAAATTTTCATCTATCGGATCAGGAGATAAATGACCTTATTGAATTCTTCCGATGGATAAATCAGATAGATACGAACAACTGGCCACCTACCCCATCAAAACCCCTGATTGCTGAGATGGCTGCAAAGGAAAATGTAGAGAAAAAGGCAGCGGAGCAGAAGGAGGGAGAGCGAATCTTTAAGGTAAAGGGCTGCGTTGCATGTCATACCGTTGGAAAGGGGAGACTTGTAGGACCTGATCTTAAGGGTGTTTCTAAAAAATACAGCAGGGACTTTATGGAAAAATGGCTGAAAAATCCAGATATTATCTATGCCGAAGGAAAAAGGAAACCCCTCAATGAAGGATTCCCCCCCATGCCCCGGCAGAATCTTACACATGAGGAGATTGAACATTTAATTCATTATCTTGAAACACTTTGAAGGAGGTTATAATATGCAGTCTGGAACAAAAACAGCAAATTATTATTTCATATTTGCAGCACTTATATTTCTCCTGCAGACAGCGGTCTTTGGCCTCATTTCAGCAGCCCAGTTTGTGTGGCCCACCTTTTTCTTTGATCTTCTCCCATTTAATATAACAAGGATGCTTCATATAAATGCACTTGTTGTATGGCTGATTTTCGGCTTTCTTGGATTAACCTATTATCTCCTTTCCGAAGATGCGGGAGGTGAGCTCTATTCTGAAGGTGCGGCAAAGTTAAACTTCTGGCTATTTGCAGCTGGCATCCTCCTCGTCGTTCTCGGTTATCTCTATATGGTTCTTACAAAGAACTTCTCGCCATTCTTTTCTGAAGGGAGAGAATATATAGAGGCACCAAGATGGGCGGATTTTGCCGTTGTTATTGTAATGCTCATATTTCTTTACAACGCCCTGATGACAATCCACAAGAGGATCGACTGGAATCCTATAAATGGCGTTCTCATCGGAGGGCTTGCTGGGCTTGCCTTCTTTTACCTCTTTGGAATGAAGTTCTTTAAAAACATGGTGAATGACTTCTTCTTCTGGTGGTGGGTAATCCACCTCTGGGTTGAGGGAACATGGGAGTTGATAGCTGCTGCACTCTATGCAATGCTTGTAATAAGAATATTTGGATATCCAAAGGAAAAGGCATATAAATACCTCTACATAGAAGCAGGACTTGTGCTCTTTACAGGTATACTGGGAACAGGGCATCACTACTACTGGATAGGTACTCCATCTTACTGGCTCTTTATTGGTGGATTCTTTAGTGCTCTCGAGCCACTTCCACTGCTTCTTATGGTGTTTGATGCAATGAGGATCGCATACAGGGAAAAGAGGATTGAACACCCAAATAAGCCTGCCAGATACTGGCTTATCGGTGGAGTGATCATGCACTTCCTGGGTGCCGGTGTGTGGGGATTTATCCACACGCTTCCTCAGGTTAACAAATGGACCCATGGAACGCAGATTACACCCGCTCATGGTCATATTGCCTTCTACGGTGCATACGCGATGCTGATCATTGCTGGAATATACTATGCCCTTCCAAGGATACATTTTGGGAAGGATGAATTTGATGGAAGAAGGGGCCTCTGGTCATTCTGGATAATCACAATTGGTGTTGCTGGAATGGTCCTTTCCCTTACTATGGCGAGCGTGCTTCAGGTATTCATGGAAAGGATAGGAGGACTTCCATTCCTTACTGTTCAGGACTATATGTGGTTCTTATATCTTTTAAGATTCCTCTTTGGAATATTAACTGCACTTGGAGTGGTAATATTCTTTAGCGATGTTATATCGCCAAAGGAAGCAAAAGCAACAGTATAATGCATGGAAAAGGGTTACCTCATACCGAGGGAGCATGGTGGCTGGAGTGTGCTGTTCATCCCAGCCACCATCGGTGCTGTTGCTGCAGGGAGATTTAACGTTCAACTCCTCCTCTTTCTTATATCGACGTTTTTCTTTTATCTTGCAAGACATCCCCTGAGTATCTTCATAAAAAAATGGAAACATGGAGGGGAAGAGAAGGGCATTCTCCTTACTGTTGCAGCAATCTACCTTATTTCTGGTTTTTTATTCTTCATACCATTGGTTTTGTACTGGAAACTCTATCTCCTGATACCCCTCGGGATACTTGTTATCATCTCGACAATCTACTATCTCTTTTATATAGTTCCATCATCACTGGAGAGATCATGGGGCGCAGAGATTATCGGTGTTCTTACACTCTGTCTTTCAGTTCTTGCATCCTATTATGTATGTAGATCGAGCATTACAAATCAGTCAATTTATCTTTATATACTCTGCACCCTTTACTTTACAGGACCTGTTTTTTATGTAAAGATGATGATCGAGGTTATAAAGGTAAAAGGAAAAGATATATCGGAATTGAAGTGGCTCAAAATTTCATGTTTAACCTATCATATCATGTGTGTTATTCTTTCTTTTTTTCTCTCCCTTTTTGCTGAAATTCCACGTCTCTTCACCATTGCCTTCATTCCACCCCTTATAAAGGTTATTCTATCCACTATAAGCAAACAACCAGTTCCTATCCGCAAACTGGGGTACAGGGAGGTTTTCCACTCCATCCTCTTTCTTTTTATTGCCTGCGTTTCTCTGATTTATCAGAACAAGTAGGACAGATATCTATAGGTAATCCTTTTTATCCAGAAATGCGGATGGCGCTTTCCCGATGCGGTGAATGCAAAAAGGATTTTTACCTATACAGCCACAACACCCTTTACCTCAGGAACCCTCTCCCTTATTATCTGGGAAATTCCCTCCTGAAGTGTCATCTGTGCTGCGGGACATCCCGTACAGGCACCTACTAAGTGTACATGAACAATCCCATCCTTTATATCAACGAGATGAACATTTCCGCCATCAGCCATAAGCATAGGTCTTATTTCATTAAGTGCCTTCTCAACCCTTTCCCTTAAATCCTCCATAATTCCTCCTTTTATTTCCTTAATTTAAATATATCCTCACATACCTTACTACCTTTTGCTATTGCAGATCCAGGGATGTGTTCAACATCCAGTGCATGAAAGAATCCGCTGATCCAGCTCCTGATAATTTCGCACATACCTTCAAATGGAACATCTATTTTACTCCAGTTCCGATAATGTAAACACTCATAATGCTTCACTGAGAGGGCATCGCCTTTGCTTTTTACCTCGGTTACGTGATCACAGGGCATTCCATCGAGATCGTAATTAAGGAAAAGCTCATATGCGGAAGATGGGTTTCCTTTTGCATCTCGATTCTCCTTCAGTGCTTCATCCCCGCACCTGAGCCCAAATCTATATGCACCCTGTTTTGCTATACCAATCGCTACATTTCCATATTTTCCCACAAGGACTGAAATGAGTTTCGCCTCCTCCTTTTCTACAAGATCAATCTGGCTCTGTAACCATCCGTGGATAGGGTTATCTCCTATAATCTTTTCAAGGGGAAGACCGTCATTTAACTTTTCGTAATCATAGGGGTATCTTCCTGTTAATCGAGAAACTTCATCACCGTATTCATCTCGAAAAGTCTTTAGAATCTCGCCCTGCCTCCTCCACGCATTGACAATCTTTTCGTACATCCAGTAGTGAATAGGGCCTAAAAAAATACTCATGAAGAACTCCTTCAGGAAATCAATTATATTTTAAGAAATCCATGGTATTGGTTATATGACATGAATCATAATGGAAAACTTCAATGCATGCAATATAGATGAGCTATTGACAAGCTAATCTCTTTATCTAAGATTTATAAGATATGAAAATCATCAGATTAACAGGAGGGATAGGCTCAGGAAAATCGGTTGTTGCATCCTTTTTTAGCGAGTTTGGCGCCAAGGTGATCGATGCTGACAGGGTCGCCCATGAGCTTCTAAGACCAGAGAGTGAAGCGTGGAAGGCTATTGTAGAACATTTTGGAAACTCCGTGCTCAATGAGGATGGAACCATCAATAGAAAGAGGCTTGGAAATATTGTCTTTAATAATCCTGAGGAATTACAATTTCTCAATAAGATTATGCATCCTGCAATTTCAAAAAGGATTGAGGAACTGATTAACTTTTATAAATCCACGGGAGCGCCATATATTGTGATAGATTCACCACTTGTTCTTGAGGCAGGAAAGGGCACCTCCGATAACCCTATTGTTGTGGTCATATGTAATGATGAGTTAAGGATACAGAGGGTTATGAAGAGGGATTCCATAAGCAGGGATGAGGTTGTTCGGAGAATTCAATCGCAGATGCCACAAGAAAAAAAGGCTATGCTCGCTGACTATATCATAGATAATTCAGGCTCTATCGAGGAAACAAAGAAAAAGGCGTGGGAGGTTTGGAAAATGATCATTTCTGATCCTGCTTAGCATATTGTTATCTACCTTATCAATTGACTTTTTACATGTGATGAAAAATAATTAATTTAAATAGATGGTGAAGGGATGAAGGATGAAAAGTTAACTTACAGGATGGCCGGCGTTAATATGGATCTCGCAAAAGAGTTTGTAAAAAGTATAAAGAAAATTGCAAAATCCACATTCCGATCAGAGGTCATTTCTGATATAGGTGGTTTCTCAGGATTATTCTCATTAAGCCTCAATCGAGTTAATAACCCTGTTCTTGTTGCATCCACTGATGGTGTGGGGACGAAGCTGAAGATTGCTTTTATGATGAACAAGCATGATACAATCGGCATCGATCTTGTTGCAATGTGTATTAATGATATAATTGTTACAGGTGCCGAGCCACTGTTCTTCCTCGATTACTTCGCCTGCGGAAAGCTTGATACAGAGATAGCAGAAAAGGTCATAGAGGGTATTGCGAAGGGCTGTATGGAAGCAGGTTGTTCCTTAATAGGAGGAGAGACTGCTGAAATGCCATCATTCTATGCAGAAAATGAATACGACCTGGCAGGATTTGCCGTTGGCGTTGTTGATGCTGAGAGAATAATAGATGGGACAACGATTACAGTAGGACAGAAAATAATAGGTATTGCATCAAGCGGGCTTCACAGCAATGGTTTTTCACTTGCGAGAAAGCTCATATTCGAAAAGTTGAACCTTAAGGTAACCGACTTTGTTCCTGATTTAGGAAGAACTATCGGTGAGGAGCTCCTTTTTCCCACCAGGATATATGCAAAAAGCATCCTCAGACTGACAAGGGAATTCAATATAACAGGGATAGCCCATATCACAGGTGGAGGGTTGACTGAAAATATATCACGCATATTACCTTACACCTGTAAGGCGACCATCTTTAAAAACTCATGGAAGGTTCACCCTATATTTCATTTTCTGCAGAGAGAAGGGAATATTCCAGAAGATGAAATGTTCAGAACATTCAATAATGGGATAGGCATGATCCTCATTGTTCACGAATCTGAGGCTGAAGAGATAATGATAAGGCTTAATGGATTGAAGGAAGAGCCATTCCTCATTGGAGAAATATCCGTGAGAAAGGATGGGGATCCATCTGTTGAATTCGTTTGATGTTGTAGGACTCGGTGCCATTAATCTTGATATCTTTTTTAAATCCCGATCAGAACTTAATGGCTCATCAGAGATCACAGACAGTGGAGAGATTGTTTCGATAATTCGCGGAGAAAAACATTTTCATATATCCCCAGGAGGTTCTGCGTGCAATTGTATTGTTGCACTTGCACGGATGGGCTTTTCGGTATCTTTTATAGGGAGAATCGGTGATGATGAAGAAGGATCTTATATCCTTGAAAATCTTAGGGAGGAAGGTGTTGATACTGAAAATATAAGGCGGGGAGGAAGAACGGGTAGATGTTACATCCTTATCGATAATAATGGAAATAGAAAAAACTACATTATACCCGATACAAATGATGATCTCCTCAGGGAAGATATAAAGATAGAAATTCTCAAAAAATGCCGTATTCTTCATATGTCATCATTTGCGGGAGAAAGGGCATTTAATGTTCAGAGATGGATCGTCGATAACCTTCCAGAGGGAACACTGCTGAGCTTTGACCCGGGTGAAATTTATGCACGAAAAGGTATTGAAATACTGAAACCACTATTCAATAAAACATCTTACCTTTTTATCACAAAGCGTGAAATTGAAATTCTCACCGGAAAGGACTTCAATAAAGCAGTAGAAGAACTCTTAAATATTATCAAAGATACAATATTTGTTAAATCCGGTGCTGAAGGTGCTTATGCATTCACACACAATATAACATTTTTTAAACCGGCTCCAATGGTAAAATGTGTTGATAAGACGGGCGCAGGAGATGTATTTGCCGCATGTATACTTGCTGGTATTCTTCTTAAATTACCAGTTGAAGTAACATTATCAATGGCAACAGAAGCAGCCTCGATCAGCGTTACCGGATACGGAAGGGAGAGATATCCGGATAAATATTTTATTAAAAAATTCAGAGGTAACAGTTGCTAAGATTGGGATGGTTTTCCACAGGCAGAGATAAAGCCGCAATAGATCTTCTTGATGTTGTATTTAAGGATATAGAAAGAGGAAACATGAATGCCACGATTTCCTTTGTCTTCTGCAACAGGGAAAAGGGGGAAGACAGGGAAAGTGATCAGTTCATAAATTTTGTTGAGCAAAAGGGACTTCCCCTTGTAACATTTTCTTCAAGAAAATTTAAAAGGGATCTTTTTCTTCTGGGAAAACAGGAGGAGAGAAAAGGAAATACTGAAACGATTATCAAATGGAGGAATGAATATGATACAGAAGTTCTAAAGAGAATAGGAGCATTCAATGTTGATCTTGATGTTCTTGCAGGTTATATGTTAATCGTTGGTGAAGAGATGTGCAGGAAAAGAAAGATGATAAACCTCCATCCCGCACTTCCTGGAACTTATAAAGGAAGCTGGGAGCAGGTTGTTGAATCTATTATAAAGAACAAAAACAGGGAAGGAGGAATCAACATTCATCTTGTAACACCTGACCTCGATGCCGGCCCGCCGATTACATATTCAAAATTTTCGCTTTGCAATGAAGACTTAATACCGCTGTGGAAGATGGCAGATGAGGGAGTGATAGAGCCCCTTTTCTGGAAGATCAGGGAAGAAGGCTTGAAGAGAGAAATGCCGCTACTAATTCATACACTCAGATTATTATCAGAAGGCACTTTAAGGATTGAGACCAGTGGAAAAATCATCTACCAAGGTAGTGAAGTAAAGGGGGGTATTTTTCTTGAAGATGAAATCCTCTTTTCAGCATGAAAATAAAGAAGGACTATTTATAACTGATTGTGAAGGGCCTATATCGTTAAATGATAATGCAATGGAGCTTTCAGAATTTTATATACCAGATGGTGATAGATTTTTTTCTGTTTTAAGCAAGTATGATGATATCCTTTCATACATTATAAAAAAGGAGAGCTACAATCCAGGGAACACACTCAAACTTATTTTTCCATTCCTTATAGCCTTTGGCGCCACATATGAAGGAATAAAGGAATATTCGATAAAAAACATATCCCTCCTTCCCTCGATAAAGAAAACATTAAAGGATATTTCAATAATTATGCCTGTATTTATCATCAGCACAAGCTATGAACCCTATATAGAGGCTTTGTGTGATTATCTTGGTTTTCCAGTTGAAAATGCATTCTGTACAAAATTGAATAAGGAAATCTTTGAAATGGAAGAGGATGAAAGAAGGTTTCTTATTAACCTTGCGAATGAAATAAAACATATGGAAAAAATTGAAATCCCTGAATGTGCAGATTCAATAAATGAATTTTCACCAGAAGTTAAAAATATTGTAAACAGGCTAAATAATATATTCTGGGACGAGCTCTACAGGATTAATGCAGGAAAGATAATGGATTCTATAAATCCTGCAGGAGGAAGAGAAAAAACAAAAATACTCATAGATATAATTTCAAAAAAATATTCCGATCCGAGCAACGTTATCTATGTGGGAGATAGCATAACAGATATGGATATATTAAGATATGTGAGGGAAAGGAAGGGTGTTTCTATATCCTTTAATGGAAACAGATATGCATTGATGGAAGCAGATATTGCTATCCTCAGCTCTGACTCAACAATTTTGCTGCTAATAGCAGAAACATTCATAAAGGGAGGAAGGGATGCTGTTATTGAACTTGCAGCTCAATGGAAGATTGATGATCCGAGGATTTTTCTTATAAAAAAAGAAAAAATGGATTACTTGATAACTGAAAGTGAATTATACAGAAAGAAAATCAGGGGAGAAAAGATAGGTTCACTCGGCTGACCATCCTGCATTAATAAAAACAGCTATATAATTTTAAGCTTTACAAGGAGTATTTCAATGGGAAGAAGTTTGTACTTGATGAATTCCTTTATAAGGATTTTCAAACTCCTGAAATCCCCATACCATCCATTCTCATTGAAATTGGGCGAGCTGATTCCAAAAGGGATTATGTCTATTTCATGCGGGAGAACCCGCCTGAATATAAACATGGATCTTTTCATATGGTAGTTTGAAGTAATAAGGATAATATTCTTCACACCATAGGAGCGCATTAGCTGGGAAACCTTGATTGCGTTCTGATATGTGCTACCTGATTCCTTTTCGATGATAATATGTCCGCTTGATATCTTCTCAACCATATCCTTCCTCTGGGAGATAGTATTGAATCCCGCCTCCTTCCCCGCACCGGATATCACAAGAAATGGAGCAATTCCCGCTGAAAGAAGCCTCATGCCTTCCTCAATCCTTCCTAAACCACCAGCAAGAACAACGATCATATCAGCCCTTTCAGGCAATCTCCATTCGCTCTTCATATCAGAGGCAAATCTGAAAAAATCTATAAACAGATATATTAAAAGGAAAAAGGAAAGAAAAATAATGATGATAAATGAGCTTCTGCGCAACATGGCCTCTTGTAAAAATAATCAAAGGATAGTATAAATAAAATTTCAAGCTTTTTGAATAAGGGGGTTACTCATGGCAAAGGTATGTGAGATATGCGGAAAAGGTCCTGTAAAAGGTTACAATGTAAGCCATGCAAATAACAGAACAAAAAGGGTGTGGCTTCCAAATCTCCAGAGGATACGGGTAAAAGCCAATGGAAAAAGTGTTCTTATGAAGGTTTGCACGAAATGTATAAAGGCAGGAAAGATTGTAAAGGCCCTTTAATCACCAACTACCCAGGCGATAGCCTCTATTTCGATATTTGCGCCCCTGGGAATTTGTGAAACACCAATAGTTGAGCGTGCGGGAGGATTGTCAGAAAAATATCTCCCATAGATTTCATTTACCCGTGGAAAGTCATTTATATCCTTCAAAAATATGGTTGTTTTTATCACATTATCAAATGTTGCAGAGGCCTCATGAAGTATTGCCTTTATATTCTCCATTATCCTTTTTACCTCCTCTTCCACCCCACCCTTAACAAGTTCACCTGTAGCAGGATCGATCCCGATCTGTCCTGAGATAAAGAGTAGATTCCCTATCTTGATAGCCTGAGAATAGGGACCAATAGCCCTTGGTGCACCTTTAGTCTCCACTTTCTTCTTCATGCCAGAACCCTCTCCACATGTATAACTTCCTTAATCTTTTCAAGAGATTTTATAACAGCATTGAGATGCTGCAGGTTCTCAACATCGAGCTCAAAGTAGTTTACTGCCTTTTTATCTTCCAGTGTCTTTATCTGGGCACTTCTTATATTAACATTTTGTGAACTTATTGCCTTACTCAATTCCGCAAGTAACCCTGGCCTATCCATACAAACGACCTTTACCTTTACAGATCGGATCATCTTTAGCTTCTCATCCCACTCAACTTCAACCCTCCTTTCCGGATCACTTTCAAGAACTCTTGAACAGTAGGCATTATGAACAGTAACACCTCTTCCTCGAGTTATAAACCCGACAATGTTGTCTCCTGGCAGAGGGCTGCAACATTTTGCAAATCTTACAAGCACATCATCTATATCCCTTATTTTTATAGGACATGCCTCAGCAGCATGGACCCGCCCACCCTTCTTAACGATATCCTCCTGTTTTAGAACCTCCTTTAACTTCTCCGGTGGGACAAGCCTCTTTGCAACCTGGTGGGCTGAAATCTTCCCGTAACCAATATATATGATAAGATCCTCAAAGGATTTAAAAGAAAATTCCTTAACCACCCTGTCGAGATCCTCTTTCTGAAACTTTGAGATACTTGTCCCATATCTTCTCAATTCCTTCTCAAGAAGCCCTTTTCCCAGTTCCCTGCCTCTCTCCCTTTCCTCCTGATTTATAAACTGCCTTATACGGGTTTTCGCACGGGAAGTTTTAACAATTTTTAGCCAATCCTTGCTTGGTTTCGCAGTTGGCGATGCTATTATTTCAACCATATCACCACTTTTCAGCTCGTATTTGAGAGGAACAATCCTTCCATTTACCTTTGCACCCTGGCAATGATGACCAAGCTCTGTATGTATTGCATATGCAAAATCAATCGGAGTGGCTCCACGCGGCAATGCTTTCACATCCCCCTTGGGTGTGAAAACAAAAACCTCTTCAGGGAACAGGTCGACCTTAAGGGTTTCCATAAACTGAGTGGGATCCTTCAATTCCCTCTGCCACTCAAGTAATTGTCTGAGCCATGTGAAACGTGCTTCGTCCCTGCTGTCGGCAACTTTTCCTTCCTTATATTTCCAGTGTGCGGCGATACCATATTCAGCAACCCTGTGCATATCTTCTGTCCTTATCTGTATCTCCAGCCTCTTTCCATAAGGACCAACCACAGTTGTATGAAGTGATTGATACATGTTTGCTTTTGGAATTGCAATATAATCCTTTATCCTTCCAGGAATAGGTTTCCATAGGGAGTGGATGATACCAAGAACCTCATAACATTCCCTTACAGTATTGACAATGATTCTGAGTGCAAGGAGGTCATATACCTGATCAAAATCGAGGTTCTGTGTCACCATCTTCTGATATATACTGTAAAAATGCTTGGGTCTCCCAGTAATTTCAGCTTTGATCCCGTATTCCTCCAGCTTCGATGAGATTATCTTTTTTGCCTCTTCTATAAACTTCTCCCTCTCCTTCTTCTTTTCCATCACTTTCTTTGCCAGATCATAGTAAACATCGGGTTTTAAAAATCTAAGCGAAAGGTCTTCAAGCTCGCTTTTTATAGAAAATATTCCAAGTCTGTGGGCAAGAGGCGCATAAATATCGAGTGTCTCCTGTGCAATGAGCTCCTGCTTTTCTTTGTCCATAAACTCAAGGGTTCTCATATTGTGAAGTCTATCAGCAAGTTTTATGAGAATAACCCTTATATCCTTGGCCATTGCAAGGATCATCTTTCTGAAATTCTCAGCCTGTTCTTCATGTCGCGAATGAAAACTCATCCTGCCGATCTTCGTAACTCCATCAACAAGCAGGGCGATCTCTTCGCCAAAGTACTTCTGAAGCTCATCATATGTTGTAAGTGTATCCTCAATTGTGTCATGAAGAAGACCAGCTGAGATTGTGATGACATCAAGTTTTAACTTTGCAAGGATGCCGGCCACCTCAAGCGGATGTGAGAGATAAGGCTCTCCTGAAAGCCTTATCTGACCCTTATGGGCCCTTGCAGAGAAGATGTATGCTTTTTTGATAAGATCTAAATCCCCATCGGGAATGTAGAGAGAAACCTCTTCAAGGATATCATTGAGTCGCATCATAATGTTTATTTCTCGATTATAACCTTCCCCGCAGCAATTTCCCTAAGTGATATCACAATATGTTTGTTATTAACATTCTCTATCAGTGGTTTCGCACCCTTCAAAAGTTGCTTTGTTCTATGAACAGCAGCTATAACAAGCTCAAACCTGTTTGGAACCCTTTTTACACAATCCTCTATTGTTATCCTTGCCATATTTTACCTCCATAAAGACCCGCTGATTATCCCTTTTATTTTATGGATCATCCTTTCTTTTCTTGACCTCTCCGCTGCTATTATAGATTTTAGTATCTCAATTGCATTCCCTAACTCATCATTTATTATAATATAATCATACCATAAGGCATTCTTTATTTCCTCCTCAGCATTTTTCATCCTGAGCTCTATATCCTCCTTTTTTGTTCCCCGATCCTTGAGCCTTTTCATAAGTATTTCCATCGAGGGTGGAAGAACAAATATGAATACCGCATCTGATATCTTCTCCCTGATCTTCCTTGCACCCTGTGGATCGATATTGAGTATGACATCCTCCCCTTTGTTTATCTGACTAATAAGTGGTGCTAAAGGAGTCCCATACTTCTTTCCATGAACAACTGCCCATTCGATAAATGCCCCCTCCTCCTCAAGCCTTCTAAATTCCTCCTCACTTACAAAATAGTAATCCTTTCCATTCTTCTCCCCTTCCCTTGGCTCCCTTACCGTACAGGATATGGAGAGATTTATCCCCTTTACCCTTTTTACTATCTCACGGCAGAGGGTGGTTTTGCCTGTTCCTGATGGTGCTGAAACCACAAAGATTATGCCTTTTCCTGGACCACCTGTTATTCCTTCTTCCAACGTTCGCTCTCCTCTTCTATCCCGCAGAATCTCTGAGCAATGGTTTCAGCCTGAATTGCTGAAAGGATAATATGATCACTGTCTGTGACAATAATTGAACGTGTCTTCCTCCCCTGTGTTGCATCCACAAGCTTGCCCCCCTTCTTTGCCTCATCCTTTAGCCTTTTCATCGGCGCAGAACCCGGGGTAACAATCGCAACAACCCGAGAGGAAACAACCACATTACCAAATCCAATGTTAAGAAGTTTCGAGTCCAGGATCCCCTTTCTCCCTGATTCCCTTTTCTTCTTATTCGACATTTTGTACCTGTTCCCTTATTTTCTCCAGTTCGTTTTTTATCTCGAGCGAACTCCTTATTATTGAAATATCCTGTGTTTTTGCTGATATTGTATTTGTCTCCCTGAAGATTTCCTGCAAAATGAAATCAAGCTTCCTTCCTGCTGCACCCTCCGATTCAACAGCAGTGAGAAACTGTGCTATATGGGACGTAATTCTTGATATCTCCTCTGTTATATCATATTTCTCTGCAAGAAGTGCTGCCTCCTGATACAGCCTTTCCTCAGAGATACTCATCCCTTGCAGAATTTCCCTCATCCTTTCCTTAATGGACTCCACATATGCCCTGACACTCTCTTTCCTCCTCTCCCTTATCTCCCCCAGATACCCATTGATGCGGGATATCGACTGCCTTATCGATTCCTCCATTATCTTCCCTTCTTCAATCCTCATCGCCCTGAGCGCATTCAGTGAGTCAGAAACGGCACCCATCAGTGCATCTTTCATCTCCTCTTTCCACCCCTCCCTCTCTTTAAATATTATCACATCTTTCAAATGGAGGATGCTATCAATAGAAATCTCGCCCATAAGTTTAAATCTATCCTTTAACTCTCTCATTATTCTTATATATTCCTCTACTAACGGAATATTTAATTCTATTGAAATTTCACTTCCTATTGCACCCTCCATATTCACATTTATATCTATCCTTCCTCTTGAAAATAGGGAAGAGGCCAGCCTCCTTATTTCCCATTCGTATACTGTTGCGGGCTGTGGGAGTCTTACATTTATTTCGAGAAATCTATGATTCAAAGATCGTGCCTCAGAGATATATTTTATATCGCCCGCAACCCTTTCTCCCCTGCCATATCCCGTCATGCTCCTTATCATGTTTATATTCCCTCTTGCTGAAGCTGCAATTTATAAAGTTCACGAATCCTGTTCAACATTTTTATTACCTCCTCACTCCTGTAATCTGGATATGTCCACTCAAGGGCCCTGAATGATCCCTTTTTGAAAATAAGCGTAAGATCAGCATAAACACCCTTTCCGAGGTAAACCCTGTGAGTAAAGTTCTTTCTGCTCGCAAGGATAAGCCTCTCAAGGGAAAGAATCCCCGGATCTATATTTACCCTCCTCCCACAATTCTCTTTTACATACCTTTTTTCAACCTCCATGGTGAAAAGCTTGCAATTTATGAGCTCATCGGGATAGATAAGATTCCTGAATGTTAGGAATCTTCTTCTCAATCCCGAACCCATCTCTTTTTCATAATAGTCTGTATATATAAAGGGCATCTCTTTACTCGCAAAGTCTAAAGGGCCGTATCCTTCGATAAGATTAAAAATTGCACTTTTAAAGGTTAATTCATCAGTATATATTATACTCATGAAGAGTTTTACCTTTCTGATTGGATGTTGTTCATCCATCTCTATTTTTCAACCCTGTAGTTAAAGAACCTGTTTCTTGAAAAATAATCTTCCATCGATTTCACCACCTCCTTCCTGCTCGCAGTTGACGTTCCAACCTTTCCCACTACAATTCCTGCAGCAAAATTTGAAATAAATGCGCCATCAATAAAATCAGCTCCAGCGGAAAGACACAGTGTAAAGGCACTTATCACGGTATCGCCTGCCCCCGTTACATCATAGACCTCACGCGCCACAGCAGGAATATGCACAATTTTCCCATCTGCAAAAAGGCTCATCCCCTCTTCACCTCTCGTTATAAGAAGTGATTTGCATTTAAGTCTTTCGATGATCAGTTTGCCTGCGTTAACAAGGTCCTCCTCACTGTTTATCTCCATTCCCGCAGCATTGGCTGCCTCATAATGATTTGGTGTTATAACTGTTACATTTCTGTACATGTGAAAGTTGTATATCTTTGGATCAACTGCGATTATCTTTCCATTACTCTTTGTTAAGTAAAGTATCTCTTTTATAAGTGGCTCAGTTATAACGCCTTTTCCATAGTCGGAAATGATAACAGCATCTACATCATTTATCCTTTTTTTAATAAAAGTAATGATCTTCTCATAGCTTTCAGGGAGAAGAGGGGCTCTTTTTTCTCTGTCATACCTTACAATCTGCTGACCATGAGCAATTATCCTTGTCTTTACAGTTGTTGGTCTTTTATCCTCCTTTACGATTCCCTCAACCTCGACCCCAATCTTTTTTAATTCCCTCTTCAGTCTCTTTCCTACTGTATCGTTCCCGATAACACCACAAAGAAGCACTTCTCCACCCAGCGAAACGATATTATTTACAACATTTGCAGCTCCTCCAAGTCTCAATGTCTCCTCTGTAACATTAACCACAGGAACAGGAGCCTCAGGAGAAATCCTGTTTACCTTTCCCCATATAAACTCATCAGCCATGATATCACCAATAACGAGGATACGTGATTGAGAAAACCTTTCCATAATTTTTCTCACATCATCCAGCTTTCTTTTGTCCCATCTATGACATTCACATTTCCGTTTTGTTCTGGATTGCATATGAATATCTCCTTTTAATAAATTTATTCACCCGGAGATTTCTGCCCTTGCAATTATTATATATTGATAAACCATAAACTCTTTTAAATAATCCATCATCATTATATTCAGAATCTTTAGCAACCTTCCTGTTTTACCTAACTTTCTGTGAACTTTTATAACATTATAGCCCGTTGATCCAAATAGATCGTAAATACCCTTTAGTGTAAAAAACCGAAGGTGTGTTTTATCAAGAATCCCTGCCTCTCTGTATTCCCACTTTCCTCTTACAAGATCTCTGATAACTTTATAGTATCGAACATTTGGTATGCTCGCAATCACAAATCCATTATTCTTGAGAAGGAACCTGTGTTTATTCAAGATATCCCATGGATTTTTCAAATGTTCAAGGATGTCTGCATATATGATGCAGTCGAAGTATGCTCTATATTCCAACAATTCTATCTCCTCAACATCGGCAATATATACTTTATCAAGGACCTTTTTTGCCAACTTAGCAACAGAAGGATTTATTTCAATCCCTATAACTTCCTTAATACCCTTTAATCTCTTAAGATTTTCACCGAGTTTTCCTGATGCACATCCAACATCAAGCACTCGTTCCAAGCCATCTGGAATATGCTCTAAAATATCAAATCTGTCAAAATGGTAGTAATCTTTTTTTCCATCAGCTAATCGCAAATCTTTCTCAATATACATCCAAAACTCCATGCATCAACAATTTCCTGGAGGACCTCTATTTTCAAACCGCCTACTCTTTCTACCTCCTCTATCATGAACTCAGGTGTAAATGTCTTTTTATGCTCAGGATTCAGGGAAAGTGTATCAATAATCCTATCATCAGGAACCACAATACCGATAACTCCACCCCTTCTTACCACCCTCTTCCATTCGGAAAGGACCTTTCCTGTGTCATCAAAGTGTTCCAGGGCGTGGCAGGACACCACATAATCGAGCTCTCCATTCCTAAATGGCAGCATATCACCCGGGCATATTATATCTGCAGCACTGTTCTTATCTATATCAATTCCGATGGCTTTTTCAGAAATCTTTCTGTGTCCACAGCCAACATCAGCACCTTTCCCCATATTTTTACAGAACTGTAGAAGAGCCTCTTTTTCATAAACCCAGTAATCCCCGCTAAACTTAACACCTGAAAAATCGAACCTGCCTTCACTCCATGGAAAAAGAAAGGAAAGCATGTAATCCATTCGTTTCTCATAAGTATGTTTGCTCTGAACAAGCTTCATTCCCTCGGAGGCAATTTGTTCCCTTTCGGAATCGTTTTTAAGATAGTAATCAATGTAATCGAACAGCTCCATGTCCGACTTATATTCAACAAAATGGATCCCATGTTTGAATAGAAGATTCTGTCCGTTTCCCACCCTGTTCGTTATGAGAAGACTGCCGCAGCTCATTGCTTCAAAAACCCTCATGTTTATATCATTTTTCACACTCCTGTTAAAAACAATTTTGGAAAGACTGTATACCAGAGCCATCTCATGAAAGTAAAATTTTCCAGTAAATAGATTATATCTCTTCATCAGGAGCGAAATAAGCCTGTTCCTTTCCCTCATAAGATCGTCTCTTTTTAAAGAATACCATCTGTATTTACCAAAATTCCCCACAAATGAAATATTAAAGATCTTGGGCAGGAAATACTTTTTATGTATCTCCGGATCGCAGGCAAGCGGACACCACTTTGCATTTATACCATTCTTTCTTAAGCCTTCAGCCCCATCCTTTTGCGCAGAAAATACATATGTAAAACTGCGTGCCCTATCAAGTATTCTGTTAAAATTTGTATGTGAATCTATCGCCCAGAATATGGATGGTTTTAGATGTTCCGGAAACCCGTATTTAAGTCCATCATCTATGTTAATGAAGACATCATATCCTTCTGGATCTATCTGTGATATCTCTTCAGGCTGAAAATGATAAACATCATGTCTCTTTTTCAATGCCCTGAGACAGTAAATGCCGGTTGTATCAAACCTCTTTTTGCTATCAAATATAAGGGCGATTTTCAGCTTCTTCATATCTTTAACTTCTTGTTCTGAAATCTGCCAGGTATTCACAAACTTTGCTGAATACCTCTTCAACGCTGATAAGCCTCATGCAGTTCATCTCTCCTTTATCACAATCCCTTGAATGACCGCAGGGTCTGCAGGGAACGTCCTTTGAAAAGATTGTATGATTATTACCAACTGGATACCATGATTCCCAGTCTGTTGGTCCGAATAATGCTATTGTTGGAACATCCAGTGAATATGATATATGCATGGGTGCGCTATCATTTCCAATAAATAATGATGCACCTTTTATAATTGACGCAAGCTCCCTGATCGATGTTTTTCCTGCAATATTTATGCTTTTTTCCCTCATCATCTTCGCAATATATTCAGCCATTACAGTGTCATCCCTTCCTCCACATATTACAACATCAATGATAAAATTATTTTTAACCAGATCTCCAAGAAGAGCAAAGTTTTCTGCTGGCCACGATTTATACCACCTCCGTGCCCCAGGATGAAATATTATATATGGTGTTTGCCCATCCCATCCCGAACCAATCAGGAGAGCTTTGCCTCTTTCGAACTCCTCTTCTTTTAGAAATATCTCGGGTTTTTCCATGCATGACTTTATACCCAATTCATTTAAAAGATACAGATTTTTTTCGATCTGGTGCATATTTGCTGCAGGAAGTCTTTTTGCTGATGTATACAAAAGCTTATCCCTTAATAAGCTACCCCCACAAAAACCGATTCTTAATTTTGCACCACTTAAAAATGCAAGAAAAGCTCCTCTATCGGAGGATGTAAAATCAATGCATACATCAAACATCTCCCTTCTGATATGTTTGATCATTGATATTTTATCTTTCAGACTTGACTCTTTGTTAAATGTGTATATTCTGTCAATCCATGGGTTAAAATAAAGTAGCTCTTCTGTGCCCTTATTCACAAGAAATGCTACATAACTATCCCTTGAGCTTTTTTTTATTACCTTAGCAACAGGGGTTGTAAGGAGACTGTCACCTATATATCTTAATTTTATCAAAAGATACTTCACTCACACTCCTTCCTTAAATCTTCAAAGGCAGAGATAACATCTTCAGGATCTATATCCTCAACAGTATTTCCCCTCTTGATTAATCTATGTTTTGTCTTCCATGGATACCATTTTCTATAATCTGTTGATCCAAAGAGTGCAACAGTAGGTATCTGAAGTGCCGCTCCTATATGTAATGCGCCACCATCACAGCAGATAAGATAATCGCAGATACTGAGTATACCAACGAGCTCTTTTACTGTTAAGGTTGGATATCTTATGATTTTATCTTTGACCATTTTATATATCTTTTCAGCCTTTCTATCATCTCCTGGATGAAAAGGATTTCTTTCATCTCCCGGGGACCATAACAGGACAACCTCTATATCATTTCTTCTTTTAATCTCATTTATAAGGTTACAAAATTTTTCTTCGCTCCATCTGTTTTTTGGCTTTCTCGAACTAATATGAACAGCAACAAGTTTTCTGTTATTTAAACTGGAAAAATTTTCGGATATATAACTTCTCGCCTTTTCTCTTTCAATCTCAGGAACTTTTATTATAAGTCTTCCCGGCTCTCCTTCAATTCCTAATCCTTTTTTTATTATGTTGAAGATATATTCAACCTCATGAAATCCATCGGACATCTGCGGAATCGGCACATTATAAAAGAGCCATGGTAAAGATCCTTTTTCAGGGACATATCCTATCCTCTTCCCAGCGCCAGTAAAATATGTCATCCTTGCAATTCTTTTTGAATATACTGCACTACATCCAATTGCAATATCATGTCTCTCCTTCCGAATATTTAAAAACAGCCTTAATGCATTTAAATATGCCTCAACCCTGCTTTTATAAAAACCGTGCTTATACTTGTCATAAATAAAAATCTTATCAATATACGGATTATCTTCAACAATTTGATAATTATACCTGTTTGCAAGAACAGAAACCTTTATTTCGGGATTTTTTTCTTTTACTTTAACAATTGAAGGAGTAATACAGAGGAGATCTCCAATATTTGCACTCCTTACGAAAATAATTCCTCTGGCTTTATCAAGAGATACCATACACTTACTTAAAAAAAGTAATATATCTCCAGGAATATTTAGACTCCGCATTCGCTGGAGTAACTAAATGATAAATTCTCTCCATCCTGAATCCTTTCCTCCAGGCAAAATAATCTGCAATTAATTCATTCGAAAAATATCTAATATGACCTGGATTCTTTATGCTATCCGGGACAGTAATTGCAATCATACCTCCATCTCTCAAAACATTTAGCGAAGCATTTAGAACCTCATCGACACTTCTAACATGTTCAAGTATTTCAAAAAGCATCACTACATCGAAGAAGTCCTCCTCAAATATCCTCTCCCATAAGGTTTACTCCGTGTATTTGCCTGACTCAGATCTCAGACTTTTTTAGCCTATCAATTAAAATCCGTTTCTTTATCCCATTAATTGTTGCATTTTTAAAATACCCTGCCATAAATCTCATCATTTCATAATCTGAAGCTATGCCAATAAATGATCTGTAAAGTCTCCCGAGATCTTTTATACGATTACGCTCACATATCTCTCCCTCCATGCAGGCAGACTCAATATCTATAAGGAAAAGATTATATCCTCCTTCATAATTTTCACTTACAAGAATATTATTCCTCTTTAAATCACCATGTGCTATTCCTGCTTTATGCATCCTTCCGATAAGGGAGGAGATATCCTTTATAATTCTATTCTTCCAATTGGTAAAATTCCTGCAATGATTTTTATTATTTAAAAAATAGTCGTAAATATTCATAGCTCTTTCTATAAATTCGCTGATATAGAAAGACCTTATGAGAAGGCCGGCTTTTCTTTTCTCTCCGACAGCGATAGGAAGGGGTGTGGGAATTCCGAGCTTAATCATCCTTGTTGCTACTTCCCATGAATTCATGCATCTGGACTTCTTAAATAGGTTCCTGACCATTTTAACAAGGCTGATTTTTCTTATAAAATCATCGTATTTTATGTGAAATTTATACACTCTTCCTTCTCTATAACATTCCAGCATGCCGTTATATCTATCGGGAGTTTCTTTAATGATCTTAATATCCATCTTTGCAAAAATATTATCCAGTTCTTTTATATACTCTTTAATCCATATATATGAACAATTATAGAATCCTTTGTAACCATTGATCTCAAACTGTTCGATATCCATTTATCTCTCAGATCTCTTTCAATATAAACTCTTTTATTCTCTTTGCCCTCTCATCCCATGAATACTCTTTTACATCCCTTAATGCATTCTCTGAAATTCTTCTGGCTAATTCTTTATCATCAAGGAGTCTGTTTATAGCTTGCGCAAGATCAACAGGATTATCAGGTTCCACAAGAATGGCATTCTCTTCATTCCTCAAAACCTCTCTTATACTGGGAAGATCAGAAGCCACTATGGGAATACCACATGCCATGTACTCAAACATCTTAAGAGGCGATGTATAGTACTGCGAAATTGTATCCCTTTTGAGAGGAATAACACCTACTGATGCCTGGCTCAAAAATTTTCTTATATCTGCTGGCTTAACCCATCCCATGAACATGATATTCTCCGCTCCCAATTCCTGAGACATCTTTTTAAGCTCTTTTAATTCCTCGTCTTCTCCTCCAATTATAACAACATTTCCATTTATATACTTTGATGCCCTTATCAATGTGTCAACACCCTTCCATGGAAATGTTTGACCAGTATATATTACCATCCTTTCTTTCTTATCCGGTGGTCCTTCTTTCCTATTATCCCCTTCAATATTTACTCCATCCCTTATAACTGAAACAGGTTTCCTCACACCGAATTTCTCCATTAATTGTTTTTTCAAATGATACGTTATTGTTATCAAACCATCTGATTTATTAAATATTTTATTTTCAACCTTAAGAAATCCCCTTTTCTTTCTTTTCGCTGTTTCACTGAATATTTCATGGACCTCGTATATAAACTTTGCCCTGATTATATTTTTAAATTTATAAAGAAATTTCGCTAACTTTGGATGTCTTGTTAATATAATAACTTTTTTCTCTACATCTTTCTTTCTAATCTTCCTCAATAGCCTCATAATGTAAAATAGGCTCGCAAAATAAAAGATATGGTTTATGGTGACACTCATCAAATCTGCTACTTTTACTCTAACAGCGGGAAGAAACACGAAGGAAACATTTTCATGATCTATAATCCCGTAATAATCCAGTATTCTTTTCTTATCACCCTTATTCCCGGGAATAATCATATAAACCTTCACACCATTCCTTGCGAGAGAAAAACATGTATTTATATACTGTATTGACCTTGCCCTCTCCATAGGAAGCTTTTCAGGAAACGGGTAAATCAAGATAATCTCCTCACCCCATCGGTTATAAAAAATTTTCTTATTTTGTTCGGATAATGATTTCCAGTTTTTAATTTTATTAAATGATCTCGACACATAATGCCATACTAATGTATCCAGTAATCGCACACATTTGTATCCTGCCTTCTGTGCCCTTCTTGAATAGTCGTTATCCTCCCAGTGTCCAAATCCATAAATTTCATCAAAAAAACCTATATCTTTAATAACATCCTTTCTAATCAGCAAACAAGCCCCGACACAATGATCAAGCTCAATATATTCTCCCTTCCTTGATTCTAACTCTCTCGTGATTTTATCAAGATTATCTGGAGCAGAAGGTGTCCTTTTCTTCTTTAGCACCGGATTTATCAATCCGACATCATCATGCTTTTCAGCAAAATCAACCATCTTATCAAGCCAATTGTCCGTAACTACTGTATCATTATTTAAAATGCATACGTATTTCGAGTCAGATTGTTTCAAACCCTGGTTTACTGCCTTTAAATAACCAATATTCGAATCATTTCTAATAAGAATAACATCAAGGTCAGGGTCATCTCTCACATTTTCGAGATATTCTCGGGTCTCTTTTTCACTTCCATTATCGATAATTATCAGGCGGAAGGGGATTTTCGTGGATCTCTTTATACTCTCTATGCACTCTCTGGTAAGCTCCAATTCGTTCCAGACAGGAATTATAATGTCCACCATTGCTTATATATCCAGATAAACCTTATGATTCTTTTTTATTAATTTATCAGCTAACTCAATTACCTCTTCCACACTTATTTGATCCATACAAAATGGCTTTTTGCATTTCTTTGTTACACATGGATCACATGGGCGATCTTTGCTTATAACAAAAGCAGATTCATTCTTTCCATATGGTCCTATTGTTTTATAATCTGTGGGACAGAAAAGTGCAATGGTTGTCGTTCCAAGCGCAAAAGCTATATGCATAGGTCCTGTATCATTTGTTAAAAACATATCAAGCTTGCTTATGAGCGCTGCTGTCTCTGATAATGTTAACTTTCCAGAGGCATCAATAAATTTATGTCTAAAAATTTCTTCAAATTTCTTTACTCTATACCTATCTTTTGAATCTCCAATAATAGCAATAGCAGCATTATATCTTTCCACCAGATATCTTCCTACCTCAGCAAATCTTTCAACTGGCCAGCATTTATAAGGTTTTGCTGCACCAAGCTGAAAACCAAAAAGCAATCCTCCTGAATAGCCTGATGCTTTAAGAAAATCATCAATCTTTTTGAAACAAGGCTCGGGAATATGAATTTCAAGTTCTTTATCTTCTGTATCCGCTCCTATGGCTCTTACAAGATCAAGTCTCTTTTCAATAGTGTGAAGCTCTCTTCTAAATGGAACAGGATGGGTTATAAAAAAAGGCATACGAGTAAGTTCTGGATGGTAAATTATCATCTTCGCACCTGAAAAAAATACAATCGGTAAAATATGGGGGTCATTCCCATGAAGTATTATTCCTGCATCAGGCTTCATTCTCCTTAACCTGTAAATTAACGGAAAAAACTTTATAATTCCCCTTCTATATCCTATGATTTTATCTATGTTCATGTTTCCTTCAAGGATTTCCTTTCTCCGTTCATCAACAAGAACAACTATAACAGAATTCGGATATGAAGCCCTCACCGCTCTTATCGCAGGGGTGCTGAGCAACGTGTCTCCTATGCCTGTAGTGCTTACAAGAAGAAGCCTCTTTATATTTTCCAGCCTTAATTCTGATCGTTTCTGGTAAAAGAGGTTATATAACCTGTATATAATTTTGTAAAAACTTATCAGTATTTTCTTTCTCATGATTTAACCGCTATTCATTCAGCTTCAAATAATCAACGATAAACACTTTCCATCACTTTCTCTATCCCCTCAAGTACATCATACACACTAACAGTCTCTGCATTATCACCCCTTTTTATTACAACATGACCCTCACCCCATGGTCTCCACAACTCAACCGGTGATTTACCAAATATAGCAACTGTGGGAGTCCTAAAGGCAGCAGCTACATGCATGGGTCCTCCCTCTGTTGTTATAAACAGAGGGCTTTCCTTTATTATCCCGCAAAGCTCAAGGATGCTATCCGTTCTGAATATAAAACAATCTCCCCCGCATTCATTAGCAATACATTCTGCATTCTTGATGTCTTGTGGTCCAAAAGTGATGACTGTTTTTTTATCATATCTAATCTTTATCTCCCTGATCAGTTTTACAAATTTCTCTACACTCCATCTGTTCCTTGGATGACGGCTCGTTATATGGAAAAGAACAAAATCTCTTTCGTAAATCCCACTGGACCGCAGGAACTCCCTCGCCCTTTTAATATACTCTTCATCTATAACCAGAATCAGTGATTTATCCGCTTTCTCCCTATCAACCCCGATTACCTCAACAATATCAAAGCATCGCTCTATCTCATGCTTGATTGTCTGCGAAGGTCTAACACCTATCGTCCATACCCAATCCATCCAGCATCTCTTCCATCTCCAGTTCTTTGTTGCTGAACCAATCCTGTACCTTGCACCTGTTAGAAGGGCTTTAAGTGCTGTTGAAGGTGAGGAACCTGTTCTTGTTGCTATTGCAATATCGTATTTCTCTTTTCTGATGTAATTGAAGAACAGCCTCCAGAGTTTTATCATATGTTCAAATTTATTTCTGTGCTTTCCGCTTGAATATTTTGAATATGAGTATATCCTGTCAAAAAGAGGTATACATCTCACTATCTCTGAAAGGTTATCTGAGATCAGGACATCAACCCTTGCATATGGAAACCTCTCCCTCACTGCCTTAATTGCAGGTGTTGCATTTATAAGATCGCCTATATTTACATTTTCTATGAAAAGTATTTTTGATACATTGGCTTGAGGAATTGAGATTCTGCCAGATTCCCCCGCCTTTCTTATAGAAACACCAACATCATGACGTGCAATCTTTTCTGTTTTTTTAATTATTCTCTTAATGAAATGCTTATCCTTTAAATCCAGCTTTTGCTTTCCAAGGTAGTATTTTATAAACCTCATTCTATCAGATGATGTCAAATATGTGGATTTCGACGCGAAATTTATGGATGCAAGATCCTTTATAACCCTTCTTGCTGTTCTTCTTCTCACCCTTTGAAGATCTATAAGTTTTATATCATGACCCCAATGATTATCCCTTCTTATCATCAGATGGGTTAAATAATAATCGCCGTGACAGAAACCTTCCTCATGCATTTTTTTTGTAAGAAGGGCAACAGCTTTTATTATTTCCCTCTTTTCCTTCACGTTTTCTGCTGATTGTCTGCAAGTAAAATTCTCGGCCATATATATTTCCAATCTTTTATAACCATCAAGATTCTCAGTTAATGTAAAGGATTCAACACATCCATTCTTCCTCCTTACACCGCAGGCCACAGGATCAACAACAGGAATCCCCCTTTCCTTCAACATTAATATGTTTTTCCACTCCTTCCAGCCGCCATCACCTTCATTCCTTTTGAAAATCGAGAATAACCATGATCGAGAGGAATGTTTTTTAAGATAAAAGCGCACCTTTCCATCAGCAGAATAAATCCTGAATATCTTTCTTTCCCCTGTATCCTTTACCTTTACGCCCTTAGAATATTCTGATATTTCCTCAAAGGAAAGGAGGCCCATTCCTTTAAGTTCATCAAGATACTTCTTAACTATATAAATCTGATTGATATAAATAATTTCTTCAGTAGAATTCATGATCCTTTTGTCCGGGATTCAATAACCTCTGAAAATAGCTTTAAAAGCGCCTCAACATGCCTTTCGATCGTAAAATTTCTACTCTCATCTTTGCATTTTCTCCTCATTAATTCCAAAAGCCCTCCGTCGCTTATACTCATCAGTGCACTTACAATCTCATCCTTCCTGCCATCAATAACAAATCCCGTTTTTCCATCCTCTATAATTTCTGAGGCACCATTTATCCTTGTTGTTATAACAGGTGTTCCGCATGCAATTGATTCAAGAACAACATTGGCAAATGGATCATAAAGGGTGGGCAGAAGAAGAACATCGGACATTCCATAAAGCCTCTCAATATCCGTTCTCATCCCTGTAAAAATAATGTATCTGTCAATACCATACTCCCTTGCCCTTTTAATATAAGGGGATGGGTTATCCTTCCCTGAAACAACAAATCTCCACCTTTTTCCAAAATGCTTACTGAAATCGTAAATCGCATCAATCGCTCTTGAAAGACCTTTTCTGTAAAAATCATTTGAAACAAAAAGAATAACAAACTCCTCATCCTCTATTCCCATTGACCTTCTCATTTGCAAACGATATCTCTGGGCATCCGGATTAAATATCTCTGTATTGATCCCGTTATATATAACGGAGATGTCAGCTGGAGAAACACCGTAATTATAAACTGTTCTTTCCTTAAGTATGTTAGAGTTGCAAACAATCTTCTTGAAGTTCTCCCTCCTGAATATCTGTCTTTCCAGGTAAAGGATTGCGAGATGTTTCGGATTTAGAAGCTTTGATAGTTTGATTTTACCCGAATTGTATCTGTATCTTAAAACATCTATATGCAAACCCTCCCCAATTCTATAAATATCAACAGGATAAAGTGGTGTAAGTGCATAAGTTATATCAAGGACCTTCTTTTTCATAATCCATCTACAAAAAAGGGGAAATGAAACTATCTTGAGAATGGATGGATTTCTTAGCAGAGGAACCTTATGGCATTTCATTTTTTTATCCGGAATCCCTTCATAAAATGATGTGAATATATTAACATCATATCCCTGATCAGCGAGTATTTTCGAAATATTAACCGCATATCTCTCAACCCCACCCTTTTTTAATGTGAACTCCTTTATTACTATACCTATTTTCATCAAATTACTGCTTCGCATTCTCGAGAAGAGTAAGGGATGCTTTAACAACATCTGAAACATTTATATTATCCATGCATTCAAAGTTTCTTCTGCAATATCTCTCAAAACAGGGCGCGCATTCAACCTTTTTTCTAACAATGGATACATGATTCCCAACAGGTGCTGTTAAATCAGGATCCGTTGATCCAAAAATAGCAACAACAGGGATACCAAGGGCTGATGCAATATGCATGGGTCCTGTATCATTTGTAATGAAGAGCGTGCAGCGGGAAATAATGCTGATCAATTCTCTTAGATTTGTTTTTCCTGAAAGATCAAGATTTCTGCATCTAAGACTCTCCGATATTTTCCTGCAAATCTCACCATCCTCTTTTGATCCAAAAAGGATTACCGAGGCATTGAGAATCTGTGAAAGCTCCTCTGCAGCCCCAGCAAATCTTTCAGGAAACCATCTTTTTGCAGGACCATAGGACGCACCAGGATTTATTCCAATTACCGATTTTTCCTTATCAATTCCATTCATCGATAGAAATTGATCGGCCCATCTGTATTCTTCTTCCATTAAGTGTATTGCGGGATAATTGCAATTTGTTACATCAACAATATTGCTCTTTCTTAACATCTCAAGGTAGTAATGCATGTGATGCATCCTTTTCTTCCCTGGCTTCTTGATGGGATGGGTCAATAGAAAACCCCTTAAATCAGTTGCGTATCCAACCCTTATCGGTATACGAGCAAGAAAGGCTATTACAGCAGCATCAAGGGCATTCTGAAGAAGGAAGGCAGCATCGAACCCCTCTTTTTTCATTTCTCCTATGAGCTTCATCCTTCCCATTAAGCCCTTATGAACATCGCCTGATCTATACTCAACAATACGATTCACATCTGGATTGTTTATGTATATCGGCGAAACCCATGGCCTGGCAAGAATGCAGATTTCTGCATTTTTAAATGATTTTCTGATTGCAGAAATCGCGGGGAGCGACATAACAGCATCACCAATCCAGTTTGGAACCCGTACAAGTATTTTTTTTATCCTATTATTTGTTGAAAACATGAATTTAGATCATCTCTATGACTGCCTTGTAAACTTCATCGGGACTTATCTTCTTCATACACACATTATCAGGACAGCTTCTTCTGAAACATGGAGCACACGATGCCCTTCCTGAAAAAACGATGTGACCTTCTCCATAGGGTCCTGTTCTTACAGGATCGGTTGGGCCCATAAGTGCTACAACCCTCACTCCAAGGGCTGCTGCAATATGCATGGGTCCTGAATCGTTGGATACAACAAGGTCCATATCCCTGAGCAGAGAACCAAGCTCAACAAGGTTTGTTTTTCCAATAAGGTTATTCGCACCACCATCAAGGAGACTTGCTGCTGCATTTTTCCATCCTTCAGAAGAGCCCAGAAGATATACATTGAATCCATCCCTTATTAAAAGCGAGGCAAGCCTCACAAAATACTCATAAGGCCATATTTTACTCTGCCATCTTGCATCACCGATAATGGCAATATTTCTTCTATCACGAGGAATCTCATACCTGGCTGGTGGGAATGTAAGATTAAATTCCCTCCTGTCATAATCTATGCCGAGATATTTTACAACATCAAATGTCCTTTCCACAGCATGCCTGTTCATATCCCTTCTTCCGGAAATTTCATGATAAAATATATGAGATAACTCCCTGTGATATGAAGGACCTATTTTCCTTGGGGATACAGCAAGGTATAATATTATTGCGCTTTTAAGTAAACCCTGTAAATCTATAACAAGATCGAAATGCTCTTTTTTTATATTATGGTATAGCTCCACGAGGCCTCTGATAAAATTCTTCCTGTTAAATGAAATAACCCTGTTAACATCCGAAAAACATTTTACAAAATCAGCATATTCACTATTTGTTATAAAACTTATTTCACAATTTATCCCCCTTTTCAATGCATGAAGTGCAGGAAGGGAATGAACAAGATCACCAAGTGAACTCATTCTTATAATAAGGACTTTTTCAGCTTTATCTGTATTCATCACATCCACCCCAGATTAAATAAATTTTAACAGAATCTGTGAAGCTGTCAATTTATGCGACTCAAGGCTAATAACTAAAGATCGATGGTAAAACCGAGGGTAATTTTCTCATTGGTTCTGCTTGATCCACTGAAATTGAAATTCTCTATACGTTCAGTGCCAAACTGCAGGCTCATATTTCCCTTTCCCATATTTAACTTAAATTCTATGGCAAACTCGTTCCCCTTTTCACTATCCCTTAGACTCCTCCCCCTATTTTGGTAATCATAGAACAGCGATCCCTGAATCCTCTCAGAAATTTCCCATCCAAACCTGACAAAAAGATCATCCGAATCCCCTCCCGCATGATGCCCCATGAGCAGACCCTTATAGGTATATGGCCATTTTCCATGGGCATAAAAAACAGCATGGGTTCTTGCAAATTCTATCCTGAGATCGTATCTTCCCGAACTATCGAGTCTGGGTATATAGAGACCAATTAGGTGCCCGAATTTTGATGGAAAACTACCCGCTTCATCCTCACCGATGTGCTCCCCGTAAATATTTAACCCTCTGAGATAAGGAATTCTCAATCGCCAGTCAAAACCAGCCATCTGATTGCTGGTATCAGCACCACCTGCTATATTTGTTCCTCTCAGGATTTTTATGAATTCCGTAAGATCTATATGAGGTGCTCCCTTCCCCCCAAAAACAATTGCCCTTGATGCCCCGATTTCAACAATAGGGTGGGGTTTGAGATCCACTCTGAATCCAAGCATCCTCGGTTCCTCAATAGGTCTGTTTTTATCCAGTTTGGTAATGAAACCGGAAATCTTCATGCATCCAAGGTAGGAAAAAAACGACGGAAGTATGAAGGGATAGGGGGTCTCGATCTTTATCATCCTGAATGGTTCTGCGTTATTGCTCATTATCAGTGAGCCATGATATCCCTGCCCCCACCAGAGGCTATCCTTCCCTGCCTCCAGTTCAACTCCGAATAGTGTGAATTTCATATAACCTTTGTGCAACCTCCAGTCATTATCCCTTCCATCATTTTCTTCATTAATGATCATCAGTGGTTCTAAATAAAAAGAAAAGGGCTCCGTTATCTGAAATCTGAATCCATATCTCCATTGAAGATTGCTTCCTTCACCGTAAACAATACCTTCGTTATTTTCAACAAGCGGTGAACCTTCTGTTGCTATGGGTGAAAAGAATCTCCTCTCCTTACCTGATATGTGTATAAACTTAAACTCCATCTCCTCAAGCGGTTTTATATATAATGACTGCAATTCTCCCTTTCTGTATCCCGTGATCAAGAGCTCATCACGCAATTCCCTTTCAAGCCTTTTCAATATCCCATCAGCGGGATGATGATTAAATCTTCCCATTTGCTCCCTCTTCTTTAATGCCTCTGAAAGGATCCTTGCAGCCTCAATCCTGGTGAAAGGCCTGGTGCCATAAAGAACACTGTCAACTAATCCGAAGGCTTCAAGCTTTTCGATATACAAGTAAATCCAGCTATCGAGCGGTATATTGGTTGATGAATAATAATATGAACTCGCTATTCTTGCATTCATGAGGATTAGAAAACATATGAAAAAAATTAAAAAAGATCTTTTGATTAAGTTCAGTTGCATGCCTATCTGTTTCTTTCTCAACTTTTTGTATAATGCGAAAGTTTATTAAATATAAACTTCCTGGTTATATATTTTCAAGGATTTTGTTTATTAAATAGGAAACAAAGAAGAAATATACTTATTAAAATGGTGGTAATGCTGATATAATAAAAACCCACCTGTTCCTTCCTTTACCCGGATCATTTAATGCATACGCAACATCAAATCTTGTTACTGTGCCCACTGATGACCTTGTAAAACCAAGCCTGAGTCCTATCCCAATATTTGCCTTTACATCGGATAGATCTATGCTCTCCTTCTGATCCCATACATATCCCATATCGAAGAAAGGTGCAATGCCTATGGAAACTATATGGAGAAAATCATCTATTATAAAAACCCTGTCTTCAATATTAAAAAGAAACTTCCTGTTTCCTGTGAACTGATTACTATGATAACCCCTGAGACCCGAATTGGCTCCAAGAGTAAACTGGACATCTTTATCAAGGTTCCATCCCTTTGTGATATTTAAGTGAAATACAAGTGTTTGCCTGGGAAGGGACCTCTCAAAAAATCTGATGTCAAAGGACCCCGTTCCATTTCTTATATTTCTACCCGGTGTCCTGAAATTCACAGACAATGAACCAATGCCAAAGGACTTCTCATTTCGTCTGAATCCAAAGGAGTATGAACCATTAAAGATCCCTTCATCAATCTTTGCACCCAGAGATTCTAAAGATAATCCCGCAGATAAATTGAGGTCGCCTCCCAAATTAAAATCCTCTTCATTTTCAAATTTGTTAATATGGTCGGTCTTTATATAATCCACCACCATCCTCTGAAATCCAATACCAGGTGCACTTATTAATCTATCAACAGGTATATTTTCAGGGGAAACTGTCCCATCTGGAGAAAAAGATGAGTCCTCATACCGGTAAAATGCTTTAATTCTTGAAAGCACATTGTTCTCATAACTTAACAGATGCCCGTAAAAGAGCTCCAAAGATTTGCTTTTGCTGTGTAGCTCATATGCCTTTTCACCTTCCCTGTATATAGGAAGATCAAGTTCCTGGGAGCTTATAGATATACCTGCAGACCATTCAGTTCCAAGGGCATAGAAGGGTCTCGTCAGAGAAAATGTTAAAAGTCTTCCGTCACTCAATTTTGAATAACTTGCCTCAAGGTCTAAAAAATTTCCAAGAAGTCTCGGGTCACTGTAGGAAAGTGTATAATATCTCCTCTCTTCTGATTTATTGTAACGCATTACTGCATACTTTCCGTAACCAAAAAGATTCTTTTCCTCAAATCCCGCCAGTGTAAGGTCCATCTTATTAATACCCCCGATCCCAACAAGTATACTTGTTGTCCAGGAATCATGTGTTCTCACTACTACATCCTGCTTCTCCTCATATCTCCATGACTTCTCAATGCTCACTTCCTTGAAAATACCCAATGATCTGAGATTCCTCTCACTCTCTCTAAGAAGCTCATCATCGAGCCTCTCCCCTTCCTTAAAAAGTAACTCCCTTTTAATGACCTCCTCTTTTGTGAGAAAGTGAAGGCGATTGATGAGTCTGAAAAGTGGTGTATCCTCATCCTTTTTAGATGTATCAAAAATATTTACCCTTTCTATAGCTAATTTTCCGATGTAATAATCCTCTGCCTCGCTACTGGATTCTTCGGATGCGTGGAGATCTTGTGAGGAAAGAATAAGAAAAATAATCAGAAAAAAAATAAGTGTATTTATGTCCTTTATATAAAGAAAGGGGGGCTTTTTATACATCAGGATCTGCTTGAACTCCAGTAGCCAGCCTTTTCTCTCGCCATCCTCCCCTTTATAGCCTTCCACCATCCATAATTATCCACATACCATGAGACAGCTTTTTCAAGACCCTTTTCAAAATTAAACCGCGGACTCCATCCAAGAGCCCTTATTTTCCGACAATCCATGGAGTATCGGTAATCATGGGCTGGTCTGTCCTCCACAAATTTTATGAAGTCATCGCCCTTTCCCAGCATGTTAGCAATTCTTCTTACAACATCGATATTCCTGAGCTCATATCCTGCACCAATATTGTATGCCTCCCCTGGACTTCCCCTGTGCAAAACAAGATCAATCGCTTCACAGCAATCCTCTACATAGACCCAGTCTCTTATATTTCTCCCATCTCCATATACAGGAACGGGGAGTCCTTCAATAATATTTGTTATAGCAAGTGGTATGAATTTTTCAGGATACTGGAAGGGACCAAAATTATTACATGGTCTTACAACAGATACTGGCAAAGAGTATGTGGTAAAGAAACTGAAGGCAAGAAGATCAGCTGAAGCTTTGCTTGCAGCATAGGGAGATCTGGGACTGAATGGTGAATCTTCATGCGCATGCTCTCCATCCGGAACACTCCCATATACCTCATCCGTGGAAATATGGACAACCCTTTTAATCCTTAACTTTCTTGCTACCTCAAGCACTGAATATGTTCCCAGCACATTCGTCTTCAGGAAAAGAGAAGGATCCTCTATGGATCTGTCAACGTGGGTCTCTGCCGCAAAGTGAACAATAGCATCAACATCTCTCGCAGCTTTCATAAGTTCTTCAATGCACTCAACACGGCCATAATAAAAAGCGTATCTCTCAGAGATTATATCTTTTAGATTTTCAGGATTTCCTGCATAGGTCAGTGCATCATAATTTATTATTGTGTAGTCATATTTTCTCAACAAATATCTTATAAAATTTGACCCGATGAATCCCATACCCCCTGTTACAAGAATTCTCACCGCTGTTTTACCTCCCAGTTGTATGGGATGGAAGGATCATCAAAAGGAACCCTATACTCATCAGGATCTGAGTAATTGTAGAGTTCTGTTGGAACATTTAAAATAATAGCCTCATTACCCCCTATAGCCTTAAATCCATGATAAACCAAGGGCGGAATTTTTATAAGAACAGGATTCCTCTCACCAATGAAGAACTCATTTATTAGACCGAATGTAGGAGACCCAGTCCTGGCATCGTACAGAACAACCTTCGCCATGCCCTTTATACAAACAAAATTATCCGTCTGTTTCTTATGATAATGCCATCCCTTTATTATTCCCGGATAGCAGGAAGTTATGTATACCTGACCAAATCTTTCAAACTCAGGCCAGTCACTGCGAAGTATTTCCATAAGGTAGCCCCTCTCATCAGGTATAACCTTTAAATTTCGAATATGAACACCCTCGATTAATTTCTCCATTTGTAAGACCCGCCCTCTTTTAATCTCTGGAATCTGATTCAAAGCTCTATTTTTGAGTCATCTCCAACAATAACCCTGTGGGCCTGAGGCATATTCTTCCCCTTTTCTATAACCACCCTTCTTCCTATTAGGCTATCCTCAAGCCTGAAAGGAACATCAACTATTCTTGCACCTTCAAGACAAACACTGTGCTCTATGGATGAGTTCCTTATGTAACAATTGCTCCCTATGCTTGTATATGGCCCTATGAAACTGTTCTCAATCACTGCACCCTCCCCTATTATAACCGGTCCCCTTATGGTGCAACCTTTTATGACTGAGCCCTTCTCTATCGTCACCCTCCCCTCCACAGAGCTCTCGTTGATCTGCCCCATAATCTTTCTCTCAATGAATTCATCAAGAATGATCCTGTTTGCGTAGAGGATATCGTCCTTCTTGCCCGTATCCAGCCACCACCCCTCAAGAATCCATGCAACAACAGGCATTCCGCATGAAATCAGATATTGTATTGCATCAGTAATTTCAAGCTCCCCACGCCAGCTTGGTTTTATACACCTGGAAGCCTGAAATATGGATGGAGAAAAAATATAAACACCAACGAGGGCAAGATTACTCTCGGGTATTTTTGGCTTCTCTATAAGTTTAATCACTTCATTTTTCTCATTCAGTGTTGCAACACCAAATCTTTCCGGATTCTCCACCTCTTTTAGAAGAATAAGGGATTCGGGTTTTTTCTCAAGGAAAAGATCTATGAAAACCCTGAGATTCTCTTTTATAAGATTATCACCGAGATACATCAGAAATGGTGTGTTTCCGATGAAATCCTCGGCTGTAAGAACCGCATGCGCAAGACCTCCTGGGTAGCTCTGCTCAATAAATGTAAATGAGCAATCCCATTTAAATCTCTCCTTCCCCTCAAGGACCGCCTTTTCAATCTCTTCCCCTGCTTCAGGAGAAACAATAATTCCCACATCCTTAATATTTGATGAAACAATTGAATCTATCCCGTAAAAAAGGATAGGTTTATTTGCAACAGGTATAAGCTGCTTTGGGCCAGTATATGTAAGGGGGCGGAGACGTTTTCCCTTTCCACCTGAAAGAATCAGGGCCTTCACAAGAATCCCCTCCAGTTATTATTTTGCTCCACTTTTGAAGATCGAAACAAACTCCCGGAGGCTATCCCTCCAGTGAGGAAGTTTTACACCACATACTTCTTCATAGAGCGATGAATCAAGAACAGAGTAACTCGGTCTCTTTGCCCTGAGTCTGAGATCTCTTATACTAATAGCTTCTATATTGCGATCAATCCCCATCATCCTGAAGAACTCCTTAGAAAAATCATACCAGCTTGCCGGATCCCCCTGATCAGATATATGATATATGCCAAAAGGAGCCCTTATGTTTATTAAATTCCATGTAGCATTGCAAACTGTCTGTGTATATGTTGGAAGACCAAACTGATCTTTTACAACCATCAGGGCTTCTCCTGACCTGTATCTATCATAAATCCTCTTTAAAAAATTATCACCATGGATCCCATAAAGCCAGCTCGTTCTTATGATGTAATGCTTTCCATAAATCTTCCTGATCCTCTCTTCTCCCATCCACTTGCTGAAACCGTAAAAATTCAAGGGATGCGGAAGGTCATCCGTTCTGTATGGTCTTTTTTTCTTCCCGTTGAAGATATAGTCCGTGCTGAAGTGAACAAGTATACAATCAATCTTCCTGCAGAAATTTGCAAGATTTTCACTTCCGATTACATTTACCCTGAACGCTTCTTCCCTCATACATTCCGCATCATCTACTTTTGTAAAGGCAGCGCAGTTTATTATAACATGCGGTGAGTGATTCGATAGCTTCTGCTCTATACACTCATAATCCCCTATATCAAGATCAACCCTTTTAAACACGATTGGTTCAAGACCTCTTTCACTAAGAAATCTTACAAGATCTACTCCAAGCTGTCCTCCTGCTCCTGTTACCACTATTTTCATAACAGTGGAAGGAAAATCATAAAATGTTACAAGTTTCCCGGAAAATTAATAAGGCGTATTCCCTTGCATCACCACGGATTTCACATATTCTTTTCTTATATTCAAACGCATACCATACCTTATGCAGTTAATAAGGATCTCCACCCTCTCATGATCATTAAGGTAGCTTTCAAAGATACCTGTAAGACCTCTGAAGGGACCATCCACAATCTCTAAAACCTCACCCTTTCTCCATCGCTTTTCGTGGATATGGATAACACCATCCTTTTCCCTTGCCCTTATTGCCCTTATCAGTTCATTATCAACAACCGCGGGAAGTCCACCAAATGAAACAATACGCTTAACCCCCCTCATGAATTTTATAATCCTGTAGTGGGCTACCATAGAAAATCGGGCAAATATATATCCGGGGAAGAGAGGCTTTAGCACATAATCATAAGAGCCATTGTATCGTTTTCTTTCACGTATCTTTGGACTATAGGATTCGATCAATAATCGGGATAGATTTAATTCGACAAGTTTTTCCTTATTAGGTTTTGTCTGGATAAGATACCATTTTAGGTTGCTTATATCCCCATAATCCATATAAATTTCCTATTGATGTCTCTTGCTCAATTTCTTTCGAATCCTTGAGATCAGATCTTTTTTCCCGTCTTCCTCACCGTAGTAATAGTAACCATATCCGTAATACCCGTAATACCTGGAGCGGACAAACTCCATATCATTGAGAATCACGCCATAAACATTATATGGCGGAGAGGGAAGGATCTCCCTTGCCTTTCTTAATGCATTCCTTCCTGTTGTTCCAGCCCTTGCCACAATAAATATCCCATCAACAGAGGTCCCGATAATACATGCGTCACTCACTAAGATAACAGGTGGCGAATCGTAAAGGACATAATCAAACCTCTCCCTTGCTAAGGACATAAATTCCTTCATCCTTCTTGATGCAAGGAGTTCAGAGGGATTGGGAGGATATGGACCTGATGGTAAAAGAAATAATCCATCATGCTGTGTTTCCTTTACAACCTCATCCCATCGGATATCACTTGAGAGGACGATACTTAATCCCTGTGAATTATTTAATTTAAAAATCTCATGAAGCCTGCCTTTCCTGAGGTCCGCATCAACGATAAGAACCCTTGAGCCAAGTGAACTTAAAACTATCCCGAGATTTGCAGTTATTGTGCTCTTCCCCTCACCCGAACCAGGGCTCGTAATAAGATAGCTCTTTGCACTTTTATCGATTCCTGTGAATTGAATATTTGTGCGGAATGACCTGTAGGCCTCAGCAACAACTGATTTTCTGTCATCCAGTGAAATAAGTCTCCTTTCCCTCCGCTGTTCCCTCCCCGGGAGAAAAAGGGACTTTTTCCCATCATGAGCCGAATCATGTGGGATAGTTGCAAAGATCGGGAGGTTAACGGCATTTTTGACATCTTCCTCATCCTTTATGGAATCATCCAGATATTCCAGGAAGAATGCAAGGAAGCAGCCGAACATTAAACCTACTGTTGCCCCGAGGGGGAGATTAATCTTTAACCTTGGTTTAACAGGAAAGAGGGGGAGGATCGCTGGATCCACTATATCCATATTTGCAACTGTTGCTGCCCTCGCAATCCTTGCTTCCTCATATTTTTTCAGTAAAAGCAGGTATATTTCCTCATTCGTCCTGAAGGAGCGTGTCATGATGGCAAGCTCCCTCTCAGCACCTGGAAGCTTCTTGAGGTTTGACTCATTTTCCTTTATCGCATTTTCAATCGTCTCCTGTCTTTTCTCCAGGCCATCTATGGAATTTTTAACTGTAAGCAGGATCCTGTTTTTGAGCTCTTTTATCTGTGAATCGATTGCAGCGACCTCTGGATGCCTTTCCGTAAATTCCTGAAGCATTGCCTGTCTCTTTACCTCAAGTTGTGATAGGGTCTGTGCAAGCTGACCAATTATTGGATCAGGGCTTGCTGCAGTAGAAAGGATAAACTCCTTGTTACTTCCCTGACTTTCAATAAGCCTTCTATAGAGGTTCCTGGCACTTCTTAAGTCAAGGGATATGAGGACCCGATCCTTCTCCAGTTCCGCAATCCTTTCAACAAGGGATTCTGCACTTTTGCTGAGCTCCACGATCCCTTCTTTTGTCTTGAATTCACCAAGCCTCTTTTCCGATGTCCCAAGGCTCTCCCTTACCCTTTCAAGCTGTTCTGCGAGAAATGATTCCGTTTGCTGGGCCTCTTTACTCCTCCTTTCAATCCTCTTTTCCTGATAGGCCCTGGCTATGGCATTTGCCACATGCATCGCCCTTACTGGATCAGCATCCTGATAGGCAATCTTCAACACAGTTGATGGGCCAGGGGTTCTATCACCCATCTTCTGAACCTTTATCCTTTTCTGAATTCCCTCAGCTGCCTCTGTAAAATCGACCTTCTTCAGCTTTACCCTGTGCCCCTTTGGTGTTGAAGAATTTACCAGTATCAGGGAGATACCATTTTCCTCAAGTGGCTTCCCCGATTCCCCTCTTGCTATTTCATTACCCTTCTTATCCTTTACAACAAACCCTCCCTCATTATTAACAAACTCAATATATAACTCCTTTTCCCTGTAAACGGGTGAAAGCTTCAGCTGAAATATCTCATAGTAACCATCTGGATGGATATAGATCGATTTAATCCTTCTGCCTTCAACACCTCCTGCTGTATAACCCTTTCCAAAGATCATCATGCTGAAGAGCGAGGGATAAGGATCATCATCTATCCGTACATCAAGCCCCAGATCCCCAACCACCTTCTCCGCAATGCTTCTGCTCTTTATGACCTCTATTTCAGCACCTATTGTGGAGCCCGGTCCAAGAAGGCCTATATCACCAAGAAAGCCCCCTGATTTTGAACCTTCTTCGAGGTAGATTGTTGTTTCTGCCTCATAAACAGGTGTTCTGAAGAGGGAAAAGATAACGGTAAAGAGAAATATGGCAAGGAAAGAAATGATAACTACATATCTTCTTCTGTGAAGAACAATTAAGTAATCACGGAGGTGAACCTCTTTTTCCTCTAATGCTTCATTCATTTAAGACCCTATCTGCTTATCTGTGCCACTGTTCCTCCGGTAAGGATTGCACTCAGTGTTGGTAGCAACTGCTGGAGGATCTTATTCCATTTGCCAAGAACCGTATCAGATACAAATACTATATCACCCGATTTTAAAGGGAAATTATAGGCAACATCACCATCAAGTGCCCGTTCAAAATTTACCCTTATTAACTTTGGATTCCTGAGACCTCCCCTTATAATCCTCAGGTTGTCCCATCTTGCACCCAGCGCAAAACCGCCGCAACGCGCTATTGCCTCTGCAAGTGTAAGCCTTCCCATTGCTATGGGAACAACTCCTGGATTTCTTACATCACCCAAGACAAAAACCTTTTGATCAATAGCACTCGGTATATAAATAACATCATTGTCGGAAAGATAGATATTGTATCTCACATCGCCTTCCTCAAGGAGCCTTTGAAAATTTACAGGAACAACCCTGTTTTCCCTGAGCATATATGCCTCAGACAATTTGGCACTTTCAGCTATACCTCCAGCAATGCTCAATGCCTGAACAACTGTGGTTGGTCTGTCAAGGGGATAAACACCAGGTTTCATCACTGCGCCAAGGACATAGAACCTCTTGCTCTGATATTTCTCAATTTCGACACTGATCTGGGGATTCTGTATGACCTTTGCAAAGGCATCCGTTATCCTTGCCTGAGCTTCAGATATTGTTAAACCAGCAACTTTAACAGAGCCTGCAAGGGGGAGGAATATACTCCCATCATCCCTTACAGTAACACTCCTTGTTAGCTCCGTATATTTAAAAACTACAACGGTAAGTATATCATTGGGTCCAATTCTGTATGCACCTGCCTCAGCCGGGATGGAGAGCTCTCTAAGTTTCTCGAGTTCCTTTACCCTCTCTGCCTCCATCCTTCTTTCTTCCTCCATTGCCTCCTCTGGGCTCAGCGCCTCCTCCTCCACATAAACCCATTTATGGGTCTCTCTGTCATAAACCATTCCTCGATGAGACATATCTGAACAGCCTGTGATTAGGATTAAAGAAAGGGTAGTTAACAGGAAAATTTTTTCTTTCATGAATTTATTCCTGATTGGTTAGCAGGGATGTAATTAATTATTGTTTAGTATGGGTTGAATGTCAAGATTGTAATTCTATTGCCTCATCAATGAGCATTACAGGAATATCATCCTTTATGGGATAAATGAGTCTGCAGGCTTCGCAGACAAGGCCGTCTTCCTTTTCTGTAAGTTTTACTTCCCCCTTGCATTTTGGACATGCCAGAATTTCAAGTAATTCCTTATCGATTGCCATTTTACCCTCCTTCTGAATCCTTTATTATCCAGTCCACTGCCTCACTGATATCTTTTGCAATATACGCTGGCACTCCTTCTTCCCGGACACTTCCGAGCATACTTGCATGAGAATTTCCATAACCTGTAAGGACAAGCACACCTTTTGCCCCAGTCTTTTTAGCCATAATTATATCTGTAATCGTATCACCAACGACATAGGATTTTCTTAGATCGATGCCAAGATCACGGGATGCCCGAATAAGGAGGCCTGTTCGGGGTTTTCTGCACTCACATTCAGTCCTGTAAACTCCCTTCCCCTCTGTTGGATGATGGGGGCAGTAGTATATCGCATCGATAAAGGCACCACCCATTGAAAGTTCCTCGGTAAGGGCCCTGTTTATCTCATTTAGAATCTCCTCTGTAATAATCCCTCTTGCAACAGCTGACTGATTCGTTACCACTATCACCTTCATACCCCTTTCATTTAATCTCCTTATCGCCTCTACAGTTCCGGGTATGATTCTCAACTTCTCCCTGCTATCAATATAACCAACTTCCTCATTTATCGTCCCATCCCTGTCGAGGAAAACAGCCCTGTTCAGTGGAGACATCTCTGAAAAATCCCTTAATTTCAATATTTAATCCCTTTTGACCTGAAGTAGTTTTTCCATCTACGGTGTATCCAGAACCACTGTTCAGGATACTGCCTTATTACATCCTCAAGAACCCGATTGCATCTTATGGTATTTTCAACTATGTCTTTTTCCATATCCCCGGTCCGGATGAGACTTACCGGCTCAAGAAACTTTATCAGGAATCCCTGATTATCTTTCTCCCTCAGGCAGAATACCGGAATGATGGGAAGGTGAAGCTTGAGTGCAAGCCTTGGAAGGATTGTGCTTGTTTCAGCAGGATACCCGAAAAAATCCACAACAATCCCACCCTTTTTTACAGATATATGATGATCAAAAAGCACTCCCACAGCACCACCATTGCGGAGAAAGTCCACCATCCCCTTAAGTGGGGTCTTTTTTCTGAATACAGTTGCCCCATGCCTCAATCTGATATTATTCACGAATCGATCTATATATGGATTATCTATGGATCTCGCCACAAACCCTATTTGATAACCAAGTGATGATTGAACCACGGCAAGCATCTCCCAGTTGCCGATATGTCCTGTGAGCCCCAGCGCTCCCTTACCATTGGATGTAATCCTTTCATATATCTCAAATCCCTCAAATCTCACCCTATTTCTGATATCCTTTATATCCATCCTGGTCAGTTGAGCAAACTCCGAGACCATCTTCCCAAGATGTTCAAAGGATTTACGTGCAATTAATCGGACCCTCTCTTCATTAATTTCAGGAAGGGCATACCTTATATTTACCTCAGCTATATGTCTATGGGCAGGATCAAGCCAGTAAATAATCCTTCCCAGGAAGGCACCAATCCTTATGGAGGTTGAATAGGGGATTACTGATAAAGACCAGAATACTATCCTCAAAAATAGATATTCAAGAAAGAAGACAACCCTTGTCTTTCTCAACCTCTTAGTTATTTTCCTGGCTCTTCTTCCTATTCCCATCTATCAACCTTTCAATCAGGTTCAGAAAACCGGGATCTATATTGACCGATATCATTGTAATAAAAAGGCGTGGCTCCCCCGAATAGTATTTTTTAATCTTTACCCAGTCCTTCTCAGTAGTAAAACAAGGAAGACCTCCCGACCTTTTCACAATGCGTTCAAGATCACCCTTTTTATACATATAGTGATCCGGAAATTCAACGAATTCTTCAATTATACCACCCTGTTTTTCGATAAGTCCGCTGAAGGAACCACTATCCCCTATAGATGAAAAAAGAAAAACCCTCTCTCCTCTGACTGAGCCCGGTTCAAGCATCCTATTTGAGGATGCATCCAGGAATCCCTTTATTTGGTAAGAGAAGGTAAAAACAGGTTTTTCTGGAAAGCTCCTTTCAAGATAATGGCGCATATCAGTAGAATTTCCTGCCAATTTGTTTATCAGTATAATATCCGCCCTTGCAGCACTGCTCAGTGGTTCTCTGAGAATACCCCTTGGAAAAAGATACGAGTCCAATTCGCACCCTGTCAGAATAAGTATATTGATGTCCCTGTGGAGTTTGAGATGCTGGTATCCATCATCTACCACAATGAGATCGAATTTTTCCTCTCTCAATGCTACCTCTGCTGACTGCCATTTTCTCCTTCCGGCAATAACCGAACCCTTCTCAAGATGTGATGCTATAAGATAGGGCTCATCACCAGAATATTCCATATCCAGAAGGATCCTCCCTCGGATAGAAACAAACTGTGATCCATCGGGGAAGAAACTGCCAAAAGATCTACAAACAACACAGACATCCTTCCCCCTCTTTGAAAAAAAATCCGCGATAACAATACTTATCGTCGTTTTTCCCGAACCCCCTATCACGATATTTCCAACACTTATAACAGGACAGGATAAATGCTTCACTCTTAAAATACCCATCCTGTAAAGTATCTCTCTCATTTTGACTGTAAAATAGTAAAGAAATGATAGAAGAAATACGGGGAAAAGTATTATCTTCTTAACAACATCCTCCCTTCCCCTGACTATATAACTTGTGAATATCTTATATACGGATTTAACCATTCACAACAAACTTTTCGATAGATGCCATAATCTTTTTAACCGCTCCTCTTTTCTCCTCGATACACTTTTTTGCCGAAGAACCCATTCTTAACAGCGCATCTCCATTTTCAAGAAAGTATAGTATTTTTTCATGTAGTTCCTCTCCATCCTTGATAATAATGGCTCCCCCTGAGCTCAAAAGGTGCTCATAAATATCTCTGAAATTGTTAGTATAGGGTCCTGATATAACAGGCTTTTCGTATACTGCTGCCTCTATGGGATTGTGCCCTCCGTGAGGAACGAGACTTCCTCCAATAAAAATAATCTTACCAACAGCATACATCTTTGAAAGTTCACCAATGGTATCAATTATCAAAACATCAACATCTCCATCCCCCACCCCACTGCTTCTCCTTCTCCATCTCATCTTAGATTTCCTTAGTATCTCCTCAACCTCATTAACTCTCTCAGGATGTCTCGGGGCAATTATAAGTTTTAAAGATGGGTATTTTTCTTTAAGTCTTTTTAAAACATCAATAACTATCTCCTCTTCTCCTCTATGTGTGCTTCCAGCGATAATAATATTGTCTTTTTCGATAAAAGGTAGTGAATACTTAATAGCTTCTATCTCCTCATCAGGGATCTTATTTATATCCCTGTCATATTTTATATTTCCACAAACAATCACTTTCTCAGGAGGGGCACCAAGCGAGATTATCCTTTCTGCATCCAGATCAGACTGCATAAAAAAACCACAGAATGAACGAAAAGAACCTTTGAGGAACGGTTTTATCCATTTGTATCTCTTATACGACTTATCGGATATCCTTCCATTTACTAAAAAAAGTGGTGTTTTTGTCTCCCCAACCTCCCATATGAAATTCGGCCATAGCTCAGTTTCTGCAATTATTATAAGGCGGGGATTAATAATGCTAAGAGACCTTCTCACACATGATCTTAGATCAATTGGGAAATATATCACGACATCCTTCTTCATTATACGGGTAGCAACATCCCTTCCTGTTTCTGTAGTCGTGCTTATTATAATGGGAACATCAGGAAATCTATCTTTTAACGATTCAACAAGTGGTATCATAGAGATAATCTCACCAACAGACACAGCATGTATCCAGAAGGGTCTTCCCTTTTCAGAAACCCTTCTTACATCTTCCGGATAGATCCCGAACCGTTCTCCTATTCCCTTTCTATATTTTCCCCTTATCAGTCCGGGTATTATATAAACAGGTAACCAGAATGATGCTGCTATAAAGATCCCAAATTGGTAGAGGAGCCTTATGAGAGGCATGATCTCAAATTTTAACCGATTCCTGCGGATGATCTTTCCGATTGAATCGAATAGAGCTTCCAGTAAACTTGCTTTCTTGCAATTAACTCTTCATGTGAGCCTTCTTCCACAATCTTCCCTCCATCAAGAACAACAATTCTATCAGCATTCTTTATGGAGGATAGTCTGTGTGCAATTATAAAAACTGTTCTACCCTTCATCAATCTTTCAATTGCCTTTTGCACCTCAAGCTCGACCTTTAAATCGAGCTGCGATGTTGCCTCATCAAGTATGAGTATGGGAGCATCTTTCAGCAGGGCCCTTGCAATAGCGATACGCTGTCTCTCACCTCCCGAAAGTTTCATCCCGCTTTCACCTATAACTGTATTATATCCATCGGGTAACATTGAGATAAATTCATCGGCATTTGCCATCTTTGAAACCTCAATAACCCTTTCCATACCATTTGTTCTGGATCCGTATAATATATTATTCAAGACTGTATCATGGAAGAGAACTGTATGCTGTGTTACTATTGCAATTTTATCCCTGAGGGATTTAATCTTGTAATCTCTTATATCTCTTCCGTTTATCAATATTTCACCTTCAGTTACATCATAAAATCTCGGAATCAGACTGACAAATGTTGTTTTACCAGCACCCGTCTCCCCCACTATTGCAACAATTTCCCCTTTTTTGACCACCAGATTTATATCCCTGAGAATCCATCTATCTTCATATTTAAAGGATACATTCCTGAACTCAATCTCCCTTATTTCCTTATCAAGATCGATTGCATTCTCCCTTTCCTCGATTTCTAATGGAGTATCCATCATTTCGAATACTCTGTTTGTAGCAGTAATACCTTCCTGAATCTTGTTATTAACCTTGTTAAGATCCTTTATTGGTTTATAAAGCATATAAAGCGCTGCCATAAAAGAAAAGAATTCACCAGGTGTTGAATATCCACTTATTACCCTGTATCCACCAAACCAGATAATAAAGCATGCTCCAAGACCTCCAAGGAATTCCATCAAAGGGGAGGAGAGTGCTTTTATCCTGGCTCCTTTCATAGTGAGCTTGAAGCATCTGTTATTCTCATCGGAAAATCTCTTCTTCTCATAATCTTCCATATTGAAGGCCTTTACAATATTGCTTGCAGAAATTCCCTCTATTATAATGCTGGTGAGCCGACCCATCGATATCTGACTTTTTGTAGAAAATTTCCTCAACTTAACACTGAAGCTTGAAAATAAATATAAAATTGCAGGAAATACAAGCATAGCCATTATTGCCAGATGCCAATCCATGTAGAAAATAACAAAAACCAAACCCACTATGGTGAACAGATCCTTTATCCCGCCCGTAATAGCATCGGTAATAGCACCCTGAAGGAGATTCACATCATTTGTTATCCTTGAAAGTATAACGCCCGCGGGTGTTTTTTTAAAAAAAGAAACAGGTAGTTCCTGAATGTGAGAATAGAGATCCTGTCTTATATCCCTTATAACACCCTGCCCCGCATAGGAGATAAGATAGGATTGTATAAAATCGAAGATCGATTTTAATAGATATATTGCAAGTATAGCAAGCGGAAGGAGCTTTAACATATTTATGTCTTTTTTTACAAAGATATCGTCAAGAACAGGTTTTACAAGGTAGGCAGTAAGCGCTGTTAATGCAGACACAAGAGACATAAAAATTGATGAAATTAGAAGATAAAACCAGTATCGCTTAGCATATTTTAAAAGCCTTATGTAATTCTCCATTTCTAAACCATCTCTAATATCAATTTTGCTATTCTCTCAGTTGCCCCTCTATCACCAAGTTTTTCTCTCGCTTCGGATAGATCATCTTTAATTTTATTATATATATCAGCATTTTTAAGGATTCTCAAGGCTTCATGGGCAATCTTCTCACCAGTACAATCAAATTGTATGAGCTCCGGAACAATCCTTCTTCCCGCGATGAGATTCACAAGTCCATAGTCCTTTACATTCATCCTGAATATCCTTATCCCGATCCTGTAAAAGTAATCAGGAAACCTGTAGACTATCACCATAGGTACCCCAAGAATTGCAGCCTCGAGTGTTGCTGTTCCTGATGCAATTATTGCGATATCTGAAACGGAAAGCAGATCATGAGCATAACTCTTTGGTAATAATCTAATATTAATATCATTGTTCCCGCTCAACTCCATAGAAACCCTCCCCGAAGCAACAGGCATCAAAAACACTGCATCATTTATAGCCTCACTTATAATCCTTGCAGCTCTTAACATCTCAGGAAGGATATTCTTAATCTCCCCATCTCTACTCCCGGGAAAAAGTGCTATTATGGTCTCAGTTCCTTTTAGAGAGAGGTCCTGTAAAATCTCCCTCCTCTCTCTTTCTTCTATAATCTCAATAAGTGGATGACCACAATAAAAAACCTCGACACCATGATTTCTATAAAAGGGAACCTCGAAAGGGAGTATAACTATCATCCTGTCAACAATCTCCTTTATTTTCTTTATCCTTCCTGTTCTCCATGCCCATATCTGTGGGCTTATGAAATATAAAACGGGAATACCAAGTCTCTTTGCTACCCTGCCAAGCCTCAAATTAAAATCGGGAAAATCAACAAGCACAATCAGGGATGGTTTTCTTTCAACCAGTGCATTTCTAAGGGTAAAGAAGATCTTCAAAATTGCGGGAAGCTTTTTAAAAACTTCCATTATGCCAATAATAGAAATCATGTGATAGCTCGCAATATTCTCAAACCCCTCTTCCTCCATCATATCTCCGCCCATCCCGAAGATATGAAGATCCTGCCTTATCTTTTTTATCTCCCTTAAAATCCGTGAAACATAAAGTTCACCGGATGCCTCACCAGTTATGATCATTATGCTCTTCTTTTCCATTACCTACCCTGATTCAGCCTTTTATGAACCCATGATTTTTCTATTGCCTCTTTAATGGATAGAGCAAGGAGAAGCGCCTTCTTTCCTTCCTCACCTGAAACAGGTGGCTTTACGGCTGTTCTTATGCAATGACAGAAGGCTCTTATCTCCTCCTCAAGGGGATCCATATTTTCAACAGGGATCTTCTTAACCTCTATTGCCTCCATCCCCTCTCCATCCACCTTTGTAAAAATGGATATATCTCGAGAGCCGAGATCGAGGGATATGTAGGAACCCCTCTGAAATATCCTGAACTTTCTTATCTTTTTAAATGAAACCCTGCTTGCTGTTATATCTGCGATGCAGCCATTACTGAATTCAATCCGGGCATTGGCTATGTCAATTTTATCGCTTAATACAGGGAAACCTACTGCCCTTATCTCTACAGGGTTTGAATTAACAATACTTAGAATCAGATCTATATCGTGAATCATAAGATCCAGAATAACATCGACATCCGTTCCACGAGATGTATATGGTCCAAGACGATCTGCCCTTATAAAGATTGGGTTTTTCAATTTATCTGAAATTGCAACTATTGCGGGATTAAACCTCTCGAGATGTCCAACCTGAAGAATCAGAGACTTCCTTTCCGCGATCCTTATCAGTTCATCGGCCTCTTCAGGATTTAAGGCTATTGGCTTTTCTACAAGGACATGAATACCTGCTTCTAAAAGATCTTTTGTTATCTCATAGTGATAATTTGCAGGAACAACAACGCTTGCTGCATCAACCTTTCCAATAATATCGTGATAATCATAAAATGCCTTCGTCTTGAATCTCTCAGCAATTTCCCTTGCCCTCTTCTTGTTTATATCCACAACTGCAACAAGTTTGACATTGTTTATTTTTTTATATTTTTCAGCATGGAACTGCCCAAGGTATCCTACTCCAATTACAGCAGCTCTGATTACCATTCAATATCCCCGTTGATACCGATTATGGAAATTCCATTCTCATCGGCAATGCGAACCGCCTCATCCTTATCAATCATGATTGTTTTTCCCGCCTCCAGTGCAAGCACCCTCGCACCCGCCTCTGCCATTACCTTCACGGTTTCCGATCCAACAGCAGGTACATCAAATCTCCAGTCCTGCTGGGGCTTACTTGCCTTAATGACACAACATCCGCCATTGCTAAGAATACCACCCCTTCTTATTGCCTCATCCGTTCCTTCAATGGACTCAACTGCAACAACGGTTTTTGCCTTTACAACCACACTCTGACCTATGTCCAGCCTTCCAATCTCCTTTGCCATGCTCCATCCAAATGTTATGTCTTCCATCTCCTCTATCGTCGGCTTTCTCTTTGTAAGACATCCAGAAGGGACGATAAACTCTTCCAGATATTCAAGGCAATTTTGCATATATATCCCCCTTTTTTCCATCTCCGATGCCATTGCCTTCAGAATGGAATCGTCCTTTCTGTCTTTTATCATCGTGAATATCCTCATACCTACTTCATCAAAGTATATCTTTTCAAACATCCTTGTTTTTATTATCTTGCCAAGCATGATCGCTTTCTTTACCCCTTCTTTAAGGAGTATCTCTATTATCTTTCCCGCCTCCCCTATTCTCACCCAGTGAAGCCTCTGCACCTCTCCTTCAAGAGAACCATCCGTTTCCCCGATATGACCAATACCAATTACCTCAATACCCTTTCTCTTTGCCTCCCTTGCAAATATAATGGGAAGCTTCCCGTCACCAGCAATCAATCCCATCCTCTCCGTCATCTTACAACCCCCCTCTTTGACTTTCTTATAAATTCGACCATATGCCTCACCTCGGGCGCATAGGGTATTTCCCTTTCTATTTTCTGAAGTGCCTCTTCAAGAAGTAGCTTCTCCCTGAAGATAATTTTAAATGCCTTCTTTATTTGATTGATTGTTTCTTCGGGAAAGTTATGTCTCCTCAAACCAACGACGTTTATCCCATACAATTTTGCTCTATTTCCAGCTGCTATTGTATAGGGCGGTATGTCCTGTGAAACTCCGGAAAGACCTCCTATCATTGCATATGCTCCAATTCTTACAAATTGATGGATAGCGGAAAGTCCACCAACTATTGCATGATCCTCTATTATAACGTGTCCACCAAGGGAAACAGCATTTGCCATTATAACATTATTTCCAATTATAGAGTCATGAGCAACATGACACCCAATCATAAAAAAGTTATTATCCCCTATCAGTGTAACTCCTCCTCCATGTTCTGTTCCTGGATTCATTGTTACATATTCCCTGATAATGTTATTGTTACCAATTTTAAGAAGTGTATCTGTCCCCTTGTATTTGAAATCTTGAGGAGGAGTTCCAAGGGAAGCGAACTGATATATAATGCATCCCAAACCTATTTCAGTATTTCCCTCAACAACCACATGTGATTTTAAAGCTGTTGCCTTTCCTATCTTTACCTTTTCTCCGACTATACAGTATGGACCTATCACAACATCATCGTCCAGCTCTGCTTTCGGACTTACAATTGCTGTTGGATGTATCTTTAACATTTTTATTTCTCACCTCCCTCGCAAAATTGCATCTTTTTCTGTAACCATGGCAATGAGTTCAGCCTCAGCTGCTATTGCTCCATCAACTGATGCAGTTCCCTTCATCTTCCATATATCCCCTTTTTCCTTGAGGAGAACGAGTTCCAGCGCTACCTGATCCCCGGGGAGAACAGGCCTTCTAAATTTCACATTATCCATCCCCATAAAAAGGAATATCTTTCCCTGAACCCTTTCAGGTCTACTCTTATATGCAAGGATGCAGCCTGTTTGTGCAAGTGCTTCAATCAGAACAACGCCTGGAACTATCGGGAGTGATGGAAAGTGCCCTTCAAAAAAGGGCTCATTTATTGTTATATTTTTTATACCTAAAATCCTCTTCCCTGGCTCGATTTCCAGGATCCTGTCCACAAGAAGAAATGGATACCTGTGAGGCAGAATCTCCATTATTTCTTTAAGATTCATCATCTTCTTCCTCCAGAATCCTGATTTTTTCTTCCAGTATTTTTACCCTTTTTTCCAGCTCTGATAAAGTCTTCCTGATGTGCGGAAGCTTTTTTATGCTGACCTGGGATTTGAGCCATTCGTTATGAGGCATCGGAGGAAGCCCGCTGACTACCTGATTCGGTAATATATCCTTTGTAATACCTGATTGTGCGCCAACAGTTACATTATTCCCTATTTCGATATGATCCAGTACACCCACCTGACCACCAAGGGTAACATTTTTCCCGATCTTCGTTGAGCCTGATATACCAACCTGGGCTACTATTATACAATTTTCACCAACTGTAACATTGTGACCGATCTGGACGAGGTTATCTATTTTAGTTCCCTTTTTTATAATCGTGCTTCCCAGTGATGCTCTATCTATACAGGTATTTGCCCCTATCTCAACATTATCCTCTATCACTACATTCCCGATCTGAGGAAATTTAAAATAACCATCGGCTTCTCTGATAAATCCAAATCCATCAGCACCAATAACAGCACCCGGATGGATTATCACATCATTTTCGATGCGTGTCCTTTCCAGAATTGTAACAGATGGATATATGATGCATCTGTCACCAATTGTTGAATCATCACCGATATATACAAAAGGATAGATCACAACTCCATTACCTATTCTTACATTCTCCCCTATGTATACAAAAGGATAAATGGATACATTCTCACCCATTACTGCTGATTTTGCTACATAAGCTGACTCATGAATGCCTGTTACATGCATCTTCGGTCTGTGGAAAATCCCTACTATTTTTGCGAAAGCAAGCTGTGGATTTGCTGCCCTTATGACAGGAATATCAAGCTTAGCCATATCCAATCCCACCACAGCTGCTGCTGCTCTAAATCCCCGAAGTCCTTTTAGATATTTGGTATGAGAAATAAGTGTTATAGTCCCTTCCCTCGTATCATCTATTGGAGAAACACCTGTTACTGTTATCTTTTCATCACCATCAACAATACCACCGGTGAGTTCTGCGAGCTCTCTAAGAGTCTTCTCCATCTCTATTTTCCTTTTTCACTGGGCTTTTTCTTTTCTGCTTCCTTTGACTTCATTTCATTATATCTTTTTATCACTTCATCTGTTAAATCGATCGATGGTGAAAGATAGATAACGCCTCCTTCGTTCTTTTCAATAATAACCGCATAGCCTTCCTCTTTTGCCATTTTGGAGATGAGCTCCCTTAATTCTGATAGCATATGATTTGTCACCTCTATGTTCTTCTGCCTGAGCTCATCCTCAAACTCACTTGCCTGCTTCTGATATTCCTTCAACTTCTCCTTATATTCGTTCTCCTTTTCCTCCCTGGCCTTTTCATTCAGCATGGCTCCCTTTTTTTCAAGATCCTCCTTCAGCTTCTTCAATTTGTCCTGTTTTTCATCAAGGATTTTTCTTATCTTTTCCAGCTTTTCCTTGAATTCCTTCTTAGCCTCGATACCGGGCTGTGAGTCGTTAAATACTTTATTCAAATCTACATATCCTACCTTTATCTCTGCAGCAAAAACCAGGGAAGGGATCAGACAAACCAGGAATCCCAGAATAGATCTTTTAATCATATTTGCTCTCCTTTCTTTTAGAAAAATCTTCCTATGGAAAATTCTATAACCTGCGATTTATCACCCTTCTTTTTATTAATAGGGTAACCTAACTCGATCCTTATAGGACCCAGAGGTGAAAGCCATCTAATACCCCAGCCTGCACCTACCCGCAAATCACTCAATGAGAGGTCCTCGCCTTCTGAAAAAGCATTTCCCGCATCAAGAAACACAACACCCTTCAATCCGGCTTCTCTAACAATAGGGAAGGATATTTCGTTATTGAAGAAAAGCTCTTTATTACCCCCAAGCACATCACCGGTTGCGGGATCCTTTGGACCCAGAGAACGAGCCCTGTAGCCTCTCACAGAGTTTATACCACCGAGGAAGAAACGCTCGATCAGCGGTAGATCACCCGAGGGTAGTTTCCTCCCGTATCCTATTTCTCCATTGAACATGTAAACAAAATCCCATCGAAGGGGGTAATAGTAGCGGAAACTGTAGATGGTTTTAATGAAATCAGTATTCCCCCCCAGGAATGTCCCTGCGAGACCGAGACTGAGTCTTGTATATAAACCACTTGAAGGATCTATAGGATTATTAAGTGTAGATTTTGAAATTGATGATACAATACTGCTTACCCTCCTTTCACCCTCACTCTCTGCTTCCTTGAGAAAGGATGACGCCCCTTCCGAAACATCAAATATTTTAATCAATTCATATCTGTAACTTGTTGTGAAATAAATATCCTTCGGCAGCGGATAGCCAAATCTCAATGCACCACCTGTATCCCTTCTGCTGAAATCAACATATGTACTTGTGAGATTAAATGCATCAAAGCCTGTAAGTAAATTTGTATCGAAAAAACGAGGTTCAGTAAAACTTATATCATAAAATTGTCTTTTTGCTCCCAGTTGAGCAGTTATCCCGACTTGTTTACCCGTTCCAAAAAGATTCCTCTCCTGTATCTGGAAAACTGCAAAAAGCTGTTCGATCGAGCTGAAACCGATCCCACCACTTATTGATCCTGTTGGTGCCTCTTCAACAGAAATCTTCACATTCAGTTTATCCGGGGATGCACCCTTTTCAGTCGAGAGATTCACATCCTTGAAATAACCAAGACGCAAAAGCCTCTCCCTGCTTCTTTTCAATTTGCTGATGCTATATGGCTCAGCTTCTGCAATCTCCAGCTCCCTCCTTATTACCTTGTCAATTGTTTTTGTATTTCCCCTTATATAAATCTTATCAAATGTGGTAAAGTATCCCTTCTGTATCTGAAAGGTAATATCAACCTTCTTCTCCGCCTCCCTTATCCTGCTGGAGGGAAGAACATTGGCAAAGGCATAACCCCTATCACCATAATAGTCGGATAGCCTGATAATAGCTGATCGGACTGCCTCCCTGCTGAATATATCATCCTCTTTTAATTTCAATTCCTTCATGAGTTCATTAGCCGGCGCAATAAGTTCCCCTTCGATCCCGACCTTACCTATTCGAAACTGTTCACCTTCTTTGATTTTAATTGTTATATATATCCCATCCTTCTCCACCTTTACCTGGGGTGTATCTATAGCATGCTGGATATAGCCGTTATTAAAGTAATGATTTGAGATGATCTGGATATCATTTTCCAGCATTTCCCTTGTATATGTTCCTGAGCCCGTTAATATAGAGAAAATTCCTTTTTCCTTTGTATTCATCATCTTTTTCAAGATTTTATCAGGAAATGCCTTATTGCCAACAAATCCTATCTTTTTTATCTTCAGTTTCTCTCCTTCTTTAATATTGAATCTTACTATAATTGCTTCGGATGGAAGTATTTCCGATGAGTATTCAACAGTAGTTCCATAATATCCATCCTCCTCATAGAGTTTCTCTATAGCGGAAGCACTTTCCTTAAGCTGTGCTATCTCAAATGCAGAATAGGGCTTTATTTTGATTACACCCTTAATCTTATCAGTTCCCATTTTTTTATTTCCGACAATATCTACTGACTTCACCAGCGGTTTCTCAACAACAATATATGTCAGTATAATCCCCTCAGGAGTCACCTGATAATCCACTTTTACATCGTCAAAATATCCAAGTCGATAGATGGCCTTTACATCCTCTCTCACGGTCTGAATTGAAAATTCTTCGCCTTTCTTGCTTTTAATAACAACCCTTATTGCATCTTCTTCTATCTTTTTATTCCCTTTAACAATTATATCCTTTATTTTTAAAACCTGTGAATCGGAAATCTTTGGAAAACATATCAGGTAAAAAACAGATAAAAACAATACAGAAATTGCCTTTATTTTGTTCATCAGAAGGACTTTTCTCATCAACAGATCTTTCCATCATGAATTGTAACAACTCGTGACATTTTTTTCGCAAGCCTTTCATTGTGCGTAACAATAATTATTGCTGTTCCCAATTCCTTGTTTATTTCAAGCATCAGTTCATTAATATTTTCCCCCGTTATTGAGTCAAGATTCCCCGTTGGTTCATCGGCAAGAATAGCCTTCGGATTATTAATAAGTGCCCTTGCAATAGCTACCCTCTGTTGTTCGCCCGCTGAAAGCTCCCCTGTTCTGTGTTTAAGCCTTCCTCCAAGTCCTGTTTTTCTAAGTATCTCAAATGCTATCTCAGCCGCATCTTTCTTCGGGACTCCCCTTATTAAAAGTGGTATCATTACGTTCTCAAGCGCATTAAATTCTGGAAGTAACTGATAAAATTGAAAAACAAAACCTATCTTCCTATTTCTTATCTCCATAAGCTCGCTTTCTTTCAAAACGGAAAGTTCCCTGCCTTCAAAATATACCTTCCCCGAGGTTGGCTTATCAAGCGTTCCGAGAATATGAAGCAACGTTGTTTTCCCTGCACCGGATACACCCACGATTCCCAGTGTTTCACCGTAAAGAATGGTAAGATCTATCCCCCTTAATGCTTCAACAACCCTGTTGCCGCTTCTGAAAACTTTCCATAAATTTATAACCTTATATAATTCATTATTCATATCTGAGTGCCTCTGCCGGATCAAGTCTTGATGCCTGCCATGCGGGATACAACGTGGCGACAAAAATGATCAGGAGGGCAGAGATAAGAATCGTTATGAGATCCGATGTGTTTATTTGCGAAGGAATCCTCTCGATATAATAAATATCCCTCGGAAATACCTCAATCCCTGTTAACTTTTCAATAATAGATGCTATCCTATCAAGATTCTTAGCAACACCAATACCAGCAATATATCCGATAAGGATTCCGCTTAATCCAAGTAAAAGACCTTCTATAACAAAAATAAGCATTATCCTTTTTCTTGATGTACCAAGAGACTTCAATATCGCTATATCTTTTGTTTTTTCCATAACAAGCATAATCAATGTGCTGACAATCCCAAATGCAGCAACAAGAACTATGAGTATTAGTATAATAAACATTATTATCTTTTCAAGTTTGAGCGCAGTAAAAAAATTCCTGTTCATCTCCATCCAATCCTTAACAATGAATGCGGGACCAAGCATACTTTTTATAGCCGCCGTAATCTCTTTTACCGCATAAATATCAGAAACACTTATTTCCAGCCCTGTAACGCTATCAATCATTCCAAATAGGCTCTGCGCATCCTTAAGAAGTATATATGCAAATGATGAATCGAATACATACATTCCTGAATCAAAAATGCCAGCAACCCTGAATGCCTTTATCTTTGGTAACATACCACCGGGTGTTATTCTCCCGGATGTTGTTATTAGATTAACCGTATCTCCATAGAAAACACCAAGATTTCTCGCAAGTTCTTTCCCAAGGATTATGCGAGGCAATCCCCTTTGCCCTTTGTCTGACTTTAGCTCATCCAAACTTCCTTCCTTCAAATAATTTTCCAGCTTTATTACCCTTGAAGAGCTCACAGGATCGATCCCCCTTACGACTATTCCCTGTGTGCCTATGGTGGATGATATTAGAACCTGACTGTATATGAATGGTGTAACACCAATAACCCCATTTAATTTCTCGATATCCCTACACAACTGCCCATAATCCTTCATACCTCCGCCAAGTGAAAAGACAACAGCATGTGCATTCGTTCCAAGAATCTTCTCCTTAAGATCTCTCTCAAAACCTGTCATTACAGCAAGCACAATAATGAGTGCCATCACACCGAGTGATATACCAATTATGGAAAGAAAGCTTATAAGGGATATAAAGATTTGCTTCCTTTTTGCCTTTAAATATCTGAATGCTACAAAAAATTCAAAAAACATATCTCTAAAACCCCCTTACTGGGGTTCGTAAAAAATCGTCTTATGAGGGGGGACCGGCTTCAGAAGAGGAAATAGAATTACATCCCTTATGGATGGTGAGTCAGTAAAGATCATTACAAGTCTGTCAATACCAATCCCCTCACCAGCTGCTGGAGGCATTCCATGTTCAAGGGCAAGTATGAAATCCTCATCAAGCATGTGTGCTTCGAGATCCCCTGCTTTTCTATCTTCTACCTGCTCAATAAACCTCTTTCTCTGATCAACAGGATCATTAAGCTCGGAGAAGGCGTTGGCAATTTCCTTTCCCGCTATAAATAACTCGAACCTTTCGGCAATCGATGGATCAGAATCGCTCCTCCTTGAAAGTGGAGATGCCTCTATGGGATAGTTATAAACAAATGTCGGCTGAATAAGTTTCTCCTCAACTAGACCCTCAAATATCTTCATGAGAATCTTTCCGTGCCTCTCTCCATCCAGGAATTTTAACCCCCTTTCTCTCCCCCATTTCAAGGCCTTTTCCCTGTCATTAAATACCTCCTCGCTCACCCCTTCGGAAAGGAGCACATTTTTGAAGGAGATCCTCCTCCATGGTCTGCTCAGATCAATGAGGTTTCCCTGATAATAGAATTTATGTGTTCCCAGAACCTCCATCGAAATCTCACATAGCAACTCCTCAGTAAGGTCCATGAAATCCTCATATGTCGCATAAGCCTGATAAAATTCAAGCATTGTAAACTCGGGATTATGTTGTGTCGAAATACCCTCATTTCTGAAATTTCTGTTCAACTCAAATACCTTCTCAAATCCTCCAACAAGGAGCCTCTTTAAATAAAGTTCAGGTGCTATCCGGAGGTAAAGATCCATATCGAGGGCATTGTGGTGGGTGATAAATGGTCTTGCAGCAGCACCACCCGGAATTATATGCATCATAGGGGTTTCAACTTCCATAAAATCCCTTTGCTTGAAGAATCTCCTTATAGCATCGATGATCCTTTCCCTTCTTATAAAGATCTCCCTTACCTTTTTATTCGTAATGAGATCAAGAAACCTCATTCTGTATCTAAGCTCAATATCTGTTAATCCATGCCATTTCTCCGGTAAGGTTCTCAATGCTTTACAAAGCAGGATGAATTCACCAACAAGGACTGTAAGTTCGCCTGTTTTTGTTTTGAATATTCTACCCTCAATGCCTATGAAATCCCCTATGTCTATATACCTCTTGAAAAGACTGTATCTTTCCTCACCAACTTCATGCTTTCTTATATAGGCCTGTATTTTTCCCTTTCTGTCCTGTATCTCTATAAAGCTACTTTTACCGAAATCTCTTATGGCAGTAATTCTACCAGCCAGTGATGCATTTGCACCAATGCTTTCCAGTTCCTCTGGGGAAGATGCATCATATTTTGCATGAAGCTCACCTGTGTCGTTTTCTGGTTTAAAACCTGATGGATAAGGATTTATTCCAAGTCTCCTCAGCTCTTCCGCTTTTCTAAGTCTCTGATTAAAAAACTCCCTCTCCATAAACTTATCCCCCATCATAAAACCAAATATCCTAAACTATCTCTTTCCGGAAAATCAGTCAAGTAAAAGGTTCAGGAAGTTCTTCCTTTCGACATATTTTTTAGAATCCATGCCCATATAAATCCGTCCAGTTCACCATCAAGTACAGCTTCCACATCGCCTATCTCATATCCTGTCCTATGATCCTTTACAAGGCGATAAGGTTGAAGAATATAAGAACGAATCTGGCTTCCCCATGCTATCTCTTTCTTTTCCTCATGAAGTTCCTTCAGCTTCTCTGCCCTCTTTCTCTCCTCCAACTCATAAAGCTTAGCCTTCAAGATCTTCATTGCCGTCGCCTTGTTTCTATGTTGTGACCTTTCGTTCTGACATTGAACAACAATACCTGTTGGGATATGTGTTATCCTCACAGCGGATTCGGTCTTGTTAACATGCTGACCACCAGGGCCTCCTGCCCTGAAGGTCTCTATTCTCAAATCCGATTCATCTATAACAATCTCAGTCTCTTCTTCTATGTCGGGATAAACAAATACGGCAGCAAAAGATGTATGTCTTCTTCTGTTTGCATCAAAAGGTGATATCCTTACAAGCCTGTGTATCCCGCCCTCTGATTTTAAGTACCCGAATGCATAATCACCGATTACATTGAATGTAACACTCTTCACTCCTGCCTCCTCGCCGTGCAGTATATCGAGTATTTCGGTTTTGAAGCCCTTTTTCTCCGCCCATCTCATATACATCCTCAGGAGCATCTGTGCCCAGTCCTGTGCTTCTGTTCCTCCAGCTCCGGCATGTATGGATACAATGGCATTGCCCCTGTCGTGCTCACCCTTAAGTGCCTCTCTCAACTCTATTTCCTTCATTTCATTGACAAGTGATCGGAGCTTCTCTATTACCTCCCTCTCCAGCTCATGATCATGCTCCTCTTCGAAAAGCTCTATGAGAATCTTTATTTCTTCAACCCTCTCCTCAATGGATTTCCATTCCCTGAGGGTCTTTTCAAGAATGCTCTTCTCCTTTTTCAATCTCTTTACCTTTTCAAGATCGTTCCATATGGAGGGGGACTCCATCTGCCTTTCAATCTCCCTGATCCTCTCCTCCTTCCTGTCCGGCTCAAAGACACCCCCTTACTGAGACATATTTCTCTTCAACCTCAGCCAAAAGCTCTGAAATAGCGGTTATCATTTTTATTGACCTCCTGATTTAATCCTTAAAAATTTTATCATGAGATATACGAAAAGGCCTATACAAATCCATGCAAAGACATCACCAGCACGGGTATATATTGTATAGCCGCTCCTCATACCGATCTCTCCTGCAAGAACAGCCTCTTTGAAAAGCTCAGATCTGGTTAATATCCTTCCAGCAGGATTTATTACAGCGCTTATACCTGTATTTGCAGCTCTTACAATAAAAACCCTGTTTTCAATTGCACGGAAGACAACCATGGAGAGATGCTGATAGGGTGCAGCCGTTTCTCCAAACCATGCATCGTTTGTTATGTTTATTAAAAATTCCGCACCTGCTTTGATAAATTTCCTGCAGAGTTCAGGAAAAATTGCCTCAAAACATATAACAACACTGAATTTCTTTCCATCTGCATCAAAGACAACATATCTACTTCCCGATTTAAAATCACCGGCAGCCTCAACCAACGGTTTTATAAAGAATAGAATCCTTTGCAACGGCACATATTCTCCGAAGGGAACGAGATGGATTTTATCGTACCCATCGATCGTCTTTCCTGATGGATCGATGAGGAATGCACTGTTTAGAAGCTCCGGTTTACCATTTCTAACCTTTACCGAAGGACTGCCTGTTAGTAAAAATCTTCCACTCTTCCTCGCAATATTCCCGATACGATCCCTGTACTCCTTCTCAATATTGTAGAGAAACGGAGCTGCAGTTTCGGGCCAAACTATTAATTCTGGATCTCTGGTGAGGGAACTCATTGTCAACCTTTCATAGATATTTAATGTGCTTTCTCTAAAATTTTTATCCCATTTTAATGACTGATCAATATTCCCCTGGATTATTGAAACCCTGTAAGTACCACTTACCCCGTCATATTTTAAAAGTGCATATATTCCATATAGATAGACTGAAAGGTAAATAATTGCAAAAACTGATGCACCCTTGAGAAAATATGTCCTCCTATCCTTCCAGGGATTGGCAATCATCTCGTATATAAGTGTATTGAAAAACATTATGATAAAGCTTATTCCGTAAGGACCTGTAAGATCTGCAATCTGGACAATTGTTAAATTGGAAAACTGGGAATATCCGAGTAACTCCCATGGAAATCCTGTAAAAATATGTGACCTTAGATACTCCAGTACAACCCATAGAGACGGAGCAACAATTATTGGGCTGGTATCCTTCATAAATCTTGATGTGATGGAGGAAAATACTGCCCAATAAATAGAGAGGTAAATAACAAGAAGTATGAAGATCAGAATGCATAAAACAATATTTATGCTACCATATCGTTTCAATGTCCCGATGATCCAGTACATAAGAATGCAATTAAATGTGCATCCAGAGATAAGTCCGATAAAAAAAGCCTCCGCCGGTTCCCTGTCTCTAATAGCAAAAAATAAAGGGATAAAGGCTATCCAGGAAAAAATGGATATTCCGAACGGAGGAAATGAAAGGGAAAGAATAACCGAGCAGCAGATCGATAATACTATTCTTCTCCAGATTGCATTATTCCTTTCCATTCTTTAACTTTTAATGCAATTCTTTAGGAAAGGGCTTCTCTTTTTTGATCCTTACCTTCAGAACCCTTCTCTTATCAGCCTTCTCAATCCTGAAGGTTAAATGGTCATACCTGATCTCCTCACCTTCAGAAGGGATTTTTCCTGCGATATGTGAGAGAAAGCCGGCAATGGTATCGTAATCTCCTTCAGGAAATTCGATATTCAAGAGATCTTGAAGCTCTTCAAGGTGCATCTTCCCATCCACTGCTAATCCATCCTCCGGTATCTGCTGAATTGTAGATCGATCAAAATAATCTCCCGGCCCAACCTCGGAAATAAATTTTTTAACAATATCGCTCACAGTTACTATCCCTGATGTTCCGCCATATTCATCTATTACGATTGCCATTGAATTGTTGGTTTTACTGAATTCTTTCAGTAATTGAAAAGCATTCTTTGTTTCTGGAACAAAGAATGGTTGCCTCATTATCTCCTTTATCTGTATTGAAAGTGAACCCCTGATTACATATTTCAGAATATCACTTTGTATCAATATACCAACAACATTATCAAGATCCCTCTCATATACAGGATATTTTGTGAATTCTTTCTGAACAATAAGCGGTAAAACATCACCAATAGTTAAAGATGCATCTAATGCAAAAACATCAATTCTTGGTGTCATTAATTCGCTTATAGGGGTATTTAGAAAATCCTTTATTCCATCAAGAAAATTCTCATCATTTACTATATCTGTCTTCAAAACAGAATTCTCCTTGATGGGATCTCCTTCTGTGACATCCTGATACTTTAATAGATTCAATAGCTTTTCTATTAATTTCTTTAACATGGCTGAATATTTAAAAGATCCTCGATCCTCTTCATGAGCATCTTCTGCATATACATCATCTTCCTTGACTTTCTTCTATTCGATGAACCTCCATGGTCAAAACCCACAAGATGAAGGATTCCATGGATCAAAAGGAAGATAATATACCTCAAAGGTTCCATTCCAGCCTTCCTTGCCTCTTCGATCGCCCTTTCAACGGATATCACCACATCACCAAGAATGGTCTTTTTTCCATTCTTATTCTTTAACTCTTCACCCTGTGAGAATGAAATAACGTTTGTCGGCTTATCCTTATGAAGATATTTGAGATTAAGAAGTCTTATTTCCTCATTATCTGTAAGAAGAATACTCAATTCAACTTCATGATATTGCAAATCTTTTAAAATCTTCTTTACTACCTTTTTTAATATCCTCTTGTTTACCTTTAAAAATTTTTGCCTGTTTTGAATCAGAATTTCCATTTGCTTTTCTCTTATCTGCTGCATAAGTTTCAGGATAATCTACCCTGTGATGATAGATTCCTGAAAGAACCCTCACAAATGCCTTCTCTATCGCTGTAAGATCTTTTAATGTTAACTCACATTCATCAAGCTGCCCATCAGTGAATGCCTTATTGATCAGTCTGTGAACGATCTGCTGTATTCTACCCGGATTTGGATCGGGAAGAACCCTGACCGCAGCCTCCACAATATCGGCCAGCATAACAAGACCTGCTTCCCTTGTTTGCGGCTTCGGACCAAGATATCTAAAATCGTTTTCATTAACATTATCCTCGCCTTCTTTTTCCAGGGCCTTCTGATAGAAATAGGTGATGATGCTTGTTCCATGATGCTGTGGTATTACATCTATAATCCTCTTTCCGATCCCAGCCTCCTTCGCAAGTTCTATACCTGATTTCACATGAGAAATAACAATCAGTGCGCTCATATGGGGTGATAGCTTATCATGTTTATTTTCATCTCCAATCTGATTTTCTATAAAATACTCCGGCATCTTGATCTTTCCTATATCATGATAAAGGGCACATACCCTGGACAGGAGAGGATTTGCTCCTATTGCCTCGGCAGCTGCTTCAACAAGACTTCCAACCATAACACTGTGATGATATGTCCCCGGAGCCCTTATCATTAACTCCTTTATCAGAGGATGATCGATGTTAGCAAGTTCAAGTAGTTTCATATCGGTTGTATAATCAAAAATGAGTTCTGCAAGCGGAACAAATCCACTCGTCATTATTGAAGCTACTATCCCACCCAATATAGGTAAGGGAATTGTCCATAGGGTTGATGCAGTTACAAATTCACCCCTTATACCAGTTAATGCCATTGCCATAAACATATTAACGATGCCAAGGTAGACACCTGCCTTGAAGATAATTTTTCTGCTCGTACACTGCTTAACAAAATGTGAAGCAAATATACTACCGATAAAATAATAAATTGCTATCAGAAAATCTTCCTGAAGCAATATGCCTGTTATAAGGCTCAATATAATGGAAAAGGCAATAGCTGTTTCAGAATTTATAACAATCCTCACAACCATTGCACCAGCAGCAACAGGAAAGGTGTAATAGAAAACTGTCAGAGGAACAAAGGGGAACAAAGCTTCAAGGGTCTTGGCAATAGATATACCAAATTTTGATAGTGCTACAACAGTTAGAAGCCATAATCCCAGAAATATATAATCCCTTTTATCAGGAGCAAATTTCTTGATATTCTTTGATGAAAAATACCAGGTAACCCATATAAGCATAAATATGAGAAGACTCATCGCTAAGATGTTTAAAAATCTGCTTCCACCATGTTCCATCTCCTTCAGAATCCTCAGCTTATAAAGATTGTCTCTGTCTATTTTTTCACCTTCCCTGAAAATTACCTCGCCCTTTTTAATAAGAACAAAGGTTGGCTTTATTTTGGAAAGTGCCTCCATTCTCGCACGCTCGGTATCGCTGCTGTTCAAAATAACATTTGGCCTAAGAAGATTTGAAGTGATTTCATATACAGCAATCCTTAAATTTTTTGTCTTTAATAGTGCTGATCCGTTGATATAAGATTGTAATTCCCTTCTGGCGCTCGAAATATCATAAATCATATCAGCACTTATTAAAACCGGACTCTCCTCTATACCAATCTTTCTGAGAAGAAGTATCTTCTTTTTATAATCCTTTAGCACTTCCTTGCTTTCCATAACACCCTTTTCATATACCCTTCCCATTATTTTTATGATCTCCTCTACAATTTCATCGGAAAACCCTGAACTGAAAAGGGCTGAAAAGGTATCCGAAGAGACCTCGAACCCCAGCATCTGCTCAAATATCTTCTCCTGGTCCCCTATATTTATCTCCCATCCCATCTCCACCCCTTCTCTCATAGAAGAAAATGCCCCTCTGATCTTCTCCTCAATTTCATCGATTATTCCGGAATCATAATCAAAAATGGAGATAACCTTTGCCTCCGCCTCCCTCCTTTTCTTTTCAAGTGTTGCACTATCCTCGAGGAAAATATCCCTTGGTGCCTTTATGGGAACCTTTATAACATCACCCTCCTTAAGATCTTTCCAGGGTGCATCCTGACCTGATGAAACAATTATTCCAATTAAAACACTTATGATTATTGCAAAGAAGAGGAGGGAGTAGCCTGAAAATCCCTTGCTGAAATTATCAATATAGTTCAATAGTTTTCTGATCGGACTGAAGCTATTTCTGGAAATCATCTCTTATCTGGTTTGACTTTCATAAATCTCGTAAGCTTTTATGATCTTCTGAACAAGGGGGTGACGAACAACATCCTTTTCAGTGAAGTAGATAAATGCGATTCCTTCTATAGATGCAAGGATCTTTTGTGATTCAATGAGTCCGGAGGGTTTACCCTGAGGAAGATCTATCTGCGTTATATCACCCGTTATAACAGCCTTTGAACGAAACCCAAGCCTTGTAAGAAACATCTTCATCTGTTCAGATGTTGTATTTTGTGCCTCATCAAGGATTACAAAGGAATCATTTAATGTCCTTCCCCTCATAAAGGCAAGGGGGGCAACTTCAATAATTCCTTTCTCGATGAGCCTGATCGCTTTATCGTAATCTATCATATCGTGAAGTGCATCATAAAGTGGTCTTAAATATGGATTAACCTTCTCCTGGATATCTCCTGGAAGGTAACCAAGCTTTTCCCCGGCTTCAACAGCGGGTCTTGTGAGTATTATACGGTTTACCTCTTTATTGAAAAGGGCGGAAACAGCCATCGCCATAGCAAGATATGTTTTGCCTGTTCCAGCAGGTCCGATACCGATTACAATGTCATAATTTCTGATAGCCTCTACATACCTCTTCTGATTAATGCTCTTTGGAACTACTGGAACCCTTTTTGAGGTCAGGAGAATGGTGTCTAAGAATATATCTTTTAGGTGAATATCCCCGTTGTCCCTTATTATGCGAAGAGCAAATCCAACATCATAGGGTGTTATACGATATCCCTTTTTGAGGATATAATACAGTTCCTTAAGCAGCCGCTCTGCAATTCTTACCTCCCTTTCTCCTCCCCTGATAAGCACCTGATTCCCTTTTACATATGCATTAATATTGAGGGCCTTCTCAATATGCTTCAGATTTTCATCTTGATTTCCGTAAAGGATACTTAGGAGGGAGTTGTCATCGAACTCTATTTGTAAGGATATTTCATCCACCCTGTTATGAGCCAATTAATAATCCCCGTTTCTGATGGCAGCCTATCTCCCCTTCTTTCCTTCCTGGAGAACCTCCAACCTGTAGCGTCCACCTTCTGATATATAATGATACTCCCTCCCCCCCTCCAAGGTCAAGTCTCTTTTATTTATAATACCTTCCTTCAGGAGCTCATCCAGGTAGTATGGATAAAAGCCCTTCTTAAGGTAATATACTTCAAGGGCATGCCTGAGACGGATTGTTTTATCATCTGGTGATATTATAGCAGGATATAATGGCTTTTTTTGTGGGATAACACCAATTGCAGAAAAGGCCCTTATCATAATCATTGAAAGAAAGGCAAGAATTAATAAAAAAAGAAAAGAAATCTCCGGTCTTACCCTCCTTACATCCCTTTCCTCTTCAATCAGAAGACCACCTTCCACCCTCTCTACCAATCCCCTTGTGATAAGCGTTGCAATAATTTTACATGTATCAAAATTTCCCATTCTTGAAAGTTCTGCTATCCTCTCAACTGTTCTATTTCCATCCACAAAATTTAAAACCTGAATCTCCTCTGCGGTAATCTCTTCATCCTGAATCTGTTCAGCTTTTGAAGTTTTTCTTAAAACAATATCCATAGATGGAATCTTTTTCTTTATAACAGGCCATTCATCTATTATTCTGAATGCCTCTATGAGTGCTTCTTCAACGCTTATGGGATTAAAATGTTTATCATCCCACTCAACCGGTGAATAATGAAACTCATAACTGCCTTCCTTTAATAAAAAAACATCGCAAAGCATCTCCTTTGCCTGAAGGTAGAGCATCTGTGAAAGGTCATCATCTGATAGAAATCCTAGATTAACAAGTATATCCCCGATCCTTTGCATCGTTTCCTTCTGCGTTTCGAGAGCAATTTCCAACTGATCCTCACTGATGAGTCCGGCCCTTACAAGCCTTCTACCGAGCAGATCCTTAGTTTTTCTTGCCCTTGGTTCAACGCCAACAATCTTTCCTTCATGAAACAGGATGCTGATCTCACCCTCGCTGCCCCTTACAATAAGCTGACCGGACTTATGTTGATGACCTATAAGCTGAATTATATCTGCTATTCCAAAGTCCTTAAGCGAGCCCTTTAAACCCATAGGATAAGCCTTTTCAGGACAAACCTTAGATTAGATATATAAGTAATCAGGAATAGGGTAATTAGAATATAAGCTCCGATTGATGACTTCTGAATAGGAAGTATCCAAGGGAGCTGAAGCGGGGCATTCAGGAATAAAAGTATAATGATTGTAAAGCTCAAGAATATCATGGATAGTCCACGCCCGAGCTTTCCCTTGATAATCATACCAAGGCCAGGAATAAGGATTGAGGAAAATAGGGTTAAATATCTCTCCCTCCTGTGAAATCTCTTTATCTGGAGACTTTTTAAAACCTTCATGTCAGGATCAATCCTCTCACCATAGGTGATCAACCGAATACATTCATGACAAAACTTTTCATCCCTGTCTTTTTTTCTGCACCTGAAACATACAGCTCCGCCACAGTTGATACACCTCGTAGAAAAATCCAATTTCTGTGAAAATATCTCCACCAGGATCATTATCATCAATATTGAAAAAACATATGCGGGATAACTTGGGAAGCTCACAAATCCATATAGTTTTTTAAAAACCTCCCCCCGCACAATTACCTTTTCAGGAAATTGCCTTTGCGCTACCCTCCAGTATCTCTTAATATCAAGAGTCTCATCAAGGAGTACCCTTTCACCATAAAGGGCACTAAGGTCCTGTATCCTGAATATCCGGGAGGAGTCGATGCTTATTGATTTATTCATCTCCTTGCCTGATTCATCAAAATTATAAAGTGATGCGTAAAGCTGTGATAGATTGTAGTGCGATGCCATCCTTTCCGGACCAAGTGCTACTGCCTTTTTATATATCTCAATAGCCTCCTTTGTATTTCCCTGTATGAATAGTGCATTGCCAAGGTTGTTATAGGCCTCAGCCCAGGATGGATCCTTATCTATGGCTTTCCTGTAGTATTTTATGGCATTGTTCAATTGACCCTCCCTTTTTTCAACCAATCCAAGCGTGAAATATATTTCAGGAACCTCCTCCGCATTCCTTAGCCATTCAAGGAGAGCCTCTTTATCCTCCCCCGATGAGAGCCCCTCATTTGCCACAATAAGGTGAAGAAAATGGGAGCTTTTTAATGAGAATACTGCCAGTGAATATATACTGATACCAATGGGTGCAAGGATCATAAAAACAACAAATACAAATGCAAAAATTTTTTCATTCCTTCTCAGATAAAACCAGAGCACACAGGTATATAAGAAATATAACCAGATAATTCCAAGCCCGAGGATGAGTGGAATTGTAAGCATAAAAATCGTAAAAACCCATTTGATTTTCTCAGAAAAATAGTAAGGCAGTAAATGCCCCACATCATGATTAAGAGGCGCGATAACCCTAACAGCAACTCCTATAATGAAAAGCCCGTATACAAAAAGGATTATCAAAGAAAAGTAATAAAGAAAATTCCCGATGAGTGTCATGAGTATGGGAAAATTTCTTAAACTTACTTTGATCGCCTTCCAGATATTTTCTATGCCGGAGAAGAAACCATTCCCCCTGCCCATGAGATCTATCTTTGCCATAAGGATATAGGAAGAGGTGTAATCAGGGGAAAGAAACGAAGAGGCCTCAACCTTCATCCGTGCATCCCTGTATGCCCCCTTTTTAATGTCCTCCTTTGCGGAGATTATTAAAGCCTGTGAATATGGATAAACATTCTTAATACCGAGTGACCATTTCTTTGCCTCGATCGATTTCACCCCCTTGAGAAGGGACTCGGTGGAGGAAGACTTAAAAACTGTTTCGAACCATATTTTTTTAAATATCCTATCTTCTTGTGAAAATGAATTTAAAGGGATAAAGAAAATTAGAATAGTTGCATATAATGAAATTATGCACGCTTTTTGTGGTATATTCATAGAGGGTATATTAATATTGATTTACCCATGTGAATAATTCTATTCTATGCGTTAATAGCATGAATGGTCAAGGCAGGAAGGGACAAAAGAATGCAAAAATATAAATTTAATGATCTTGTAGCCATTATGAAGAAATTAAGGGAGCCGTATGGCTGTCCGTGGGACAGAGAACAAACCCATCAATCTCTGAAAACCTTCCTCATCGAGGAGTGCTACGAACTTCTCGGTGCAATTGACACCGAGGATATGGAAAAGGTAAAGGAAGAGCTTGGTGATCTCTTCCTCCAGATTGTATTCCATTCCCGCATAGCTGAGGAAAGAGGTGCATTTAACATAGAAGACGTTATTGATACTATTTGTAGGAAATTGATCAGACGACATCCACACGTGTTTGCAGGCAAAAATGTTAAAAACTCAGATGAAGTTAAAGAAAACTGGGAAAGGATTAAGGAGGAGGAAGGGAAGAGGAAGGTTTCCATTATTGATGATCTTCCCAAGGGCTTTCCCTCCCTGCTGAGGGCATACTTTGTCACTGAACTTGTCTCAAGGATCGGATTTGATTGGGAAAAGGCAGAAGATATCCTTGAAAAACTGCATGAGGAGATATCCGAGCTCAGGGAGGCAATTGATAAAAAGGATAGAAAAAGAATCGAGAAAGAAACAGGAGACCTTCTACTCACTATTGTTAACATAGCAAGGTTTCTTGAGATCAATCCTGAGGATGCCCTGAGACAGGCTGTTGAAAGGTTTATCTGCAGATTCAGATATATTGAGGATCAATTAAGGAGAAACCACAGGGATATAAAGGAAACCTCACCTGATGAACTAAATCTTCTATGGGAAGAGGCTAAACATAAGGAGTCTTAATCATCCCTTCTTTCGCTGTTTAAAACAACTGTATTCCTCACCCTGCTGATAATCTTCAAGAAAAATCCTGCCTCTTCAAGCCTCATAATAGATACAAGAAATATAAAAATTGCAATTGCAACAGAAAGGGATGCTCCAAATATAAATGTTTTCTGGAATGTAAAGCCTCCTTCCCTCCATGACCCAAAAGAGCAGATAAAATGCGCACCCAGAGCGGCGAATATCGACGCGATTGTAATCTTGCCAAGGGATTTCAATAAATCGTATCTCAATATGCTTCCTATTCTCCTTCTGAGAACAATAAGCAGGAGAATAAAATTGCAGCAAGCAGCAATGGAGGTAGCAAGTGCAAGACCACCATGTTTCAGTGGAAACATCAGTATTATACCTGTTATAAGATTAACAATAACAGCTATAGATGCTATGATGACCGGAGTAATGGTATCCTTGAATGAATAGAAAACAGGTGTTATCAATCTGACACCGGAAAACGCCCATAATCCAAGCGAATAAAAAAGTAATGCATCTGCCGTTTTCATAGTTGATGTATAGTCAAAACTACCCCTTTGAAAAAGAAGATTCAGTATTGGAACTCTTAGTGATATGAGCAGGAACATTGACGGAATTGTAAAAAAGAATACAAGTCTCAGGGAGAAAGAAAGTGTTTCCTTTAACTCTTCTATCTCTCCCTGGGATGCCTGCCTTGATAATGTTGGTAACATGGCTGTTGCCACCGAAATAGCAAAAATCCCCAGGGGAAGTTCCATGAATCGATCCGCATAATACAGGTAAGAAACACTCCCTTCAGGAAGATGGGTGGCCAGCCGAGTGCTGATGAAAATATTAAGCTGCGTTACGGCAAGAGCGAAAACAGATGGTAGCATTAGAGTTAGAACCTTTAATATGCCGGGATGAAAAGGTTCAAGCCTCCATTTAAGTGTAATCTCCTTACCCTTTAAAAAGGGGATCTGAAAAATGAACTGAGCGAATCCTCCGATAATCACTCCAAGTGATAAGCCAATTACGGGTTCATAAAAAAGCGGGGCAAGGATAACCGCCCCAAAAATTATCCCTATGTTTAACAGAACCGGTGCAAGGGCAGGAGCAAAAAAATGATTCATGGAATTAAGCAGTCCCATGAAATATGCAACCATTCCAACAAATAACAGGAATGGGAACATAATCCTCGTAAGGATAACCGTGAGGGCAAACTTTTGAGGATCTTCCCGAAAGCCGCCGGCTATTATCTGGACGATCCACGGTGAAAAAATTATGCCAAGAATTGTAAAAATGAAAAGGGATATTAATAAAACTGTATAGAGTGCATTCGCAAATTCAAAGGCCTCTTCCCTATCCTTTTTTTGTAGATATTCCGTAAAAACCGGAATGAAAGCAACGGTAAGAACACCTTCACCTACCAGCCTTCTCAATATATTGGGGATTCTGAAAGCAACAAAAAAGGCATCGGCTGCCATGCCTGTTCCAAAAATCTTTGCAATTATTACATCCCTGAGAAAGCCAAATATCCTGCTCAGGAAAGTTGCAAAGGCTATAAGACCAGCAGCCTTTGTTATTTCTTTATTATGTGAATTGATCATAAACAGTATCTTGACAACAGGGAATTCATACTGATAATATTCAAATTCTACAAATATAGCAGGAGGGGATAAAATTGGCAAGGAGCAAGTCCGCTATCAAAAGACATCGTCAAAGTCTCAAAAGAAGGGAGATAAATCGAGCAGTGAAATCCAGGATTAAAACCCTGATAAAGGAGGTAATTTCCTCAATTGATGCAAAAGATGCCGAAAAGGCACTTAAAATATTCAGGGAAGCAGTAAGCTTAATCCAGAAGGCTTCTCGAAAACGAGTCATTCCTGAAAATACAGCATCGAGAAAGATCTCAAGGATTTCCAAAAAGGTCAATGCCCTTTTGAAAGAGAAAGCCCTTTGATATGATTTCCAGTCTTTATAATCAAATCATGGAGTACGATACGTGCAGGAATCTTCGATGATTTAAGCAATAGATCAGCAGAATGAAAATATGATACCATCTCCCTGTAATCTTTGTTACTAATCTTAGCAACCATAAACTCCTTCTTAACGACAGTAAAAAGATACGAAAGAATCCTGAGGGGATCCTCTGATGCAAGTAGATTATCAGCAATCTGAATACTTGTTGCTATGTCTCCTTTCTTTAATGCACCCACAAGCTCTACGGGCTTCCTGTTTTTAAGAAATGGATACATATCCACTACATCCTCATGCCTTATTATACGCCTCTCCCCTGTATAACATATCAGTTTTGTTAACTCTGATCTTACCTCACCAAGATCAGTCCCGATAATCCTTATCAGCGCTTCAGCAGCTCCTCTGTCTATCTCCTTCCCATCCTGGGCAACCTTGAACTGAATCCATTCAATGAGCCCCGCCCCATACGGCTCAACTAAATTATAGATTCTCTTTACTAAATCTTTTTCCTTAAATAAACTAACCGAATCCATATTTCCAGTCACCACAATATAGTTTGCCTTCATTATTCCAAGCACTGTTTCCTCAAAATTACCCTTTTTTGCATCCCTTAACAGATGCACATCCTTTATCCATATAAGCTTTTTTCTTGAAAAAAGTGGAAGCAGGTATGCCTCCTCTGAAAGCAGGGAAATATCAAGTTCTCTTGCACTGTATTTTATAATCTCAATACTCCATTTTTCTCTATCCCCGGCCTTTTTTATGAATGCCTCTGCAGCCTCCTCAAGTAAATAAGGGCTTGTTGAGACAAATATATAGCAACTCTCCATGGATTTTTTTATTTCGAGCATTAATGCCTTTAAATCTTTCACCACAAGCATTATATATTCCTCAGAAACCTTCCCTTGATTGAACTTGATAACCTCTTTGCAATCTTAATTATGGCTTCTTTTTTATTTCCCTCTATAACCTGCAGATTTCTATCAACATAATATTCCTCCTTCTCTACAAGATTTGTTTTCTCAGCTATAACCTTCCCATGCATTATGATCATAATATTGATACCAACTGTAAGGCGGTTCTGAATAGAGATATCCTCCCTGTTAAAACCAACAGGTACAATATCAACCCTTTCTATCACCCCTTTTATAACAATATCAGCCTCCCTTTCACTCCCAATCTGAAAGCCTGACATCGAGAGTTCCCTTCGAAGAGTTTCCGTAATTATCGCATCAATCTCAGGTTCCATTGTTCTGTTATCAAAGTATGGAACAGCGACTGTAAGGAACCTCTTGGAATCCTTAGCAGGATATGATACAGGCCTGTATCCACAGGATGAAGAAAGAAAGATACAATTAATCAGTAACAATATTAAGTATTTTGTCGGGGATATAGATTGTCTTCTTAACATTCTTTCCCCTAAGATACATCCTTACTCTTTCCCTTTCCAGGACAATCTTCAACAATTCATCCTTGGTTATTTCTGAAGCAACTGTAACCCTATCCCTTACCCTTCCATTTATCTGCACAACTATTAACACATCTTCCTTTTCAAGGATCTCTGGATCATATTCAGGCCAGCTCTCATAAATGAGGCTTCTTTTGCCACCAAGTTCACTCCAGATCTCCTCACATATATGGGGTGCAAATGGGGAAAGAATAATAACAAGTGTTTCAATTGCCTCCCTTAAAACGGATCTGCCCACTTCATCATTGGCATCAGGTTTCCACTGTGAAATGTAGTTAACAAGTTCCATAATTGCACTTATCGCAGTATTAAAATGATATCGCGATTCAATATCTTCCATAACTTTCTTCAACGATTTGTGAACGATCTTTCTCAACTGCCTGTTACTTCCCTCAAGCTTCATTTTACCCTTATATGGAGGAATATCCTTTATCAGAGGCATTGCATCCCTTACTACCCTCCATACCCTGTTCAAGAATCGGTAGCAACCCTCTATCCCTTTATCACTCCAATCAAGATCCTTTTCAGGGGGAGCGGCAAAAAGGAGGAACAGCCTTACTGTATCTGCTCCATATTTCCTGATCATATCATCAGGATCCACAACATTTCCCTTTGATTTTGACATCTTCGCTCCATCCTTTATAACCATCCCCTGGGTGAGAAGATTTATAAAGGGCTCGTCAATTTCAACGATACCAAAATCCCTCAAAACCTTTGTAAAGAATCTTGCGTAAAGGAGATGAAGAACTGCATGTTCTATGCCTCCAATATAAAGATCAACAGGCATCCAATATTTAACCCTTTTGCTGTCAAGAAATCCATCATGATCCGGGCAGCAGAATCTTTCAAAATACCAGGACGAGTCAACAAAGGTATCCATTGTATCTGTCTCCCTTTTTGCATCCAGTCCACAATTTGGACATTTAACATTAACAAACTCTTTGTGATGTGAAAGTGGTGAGCCTTTTTCTCCTGTTATTTCAACATCGAATGGTAACACAACAGGAAGATCTTTCTCTGGAACAGGGACCATACCGCACCTTTCGCAGTATATTATTGGTATCGGACACCCCCAGTATCTCTGGCGCGAAATCCCCCAATCCCTTAACTTATACGAATATGCCCTTTTCCCCCATCCCATCTTCTCCACATACTCTGTTATTCTTTTTCTCCCCTCCTCACTGGAAATACCCGAAAATGAACCAGAGTTTACCATTATCCCTTCCCCTTCGTATGCCTTATCCATCCTTTCCGCATCGAGAATAGATTCACCGGGCTGAATAACCACACGGATAGGGAGATTGTATTTTTTTGCAAATTCAAAGTCTCTTTGATCATGAGCCGGAACCGACATAATCGCTCCTGTTCCATACTCCATAATTACAAAATTAGCAACAAATACAGGAATCCTTTCCCCATTAAAAGGATTTATGCAGTATGTGCCTGTAAATATCCCCTCTTTTTCCAGAATCGCTTCCCTTGATACACTCATCCTCCTTACCTTATTAATGAATTCCATGACCTCCCTATAATTAGGTGAATCCTTTATAAGGTCTTGAACCATTGGATGTTCAGGGGCAATGCACATGAATGTTATCCCGAATACAGTGTCTGGCCTTGTTGTGAAAATCCTCAAAGACCCTCCTTTTTCAAGCGGAAATTCTATTTCTGCACCTTCACTCTTTCCAATCCAGTTCCTCTGCATCACGAGAACCCTTTCAGGCCACCCCTTAAGTTTGTCACAATATTCGAGAAGCTCATCTGCATAATTTGTGATTTTAAAAAACCACTGTTCGAGCTCTCTCTGAATAACCTGTGTTCCACACCTCCAGCAACAACCACCTTCAACCTGTTCATTTGCAAGAACGGTTTGACATTTCTCGCACCAGTTTACTGAGGAAAATTTTTTGTACGCAAGACCGCGTTCAAACATCTTTAAAAATAGCCACTGTTCCCATTTATAATAGGAGATATCACAGGTTGATATTTCCCTCGTCCAGTCATAACTAAAACCAAGTCTTTTTAACTGTTTCTTCATATACTCAATATTCTCGAGTGTCCATTTTGCTGGATGAACACCATGCTCGATAGCTGCATTTTCTGCTGGAAGTCCAAAGGCGTCCCACCCCATGGGATGGAGCACATTATAACCCTTCATCCTCATATATCGCGCTATAACGTCACCGATGGAGTAATTCCTGACGTGCCCCATATGTATCCTTCCAGATGGATAGGGAAACATCTCGAGGATATACATTTTTTCTTTCGATGGGTCCTCTTCAGTATTAAAACACTCCCTTTCCTCCCATATACTCTGCCATTTTTCTTCTATGACATGTGGATTGTATCTTTCTTCCATAGATGCCTCCATTTATATCAATCAAAAGAGACCATTTATGAAAGCGGTCTGACTATTTCAGATCTAGAAATTTTTTTATGATATTTTGAAGAGTTGCCGCCTGGATGGGCTTTGTAATATAGAAGTTTGCCCCAAGACTCAATGCCTTCTCCCTATCCTCCTCCCCGCCTTCCGTGGTAATAACAATAATGGGAATATTCCTGTATCTCTCATTACTCCTGATCAAACTGATTAACTTCAAACCATCCATTAAAGGCATGTTTATATCTACAAGTATCAGATCGAAATTATCGCTTGATATCTTTTTCAAACCATCAACTCCATCTGATGCTTCAACAAAGGTCAGATCCTTTATCCTCCTCAGGCTGAAAGTTATAAACTGTCTCATTGTGGGTGAATCTTCAACTATAAGTATTTTTTTCATAAATTTATCATCTTCTATTTTGTAAGGAGACTAATAAAGCCCTGAATGGTGCTAAGCTTCCTTTCAGATTCTGTATAAAGCTTTGATCCGAAAATCGCTGTTGCTGCTTGACCAGCCAGAAGACTGAAAAGTTCATAATCAACATTTGTAAAGCTTTCCTTCTGCTTTAAAAGTTTATAAACCGCAATTGCACCAATAATCCTCTCCTTGATTCTCAGGGGCACAACAACTATGGGATTCATTAATTCTAATGGCTCACTAACAATTATATTTTTTGCAAAGTAGTTCTCCCCTCTTCTAACAGCCTTTCCTATCACACCCTTTCCAAGAGGTATTGAAGGTAACTCATCCCTCTCCACTCCTTCACTGGCCACAGCGGTGAGGATCCCCGTTTTTTCATCGAGAAGGAAGATTGCAAAGGTCTCCGCCCCAACGAGATTTATGATTATTTCCATAATGATTTGAAGGACTTCCCTGAAATCAAGGGTTGAATGTAACTGATAGCTTGCAACATAAAGATTGGCAAGGGCGTTATTCTCCTCCTGTATCTCCACATATTTTGCTGCAAAATCCCTGTTTTCCGCTTCTACCTCTTTAAACTTCTCAAGGATCTCCTCCTTTTCCCTCTCAAGCTCTCTGATCTTCCTTAAAAGCTCTTCGCCTCTGCCCCCTTCTGTCAATCTCCTCTTTAATATCTTGTTTTCTTCCTCAAGTCTGACAATCTTATAACGAAGTTTCTCATTCTCTTTCAGTAAACTTTCTGTGAACTCCGCCCCCTTTTTAAATATCTGGAGGAGCTCCTCTGCCCTTTTCGTAACCGTTTTCTCATCCCCTGTTGTCCGATCCTTTTCTAAGATATCATCTTCATTATGAATCATCAGTAAATCCTCATTTCTATTTACAGATTATTATAGGAAAAATAGACAATTTCTTTCAAGCAAATTGCATTATATCACCCTTTTAAAAATCTCCAAAGGTATCTTATCAAGTGGAACAATTTTATCAATTGCACCTGTTTCCAGAGCCGCTCTCGGCATGCCAAAAACCACACAGCTTTCTTCAGCCTCTGCTATTGTTTGACCCATCACCTCTTTTATCTTCTTTACGCCTTCCTTACCATCACTTCCCATACCTGTGAGGATAATACCAAGTGTCCTTGGACCAAAAACTTCAGCACACGATTTCATCATAATATCAACAGATGGTATATACTTATCATCTTCCCTTCTCTTTATTAACCTTACCCTTGCACCCCTCAATCCTTTTTCCACCATCATATGAAAACCTCCTGGGCAGATAAGGATCTTCCCATCAACCACATACTCACCATCCTCCGCTTCCTTAACCGGAAGAGCGGACCACTCGTTCAATCTCTCCGCAAATGACCTGGTAAATCCCGGCGGCATATGTTGGGAAATTACAATGGATGCGGGAAATCGAGAAGGCAGATTTTTCACTATATGCTGAAGGGCCAGGGGGCCTCCTGTTGATGCACCAATTGCAACAATTTTTGCCTTTATCTGATCCTTTGCATAATGATAATTACTATCTTCGAATTTAAATACTTCTCTGGTCTTCGGAAAGGGATTTAATCTGGATTTCTTAATGCCGATAAAGCTGTATATCTTGCTCAGCAATTCATTACGAAAATCTTCATAATCCATTTTAACCGAAGGTGATGGTTTGATAATAAAATCCACTGCACCGAGCTCAAGGGCCTTAAATACATCTTGTCTTGATCTCATTGAGGTTACAACAATTACAGGTAATGGCCTCTTTTTCATAAGAAGCTTAAGGAATCCAAATCCATCTATCACCGGCATCTGGAGATCAAGTAATACAATATCTGGTGCTAGATCAAAGACTTTCTTTAGCCCCTCCTCTCCATTCCTTGCTTCACCTAAAATCTCTATGCTGTTAGAATTCGACAGTAACTTTCTCAAGGTCTGTCTGCTATATGCTGAATCATCAACTATAAGAATTTTTATTTTATGCAAATATTTCTCCAGTTAATAGGGTTTCTGATATACAAGATCATTTTTTAGATGTCGCAACTTGAAGACCGTTGATAGATTCATGAGTGACTCAGCATGGCCGAGAAGCAAAAATCCACCAGGCAGCAGTCTATCATAAAATGATTCGATAACCTTCTTCCTCGCATTGATATCAAAATACATCAACACATTTCTGCAAAAAATCACATCCATCGTCTTCAAAAGCTTTATCCTTCCAATATCCATTAAATTAAGATGACCGAATGTTACAAGGCTTTTTACCTCATCCTTTATCCTAAACCTTTCTCCCTCCATCTTTTCAAAATATCTATTTAAAAATTTCTCTTCAGTAGATCTGAAGGACGACTTTGAATAAACACCCAACCTTGCATTCTTTAGAACCCTCTGACTTATATCAGTTCCCAGAATCTCAACCTTCAATCTGTTCTGGATTCCCTTCTCCAAGATCAGTATTGCAATTGTATAAGGCTCCTCACCCGTGGAACAACCTGCACTCCATATATTGAGCTCCTTTTTATTCTGCCTCTGTTTTCCTTCGAGTATCTCAGGGAGAATCTCCTCTGAAAAGGCTTTGAGCTGAAATTGTTCCCGGAAGAAATAGGTCTCATTATTTGTAAGAACTTCAACAACTGAGTTCAGCTCTTCATCCCTATTTGGATCGTATTTCAAAAAATAGTAATACTCCATGTAACTTTTGAACTGCCTCTGTTGCAGTCTGTAATAAAGTCTTTTTTCGATATAAAATTTGCTGTCTCCATCAAAATAGATCCCGCAGTAGCTATTTATAAAATCCCTGAGGAGCCTAAACTCCTCATCTGTCAATTTTACTGTGTTATTGAACTCGATCATTAGATGAATACAGCCTTATTTTTGAAAGCGCCCTTTCAATTGATCTTTTAAGAAACTCGTCCGTTTCATGTGGGTAGTGTTTCTCAAGGATTTCCAACGCCCTTCCTCCATCTATCTCTTCGAGGGCTGAAATAGCAGCACCCCTTACTGACCAATTTTCATGCCTTATCAACGCCTCAAGAATGGGAAAGATATTTGGCATTCCAATCCTTAGGATTGCTTTCAGTGCTGCCTTTACAATTTCAGGGTCCGGGTTGCTTAAGAAAGGCAATATTGCTCCCACGGATCTCTTATCCCCTATCTGACCAAGTGACTCAAGGGATGCTATGATCTCTATACCTGAGCCGCGTTCAAGCATATCCCTTATTCTTTCTACAACCTCGTCCCCGCCAATCTCACCTAAAGCCCTGATCGCAGCAACCCTTATCCACAGATTATCATCATTCAGCATCAAAAACAGGTTCTCCCTTACTGCAGGTTCTCTTATCTTTCCAAGGATATTAATAACAGTGAGTCTTACATCAGGATCTTCATCAGTAAGGGCCGAAATGAGATTGTCCAGAACGTTTACCCCATATCCAAGTTCCCCTATAGCAATGAAGGCCTCCTTTCTGATTGCAGCGTAACCGTCCTTAATTGCAAGCAGGAGGAATTGAAGCATCTCCTCCCTTTTTATCTTTCCCATCAATCTGATAAGATTCCTTTTGAGAATATGGTGGGCAGAGGCATAAAGGGAAGAGATGGTTTTTACTATCCTTTCCGGATACCTTTCCGAAATCATTGAAAGGGCCTTTTGCGCAAAAAGTTGCACATCCTCAAACTTGTCGCTCAGCAAATCAAATATATTGCCAATTGCCTTTTCAGAACCGATTTTTGCTAAGGCCACAGCTGCCTCCCTTCTGACGTGCCCATAAGAATGCTGAAGATTTCTAATGAGGAACTCCTCAGCCGCGCTATCCTTTAGCTCCCCAAGAAGAATACAGATAAATGCCTTATTCCTGTCCTCCACCATTTCAAAAATCTCCATGAGTTTGGGTACTGCCCCCTTACCCATCTCCTTTACAGCACCTATGACTGTATCGCTCATCTCATCATCGACAGCCTCTACCATATCCTTAAGGAATTCTATTTTTCCGGAAATACCGAGTATCTTGCAAATCGCCTTCTTAAGAGAAAGCTGAGAAGAATGAATTATTGGCTCGATAACATCTTTGCTAATACCATCTAATGCCTCTCTAATTCTTTTTCTTGCAAGCTCCTTCTCACTGTTCGTAAGCCTTTCATAGAGGTTATAGCAAGCTTGAACAGCCACTTCCACATTTCCCCTTGATCCTTCCCTTATGGAATCAAGAATCATCCCAAGTGATGAAATAGTTCCGCATCTACCAATAAGCTCTATCGCCCTTTTCTTGAGAATCCTGTTTTCAGCCAGTGAAAGGATTATTTCTTCAGGCACATATGCATTTAATGAAATAAGGGCATCTGCTGCTGCATATTTTATCCAGAGCTCTCCATCCCTTAGAACCTTTATCAATGCATCAATAGCCTCAATACCTCCAATCTTTCCAAGCGCCTCGGCAGCCGCATAGGCAACATTCTGATTATTGTCATTCAAGGCTTCAATAAGATAGGGGAAAGTTTCATGCTCCTTTAATTCTCCAAGAACATCAATTATAAATTTTCTTAAATCGGGATCCTCATCCCTCATAGCAGCAAGAAGATTATTAAGGCTATTTTTGCCAATCCTTATCAGTGCTTCAATCGAGGCATTTCTCAACTCAACCTCACCCTTCTTTCTCAACGCCCCTATGAGATGTGGAACAAATATCGAAGGATCATCTGATGATGAGATTATTTCAACAGCCTGTTTTCTTACTCTCCAGCTTTCATCGCCGAGGGAATTCATAATGATTGGAATACCTTGATCAGGAGGAAGGGAGGCTGCATCGAGAAGACCTCTCCTTCTCTCCTCGTCATCCTTACTCCTCATCCTGCTTAGGATCTGCTCGATCCTCTCCATCTTTTAAATTAACCCAAGCTCCTTCTTTTTCCTCAAGATAAATTCATCAATTTCTTCCTTAAGGATATTGTATTTCCTGAGGATTGACTCAGGAACATTTTTGGAAAAAAACTCAAAACCCTCTTCAATCTCTTCCTTCAGTATCTCAAAGAAATTACCATTTTTTATCCCCTCGTAGACCTTCTTCTCATTATAAAAAGCTATGTCTGAAACAATCGTCCTTGCAAGCCTTTTTGCCCGTTCATAAAGATATCCCTCATTCTCAACAGAGGGGATCTCCTCGTCCCTTATAAGTAAACTCCGCTCCTCTGCTAATTTTTCAACCCCGATCTCCTGAACCCCAATGCCCTTCTGAGTTTTTATTTCCTCCTTCATGGCTGCAACCCGTTCTATACTTTGCCCTGAAATCAATCCATATATCTTTGGAAGAAGCTCATCCGGAATATGGTGCTTTTCTATGTAATCATTAGCCTCATATAATGATTCTGGCTTTCTCTTATACCTCATCTTTCTGTATACTGATGCTATAAGTATTATTATGGTATCCTTGACTTCATTGTTTCTTCTCACCCTTTCGCACACCTCAAACCCCATCAATTTTGGAATTCCCACATCAAGCAATGCAACCTTCGGTTTAATATTTATTATCTTTTCCAGGGCCTTATAACCATCTTCAGCAGTATATATGTCGAAGTTTTTATTATCCAGTTGGGAGATTACTGCATCTCTAATGGCAGGGCTGTCTGTTGCAATAAGGATCTTTATCTTTTCTGATGGATCACCCCGAGAATATCTACGGTCTGTTTCCTTTATACGGAAAAGGGTCCTGCATCTGGAACATCTCAATACTAAACCTTGTGCTCCATTGCGTATGTATTTTATCCTGAATCTCGATTTGCAGGATGGGCATATTACGATCACGATTGTTCTTCACTCCTCGATAGCTTAAATTTTCCAATCTTACCGTTAAGCTCATTACACAATCTATTCAATGCATCAACATTCTTCGAAACACTCTCTGATATTTTTTTATTCTCCATAGCAATAGATTTGACATCATTTGTTGCTTTTACTATATAATCAACTGCTTCAAGCTGCTGCTTCAACGACTTATCAACATTATTAACCATATCCGTAATACCCTCCACCATCTTTATAATTACCTTTGCCCCCTTAACCTGTTCCTGGGAAGACAACTTTACCTGATTCGAAAGATCCCTCATATTCTCCGAGGCCTTTCTTATAAGATCAACAGTGGATGATTGAACTGACATGGCCTTTGATATTTGCTGTGCCATCTGGGCTATCCTGTCTGCTGAATTCGTAACTTCCTTGCTTCCCTTGACCTGCTCAAGGGTAGCCCTTGCTATCTCCTGAATCCGATCCCTGGATAGCTCTGCACTTTTAATAATGCTATTTAAAACCTCCCCTGCCTCCAGGGAAAGCCGGACTCCCTCTCCCACTATCTCTGTTCCATCCCTTACTGCCTTTTCTACCTCTGATGTTCCTGCATGAACAGCCCTTATAATCTCTCCGATCTCTCCTGTTGATGCCGCTGTTCTTTCAGAAAGGGCTTTTATTTCCTGTGCAATAACACTGAAACCTTTGCCATATTCCCCTGCTTGTGCAGCTAGTATTGCAGCATTCAGCGCAAGGAGATTTGTTTCTTCAGCTATATCATCTATAACTGAAACAATTTTATCTATCTCCTCTGTTTTCTTCTTAAGATCGCGCATAACATCTTCAATCTCTTTAACCTTCTTCGAGATCTCCTTCATACCCTCTATTGTTCTTTGAACTGATGAGGCACCCTTTTTCGCATTAAGTGCAACTTCTTCAGAGATCCTCGATGCCTCCTTCGCATGAGCTTCAATCTCCTTTATGGATGAATCCATCTCTACCATTGAGGTCGCAGTGTTATCAGCTGCAATTGATAGACCCTCCGTATTCTTAGCGACTTCTTTTATGGACTGAGAGATTTCTTCTATGGAGCCTGCAATCTCATCTATGAGCCCTGATAGTGAGGATATATTGTTTGATACTTGCTCAACAGAGGCGCTCAATTCAAGGATGGAAGAAGAGCTTTCTTCAATAGATGATGAGAGAAATCCTATATTATCGGAAATTGATCTTACTGACTGATGGATTTCCTCAATGGATGTGGTGCTTTCGTCTACTTTTTTTAGTTGATCCTCAGCTCCATCCTTAAGTTTCATAGAAATACCCATTAGATCACTTAACGCCTCTGTCACTTTTCTGGAAACAACCCCGACATCCCTTATCAGATTCCGCAATCCATCGGCCGTTTTGTTAAAAACGGAGACCATACTTCCAATCTCATCTTTATGCCAGATCTTTGCATCATGTGATATATCACCCTCACCTACATGCTTTATGTGGGCTTTGAATTTATTTATGGGAAGAGAAATATGCCTCCCCATAAAGGCATAAATTGATGTTGTAATTAATCCCAATATGATCAAACTTGTTATTAGATATTTATTGAGCGACATCCATTCACTATCAATCATCATTGATCTACTTGCCTTTATATAGAGATAGCCTTGAATTTTACCATCATCATATATGGGCATAGCATAGGCGGAAAGACTATCCAGCCATCGGAACTCCCCCTTTTTCAATCTACTCAGCAGCGAAAGGACTTCCTGATTTACTCTAACCCCTATCCTATCCTCATTTGAGGAATATATGATGCCACCATTCGGATCAACCACATCCGCCCCCGAAAAATAACCATCCTTCCCCTGATCGAAAATGGATAATTTATCCATCACAGCATGACCAGAGACCTCATCACCCTCCCTGAGAGCAGAAATAACATCTTTAACTATTAGATTCGTATTTGCCTTCAAAAGGGACAAAAACGGTTTGGGGCTTGCACCCATAGTGGCCAGATGAAGTGAAAGCGCACCTGTAAATATAAAAATAAAAGATCCGAGGATAAAAATTAGTAAAATTTTGCCTTTTAGACTCAATTTATCTCTCCTTGTGAATTAATTTATTAGTAACTAAAAAGCTATCTCGAATTATATGAAGTCTCCATTGATGTCCTGAAATCTTTCAATGCAATCTTCTCATCAGCACTTATAACCCTGTCCATCTCGAGGATCATTATTAAGCTGTCATCCTTTCTTATATAGCCCTTTATCACATTTGCCTGTCTCGGGGATAACTCATGGTGAGAAAGATCAATATCTTTTTCTTCCACACTGAGAACTCCTTTAACAGAATCAACAATAACTCCCACCACACTCATCCCCGTTCTTAGAATTATTACCTTTTCCTTCCCTGTTTTATCTCCGGAATAAAGATCGAACTTTTTACCGAGATCAAAAATCGGAATAACAGTTCCTCGAAGATCAATAACACCCTCAATAAAATCCGGAGACTTTGGAACCTTCAAGGGTTTTCTATAACGGATGATCTCCTGGATGTTTTCTATCTCGATCGCAAATAGCTTATCGCTGACAGTGAAGCAAATAAATTGAGTCTCCCTCATGATCTCATCACATTTTTACAAATTTATAATCCTCTCGCTATTAAGGATTATTATAAGTCTTTCCTTGTATCTATTAACTCCCCTGATTAATTCCGCCTCATCCAGTGTTAGTGAGTCCGGTGGAGGTTCATTCATCTCCTCGGAAATTTCCATTATCTCCGTTATTTTGTCAACAAGAAGCCCAGTATATTCATCATCGTTGTAAAGGATAAGTATACGTGAGTGCTCATCCGGCTCGCTTGCGTTCAGTCCAAGCTTTTTCCTTGCATCGATCACAGGGACGATAATCCCTCTCAAAGAAATTATCCCGAGAAGGTGTGGTGGTGCGCCCGGTATCTCTGTTATTTCCCTTAATCTTATGATTTCCTTGACCCTCTCCATCGCCACCACATACTCCTCCTTTCCAAGCAAAAACCCGAGATATGTTCTGTTTGTTTTTACTTTTGTTGGATATTTCTCATATGCCTCTGCATCAATGATCTCTCCCCCTCTGAAAACAATCTCTTTCTCCTTTTCTCTTATTCTCTCCCTATCTTTTAAATTAACAAGATCCTTTTTATCCCGCATGTCAAATACCTGATTGGCCGGATCTAATATTCCAGCTACCCTTCTTTTCCTTCATCACATCCATCAAGATCGAGACAGCATCAAGGAGGAGGATCAATTTTCCCTCACCTGACTCAGCCACACCTGCTATACCCTTCACCCCTTTTAAGCTCTTTCCGAGGGGCTTTATCACAATGCTCCTTTCCCCGATTATTCTGTCAACAAGGATGCCAACCTTCTTTTCGCCGAAACCAATAATAATCACATAATACCTGTTTCTACTCACCGATTGGGGCAATGAAAAATAATCTGAGATCCTTATAATCGGAATGGTTGAATCCCTGAGCTGAATCACCTCTTTTCTTCCAACAGTCCGAATATCCTCAGGATTTATTCTCAAACATTCAATTATTGAATTTATTGGCTGCGCAAAAATCTTTCCGCCCACTTCCATTATGAGAACCTGTATTATTGCAAGGGTCATGGGAAGTGTGATTATCACCTTTGTCCCTTTTCCCTTCCTGCTTTCTAACTCAACAATGCCTCCAATCCCTGAGATGTTATTTCTAACAACATCGAGACCAACACCCCTTCCTGAGATTTCTGTTGCATCCTCTTTCGTTGAAAATCCGGGTTGAAATACCAATTCAATTATCTCCTTTTCATCAAGATCAGCCCTCTCATCGATAAGCTTTTTCATAATCCCCTTTTTCCTTATTGCCTCAATATCTATCCCCCTTCCATCATCCTCAACCTCAATGATAACATGGTTGCCCTTCTGAAAGGCATTCAGTTTGATCATGCCCTTCTCAGGCTTTCCACATGCGAGCCTTGTCTCAGGATCCTCTATGCCGTGATCGACTGCGTTTCTTATTATATGAACAAGTGGATCAGCAATCTCATCCATCAATAGCTTGTCAAGTTCTGTATCTCCCCCATAGAATTGAAAATCGATAATCTTTTTTGATTCCCTCTGAAGTCTTCTTACAACCTTTGAAAGTTTTTCAAAAAGCTGACTTAATGGAACCATCCTCACTTCCATCACACCATCCTGCAGTTCCTGAATATTCCTACAAAGTGAATCAAGTGCCTTCCCCATTTCGAGAACAAAGTCCCTGTATCCTTCCTTCTCACGTATGAGATTAAAGATCCTTTCAATGAGAATCTTTGAGACGGTAAGTTCTCCCAGTATATTAACAATAGAATCCAGTTTTCTTATATCAACCCTAACAGTCTTTCCTATACTTCTGATAGAAAGCTGTTCTCCCTCCTTTGCCTTTTTATCAGGAAGAGGAGCCCCTTCGAATGTCTCTTTTGTAATTCCTGAAAAACTGAGAGTCTCAATAGAGACGACATCCCCCTTCAACTTTTCAAGAACCTTATCAGCTGATTCTTTTGATGCCACAATAAGATCAAATTCAATCCCCTCCCCGCTACTTTCCGAGGATGATGGCATTATGGTAATGATCTCTCCATGCTGCTTTAGCTTTTCCTGTAATTGCTTTAATGCTTGATCAAAATTTTCAAGCGCGAAGGATGCCTTTACCCTGAGAAAATTTCTCCCTTTTGATATATTCTCTCTGAGGCGCGCCTCTTCATAGGCGGTAAGAACATTTGCTATCTCCTCAGGTACACCAAGTGAAGTAAGGGGCTGCTCAGATTTTGAACCAGAACGGATCAGTTGATTGACCCTTTCAACAAGATCCTCGACCTGAGGATCTGTTCCCTCCTCCTTGCTGGAGATCATTTTCCTCATGATATCAATTCCCTGAAATGCAACATCACAGATCTCATCAGTAAACCTTACCCTTCCAAGCCTTAATCCATCAAAAAGATCCTCCATTATATGACTGAGATGCGAAAGTTCATTTAAACCGAATGTGCCTGAGATACCTTTAAGGGTGTGTAAACCCCTGAATATCCCATTTATAAGGTCTGCATCCGGTTCACCTGTTCTGCACTGTTCCATTAAATCAAGAAGATTGGCTGTCACCCCTTCAAGGATCTCCTCTGCCTCTGAGATGAACTCCTGAAGGGACTTTGAGTCTAAAGGGTTTTCGGCCATACTTTAACCCTTCTTTTTTAACTGTTCCATCACCACCCTCTGGATTAATTCGGGAGTGAAAGGCTTTGTTATATAACATTCAGTACCAAGGGCGGCTCCTTTTCTCTGAACCTCCGGGTTCTGTTCTGTTGTCACTATAATAATAGGGATATGCCTGTATCTTTTGTCCTTTTTGATAAAATTCGCAAGCTCAAGGCCATTTATGTCTGGCATATTTATATCTGTTATTATAAGATCGAATTTCACACGCGGAAGGAGTTTCAGGGCATCAAATCCATTTGAAACTTCAAAGAACTGGAAGCGGTCTATCTCTTCGAGGGATGATATAATGAATGATCTCATTGAGGTGGAATCTTCAACTATAAGCACATTGTAGCTCAATTTTTTGACTCCCTTGCCAATTCTTTTAATCGCTTTTCAAGGATCCTTCTTTCCATTACCATAGCAGCCTGTGATATAAAAATTTCCAGGCTTTCTGTATCTCCAATGGATCTCTTATATGGAATATTATCACCGTAAAGGACCGACGCTGTTCTATCATCCACTATTACAGGTGCAACAAAAACCTCCTCAGGGACCTGCCCTCCTATCTGCTCGAAAAAGTATGTATTCCATTTTGTAAGCTCCGGCTTTTTCTTAACAACAGCCTTTTTCTCCACTGCCTCTTTGAGGATTGATTTTTCATTAACAGGTATCCTCATGTCTCTGATAACTTGGTCAGGATTGGCATTGCCCAGTTCTATGCCGAACTGTCCATGACCTGTAAAATATCCTTTCTTAATAATAAATATCACACCCCTATTGAAAATTTCACTTGCGAATCTCAATACAAGAAGGGGGATGTCCTGAATGGATAGAGAGCCATGCAATTCCATGAGCATGCCCTTCAAGATAGACAGCCCCGGGCTCGTTCTCACCTTTTGGACCTCTCGAGTAGCTAACCCTGAGAGTTCTATCTCCTCGAGATCATTCCTGAACTGTTCCCTTAAATCCAGAAAATCCTCCCCGGGCGAGGGACCTATCTGTTCTTCGACTGACTCTGTTTCCATCTCCTCCATCATCCGTTTTCTCTGCTCTTCTTTCTCCCTCCGTTTTTCATCCTGAATCTTTGCCCCTTCAAGTGCAAGAAATTGAGGGCTTACCCCCCTTTCAAGAATAAAATCTTTGTCAATATCTGAGAGATTTCCAATTTCATCTTCCACTTCCTTAAGTTCAAAACTGAAGGTTCCCGCATCCCAGGTAAAAAAGTGGTAAACGATCTCCTCAACATGTGACATAACCTCTTTTTCAATCTTTTCGGGTGGAATCTTAAAACGATTTATAAGGATACTTTTAAGTTGCTCCCTTTTTCCACTTTGATGAAATATTTTAAATGCTTCCTGTGCAGTTGTTCTCTGGATTATATTCTTCCTTGCAAGATATTCAGCAAGATTTTCCTGTATATAATTTGAGCAGGCATTGACCACAACCCCGTCTCTGAAAATAATCTTCCCTCTCTCCCTGTGATGATGTAAGGATAATACACCAGATTTCCTGCTGAGGCTTATAATCTGCAGTATATCTCCCAGACCAAGATCCTCAAGATTTCCCACTAACCCCATCTTTCAGGTCCCCTTTTTTTATTATATAGTCTTTAAGAACCCTATCGAGAATACCATTAATAAATGCAGCTGAGTCATCAGTTCCAAATTTTTTTCCAAGATCGATTGCTTCATTTATAGAAACCTTGGAGGGGATATCATTACAGTAAAGTAGTTCAAAGATTGCCATCCTAAGGATGTTCAGATCCACCTTCACCATCCTGTTAAGCTGCCAGTTTTCCGAAACACACCGGATAATTCCATCTATCACCTCCCTGTTTGCCTCCACTCCCCTTACTATTAATTCTGTAAATTCTTTATTAGCAGGTTTATTAGCAAGATCCTCCCAATAGAGTCTAAGTGCCTCACTGGCATTAATCTTCGAAATCTCCATTTCATAAAGCACCTGTAAAGCCTGTTCCCTTGCCTTTCTTCTTACTCCCATAATCTCCCGCCAATAGCACTACCTCCCGAGGGCCTTGTAAAGATTCACCATCTCTATTGCAGTTACTGCTGCCTCCCAACCCTTATTACCCCCCTTCGTGCCCGCCCTTTCTATGGCCTGCTCCAGATTATCTGCTGTGATTACACCAAATATAACAGGAATTTCGCTCTCCAGAGCAACAAGGGCTATACCCTTTGCAACCTCAGAGCTTATATATTCAAAATGGGGCGTATCCCCCCTTATTATTGCACCTATACATATAACAGCATCTGTTTTCTTACTCCTTGCAACCCTCCGTGCAACTGCGGGGATCTCAAATGCACCAGGAACCTTAATGATCTCTATATCCTCCTCCCTTGCACCATGTCGTATCAGGGCATCAAGAGAACCATCAAGGAGACGATCGGTTATAAAGTGATTGAATCTGCTAACTATGAGAGAAAAGCTGAAGCCCTCAGCAGAAATTTTTCCTTCCACTATCCTTCTCATCATAAACCTCCCTCTATTATAGAAAACCTTTTCCTTTAAGGAAATCATAATCTATTCTTGGATGATCATCTTTTTGCAAATAATCATTTACAAATCTGTAAATATATTTTCCTATTATGTCAACCTCAATATTTACCTTCTCCCCCCTATGCCTTTTCCCAATCGTTGTTTGCTCTATTGTATAAGGTATAAGGGCAATCCTTATTATATCCCCTTTGATACTTGCAACTGTCAGACTTATTCCATCGATTCCTATTGAACCTTTCTCCACAACATATCTGCAAAGTTCTTCTGGAATTTTGATATCCATAACCATGCCCACACATGATCTTCCGACATATAAAACCTCTCCAACACCATCCACATGCCCCAGCAGGATATGTCCTCCAACCCTATCAGAAATTTTCAGCGCCCTCTCAATGTTCACTTCATCGCCCTTTTTCTTATATCTGAATGTTGTTCTCTCCAGAGTTTCCCTTGAAACTGATGCTTTGAAAGTCCTTTCTTTTACATCTGATACTGTAAGACAAACACCATCAACAGCTATACTTTCTCCCTTTTTCAGGATAAAATCATCAGGAAAAACTCCTATATAAATTCTTCCACCTGTTTCACTAATTGTTATTTTATTTATTATACCCTTACACTCGATTATCCCTGTAAACATTAGATCCTCTCCATTAAACTGTCAGATATCCCTCAAAGAGAAAATCCTCCCCCATCCTCTTCATCCTCACTTTCTTCAATTTTAATGCCTCCTCCACCTTTCTGAAGCCGATGCCGCCGATGGGACCTGGTGCCCCTTTACCCCCTATAATAATCGGGGAGTAGAAAAACATGACCTTATCAACAACCCCCTCTTCAATTGCAGACCAGCAAACCTCTGGTCCCCCTTCAATAAGCACGCTGTTCAACCCCCTCTTTCCAAGAATAGCAAGAAGAGACTTCATGCTTACCCTTCCATCCCCTCTTCCATCCACCCTTATAACCTCAACACCCATTTCAGAAAGCCTTCTCTCTTTCTCCCTTTCCCCATAAACAGATGCAATGATGCATCTGCCACCTTCTGAATAGAATATCCTTGCATTCAGGGGAATTCTTAAATGTGAATCAACTACTATCCTCATTGGATACCTTTTACTCCTTACCAATCTCACATTAAGTTCCGGGTCATCCCTTATTGCAGTTTCAACCCCAACAATGATTGCATCGACCCTGCTTCTCAATTTGTGAACATAAATTCTGGACTTTTCACAGCTTATCCATCTTGAATCACCTGTGAAAGTTGCAACTCTTCCGTCCATACTGCACGCCATCTTAATGATCACAAATGGAATGCCAGTAGTTATATACTTTATAAAGAACTCATTTAACATCCTGCATGAATCTTCAAGAATACCAGTTTTCACATCTATTCCATGCCTCCTCAATTCTTCAATCCCCTTTCCGGAAACAAGGGGATTTGGGTCAACCATTCCAATAAAAACTTTCTCTATCCCTGCCCTTATTATCGCATCCGTGCATGGAGGTGTTTTACCATAGTGGCAACACGGCTCAAGATTAACATAAAGTGAAGCACCCTTGCAGCGCTCCCCCGCCTTCTTTATCGCAATAATCTCCGCGTGATCAAAACCTGCCTTTTTGTGAAACCCTTCACCAAGGACTATTCCATCCTTCACAATCACGGCACCAACCATTGGATTGGGACTTACAGAACCAGCACCCTTCTTTGCAAGAGCAATAGCCCTTCTCATATAGTATTCGATTTCATTTACTCTCTCTTTCATCGCCCTTTCTTTCCCTCTCCTCGAGGAGCTGTTTAACCTCATGTACAAATTCATCTATATCCTTGAATTGTCTGTAAACGGAGGCAAATCGCACATAGGCAACCTTATCAAGGCGATTGAGTTCCTCCATCACCCTTTCACCTATGATCTTTGTGGGTATCTCTTTTTCATCCAGTTCCATAAGGAACAGTTCGATGCGGTCTGCAATGGCCTCAATTGCATCCATACTGATAGGTCTTTTCTCGCATGCCTTTTTGATACCAGTTATTATCTTGTTTCGATCAAAGGGCTCCCTTCGACCGTCCTTCTTTACAACAATAAGAGGGGTTTCCTCAACCCTTTCATATGTGGTAAATCTTTTATGGCAATCAATGCATTCCCTTCTTCGGCGGATTGCCTTTCCGTCATTACTGACGCGTGAATCAATCACCCTGTTCTGAAGTTTTCCACAATATGGACATTTCATCAGGTTGGCTTTAGAGGAAAAGTCTCCTTATAAATGGGGAACCTCATACAGAGTTCGGTAACCTCTCTTCTTACCTCCTCAATAACCCTTTCATTTTTTATATCCTTTAGAACCCTATTTATAAGTCCTGCGATATACTCCATCTCTTCTTCTTTCATGCCTCGCGTTGTAAGCGCAGGTGTTCCTATACGTATGCCACTTGTTATTCGCGGTGGGTTTGGATCAAAGGGAATAACATTTTTGTTAACAACAATGCCTGCCCTGTCAAGGACTACCTCGGCATCCCTACCCGTTATCCCCATATTCCTCAGGTCCACCAGAACCATATGTGTATCAGTTCCTCCTGTAACAATCCTGAATCCATACTTGATAAGTGAATCAGCAAGGGTCTTCGCATTCCTTATAACCTGCTTCTGATACTCTATGAATGATGGCTCGAGCGCTTCCTTAAATGCAACTGCCTTCGCTGCTATAACATGCATGAGAGGACCACCCTGAACACCGGGAAAAACTTTACTATCGATCAGCTTTGCAAATTCGCCCTTGCACATTATTATTCCGCCCCTTGGCCCCCTCAGCGTTTTGTGTGTTGTTGCAGTAACAAATTGTGAATATTGGATGGGTGATGGATTGAGCCCTGCAGCGATTAGACCGGCGGGGTGTGCTATATCTGCCATGAGATATGCACCCACACTGTCGGCTATCTCTCTGAATGGCTTAAAATCTATTGCCCTTGGATAGGAACTTCCCCCCGCAACGATTATCCTTGGCTTTGTTTTCCTTGCAATATCTTCTACCTCATTGAAATCAATAAGTTCTGTTTCTCTATTTACACCATAGGAAACAACATTGAAGAGAAATCCTGAAAAATTAACAGGACTCCCATGGCTGAGATGTCCACCGTGGGAAAGATTCATCCCCATAATGGTATCCCCTGGTTTGAGAACAGCAAAATAAACAGCCATATTTGCCTGAGTGCCCGAATGCGGTTGAACATTCACATGCTCACATCCAAAAATCTTTTTTGCCCTTTCAATGGCAAGCTGCTCAGCCATATCAACATACTCGCAGCCTCCATAATATCTCCTCCCCGGATAACCCTCGGCATATTTGTTTGTCATGAGACAACCCTGAGCTTCCATAACTGCAAGTGATGCATAATTCTCTGAAGCAATCATAGCAAGCTTGTAGAATTGCCTTTCAAACTCGAGCCTTATCGCCCTTGATACCTCGGGGTCAACCTTTTCTATAAAAGACATCTCCCTACTCCTTCATATTTCTATATAGTCTTTCCTCTATCCTCTTAATCTTATCCAGCCTTCTCTGATGCCTTTCACCCTGAAACTGAGATTTCAACCATATCTCCACCATCTTTCTTGCATTATCCTTATCGGTTGTCCTTCCACCCATGATCAGTATATTTGCATCATTGTGTTCCTTCGCATATCGCGCAGAATAGAGGTCATAAACAAGTGCTGCCCTTACCCCTGGAAATTTGTTAGCAACTATACACATACCTATTCCTGTTCCGCAAATGAGGATTCCCCTTTCTAACTCGCCCTTTGATATCCTCTCAGCAACAAGTTCTGCCATATCAGGATAATCAACGCTCTCCCTGTTATATGTTCCAAAATCGATAAAGGAGTAACCCATCTCCTCAAGCAATCCTTTTATCTCCTCTTTTATATCAACTCCTGCATGATCTGATGCAATTGCTATCTTCAATGTTTTTACCTCAAAGCTCAAATCTTTTAAAAACGAGACAGGCATTTGTTCCACCGAATCCAAAGGAGTTTGAAATGGCAACCTTTATCTTCTTCTCTCGCGCTTGATTGGGAACGTAGTCAAGATCGCATTCCGGATCTGGATTCTCAAGATTTATAGTGGGAGGGATTACTCCATGATATATTGATAACACAGTGAATGCTGCCTCTACACCCCCTGCAGCGCCAAGTAAGTGTCCTGTCATCGACTTTGTTGAACTCACCATTATCCTCTTTGCATGTTCACCAAACAGCCTCTTTATGGCCTTTGTTTCAAGTATATCATTGTAGTATGTTGATGTGCCATGCGCATTTATATAATCCACCTCAGAAGGATCTATCCTTGCATCTTCAAGTGCCATCTCCATGCACCTTCTCCCCCCCTCGCCTTCAGGATCCGGGGCTGTGATATGATATGCATCACCATTGAGCCCGTATCCCGCGAATTCCGCATATATCCTTGCACCTCTTCTTCTCGCATGCTCCAGCTCCTCAAGTATTATGATACCTGCTCCTTCACCCATAACAAATCCATCCCTGTCCTTATCAAAGGGTCTTGATGCCCTTTCGGGTTCATCGTTCCTCGTGGAGAGGGCCTTCATTGAATTGAATCCTGCAATAGCAAGGGGTGTTATTGTAGACTCAGCACCTCCTGCAATCATCACATCTGCATAACCAAGCTGTATGTACTTTGCACTATCCCCGATAGCATGGGCACCTGCTGCACAGGCTGTTGATGTGCTTGAATTTGGTCCTTTTGCACCAAAAATGATGGATATCTGACCTGCAGCCAGGTTCGCAATAACCATGGGGATGAAGAATGGGCTTATCCTTTTTGGACCCTCCTCGATGAGAATCCTGTGATATTTCTCTATCCCTGGTAATCCGCCCAGCCCTGCCCCAACTACAACCCCAACCCTTTCTGGTTTTACAGCATTTATATCGATGTCGCTATCTTCCATAGCAATTTTTGCCGCAGCAATAGCATATTGAATGAAGGTGTCCATCTTCTTTATCTCTTTCTTCTCTATAAACCCTTCAGGATTAAAATCCTTTACCTCTCCCGCTATCTGTGTTGCAAGGGAAGCTGGATCGAATCTTGTTATTCTCCCTATACCTGATCTGCCCGATATGAGATTCTTCCAGACATTCTCCACACCAATTCCAATTGGTGTAACAAGCCCTATCCCTGTTACAACAACACGTCTCATCACAGCCTCCGATCCATTTGCTACTCTTTGACCTTGCTTTCTATATAGTTAATTGCATCCTGAACTGTCTTTATCTTTTCCGCATCGGACTCCGGGATTTCCAGACCAAATTCCTCCTCCATTGCCATTACAAGTTCAACAACATCAAGTGAATCAGCGCCAAGATCCTCCTGAAAAGAGGCCTCAGGTTTTACCTCCTGGATATCAATTCCAAGCTCCTTTGCTATAATTTCTTTTACCTTTTCTGCTATCTGCGACATAATTTACACCTCCTTTTAATTATATCATTTATCTCAGAACATCCCCCCATTGACATGTATTACCTGCCCTGTTATGTATGAGGATGCATCCCTGGCAAGAAAACATACTACCGATGCCACATCTTCAGGTTTTCCAAACCTTCCAAGCGGAATCCTTTTTAACATCTCATTTCTTATATCTTCACTGAGATTTGCTGTCATTTCTGTTTCAATAAAACCGGGTGCAATAACATTGATGGTAATATTTCTTGAGCCAAGCTCCCTTGCAAGTGCCTTTGAAAAACCGATTATTCCGGCCTTCGATGCACAGTAGTTTGCCTGCCCTGGATTTCCCATAACTCCAACAACGGAGCCTATATTGATAATCTTCCCACCCTTCTGTCTTATCATTGCCTTTATAACTGCCCTTGTGCAGTTAAAAACGCCTTTCAGGTTTATATTTATTACTTCGTCCCATTCCTCCTCTTTCATAAGGGCAAAGAGATTATCCCTTGTGATGCCTGCATTGTTCACCAGTATATCAATCCTTCGATGCTTCTTTACTATCTCATCGAATGCCCTTTGAACTTCCTGAAATAGAGCAATATTAAACCTCATAATTTCAGCAGATCCACCTCTGTTTTCAATTTCCTTAAGCACCTCTCTTGCAGCATCTTCCCTTGTTACATAGTTTATAACAACATGTGACCCCTCATCTGCAAGTGCAATTGCAATAGCACGCCCAATCCCTCTTGAACCTCCCGTAACAACAGATATTTTTCCTTCAAGCTCCTTTGTTAACATCTTGATACTCCTATTGCCTGGAGAGTCTTTTTCAAGGATGTCATATCTTCAATACTGAAAACCCTTGCCCTATCATCAATTCTTTTTACAAGCCCAGTCAATACCCTGCCAGGGCCAACCTCAACATATGTATCAACCCCGAATGCCATAAGCCTCTTTATACAATCTACCCATCTAACAGGTGTATAGACCTGCATAGTAAGAAGCTCCCGGATTGATGCACTTCCAGGGTATATATCTGCAGTCACATTGGAAATAACAGGAAAATGGAATCCATTTAACTCAACATTGTTAAAAAGCTTATCAAGCCTTTCAGCTGCTGGTTTCATAAGGGGTGAATGAAATGGGCCACTGACCGCAAGCGGGATTGCCTTCTTTGCTCCTTCCGCCTTTGCCATCCTCATAGCCTCCTCAACTGCTGCTGTATGCCCGGCAATAACAATCTGATCATATGCATTGAAATTTGCTGGCACAACCACGTAGTCTTCACAACCCCTTCTCATCCTTTCCATGGAGACTTCCCTGCATATCTGCTCCAGTCTTCCTGCATCGAATCCCAGTATCGCAGCCATTGATCCCACACCTTCTGGCACAGCCTCCTGCATAAAAACCCCCCTTTTCCAGATCATTTCAACTGCCCTTTTAAATTCAATCGCACCAGTTGCAACAAGTGCGCTCCACTCACCAAGGCTATGGCCTGCAGCGATATCGGGAATTATATCAAATTCACCTTCGAGAACCCTATAAATTGCAATACTTACAGTGAGAATTGCGGGCTGGGTGTTTGATGTTATCTTTAGTTCCTCCTCAGAACCATTAAAGATAATTTCTGAAATCTTAAATCCAAGGGACTCATCTGCTTCCAGGAAAACATCCCTTGCAATGGAGAATTCCTCATATATATCCCTCCCCATACCTCTGAACTGTGAGCCCTGTCCTGGAAATATATATGCAAGTTTCATCAAAGCACCTCAATGAAAAACAAGATGCGATCGCAAAATACAATCCTTCATCTGCTCCACAGTTTGCATCACTATTTCAGCAGCAGGCATTATCTTTTCAATCAGACCCACTGATTGACCAGCAAGGAGGGCACCATTTTCTATATCACCCTCTATAAGGGCTTTAAATGATCTTCCCATACAGAAATTTATTATCTCTTTCCTGATCCGCTCCCTTTCTCCAGGATCAGCAAGAAGGTACTCTTTCTCCTTTTCAAGGATCTCCCTGCAAAACGAATTTCTTATGACCCTCAGTCTCACACCGGAGAAATTTCCCACTATTACGGTATCTGTATCCTTTGATTTCAAAATCAGTTCCTTAAAATTCCTGTGGGCTATGCATTCATCCGAAGCTATAAACCGTGTCCCCATCTGGATTGCTTCAGCCCCAAGCATAAAGGCGGCCGCGGCTCCCTTTCCATCTGCAATCCCCCCTGCTGCGGCAACAGGAATCTTTATTGATTTCACCACCTGAGGGACAAGTGAAATTGTTGAAACCTCCCCTATCTCTCCACCCGATTCCATACCCTCCGCAATTACCGCATCAGCTCCGAGCTTCTCACAAAGAATAGCATATCTTACACTCCCAACAATGGGAATTACTGTGATGCCCTTCTGCTTTAGATAGGGAATCTCACTTCTTGCCACACCTCCGCCTATGGTTACAATTTTTACCTTTTCTTCAATTACTGTTTCAATAACCTCCTTTATATGGGGTGAGAAAAGGACAAGATTCACACCAAATGGTTTTTTGGTCCGCTCCCTTACCCTCCTTATCTGATCTCTTACCCATGATGCGGGGTAGTTGCCGGACCCGATAATACCAAGTCCACCTCCAGAAGAAACCGCAGATGCAAGCTCCCAGGATCCTATATGAACCATACCTCCCTGTATCACAGGATATTTTATTCCCAGTAGCTCACATAATCGGGATTTCATCAGGAGCTTCCTGTGCCTCTAAAAATTAATGCACTGTATTTTTTAAGCTCATCGCGAAGGCAAGTATTGAGATCAAGCCGAGATAACTCATATGCAATCTTTATTGCATTGCAAATGGCCTTAGAATTTGAAATGCCGTGGCATATTATGCAAACACCATTCACACCAAGAAGGGGAGCACCCCCATATTCCGTGTAATCAAATCTCTGTTTCAATCTTTTCAGTGCCCTCTTTGAAAGGAAAAGTCCGATCTTTGAAAAAAGATCCCTGGATATCTCTTCCTTTAATGTTCCAATAACTGTTTCAGCCAGGCCCTCAAGGGACTTGAGCATCACATTTCCCACAAATCCATCGCATAAAATAACATCCACCTTTCCTGTAAATATATCCCTCCCTTCCACATATCCAGCATAATTCAGGGCAAGCTGTTTAAGAAGCGAATGTGTATCCCTTGTAAGTTCATTACCCTTGCTTTCCTCCTCCCCATTGCTTAAAAGACCGATTACCACCTCGTCTTTTCCCTGTATAGTTTTAGCAAAGACAGCACCCATAACTGCAAACTGGAGTAAATGATAAGGCTTACAATCCACATTGGCACCTGCATCTATAAGCAGACAGGAGCCCTTCAATGTCGGAATAGGCACTGCTATAGCAGGACGATCCACTCCTTCAAGATTCTTAAGGGTGATCATGGCAAATGCCATAACAGCTCCTGAATTCCCTGCACTGACAACCGCAGCAGCCTTACCCTCCTTAACCAGCGAAAAACAGACAGCCATGGAGGAATCCTTCTTTTTTCTGATGGCAATGGAGGGTGACTCCTCCATTTCGATCACTTCTGATGAGTGGATTATACTTATGGGAAGACCTTCGTAACTGTGCTTTGCGAGCTCTTTCTTTACCTCATTTTCCCTTCCCACAAGTATTACGGGAATATTGAACAGCTCTGCAGCAAGGAAGGCACCCTCAACAGCGGCATGAGGGGCATAATCGCCCCCCATTGCATCAACAGCGATCCTCATTCTTACTCCTCACTGATTGTTAATATTTCCCTATCTTTATAATATCCACAATTGGAACACACATAATGGGGAAGCTTCGGTTCACCACAGTGGGAGCATGTGGAAAGTGGCGGTGCAACCAGTTTCCAGTGGGTTCTTCTCTTATCCCTTCTTGATTTTGAGTGTCTTTTCTTCGGGTTTGCCATATTTTCCCTCTTTTTTAAATTAAACCTCTTTGTTTACAATCACATGTGGCATAATTTAGATTCTCTCCGCATACAGGACACAGACCCTTGCAATCATCACTGCAGAGTGTTTTCATTGGAACCTCGAGCGATATCTGTTCAAGCAATATATCCGTGATATCTATCTCATCACCTGTATAAAACTCCAGGTCCATCTCGTCTTCCTCAAGTTCAATATCCCGACCCATTCTAAACTTTCCTGTTGGAAGGATATTTGTATGAAAGGTTGAATGGATGGGAAATTCCTTCTCCTCAAGACACCTTGCACAGATCCCCTTCCACAGGACATCTATCTCTCCATCAAATCTTATAACTTTTTGAATCCTGCTTATTGTAAAGCAAGCCTTAAGGGGAACAATATTCTTCAGGTATTCGTTGCTGCTTTCAAAGGAAAGGTAGTCAGAGAGCGCCTTCCCCTCTTTAAAATCATAAGAAAGTCCATCTACTGGAATGTCCTCAATCTTAATTCTCATGGCCAAATAATCTTTTGCATTTTTAAATTTTAAATAATTTTGAATATATATGACAGATGTTTTTTGTCAAGGGAAATCAATAGAATATCATTTGAAGAAGGTAGCACTTGACTTTAATGAATGCTTCCATTAGCCTTCCAATGGTGTTTTTAATCGAGGTCATACAACCCACCCTCTCCGTATTTCTTATAATAGGGCTTGGGTATCTTTTTGCCTCTTTCAAGAGAATAAATTTTGGTGATTTCACAACAATTCTCCTTTATCTAACAACCCCGTGTCTGGTGTTAACCTCTCTTACTAAAATAAAAATAGAGACAGTTGATATCCTTTACCTTTTTTCGGGTGCGCTTTTTGTTATCTGCAGCATGGGTATTATAACAAACTTTATCATAAGGAATATAAAGGGAAATCCTGTAGGGCTATATCTACCAACAATGTTTATGAATTCCGGAAATATGGGGTTGCCGACGGTTCTTCTAACATTTGGAGAAGAGGGTCTGCTCAAAGCCATTATATATTTTGTAACAGTAGGCTTCTCACATTTCACGCTTGGTATATATCTTATAAGCGGAGAAAAGAGGATAAGGGAGGTATTCAGTCTTCCGCTTATTTATGCCTTTGTATCGGGTCTCCTGCTGAATATGCTTAACATCAATCTTCCCCACTTTATAGCAAAGCCATTGGAGATGCTTGGAAACGCATCAATCCCCCTTATGCTCCTTAGCCTTGGATATTTCCTTAAACAGATCAAAAAGGTTCCCATAAAAATGGCGTTCTTTGCTGCCCTTCTGAGAATAGGTGGTGGATTTCTACTCTCTTTGATATTTGTAAGCATTTTTAATCCAGCTACCCTTGTAAAAAAGGTCATCATACTCCAATCATGCATGCCCTCTGCTGTTATAAATTTCATATTTTCTGAAAGATACAAATGTAATCAGGAATTAGTGGCATCTACAATCTTTATTAGTACCCTTATGAGCTTTTTCACAACCCCGATTGTTATAGCATTTCTCAAAATATTTTTCTGAAAAGCATGATAGATTGCGGTTGTCATGACATGGGTAATTAATTAAAATTATATTGTTAAGGCAGGAAGGAGGGGAAAATGATAAGAAAACCTGCTGTGGCAGGATATTTCTATCCAGATAACGAGGCTGTCCTAAAAAAAACCATATCAAGTTTTGTTGAGAAAAATTCACCAAAGCAGGAGGTAAAAGGAATAGTTGTTCCTCATGCAGGTTATATCTATTCAGGAAAGGTAGCAGCCTCCGTCTACTCCCATATTCTTATACCTGATGATGTAATATTGATCTCCCCTAATCATATGGGAATGGGCGCGAGGGGGGCGCTTATGGCATCAGGGGAGTGGAAGATACCCGGGGGTTCTTTTAAGATAAACTCAGAGCTTGCTGAAATGATCCTCGCTAATACATCGCTCCTCGTTGATGACTACGTTGCTCATCTGAAAGAACATTCCCTGGAGGTTCAGCTTCCTTTTATAAATTACTTCAGGGAATCTGCGGAGACAAATATAATACCAATAACACTCATGTACTTTGATTATCGATCATGTGAGGAAATAGGAAAGGCAATTGCAAGGGCAGTTAAGGATTGGGGTGAGAAAACCCTCATCGTTGCAAGCACAGATATGAGTCATTATGAATCGCAGAGGGTTGCTGAAGAGAAAGACAGACTTGCAGTTGAAAGGATACTTGCAATCGATCCACAGGGTCTTCACCGAACTGTGGAGAAATACGATATTTCAATGTGTGGTGTAATATCAACAACCGTAGCGCTGGTTGCTTGCCAGGAACTCGGGGCAAAGGAAGCGGGTTTGATTAAATACGCAACATCCGGTGATGTAACAGGTGACTACAGGAGTGTTGTTGGTTACGCAGGATTGATTATTAAATAATGATAAAAACGAGGTTTGCGCCAAGTCCAACAGGCTTTCTCCATATAGGAGGAGCAAGAACAGCTCTCTTTAACTGGCTTTTCTGCCGAAGAAATCGTGGCTCCTTTATACTGCGTATTGAAGACACGGATATCCAGAGGTCAACAGAGGAGGCAACAAAAGCTATCCTTGAAAGTCTTGAGTGGCTGGGTTTGAACTGGGATGAAGGCCCATATTTTCAGAGCAGAAGGATGGATATTTACAGAGAACATGCACAGAGACTACTTGATGAAGGGAAGGCATACTTCTGTTATTGCACACCGGAAGAACTTGAAGAGAGAAGAAAGAGATTACTGATGGAGGGGAAGAAGCCCAAATATGATAGAAGGTGCCTTGGTATAAAGCCTCCCCCTGGCAGAAAGGCAGCAATAAGATTTCTTGTTCCTGATGAGGGAGAAACAGAAGTTAATGATATTGTAAAAGGTAATATCCGTTTCAGGAATGATGAACTTGATGATCTTATCATTGTAAGAAGTGATGGTATTCCAACATACAATTTCTGTGCTGTTGTTGATGATGCGCTTATGGGGATAACACATGTAATAAGGGGTGACGACCATCTAAATAATACCCCAAAACAGATTCTTATTTATAAAGCCCTTGGATACAATATTCCCCTGTTCGCCCATGTTCCACTTATCCTGGGACTTGACAGAACACGATTGAGCAAACGCCATGGGGCAACATCGGTTTCTGCATACAGAGAAATGGGATATCTCCCGGAGGCCCTTGTGAACTATCTCGCACGTCTCGGGTGGTCCTGTGGGGATCAGGAGTTCTTTACTGTGGATGAACTCATAGAGAAATTCACCCTCGAGAATGTTGGAAAATCGCAGGCAATCTTCAATCCAGAAAAGCTCCTCTGGCTCAACCATGAACATATGAAGAGAATGGATTCAGACTCACTTTCACGGCTTCTTGTTCCATTTCTTGAAAAGAGGGGGATCAGCGATGTGGGGAGAGAAAAGATAATAAAGGCCGTAAATACATTGAAATCCAGGGCGAAAACACTTCACGAACTTGCGGACTTTGCTCAATTTTATTTCGTTAAGGAGGTTTGCTTCGACAAAAATGCTGTTGACCAATACCTTGTGCCTGAAACATTACCATATCTAATACTCATAAAGGAAGAGCTTGAGAAATCAGAAACCATCGATCCCAGGGCGCTTGAGTCAAGAATAAGACAGCTTGCAAAGGAGAAATCCATTAAACTTCTGGAAATTGCCCAACCCATAAGGGTTGCACTTACAGGTGGAACGGTAAGTCCACCTATCTTTGATGTGATGGATGTGCTTGGAAGGGATGAGTGCATAAGGAGAATAGAAAGGGCAATTACCCTGATAAAATCAAAATTAGAGGGTTGATTTTTTTGCTGATTTAAAAGAGTTTTAGGAACATCAAAAGTATTTTCTTCAATAAGCTTCTCTAAAATTTCTTGGTGAAGTTTTTGTTGAGCTTGTCTAGACTTCTGAGTTTCTAAGCTAGCTTTAGTTTTTTGTTTACGTCTGATCTCAAGTCTTCTTCTCTCAATTTCCTTTTGATCTTTTTCTTTTTGCATAT
>CAZDGM010000006.1:0-124764 GCA_964505185.1 uncultured Thermodesulfobacteriota bacterium
CTGAAAGGAAGGATATGATTAGTGCCCCCATAGCTCAGTAGGATAGAGCGAGGGATTCCTAATCCCTAGGCCGCACGTTCGATTCGTGCTGGGGGCATAAAAATCCCCTATCGATTCAATTCGATAGGGGTTTTTAAATTTATGGGGGGTAAATCCGCATTTATAAACGCAATAAAAGATAAGTCAGCTTAATGAATATCTTCAGTTGATAAAAATGGAATCATATTGTGCCTGAAAATCCTTGATTTGGAAGTTATAAATATGGGAAAATCTAATAAACATTTTGAAGGGTTTGATTTAATTATGCAATATGCGTTATAGAGATAAGCTTAAAGAACTGGAAGAAATGGCAAAAACCAACAGTATTGAGGTAAGGTATGATGAGTTTAAGGGCGAAGTATCAACATCTTTTGGTGGTATGTGCTTTTTGAGGGGAAAGGGAATGATAATTATAAACAGGGGTCTCGATATAAGGGAGAAGATAAATATTCTGAAGGAAGAACTTAGCAATATGGGCCTTTTGAAAAAGGAGTGATGTATATAAATAAAAAATAAGGAGGAATAATGGAAGAATTAAAGGTATTGGTTATGGCAAGGGTGAATGGAAAACCTATAATGGCGGATCAGCTGAATGCAGCGCTGAGGCATTTTCTAAATGAATATTACAGTGGTTCTCTTGAAACGATAAGCGAGGAAGAGATTGCCCAGGCGAGGCGTATTGTTCTTGAAAATCTCATTTCCAAGGAGTTAATCTATCAGGAAGGTCTTAACAAAAGAATTGTTGTGGAGAATGAAGAGGTAGAAAAGGAGATAGATAAATTAAAAAAGGATTTCCCCAGTGAGGAGGAGTTCTATAAGAGGCTGGAGAAGGAAAGGATTGATTATGAGGAATGTCGTGAGATAATAACAACAAATCTAATCATAAATAAGACTATCGATGCCTTCCTAAGAAATATCCCGCCTGTTACAGAGGAGGATGTATCTAATTACTACGAGAAACATAAGAACAGATTAGTTACACCTTACGGGACCCTCCCGTTTGAGGACGTAAAGGAAAGTATTGCAGAATTTATTCAGAAGAACCGGGAGGCTGAAGCCATGGAGGAATGGCTGGAAGACCTGAGAAGTAAGGCAAATATTGAAATATTCATATAGGTTCAGAGGATTCGCAGGTGAGGTGCTCTCACTGTGGAAGGGAGGTTATGCCCACAATCCATACAAAGGATGGTTACACAGTTAATTATTATGCACTTATTACGGGAAATCTTGTTCCAGTTATTCTGGATGGAACAGAAACAGGAGAGGGAACATTTCAGTATTACAAGATAGAGCAGATAATCGAACTCATAACATGTGTTTCATGCTGGAAGGATCCTGAAATAAAGAAAAAGATCGCCGTAGAATTCGGGGAATGTGGATGGAAGGGTTAATATAAAGGGCCTAAAGGATATGTCCTGCAGAAAAAGGATTGTAGAGGAGATAACCAGTAAATATCCTGTTATTGAAAGAAAGAGGATTAGGGATATTATCGCCTCCCTTCCACCCTATGCAAAGGAGAGGATAGAGGAAATTAGAATAGCTGCAGAGGTTTCCCTTTTCTATGAGGATAGGGTTAAGGCCTTTGAGATAATGTGCAATTATCTTTTTCGCAGAAAAAATCCGAGAAATGCAAAAGAGATCTATGAGGACGAAAAGAAACTTTATGAAAAGAGGATAAAGAACAGAATAAAAAGGGATGTAGAACTGCTGAAAATAAGTCTTGAGGCATATCACGATGCAGATGGTGGAGAGTTTGAAATGATAGTTGCAGATGATGAATTGACGGATAATTCTCATATAAGAGAGAGGGATAAGATCTTCGAAGACGATGAAACTGAATAGCAAGATTTTTGTGGATGAAGAAAAGGGTAATAGTTATAGGAAGCTCAAATATAGACCTAACAATAAGGGTCCCCAGACTTCCCAGAGAAGGCGAAACAGTTATAGGTAGGGAGCTTTATAGAACATTTGGGGGGAAAGGGGCAAACCAGGCAGTTGCTGCAAGAAAAGCGGGAGCAAGTGTGTTTCTTATAACAAAACTGGGAAGGGATAACTTTGGAGACGAATATCTGAATTATCTTCTTAGCTGTGAGATCCCCATAGAAGGAATAATCTTTGATGATACTAAATCAACAGGAATTGCACTTATAATCGTTGATGAAAAAGGGAAAAATCAGATTGCTGTGGCTCCTGGAGCAAATGGGAATCTCTTGCCTGAAGAAATATACAGATTTGAACACCTCTTTGATAGTGAATCTATACTATTGATGCAGCACGAGATACCAATGGAAACAATTGAGGAGGCATTGAAGATTGCGAGGAGAAAGGGTGCAACAACAGTGCTTAATCCCGCACCAGGGAAGAAACTCAGATCCGAAATTTTGGAGATGATAGATATTATTACGCCAAATGAAACTGAAGCAGAGGTTCTGACAGACATAGAGGTAAAGGGTCTTGATGATGCAGATCGTGCGGGGGCAAGACTTTTAAAAATGGGTGCAGGAATAGTGATAGTAACCCTTGGTGAAAAAGGCTCACTTCTCTGCAGGAGAAGTGGAAGCACATATTTCAAACCATTTAAGGTAAAAGCTGTTGACACAACAGCAGCTGGTGATGCTTTTAATGGAGTCCTTGTATATGCACTTTCAGTGGGAAGGGATATAGAAGAGGCTATTCTTTATGGGAATGCAGCCGGTGCAATTACTGTTACCAGAATCGGTGCACAGAGTTCATTGCCTGATAAAAGTGAAATCGATGATTTTCTCAGACAAACGGGCGTAATAAAATAACGGGATCGCTTACTACAATATAGAAAGAAAGATTTCGAAATCAAATCATTAAGGGAATATATTGATCTGGTATTTCGGATGCGGGGGGTAGCTTTTTCAAAAAACTTGATAGAGCAGAGCTCGTGGAATAATATTATGAGCGGATCTTTCTAAAATTAACTTATGGGAAGAGTGATTAAATTGAGCCCGAGAAGGAAGGATTTAAAGAAGGACGAATTTGTAAGCCTCCTGGCAAAGGGAGTGGAATTTATAAGACAGTGGAGCAGGATAATTATCGGTTGTAGTATTTCAGCTGTTATAATAATTCTGATATTGCTTATTATCAGGGATCAGAAATTAAAGAGTGAGACACGATCAGAGGAGGAATTTAGGAAAGCGGTTACTTTATATGAGGAAAGTAAAGGTGATCAGAAAAAGATCAGTGAAGCTGAGGAACTTTTCAAAAAGATTGTTTCAAATTATGGAAAAACCTTATATGGAAGGGTTTCATATATTTATCTTGGGAATATTTACTATGAAGGGAAGCAGTGGGATAAGGCAATTGAGGCCTATAATGCCTTATTATCAAGCCAATGGAATATACCACCCTACAATTATATCGCTATTGAGTCAATCGCATACTGCTATGAGGGGAAGGGGGATTATGCAGGTGCGCTTGCCTGGTATAAAAGGCTATATGAGATACTCCCTGAAAAGATGAGGGAAAGGGCCCTTTTATCTATGGCACGCTGTTATGTAAGGCAGGGTCAGGATCAGCTTGCAGAGCAGATATACAGGGACATTGCAAAATCCCCGGAACAAACAAGTTATTCAAAGATACTTTTGATAAAAGAGTTGCCCCTCTCAGGAAAGTAGAGATCTAAAATGGGAAGAACGATTCTGATCTCCTTTCTGTGGCACATGCATCAGCCCCTCTATAAAGATGCAATAAGCGGTTCCTATATGCTTCCCTGGGTAAGACTTCATGGCATAAAGGATTACCTGGATATGGCACTTCTTGTTGAGGAATTTCATGAAATCCATCAAACCTTCAATCTTGTTCCTTCGCTTATTGAACAGATTAATGATTACGTTGAGAAAGGATCTTCCGACCTTTACCTTGATTATACATTGAAAGAGGCCTCAATGCTCAATGAGGAGGAAAGGATTTTTATTCTGAAGAATTTCTTCCTTGCCAACTGGGAGAATATGATCAAGCCATTTCCCCGATACTGGGAGTTGCTTAATAAGAGGGGGTTGAGAACAACACTGGAGAGCCTTGTTGAGGCTTCGCGCTACTTTACTGATCAGGAAATTCTCGACATTCAGATACTTTTCAACCTTTGCTGGTTTGATCCATATTTCAGGCAGAATGATGATGAATTAAAAGAGCTCGTCCTGAAAGGAAGGAATTATGAGGAGAAGGATAAAATTGTTATTTTAAGAAAGCAGAAGGAAATACTTTCAAAAATAATTCCAACATATTATAAATTAATGGAAAATGGCCTCATCGAAATAAGCGTAAGCCCTTTTTATCATCCAATACTACCCCTCCTTTGCAACTCACAGATTGCAAAGGAAAGCAATCCTGATATAAAACTTCGGTGCTTACCCTTCTCATATAAAGAGGATGCTGAGGTCCAGATAAAAAAGTCAATAAGATTATACAGAGAAACATTCGGAAGGGATCCTAAAGGGATGTGGCCTCCAGAAGGTTCTGTTAGCGAGGAAGCAGTTTTCCTGATCGCAAAGGAAGGGATAAACTGGATTGCCACAGACGAAGGGATAATTGAAAGGTCGCTTCCGCGAGATATTACAGGCAGGGGAAAAGAGTTTTTTCTTTACAAACCTTATATTTACGAGAAAGAAGGTTTAAGGATAAATATTATATTCAGGGATCGGACAATTTCTGATCTCATAAGTTTCAATTACTGGAAGGAGGACACAAACAGAGCAGTTGATGATTTAATGGGAAGGATAAAAAAGATATCCTCCCTCACAGCTGATTATACACACCCGCCTTTAATTTCAATAATCCTTGATGGGGAAAATCCTTGGGAATATTACAGGAATGATGGAAGGGATTTCCTTGTAACACTTTACAGAAGGTTGTCCAGCGACAAGGAGATAAAATGTGTCACAGTTAGTGAAGCCCTTTCCATTATCTCTCATAGGGGAAAACTCACGAGGATTTATCCTGGAAGCTGGATAAACAGTAATTTTGACATCTGGATAGGGCATGAGGAGGATCAGGCTGCGTGGGATTTAATAAAGAGGGTAAGGGATATGATTGTTGAATCCCGGATGGAAGAAGGGATAGATCGGGGGAAAATAGAGGAGGCATGGGAGGAGATATTCATAGCAGAGGGCAGTGACTGGTTCTGGTGGTATGGAGATGAGCATCAAACGGAGCTTGACAGGGAGTTTGACGAACTGTTCAGGAGTCATCTTCGAAAGATCTATATGATTTTAGAGAAAGAGCTTCCCGAAGATATCTTTGTTCCAGTAATAAGGGAAGACAGGGTATGTCAGCCCGACAGGCAGATGAAGGGTTTTATATCGCCTGTGATAAATGGTAAGGTGGATAGTTACTTTGAATGGCTTGAGGCCGCCTACTATAAGGTAAAGGGTTCTGGAAGGGAAATACATCAGGTTCAAAAATATATTGATGCGATATACTATGGGTTTAATCTGGAAATGATGTTTATCAGGATAGATCCGGGCTTGCTCTGGAACAATAATCTTCTGGATAGCGGCAGCCTGCAAATTTCATTTCTTTCACCAAAAAAGATGAGGGGAACGATATTAAGAGAAAGAATAGAATTCACAAATGGTAATGGAGGTTCTTCAGTAGTGGGCTTTTTAAATATCCTTGAAATGGCTGTCCCGTTTAATGAAATAGGGGCAAGACCGGGGGATGAGGTAAGATTTTTCATAAATATGCAGAGGGGACCTGTTGATATCGAGAAGTGGCCAAAGAGGGGATATTTCTCATTTATTGTGCCATCCGAGGAATTTGAGGGGATAATGTGGCAGGCATAATCAAAGGATTTACATTTCGGCTTTTTCCATGATGAGGGTTATTAATTTCTTTATACTATTGCTTTTGATTCTGTTGATTTCAGTGAATGGATATTCACAGGAAATTCTCACACTTGAAAAAGCAAAAAGTATTGCTTTATCTCAGAGCCCTTTGATCAATGAGTTGCGGCAGAATCTTATTGTGTGGAAATGGAGGGTGAAGCAAGCAGATTCAAGAAGACTTCCACGGATTGACCTTACGGAAACATACTCGAGAACGGACAATCCCACACTTGCATTCAGTAATCTATTGAATCAGGAGAGATTTTCGCAGGAAAATTTTAATATTGACAGATTAAATAATCCATCAGCAATAACAAATTACAACACAAAGATATCTATAACACTTCCGCTGTTTAATGCGGGAATGGAATGGATCGAGCCCCAGAAAACACGAATGGGTATGAAAATTCAGAAGGAAGACCTCGAGTGGAAAAAACAGATGCTCCTCTTTAATGTAACAAGGGCATACTATGAAGTGCTATATGCAGAGGCAAAAAAGGATGCGCTGGAGAGAGCAATAGCAACTTCAAGAAAGAATCTTTCCGTTATAGAGGCATTTTATAAGGAAGGGATGGTTGTTAAATCTGATTACCTGAGTTCAATGGTAAATCTTGCCTCACTGGAGCAGGAGATGGTAATGGCTAACAATGCATTGAGGATCTCCATATATAATTTGAATCATATAATGGGCCTTCCCATTGATACAATGCATGAATTCCCAAAAGAGATAGTAGAGGATAGATTCGTGCTTCCCGAAGTTGAGCAACTTATCAGGGAGGGGATGAGGAATAGATCGGACTACAAACAGGTGAAGATAATGGAAGGTATGAAGGAGAAAGACATAATTATTAGCTCAATGCGATTTCTTCCATCGATTAATCTTTATGCAAGTTACGATTTAAATGACAGGGATCCATTTGGGAATAGTGGCGAGAGCTGGACAGCAATGGTAATGGTAAATTTGAATATTTTCAATGGGTTCTTCGATTATTCGAAAAGGGAGGAGGAAAAAACAGATTATGAAAGGATAAAATATGTGCGGCAAAATTATGAAAGCCTTATCAATTATCAAATAAGAAAAGCATATCTTGAGGTTAATTCTGCAAGGGAGAGGATAAATGTGGCTCGAAAGAGTGTTGTTCAGGCAGAGGAGGCATTGAGAATAATTGAAAACAGATACAGGGCGGGGATTGCAGGGATTATTGAACTTCTCCAGGCTGAAACAAGATTAAAGGAGCAGAGACTTACGGAGATAAAGGCTATCTTTGATTATAATGTAAGCATCGCTGAGTTAAAACTGATGGCAGGCATTATAGACTGATAGAGAAGGAAAGAGATTCAATGAATGAATTAAAGTTGCTTCTTATTTTCTGTAGTTCATCTATAGTTGAAGAGGTAATGGGTATCCTTGATAAAAAGGGGGTAAATTGTTACATGAATATATCTGATGTGAGAGCTGTTGTGGGTGATATGCGGAGGTTAGGGACGATCCTGTTTCCGGGAACTGCTGATATCATTCTTACTGCAGACACTGAGGATAAACTTGAAGAGGTGATAAATGATCTGGAGGGATTTATAGGGAGGTGCGATTTCAAAGTTTGTTTCAAAGCGATGATACTCAGGATTGAAAAAGCATATCTCTAATTGTGAAAATATGGAAAGAAAAACAAAGATAAAGATTATTGAAGCAGCTTTATTTATTATTATTCTTCTGCTGATGCTCCTTTGGCTCCAGGGGAGAATTACAGGAGGAAGGATCGAACCCGGAAGGGTTGAGGGTCCACCAGACATTGACATTAAAGGAAGGGAAGTAAAGGTTGAAAAGACAAGGGTTAGGAGTTTTGAGGAGGTTTCTGGAACTGTGATTCCTGAAATAAGGATCGATGTTTCTTCAAGAATTATGGAGAGAATCCTCGATATTAAGGTCAAAGAAGGTGACAGAGTAAGGAGAGGAGAGACTCTTATTTTACTTGATGACAGGGATGTAAAATCCAAGATTGAACAGGCCAGGGCTTCCCTTCAATCAGCAAGGGCGAATAGAGAGAGGGCTGAGATTAACTATAACCGCTATCAAAGACTTTATTCGCAGGATGCAGTAACCAGGTATGATCTTGAAGCTATGGAAACAAACTACAAAGTTTCACTGGCTGAAGAGAGAAGGATGGAGGAGATTGTTCATGAGGCAGAATCACTTATAGATTATCTTATAATAAAATCCCCCATAGATGGTTATGTGGTTTCAAGAATGGTTGATCCGGGTGATATGTGTATTCCAGGGAAGCCTTTACTAATCATAGAGGGAGGAGATGTTATTAAGTTTCAGGCAACTGTTCGTGAAAGTCTTGCTGGAATAGTAAAAAAGGGGCAGAAGATCCAGGTATATATTGATGCTATAGGTAAAGAAATAACAGGTGATATAAGAGAAATTATTTATTCCATGGATCGAACCAACAGGGATTTCACAATAAAGATCCAGCTTCCAAGGGTTAAGGGGTTGTTCCCGGGAATGTACGGAAAGGCATTTATACCAACTGGATGGAAAGAAACCATATTGATCCCTAAAAAGTCTGTTCAGAGCGTAGGGCAGATAGATTTTGTATACTGTAAAGAAAATGGGAAGACTGTTATTAGATACATCAAGGCAGGAAAGCTCTATGGTGAGGATGCAGAGATCCTTTCAGGACTTAATGAAGGAGATATCCTTATAATTAAGGAATAACAAGCAGAGATGGCTGTTAAGGAGTCCTTCACAAGAAAGGTTACACGGGTATTCCTTGTCTCAAATCTATCCCCTATCTTTATACTCATATCCCTTCTCCTTGGATTTGTGGCATTAATTGTTACTCCAAGGGAAGAGGAGCCGCAGATTGTTGTTCCATTTGTTGATATAATGATATCCTTCCCGGGAGCCAGCGCTGAAGAGATTGAAAAGCTTATTTCAACACCAGTTGAAAGAAGATTGATGGAAATAGATGGAATCGAATATGTCTATTCCATGTCAAAGCCTGGGATCTCAATTATCACTGCGCGTTTTCGTGTGGGAGAGGATAAAGAAAAGAGTCTTGTAAAACTTTATGATAAACTCATTTCGAGTCAGCATTTACTTCCACCAGGTGTAAAGGGATGGTCAATAAAGGGGATATCGATCGATGACATTCCGATTGTTACTATTACACTGTGGTCAGAAAAAAAGGACGATTACGAGTTAAGAAGGGTTGCCGATGAGTTGGTCGATAAACTCCAGGAGATCAGAAATGCTTCCACTACTTATACGGTTGGCGGTAGAAAAAGGGAAATGCGTGTAATATTAAACCCTGAATCCATGCTTGCATATAACATAACATCTCTTGAGGTAATGAGATCGATACAATCTTTTAATTCAAACCTTATCGCAGGCAGTTTTTCGGAGCAGGGGAGAGAGGTAGTTGTCGAGAGTGGGCCATATTTCCATTCTGTTGAGGAGTTGAAAAATCTCGTTGTTGGCATTAAAGATGGGAGACCAATTTATCTTAAAAATATTGCAGACGTTATTGATGCACCTGAAGAGATAACATCTTATACAAGGATAGGATTCGGACCTGCATTTAATTTAAGAAACATAGGATTTTTGCCGGAAAGAAACCTGGAATATCCGGCTGTTACAATAGCTGTTGCAAAGGTGAAGGGATCAAATGCTGTTCATGTTGCAGAGGGTATTATTGAAAAAATTGATGAGTTGAAGAAAACAGTTATTCCTAATGATATTCATGTTTTAATAACAAGAAATTATGGCGAAACCGCAAATGAGAAAGTTAATGAATTGATTAAGCATCTATTTATCGCAATAATTACAATTGTTGTTCTTATTGGACTTACTCTCGGATGGAAGGAAGCAGCCATAGTCGCACTTGCTGTTCCAATTACACTTGCTGTAACACTCTTTGGTGACCTACTACTCGGATACACCATAAACAGAGTTACACTGTTTGCGTTGATCCTTTCTCTCGGTCTTTTGGTTGATGATCCTATAGTTGATGTTGAGAACATACACAGACACTTCAAGCTAAAAATTGATCCTCCTCTTGAGGCTACGCTCACTGCTGTTGATGAGGTGAGACCACCAACTATCATTGCAACATTTGCTGTTATGGTTGCAATACTTCCAATGTATTTCGTAACGGGAATGATGGGTCCTTATATGAGACCTATACCGTTCAATGTTTCTCTTGCTATGCTTATGTCTCTTATTGTTGCATTCACGGTTACTCCATGGGCAACATATCATATGCTTAAGGGAGAATATGGAAGGGAGGAGGAGGTCTATGATATTAAAGAGTCGATGACCTTTAAAATTTATAGAAGGATGATGATACCATTTCTAAAGAATAGGATTATCTCATATCTATTTCTTTCTTTCATTGTGCTTTTGTTAATCATTTCATTCATGCTTGTTTATTTCAAATATGTACCGGTTAAGATGCTGCCCTTTGATAATAGAAATGAACTTCAGATTGTCATTGATACTCCTGAGGGAACAACGCTTGAGGAGACAGATAGAATAGCAAGGATGGTGGGAGATTATTTAAAAACAGTTGCTGAAGTAATGGATTATCAAATCTATGTGGGGAATGCATCTCCGATAGATTTTAATGGGATGGTGAGACATTACTATATGCGAGAAGGCAGTAATGTTGCTGATATAAGGGTTAATCTTGCTCCAAAATACATGAGGAAACAGCAGAGTCATGAGATTGCATTGAGGATAAGGGCGGATATAGAGGATATAGCGAGGAGAACGGGTGCGAAGATCAAAATAGTAGAAATCCCGCCTGGTCCACCTGTGATATCAACAATTGTTGCGGAGGTTTATGGAAGGACTGATCGACCATACAGCGAACTTATAGATGTTTCGCGCAGGGTTAAAGAAATATTTTCAAAAACGGAAAATGTTGTTGATATTGATGATACGGTTGAGGATGAACAGAAAAAGATATATTTCCATATCGATGAAAGAAAGGCTGCAATACATGGAATATCTAAGGAAGAGATCGTTCAATCCATAATGATCTCACTAAATGGAGATCAAGCAGGTATTGCCCATATTGAAGGAGAAAGAAATCCTGTTCAAATAAAACTGAGGTTCCCTGTAAGTGAACGTTCATCAATTAATGATCTCTATCAGATTCCGATTAAGAATAGAGAGAATAGGTTAATACCGCTTGCCGAACTCGTTAAACTGAGAGAGGGCGTAATTGAAAAGACCATATACCATAAGAATTTAAAAAGGGTTGTTTATGTATTTGGAGAAACGGCGGGATCGAGCCCTGTTTATTCTATTATAAAGATGTGGAAATATTTCAGTTCGAATAAGCTTCCTGAAGGGTATAATATAGTGTGGAGAGGAGAGGGGGAATGGAAGATAACTGTTGATGTATTCAGGGATATGGGGCTTGCTTACATATTTGCACTTGCGGGGATATATATTATTCTTGTCGCCCAGACAGGGAGTTTTCTTACTCCACTTCTTATAATGATATCGATTCCACTCACAATGATCGGAATCCTTCCAGGATTCTCCATACTCAATCTGATCTCTGGGGGAAAGATAGGGCAGTTTGAGAATCCTATATTTTTTACTGCAACAGCTATGATCGGTGTCCTTGCCCTTGCAGGAATAGTTGTTAGAAATTCTGTAATACTTATTGATTTTATTCAGCTTATCAGTGAAAGGGAAAAAGGTAAGATATCACTTATGGATGCAATTATAGAAGCTGGATCCATCAGAATAAGGCCAATATTTTTAACAGCAGCATCAGCTGCACTGGGCTCATGGGTTATAACGCTGGATCCAATATTTTCAGGACTTGCTTGGTCTCTCATATTTGGGGTCTTTGCATCCACAATATTTACAATAGCTGTTGTCCCTGTTGTTTACTATCTTATCTATGGTAAAATTGATTCGGAAGCACATTCAGGAGGTAAATCATGAATATGCGTATGAATGAGGCATTGAGACTTATTGCGGGGTCATTCACAGTTCTCAGTGTGGTTTTGAGCATTATACATTCAAAATACTGGTTGTTATTCACAGTATTTGTTGGAATCAATCAGATTCAGTCAGCTTTTAGCGGATGGTGCCCAATGATGAATATTTTGAAAAAGCTTGGTGTTAAGGAATAAAAACTTTTTCCGAAGGAGGGAAGATATGGATTGTCCATTCTGTAGGAAGGAAATGGAGGTTCAAGGAACATGAAGTGGATCTTTCTGGCGGTGCCAGGGATGTGGGAGGATATTTTACACAATGGAGGAATTGAAAACCTGCGATATTAAAAATGAAAAAATGATGAAAATAAGGGTGACGGGAATGAATAAAGGGGGTTTTTATGGCTGGAAAAATTATAATTATAACTGAGAATACACTCCCGGGCAAGATTGGCGGTATTTATGCTGAAAATGGATTTTCAGCATATATTGAAAAGGATGGTTCTCGATTCATATTCGATCCAGGTCCCGCAGGTATATCTGTAACGAATAATGCACCGAGGTTAGGGGTTAATCTTAAAGGCCTTTCAGGGATCATTCTCAGTCATGGTCATATAGATCATACGGGAGGGCTACCTGCACTTTTGAGAATTACAGGGAGAATCAAGGTCTATGCACATTCAGAGGTATTTAAAGATAGATATTCATTCCAGGACAACAGGTATGTCTATGTTGGTATGCCATATAAAAAAGAGGCGCTCGAAGGGATGGGAGCAGATTTTGATTTATCGGACTCATGGAGGGAAATATCACCGGGCGTATACCTTACGGGAGAGATTCCCCGTATAAACAAGATTGAAAAAGGTGATCCTGATCTACGTGTTAAGATTAATGGAGAATTCATTGCGGATGATGTTATCGATGATCAGGCCCTTGTCATTGAATCTGATGGATCACTTGTTGTTGTTATTGGATGCGGTCATGCAGGGATTATAAATACCATGGAGTATGTAAGAAAAAAGTTGAACATGAAGATTAAGTTATTAATAGGCGGAACGCATCTGGAATATGCAGGAGAAGATCAGTTTAATGAAACTGTATCTTATTTGAGAGAATCAGAGGTTGAAAGGATAGGCCTGTGTCATTGTAGTGGATTGAGGGCGGGATCGATGCTAATCAGTAAACTGCAAGGCAGGGCGTTTTTCTGCCCTGTTGGATTCGCAATAAACATATAGGGGTGAGAATGAAAATCCTTCTTAGCTTATTAATAATAATTCTGTGGATCTTTATTTCCTTTGTTATTCTTCCAAGGTTTGGAATAAGAACTTGAGGTATACATAATATAAGGTGCAGGAGTGGCACCGAAGAGAAAGGGAAAGAAGAGGGTGGGGATGTAATTTCAGACAGAAGGGGGTAACCAATGAAGATAACGATTATTATCCAGGATGCACCATACGGATCTGAGAAGATGTGGAATGCCCTCAGACTCACGCAGGCATTGATCAGGGACGGGGCACAGATAAATATCTTTCTTCTCGGTGATGCTGTTGTTGCATCCAAAAAGGGGCAGGAAACACCAACAGGATTTTATAACATACAGCAGATGCTTTCTGAGATTCGCTCGAAGGGTGCAGTGATAAAGGCATGTATGACATGTTGTAAAGCAAGGGGTATAGGGGAAAAGGATTTGATAGATGGAATTGAGATAGGAAAAACAGTAATTGATCTCTCCCGCTGGGTGATGGAGAGCGACAGAGTGCTTACCTTCTGAGATAAAGATCGAACCTTATATGGGTTTATAAAGGATGCAGCTTAAATATGAAAGCAGGAAGCCACTTTCAGAAATAAGTATTAATGCATCCATATCATGGATCTTAAAGGTCTCAATGCTCCTTCTCATCCCTTATGCTATCTATTATGGAAAATATATCGAGGCTGGAAGTATTACAGTTTCAATAGTTGTTTCACTTCTGCCAAGCATACTTGCAAGAAGTTATCAGATTACGCTTCCATGGGAGATCGATCTTCTTATTACTGTTGCCCTTTACCTTCATGTTGGCCTTGGGAGCACTTTTGAGTTCTATGAAAAATACAGATTCTATGACAAATTTCTCCACTTTGTTAATACTGCAATAATATGCATTCTTGCCTTTATACTGGTTTTTTCGCTTCATTTTACTGGAAGGGTTAACCTCAATTATTTCTATATGAGCTTCTTTATATTTATATTCGCGCTTGCTATGGGTTCACTCTGGGAGATAGGGGAATTCTTTTTTGACAAAATATTTGGTACAAAAACCCAGGACAGTCTCGAGGATACCATGTGGGACCTTATCCTTGATGGCTTCGGAGGGATCTTTATTGGCATGCTGGGATATTTCTATGCAAAGTATTCAAAACCTCAGCATAAAAGGAAGGTCGCTGCCCCTGTGAGGGAATTGATAAAGAAGGGGTGGTTCAGGAAGGAACGGGCAGAGGAATCCCTGATGAAGTGGATTAAGAGGAGAAAGAGTGCCTTAAAGAGAATAAGGAAAATTTAACATAATATATATTATCAGACTTTTTTAAAAAGAGCTCACGGTTTAATGAAAAATAAAAAGATTTTATCAGAATTGAAAATTCCTATAATCCTGTTTATTATCCTTACCCTTTTGCAATTTTTTAAATTCGCAATTGCTATTGATAAATATGTTGAAGGAATCATATATCCACTTTTTAGTGGTAAGCTGGTTTTTATCTTTTCCATCCTGTCATTTACAGCGAAACTGAAGGTAGCCTCGATAATTACAGTTATTCTCATATTGATACTCTTTTATAAGGGTAACCATCGTGGATGGGTTGCAATTGGATTATTATTCTTTTTTTCAATAATATTTGAGGTAATATTAAAGGAAATCGTAATAAAACCCCGTCCTGATCTGTCACTATACAGATCAACTCTTGAACCTATGACAAAATCCTATTCATACCCCAGTGGCCATTGTATAAGGGCTGTATTAATTTATGGAGCCCTATATGAGATTATAAAGAGATATTTTTATGAGGGGATATCAAAGTTTTTCTATTCTTACCTTTTTACCACATTCATAATTCTTATATGCCTAAGCAGGGTTGTTATAGGGGCACATTGGTTTACTGATTTATTAGGGGGTGCATTGGCCGGATGGATATTTTTTGTAATATTTCGAAATAATTATCTGTAAAATATAAATTAAAAGCTTAATTTTTGCCAAAAAAGTTAATATTAAATATTAGATTTAGGAAATAAATATTGGATTTTAAATATGAAAAAAGCTGTCTGCTTATTAAGTGGGGGTCTTGACAGTTCAGTTTGTTCATATAAGGCAAAAAGTGATGGAAACAGGGTCTATTGTATCACCTTTGATTACAATCAGAGACACAGGAAGGAAATAAGGGCTGCAAGGAGAATCGCAGAGATCCTGGGTGCTGAAAAGCATTTAATAATAAAGATCAACCTTTCGAGTATCGGTGGTAGTGCACTTACTGACAGATCCATTGAGGTCCCTGATGCATTCAGTTACAACAGAGAGGAGATTCCGATTACCTATGTTCCTATGAGAAATACAATATTCCTATCAATTGCTGCATCATGGGCAGAAGTGATCGGAGCTAATAGTATATATATTGGTGCAAATGCGGTGGATTTTTCCGGATATCCTGACTGTAGGCCTGAATTTTATCAAGTAATGGCAGAATGTTTCAGAGTCGGTTCAAAAAGAGGGGTTTCAGGGGATGCTATTGAAATAAAAACCCCTTTAATAAATATGAGCAAGAAGGAGATCGTAATCCTTGGCATGGAGCTCAATGTGCCTTTTCACCTCACCTGGAGCTGTTACAGAGGTGGTAGATTCCATTGCGGTAGATGTGATAGTTGTTTATTAAGATTGAAAGGTTTTAAAGAAGCTGGCATCAAAGACCCTGTGAAATATGAGGGGGCTCGGTGATTATCTCTGCCCTTTTCAGGATCTCGGGTATGCAGTCCTCTCTTCCAAGCATCATTAGGTGGACTCCATCGCAAAGCCCCTTTAATGCCCTTATCTGATCAATGATTATATCTTTTGCCTCCTCAAGAGGATTATCAACATGGGTGATTCTGTTAAAAATAGATTCGGGTATTTTAACACCTGGAAGTTTTTCTTTAAGAAAAACTGCTGTCCTGGATGATTTAATAAATATGAGTCCGCCTATTATTCTTGCATCGCATGGCTTTATCCTGTTCATAAATCGTGAAAACTTCTCAATATCGAATATTGCTTGTGTCTGAAAGAAATCCACTCCCGCATTTAATTTTTTTTCAAATTTTTTAAGCTCTATATCAATATCCTCTGCATCCGGGGATAGTGCTGCACCGATAAAAAAATTTTTATTATCAGTGAGTTGAAACTCAATATTAATAGAATCCCTTATATTTTTGATCGCCTCATGGACAGCAAAATCATAAACCTCTTTTGCATCTATATGATCGCCATATATCATCCTGTCGCCACCAAGAACAAGTGTATTTCTAATACCAAAGGTATAAGCAGTAAGGCTATCCTCTATGATAGCCTTACTATTTCTGTCCCTGCATGTAATCTGAAAAATAGGGTCAAGACCTACCCTCTTCAGGATTATACATGCGGAAAGCGAACTCAATGCCATGATCGCCCTCTGATTGTCTGGCACATTGACCCCGTCAACCCATCCCTTAAGGATCTCTGCCTTTTTAAGGATTTCAGAAACATCCGTTCCCTTTGGAGGGACGATCTCCGCTGTTATAATAAACCTATTTTCGGTGATTGCATCTTTCAATGTCATTTCTACATCGATCAAGAACTCATTGGGTCTTGTTTTTTAAAAACGGATTCCGATTCTATTTTCTCCTGTAATTTTATCAATCCATAAAGTAACGCCTCTGGTCTGGGTGGACAACCAGGAACATAAACATCAACAGGAATTATCAGATCCACACCCTTTAAAACAGAATACGCATATTTATGATATGGTCCTCCATTTATAGCACAGCTACCCATAGCGATGACATACTTGGGATCAGCCATCTGATCATATAATCTTTTCACTAATTCTGCCATTTTATGTGTTACAGTTCCCGCAACAATCATAACATCAGCCTGTCTGGGTGTTGCCCTGAATACACCTGCCCCAAACCTATCAATATCAAATCTTGATGCGGTCGTTGCCATCATTTCTATTGCACAGCATGCAAGTCCAAATGTAAGTGGCCAGGGAGAGGATCTTTTTGCCCATTTTATCAGTTTTTCGAGCGGACCAATAAGAATATTGGTTTCTCCAAAATCTATTATTTTCATTATATCATCCCCTCTAAAATCTATTTTAATTTTTGATGATCCAAGATCGATTACCATTTATGAAAAGCCCTTTTGATTCCATCTCTTATAAGGGAAATATGCTCCAGTTCTTCAACAGAAATTTGATAAAGAAAGGTTTTACCATCAGGATCCTTTATTTCCCTCGCAAAATATGAATAAAAAAGATAGGATTTTCTTTCCATTTTTAAAGCCATCTTCAATGCCTGCAAAAATGCAATATTTCCTTTTGCACCCATGATATGTTCCATCGAAAGTCTCTTTTCGAGCTTTTTCAAATCTATAAGGTCCTGAAGGAGCCTTTCAATACATGAAGGCATGAATTCAGATCTCGAAAGCAGGCGTGCAAGATGTTCTTTCTCATTTCTTGCAAGGCGAAGGAAAATTGATTTCTCCTGGGAATCAGGGAGTATACTGAAAAGGGATGCATAGAGATCATATGAATCAATCTCACTTCGCAGCCCAAGAGTAAAGAATTTTTCTATAGATTCTTGAAGCATGATAGATCTCAGTCATATGTAGACGCAATATACATGCCATTTAATCCTTAAATTTTCTAGTGAAAAATGCGTATTTTTTATATATATGCTGTTTCAAAAATGGAAGTTCTTTCAAAAGGAAACGGGCATATCAGCTCAAGGTCTGGTAAAAATACTCAAGTTTAGCCAGGTTTAATATATCCTCCTCATTATACCGCAGCAATAGAAAGAGTGATTTCAGATCGTTGAACTTTTTATAGTTTTCCCACAACCTCATGGCATCAAAACCTGATAATCCCTCAGTTGTTCTTCTTATACCGAAGATCTTCTCAAGCTTTTTCAACCCTCCCCCGAGCCTCTTCTTTTTACATTCCACATGAAGGTCAACGATGGGGAAAAGGCTTTTTAAATCGATCCCCAGACTTTGCCTGATTAATGGGATATCAAATCGCAGCCCGTTGAATGTATATATTATTTCAACACCATCAAGGTACTCAAGGAGTCTATCCGCAGTAATGGCAGGCTTGATCAGTTGAAATACCCCCTTCCCTTCTATAAATATACCGATAACGGTAATTTCGTTATCATAGGATGTTTCGATATCAAGGTAGGCTTTCAATGCGGACAATAGCAACCCTTTCTTCTTATATGCTCCTCAAACTCAACTCCAAATTTTGAGATGAAACTCCTGACAGGAAAGACTGCTGCGTCAGCAAGGGGACATATCGTTTTTCCGATCATATTATCAGAGATATCTAAAAGAGCCTGAAGGTCTTCCTCTCTACCCTTCCCTTCTCCAATCCTTTTGATAATTTTATGAATCCATCCAGTTCCCTCACGACATGGAGTACACTGGCCACATGATTCATGTGCATAGAATCGTGATATTATAAGGAGCAACTTTACCATACATGTTTTTTGATCAATAACAATTGCACATCCAGTTCCAAGCATCGAACCAGCTTTTGCCATGGAGTCAAAGTCCATCTTGACATCGATTTCATCAGCTTTAAGAACAGGGGTTGAGGAGCCACCGGGGATAACCGCTTTCAATTGACTTCCATCCCTTAGTCCCATTCCATATTTATAGATAAGCTCACGGAGATTTATTCCCATGGGAAGCTCATAAATGCCGGGCCTCTTTATATGTCCGCTAAGACCATAAAGCTTTGTTCCGCCATTCTTTTCACAACCGAGCGATGCGAACCACTCTCCTCCATGATTTATAATTGATGGAATACATGCAATCGTTTCCACATTATTTACCACAGTTGGACAGTCATAAAGTCCCCTTGTTGCAGGAAATGGTGGCTTCAACCTTGGATATCCCCTTTTGCCCTCCAGGGATTCAATTAAGGCTGTCTCTTCACCGCAGATGTATGCGCCGGCACCTCTGTGTATGATTATATCAAGGTTAAATCCAGAACCCATAATATCTTTCCCGAGGAAGCCGTATCTGTAGGCCTCACCCACAGCACTTTCCAGTTTGCTGATGGCCTCAATAAACTCACCCCTTACGTAGATAAATGAAAGATTTGCACCGATTGCATAGCTTGCTATTATAATTCCTTCTATCAATAGATGAGGGTCCTTTTCCATCAAATATCTATCTTTAAATGCACCAGGCTCACCTTCGTCACCATTCACACAGAGATATTTCTTCACCCCCTTTCCTTTTGGTATGAATCCCCATTTAACACCTGTTGGAAATCCTGCACCTCCCCTACCCCTTAGATTTGATTTTTTTACCTCGTCAATAACATCCTGAGGGGACGTTTCGAGAAGCGCCTTTCTGGCTGCATGGTAACCTCCGGTCTGTAGATAAACATCAATCCTGTTGGCACCATTAATATTAAATCTTTTTGTGAGTATCAGTTCTTCCATCTGGCCTTAAGGGGATATATATTCAAGTGCATTTGTTATTTCATTCTTCACATACGGGTCAACTTCCCTCTTAAGAGTAGCATTCAGTATGTCTTTTGCCTTACTTCCCCCTATTTTTCCTATTGCCCATGCGGCGTGTGATCTGATAACAGGATCATCATCAACTATTCCCATTGAAAGCTGTTCAAGGAACATGGGGTTTCTGCTATTTCCCATAACAATTGCTGCATTTCTTAACAACCCCCTTCTTCCAGTCCTGAGAATGGGTGTTCCTTTATATTTTTCAATAAATTTTTTTTTATCCATGGAAAATATTCCCTCAAGGTTAAGAACGGGAAATCCCCCGCCTCGAAATGCATGAATATGCGTTTCTATCCTTTTATTATCAGGGCAGACCTCCTGGCATATATCACACCCGAAGAGCATATTACCCATTGATTCCCTAAGTGCGATTGGAATTGCCCCCCTGTTCTCTATAGTAAGAAATGAGATGCATCTTGTTGCATCAAGATATCCCTCGTTACTTATGGCCTCTGTCGGGCATGCCTCAATGCATTTCATGCAATCTTTGCAGTTTTTTTGAATGGGTTTTCCTTCATCGAGCTCCATATCAACGATTAGTTCCGAGAGGAAGATCCATGAACCAAAGGAAGGAGATATTATACATGTATTTTTTCCCATCCATCCCAATCCAGCATTAAATGCGAATTCCTTTTCAGGTATGGGACAGGTGTCAACACATATCCTGTACTTAATATTTGAGCCGCTTTCTTTTTTAATAAATGATGCAAGCTTCTCTGTCATATCCCGCAGGATTAGATGATAATCAGTTGATGATGCATATCTTGAAATTTTTGCAAAAGGTTCCTTTATTTCAGAAACTATCTCATCATAGTTACTATTATAGTAATTTACAGCAAGTGATATTACTGCTTTTCCTTCTGGAAAGAATCTGTGTGGATTCTCCCAGACAGAAAGTGATTTCTCAAGAAATTTCATTGAGCCATGACAATTCCATAATAGCCAATCCTTTAAAAGGCTAGATCTTTTTGATGCTGCAAAATGAGTGAAACCTACAAGGTTAAAACCAATTTCCATTGCGTGTTCTACTACAATATCGCTGGATAGCTTCCTCAAATGAGCCATTATCTTCTTATATTTGCATAATTCAAGACGATTTCCGATATATCCATCTGAACAATTTTTTCACCTTTTGTTTTTATTCCGCTTTTTGTTGTTCTCTTACACTGGGGGCATGCTGAAACAACAATCTGGGCTCCAGTTTTTTTAATCTCATCTATGAGATGAAAGTTTATCTTTTCAACTATCGATCTATCAACAATTTCAACATCGCCTCCTCCACCGCAGCAGAAACCACTTTCTCTATTTTTTGATAACTCTATGAAATCTACATCGGGAATGCTTTTTAAAACGATTCTGGGCTCTTCAAATACACCCATCCCTCTTCCGAGATCGCATGGATCATGGTATGTTATTTTTCTATTTAAACCTTTAAAAGAGATTTTTCCTTTACGCAAAAGCTCTGCGAAAAACTGTGTTTCATGCAATAGCTCCACATCATTTAAATCATAATTTTTGGACCATGTATAAAAGCAGGATGGGCAATTAAAAATCACCCTTTTTGCTCCTATTTTCCTGACCATATTGGTGTTGTGTTTTATCAGCTCTTCTGCTTCATCTCGAAATCCTGCTATTATTAAAGGAAATCCGCAGCACCATTCTTCACCACCTAAAAGGGTAACGTCTTCCCCTGATTCTATAAGTATTTTCAATAGCGCCTGCGGAATATCCTGTGCAGCAGGTGAGAAGGAGGAGACACATCCGACAAAGTAGACTGTATTTGCCCTGTTTTTTATTATATTTTCCGGTACATCATCCATGTAATCCAGCCATAGTACCCTCTCTTCGTTCGGATAATTGAATATGTTGTGCTGCGTCTTCAAAGCAAGGAGAACAGCTGAGATATTTGATGGGAAATTTCCTTTTTTAACGAGTTCCTCTCTCAAATACACCACCATATCTCTTGTTCTTATTCCAACCGGACAAACCTGGGTACACCTTCCACAGAGTGTGCATCTATATGCACCCTCCATAAATTTCTGGATTTCTTCTGATATTTCAGCATCTCGAAGTTTTAGAAAAGAGAAAATGTCAAGGCTTCTCCTTGATAATCTTTTCCTTCTTTTTATCATCCCCATTACAGCAACAGATTCATCTCTCGTAGCACCAAATGAATCACATACTGATAAGCATAACCCGCACCTCGTGCAGGCTTCCATTTCTAATATCTTTCTTACCCTTATATCTGTTATTCTCATATTATTTCTCTCTTACCTCTAACATCAGGTTTAGTGATGAGGAGAAAATATGAAACAGTTTTGTAAAGGGTATAGCAGCAACAAGAGCGATTGATAAAATCGCATGGGTATACCACATGATATTATCCAACTGTTTCCAATCTACCTGAGATTTTTTCAAAATCAGTGAAAGACCGTAGCCAATAAAAGAGTAAATTGCAATGTAATCGGGAATATCCTGTATTATCAACCTTATAGCTTCAACAAAAAAACCGCTTAATGTTATAAGAGCAATCCATGACACAATCAGTATATCTTCTTCTTCTGTTACCAATTCATATGGTTTTTTAAAAAGCCTTCTATAAAATGCAATGCAAACTCCTGTTAAAACAAGAAGCCCTCCAATCTCATTGAGTGAGGCAAAAATAGGTGTATCTTTTGGTAGGTTGATAATTCCTCTTTCATGAAGCATATCACCCAAACTTCCAATGAAAAATAATTCTATAAATCCCCATGCAAAACAAACACTCATCATCCATCTTTGAATGCTTTGTTTAAAAAGGCGACGCTGGATCAAAACATCAATAAGAAATGCCTTAAAGGTTTTTCTATTAAAGAAAAGGTAGATTATATCAGTAATAAATATTCTAAGATCAGCTACTTTTACAGGGTTCCCCGTCCCATCAATACTTCCTGAAAGTATCCTTCTAAATCTTAAAATGAGGCCATAGAAGAATATCAATAATGCGGGAATTGCTATTATGTAAAAATAAAATATTCTTGTGGACATTTTCCAGAGAAATCTTTATATCCGAAATGGTTTTTTTCTGATAAGTGCAAGGACATCAGATTTATTCTCTATTCTTACTTCGATTGAATCCCTTATCCGAGTCCATACCTTTTCATCTATGCTGAGAAAGACATCAACAATTTCCGGATCAAACTGTTTTTCTCTGTGTTTCATAATCTCCTCAACAGCAAAGTCATTTGTTTTTGATTGGCGGTAAGGTCTGTTTGATGTAATAGAATCAAATGCATCCACAACAGAGAATATCCTTGCGCCCAGGGGGATCTGATCCCCTTTTAGACCATTCGGATAGCCTTTTCCATCAAATCTTTCATGGTGTGAGAGGACTATCTGTGCTGCATTATTAAGGGGTTTTATGTCTTTAATAAGCGTATACCCAATGACAGGATGCCTTTTTATAATAAGCCACTCTTCCTCATTAAGTGGTCCTTTTTTCAGGAGTATGCTATCGGGTATACCTATCTTCCCTAAATCATGAAGGAGGGAACCGCGCCATATATCAGCCACTTCATCCTGTGCGATTTCCATCTTTGCTGCAATGACCTCTGCATAAAATGCAACCCTCAATGAGTGATTTCCAGTGCTCTCCTCTTTCACATCAATTGCATTGACCAGGCTCATAAGCGTCAGTTGATATGCATTCTCAAGCTCAGCTGTTCTCTCCCTTACCTTTTTCTCAAGGTATTTCTGATACTCACGGTTTTCAAGTATAAGCCTCCTTTTTTCAAGGGCTCCCTTTACTGAAATCTGCAGTTCTTCCGGATTGAATGGCTTTACCAGATAATCGTATGCGCCCATTTTAAGACATTCCACTGCGAGTTTCGTATCATCAAGGGCGGTGAGCATTATAATTGATAGATCCTCATTAAGTTCCTTTATCTTTTTAAATAGCCAGAGCCCATCTTTACCAGGCATTCTTATATCTGAGATCACAAGCTCTAAATCAATATTTTGAATAATCCTCAAAGCTTCCTCTGCATTTGATGCCTCAAATGTATGATAACCTGAATTTCTAAGATACTCACTGATCAGGTGTCTTATGGTGAATTCATCGTCAACAATCAGAATTCTTTCCATAGTGCATTTTCCATTTTTGTTTCTCATTTTAATTCAAAATTAAAGCTCGATTCAATATCAACCACTCAGAAAGCAATGGTATGAATGGAATCATTCTCTAACTCATCGATCTTTGTTTTTACCTGGATAAATTTATCAAGCGAGTTGTCAAATGGATCATTCATGATAATCTTTCCTGCCCCAATCTTTTCAAGATTCACATTTGACCAGTCTATTGCAGAAATAAGCCCCTTTTTCTTGAGATATTTTACAATCTCTCCCCTCACACGGGCCCTTGTGTCCTGCGGGGGTTGATAAATTGCCCTTTCAATTTCCTTATCACTGAAAAATTTTATTACCAAGCCAGCATCTTCAAGCCTGTGATAGATCCCAGCTTCTGGATCTATATTATGGTAGGATATATCGAGCTGTAGAAGTCTGAAGCCATTGCCAGCCATTCCATTTTTTTTCTTATATTTATCGATCAGATTAAGCTTTATAGCCCAGTCAATCCTGTCTGCAAGTCCCATGGGATCGGTCTTTAGCGTTTCAATAAGCTTTTTCCAATCTTCAAGTATTCCTTTAGATTCCTGATCTAATCCTTTCTGAATATAAAATTTTTCCGCATATTCAATATATATTTCTTGGATTTCAAGGGGTGTATAATACCTCCCATCATTCATTTCAATTTTGACTTTGCATGTTAGATCATCGTTTATATCACGTAGTGCTTTCAGTGGATTCCTTATTTCAATATTCTTTTTGAAATATCCATTCTCTACCATATCGAGCACGATCCCCATTGTTCCCAGTTTTATATATGTGGTAAAGGGAGACATGTTGGAATCACTAAGAACTATATGGAGCCTTCTGTAAAGAAGGGGATCGGAGAGCGGTTCCTCTCGTGTATTTATAATGGGTCTGTCCCCCGTTGTTGATCCAGAGTAGACCTTTTCAATAAAATTCGCCCTCTGGGAGATTTTAAATCTTACATTGCCTCCATTCATATGGAGCCTTCCTGCTCCAGTAAATACAGTTCTCGTTACAAGGAATGGTATAATTTTCTCTGCCAGGTATGAAAAATTAACATCCTGTCTTATCAGATAATTTTCATGACATCCGTATGTGTTCCCTATGGAGTCAGTATTATTTTTAAATATCTGAAATTTACCTATTAACCCTTCTTTTTCAAAAGATTCCTGAACTTTTTGGGCAATATTGTTCAATATCCTTTCTCCGGCCACATCATAGAGAACTGCATCCCTTACACTTGAACACTCAGGCGTTCCATATTCTGGATGGCAGCCCGTGTCCTGATAAAGCCTCCCTCCATTTTCGAGGAATATGTTATAAATAGTTTCATTGGGGCAAAGGCTTTCAAAAAGAGCCTTTATTAGATATTCACTGAACAGCGCCCTTTTTCCTGCAGGAGAAGAAAAGGGGCTCACATAATAGATTGCAAATTCCGTCTCTAATCCATAAATCCTTTTTTCATGCATGATGAAACCCACCAATTGGAAATGCATAAATTGTGCCATTGAATTTTGGTATAGATAGTCGGTATTATGGATAAAAATAAAAAAGGAGGGAAAACCCTCCTTTTTCAATTTTATAATTTTTCAAAATTGAAACCTGCCCTCTTTAGCTCATCCTCCTTTCATTTTCGACCATTTCAAAGATTATATTAATAAATTTTTCAACAAGATATTCCTTATGGGCTTTATCGAATAGAGCAAGTAATCCATCAATTTTGGCTGGATCCGAAAGAATAGGCACGGTGTTACCAAGACTTGCCTGTTGATTTATCCACATCTTTGAATTCCTGAGTAATGCAGAGACAGTAAGTGATCCAGCAGTTCTAATATCCACAAATTTTATTCTTGGACCCTCCAGGGCCTTTAAATCTACATCCTCCACCTTCCAGCAAAGGGCAACACGCTCGCCACCCGGATAATCGATCCACGTAGGTCTTGAAAGGTGATTCAAAAGGGTTGCACAAATAGCTTTATTATTATTATTTAAACAGGTTGCCTTCGGGACATTTTTATCAACCCATTTGCCCGCCTTCTCCCTCAGCCAGCTTGCATCCACACCCATTTTAACCTTTTGTGGACCCCTTTCCCCTCCATCCTCTACATATACAAGTCTCTTCTTTTCCTTCTTTGCAATCTCTGCGAAATATACAAGGATTCTTGTATTAACAACGGTATCCGTATTGAGACTCATTGAGTCAATACCGACTTCAACAAGGAATGACGCTATTGATGGAAAATCGCTGGGCGCCTGTCCGCATATTCCAACCTTTCTTCTTGGCTTATGTACATGTGCCTTTTTTATGAGATCATCAAGAAGAATCCTCACTGCGTCATTCCTTTCGTCATAAAGATACTGGACAAGCTCAGAATCCCTGTCAAGACCCAGTGCAAGCTGGGTAAGGTCATTTGTACCTATAGAGAATCCATCAAAATACTTGGAAAATTCTGATGCAAGGATTACATTGCTTGGAATTTCTGCCATAACATATATCTCAAGGCCATTTTCCCCTTGAATAAGACCATACTTTTTCATGGTCTCAATAACCTTCTTTCCCTCCTCCACAGTTCTACAGAATGGGACCATAACCTTTACATTAACAAGACCCATCTCATCACGAACTTTTTTGATCGCTTTGCATTCAAGTGCAAATGCCCTTTCATAAAGCTGATGATAATACCTGCTTGCCCCCCTCCACCCAATCATCGGATTGCTTTCCTTTGGCTCATAGAATTTTCCGCCTATGAGATTTGCATACTCATTGGTTTTGAAATCCGAGAAACGTACGATCACATCCCCTTTTACCTTTCCACGCTCTTCACGATAAAAGGCAGCAGCAATACATCCTATCCCTCTTGCAAGCTCATCAACGAAGAAATCATCCTTGTTTATATAACCCTTTGTTCTTTCATCTATAAGTTCTATAATCTTTTTGATTTCCTCAATCTCATTCTCTTTCTCCCTCTTTGCTACATATTCATCTATGATTTCAACCCCAAGCTCTGCCCTATCCTTCTCCTCACTTGACTGTAATTCATATTGCCACACCTTTTCCTTCAGTTTTTCATAATCCAGCAGGGCAAGTGGATGTATACCTATATAGGAGTTTATTATGAACTCCTTCCTGGCAAGTCCAACCCCATCATTTGGAAATCTTGCCTGATGGAAGGCCTGCTCAGGAATCCCTGCATTCATCATAATATCTGTTTTGGGATCAGGGATTTCATCAACTGCCATCCTGTCTATATGAAAAGGTAAAAGCCCTTTTAGAACCCTTCCAACTCCTGTAGAACAATCAACAGTAACCTCCATCCCTGTTTTTAACACCTCTGTTGCCCTTTCTGTTCCAATTATGCATGGGATACCAAGCTCCCTTGATATGATGGCTGCATGACATGTTCTTCCGCCCCTGTTTGTAATGATTGCGGATGCCATTTTCATAATAGGTTCCCAATCAGGATCGGTCATATCTGTAACGAGGACCTCACCGAGCTTAAATTCACCGATCCTTTTCGCGCTATCTATCACATTTACACGACCTTTACCGATTTTAGTGCCAACAGGCATCCCCCTTAAAAGTATATCCTCTTCTTCTACTTCACGGTCCAGTATGTATGTTTCGACCTCAACCTCATGCGCTTTAACAGTCTCTGGTCTTGCCTGAACAACAAAAATCTTTCCAGTTCCAACATTTATCCCATCACCGTCTTTTGCCCACTCCACATCCATTGGTCTTTTATAGTGATCCTCAATTATGCAAACCCATCGTGCAAGTTCGAGTATCTCATCGTCATTTAAAATAAATTTTTCTCTTTCATCCTTGAATACCTGAACCTTTTTTGTTGTATGCTCAGCATCATCACTATATACAAGTTTAAATTGTTTGTCTCCGAGTTTTTTGGATATAATTGGCCTAAAACCCTTTTTTAATGTTGGTTTATGAACATAGAATTCATCAGGATTAACCTGTCCCTGAACCACCATCTCTCCAAGGCCGTAGGATCCTGTAATATAAACAACATCCCTGAAGCCAGATTCTGTATCTATGGAAAATGCAACACCAGCACATGCCATATCACTTCTTACCATTTTTTGAACACAAACCGATAAACTCACGCTGAAGTGATCAAACCCTTTATCTATCCTGTAAGATATTGCCCTGTTGTTAAAAAGAGATGCATAGCATCTCTTACATGCATCAACAACGTTGTATTCGCCTTTGATATTAAGATAGGTATCCTGGATCCCAGCAAAGGATGCCTCCGGTATATCCTCGGCTGTTGCGCTTGATCTGACTGCAACATCAATATCCTTAGAACCATATTTTTCGCACATCCTTCTGTATGCCTTAACGATCTCTTCCTCAAGCCTATCTGGCATATCCGTTTTTATAATCAGATCCCTTACCATCTTCCCCTTTGAAGATAAGTCCTCCATATCGTGGGGGTCTATATCACTGAGAATCTCCTTTATCCTGTCCTGTATCCCTGTTTCATTAAGAAAATATCTATATGCATATGAGGTAGTTGCAAATCCCCACGGAATCAATACACCTTTTTTGCTAAGGTTTCTCATCATCTCCCCAAGAGAAGCATTTTTACCACCCACAAGCTCGAGATCCTCCATTCCCACCTCATCCAGCCATAAAATGAACCTTTGACTTTTGCGTTTTGGCATAATTCACCCCCATTATGCTTTCTTCATTTTCTTTCCCTTCAGTATAAATAAAACATTGTTTCTGCTATATATAAAGACTTATAGTATTTAAATGGACAAAATGATTTTTTAAAAAATCAGCTTCCGTGAATTCTTATCTTTTTTGCAAGAAGTTCTTCCTTGCTTTCCTTTCGATCTGGATCGGGAACTATGCAATCCACAGGACAAACCGCAACGCACTTTGGTGAGTCATAAAAGCCAACACATTCCGTGCATTTATCAGGGTCAATTATAAAGATTGTATCTCCCTGAGATATGGCATTATTGGGGCACTCCGGTTCACAGGCTCCACAATTAATACACTCTTCATTGATAAGTAGGGCCATTAGCACCTCCTGCTATATTTAGATTTAAGATCCATTTCCCATAATCACAAATCTAAATTATAGGTTCTGTATCCTCTTAAATCAATAATTTTCTTTTTTCGTTCGATAATCTTATTTTATACGGATCTCGACGGGGATCCCGTTCTTTACACTTTCTGTCACAACACAGTAGTCTTCAAAAATCTCCCTGCATCTGGCAAGTTTCGTGATATCATCTACCTGGGGTTTCAGCTCAATTGTTATTGCCCCTATTCTCAATCTCCCTCTCTCGTTTCTTTTCAAGGTTGTAATAATCTTCGTCTTCATTCCCTTTACATCTGCATGGGACTTTCTCAAACAGAAAAGAAGACTTTCAGTAAGACACCCCCCAACTGCGGCTGAAATAAGCATGGCAGGATTAGGTCCACTTCCACTTCCCACGGGTGGAGGTTCGTCCATTGTAAGGTTTCCGAGTTCCTCCCCATCAAATCTTACTTTCAGCCTGTAGTCGTTTAAAAGTTCAAGTTCGGTAGTAATAACTTTTTCTCCCATGTTACCCCCTATACTGTTTTTAACATTCTGTCAAGTGCAAGACGAGCATCCCTTTTTATATCGCCTGGCACATTGATTATATTTAATCTCCCGAGATTCTCAAGTGTCCAAAGGAGATGAGCAGTTGTGATCTTGAACATATTTCCACAAAGTGATCTTGCAAGCTCGAACACCCTTTTTCCAGGATTTTCCATTGCAAGTCTTCTTATCAGGTTTAGCTCCGTGCCAATTATGATTGTTGATCCTTCAGATGCTCCATTTACATATTTCACTATGAAATCCGTTGATCCATTTGCATCACTCATATCAACAACCTCTTGTATACATTCAGGGTGAACAACTATCGTTGCATCAGGGAATTTTGATCTCATCTCATAAATATGTCTGGTTTTAAAATATGTATGAACATGGCAGTATCCCTTCCACAGGATAAGCCTTGCCCTTATAATATCCTCCTTTTCATTTCCACCGAAATCCTTTTCGGGATCCCAGACTATAATCTCCTCCTTCTTTATTCCCATTTTTTTCGCTGTGTTTCTGCCAAGATGCTCATCGGGAAAGAAGAAAAGTTTTTCCCTCTGAGCATACGCCCACTGGAAAACAGCCATTGCATTAGTAGATGTGCATACACAACCTCCATGCCTTCCACAGAATGCCTTAAGTGCAGCTTTTGAATTCATATATGTAACAGGAATCACATTTTTTTCTCCGCAGATGGATGTTATCTGTTTCCAGGCATGTTCCACCTCATCAATTTCAGCCATATTTGCCATTGGGCATCCTGAATCAAGATTTGGATGGTGAACAATCTGTTCATCATCGGTAAGTATATCGGCGCTTTCAGCCATAAAATGAACACCGCAAAACACAATAAACTCTGCATCCTTTTGTTCAGACGCCTTTTTTGAAAGGCCGAAGGAGTCTCCTCTGTAGTCTGAGAGAAAGACAATTTCTGGTCTCTGATAATGATGACCGAGGATGAGCAGATTTTTTCCCATCCTTTCCTTTATATTCTTTATCTTCTCTATTATCTCCTCTTCCTTCATTAATCTATATCTGTCAGGAATGATCATCACTGTTTACCCTTTAAATTATGCTTTTTATAAGGCCTCCATCAATCTGAATAACTGAACCAGTAATATAGCTTGCCCTCTCTGAGCATAAAAATGTTACAACATCTGCAAATTCTGAAGGATATGCGAGCCTTCCGAGGGGGATATCCTTTATCCACGATTTATAAACCTCTTCCTCGGATGTATTGTTTCTTGATGATATTTCCTTTGCAAGCTCTTTTACCCTTTCTGTTAATGTATATCCAGGACAAACGCAATTTACCAGAATGTTATATTTTGCAACTTCATTTGACAGTGACTTTGAAAATCCCAGAACACCAGCACGCGATGTATTTGAGAGTATAAGTCCATCTATAGGTTGTTTTGCAGCAACTGATGTGATATTTACTATTCTTCCCCATCTGTTTTTTATCATGTGTGGAAGAACTTCGCGTGTAAGATTAATTGTGCTGATAAGATTTAATTCTATCGCTTTATTCCATTCTTCTTTACTGAAATCGAGGAATATACCGGTTGGTGGCCCACCTGCATTGTTTACAAGTATATCAATTCTTTGAAACCTCTGCAGCGTTTCATTAACTATAAACTTTACATCATCGATTTTTATAACATCACACACTACAGCAAAAACAGAACCTGTCCCTATTGATTTTAATTCCTCCTCTGCCTTTTTGAGATTATCAATGTTTCTGGCACAGATGACGACATTTGCGCCCTCCTTTAAAAGTGAACGGGCAACTGCTTTCCCAAGACCTCTGCTTGATGCGGCAACTATTGCCACCCTATCTTTTATCCCCAGATCCATTTTTATTCTCCTTCGGGTTCTTTATCGAATTTTATCCCATACTTTGTTGTTGTAGATCCATGAACATGTATTGCTTCACCTGTAATAAAGGAGGATAATTCAGAAACAAGAAAGAGCACAGCATTTGCAATATCATCCGGATTTCCAAAGGGTATTGTCAATCTGGAGCCCTGGAGCTTTCCCGTAAGATTCATTGATTGCCATTCATCCTTGCTTACAATCCATCCTGGGCATACACAATTTACCCTTATGCCCCTGGAAGCAAGTTCTTTTGCAAGTGATCTGGTGAAACCTATAACACCCATCTTACTTGCAGCATAGAATGAGTTGAAAGGCCTTTCTACATTATATATGGATGTTGCAATATTAACTATTGCCCCTCCTGTTCTTCTAAAATATGGAATTGCTGACCTTGTTACATTTATTGTTCCCGTTAAATTTGTTAGCAGGATATCCTCACCTGTTTCCCTTTCATCGTCGATCTTGATATTTCGCCAGATACCTGCATTATTGACAAGTATATCTATCCCCCCAAAATCATAAGCAAATCTTTCAAATGTTTCCCTGCATTCGTTAGCATCGCTAATGTCAAGCCTGTAGCATTGGAAATTTCCATTTATTCCCCTGAGTTCTTTGATTATCTCCTTTGCCTTATCTTTCCTATTGAAGTATGTAAATGCACCTGTTGCACCAGCTTTTGCGAGCTTCATTATTATAGATTCTCCTATCTTGCTTGTTCCACCCGTTACAAATACAATCTTTCCCGTAAGAGTTATGAGTATACCCTTCTGCATTTTATTGAAGTCACACCTCGATGAATTTTGGAAACTGGGTAAGATTCTCCACCCCATCCTCCTTTACAACAATGAGGTCTTCGACCCTGACACCACCGATGCCAGCATAGTATAAACCAGGTTCAACCGTAATTACATTTCCCTTCTTCAGTATATCACCTTCTTTACCGATTCGAGGAAATTCATGGATGTCAAGCCCAACGCCATGTCCTGTACCATGAAAAAATCCCTGCATCCTGCCATTTATGTAACCAGTTATGAAACCTCTTTCTGCAAATACAGCCTGAACCTCACTATGAACCTGTGATCCATCTGCACCATCTTTAATCAGACAAAATGCCTTCTTCTGTGCTTCAATGACCGCTTCATACATAGCTCTTATCCCATCGGATGCCCTTCCCTTAACCACGGTTCTTGTTATATCAGCATAATATTTTGTTTTCATTGATCTTGGAAAGATGTCGATAATTATGGGCTCATTGGCACGAAGAGGCCCCGATCCCTCATTGTGTGGATCACATGCATCCTCTCCACAGGCAACAATCGTTCTATCAGCAATGGCTTCATGTAGCAGGAGTTCAATAAGGATCTCTTTCTTTACCATCTCTGATGTTAATATTTTACCTTCAGCGCAAAGCATACCGTTTTTTACATCCGCTTCAATTATGATTCCTATTGCTCTTTGCATTGCTTTTTCTGCAGCCCGCAGGGTTTGCCTTATACTTTCAACTTCATCCGGAGTTTTTATAGCCCTGTTTTCAAAGAAAGGTTCCTTTTTATATCTCAATTCAAAGCCTCTAATCCTTAGCTGGTCACCATACTCTATCCAGAAATTATACGGCACAATTACACTTTTAATACGAAATTCATTGAGAACTTCTTCAATTATATCAATGTAATTTATACTCTCTTTTCCTCTTTTTTTCAGTGAATTTTCAATGGAGCTTACTGATAAAACGGTATCTGCGCATGATTCCTTTTTTGCACGATCAATTTCAAGGTCGCTTGTTATTATTATCCTTTTACCATCTATAATAAGGAGTGCAAAGGGATCCGGTGCAAGGAATTTCGATGCATAGTAGAGATTTGCATCCCTTTCACTTATTCCAATGATGAGAAGGGGTTCATTCCTCATAATTTAAATCCAGAGGTATTTCATATTTTAGCATTCTAATCACAACTCTCTCAATAATGGGTTAACTATTCGAATAGGGGTACTAATGCTCTCCTTTTTACATCAACTATTCCCTTTGTTGTGATTCTTATACTTGGAAGACCTACAAAGGAGAGGAAAAAAAGAACATTGATGGGTTTCTTAAAAGAAAATCCCCTTGATATAATTAGGTTGTTTATATGATTAAGCTCCATATATACATCATATATGTTTTTTGTCGTAAAAACGCCACCTACCTCCATGGGAAGTATGAGCTTTTTATCCCTATCAATAATCCCGATACCACCACCTGCCTCCATAAGGATCTTGGAGATATTTGCCATCTGCTCATCATTTTTTCCGATTATGATGAGATTATTATCATCAAAGTTCAATGTTGAAGCAAAGGCATCAACCGATGCTCCAAACCCCCTCAGCACACCAAGAGTAAATCCACTCTTTCCGATTCTATCTATGACAGCAATTTTTAAGAGGTCGGGGTAATATTCGGGTCTGAACTCTTTAAGACCCCTATCTATTTCAATAAACCCTTCCTTTGTAATATTTTCATTGATAATCTCAATTATCCTGATTTTATTTGCACCATCAGGAATATGGATGGTAAACTCTTCAGGATCAAGCCTGTACTTTACATTTATGCTTTTATAAAAATGTGAGGGATAATTATATCTATTGGAAGCTTTCACTATCTTTCCTTCCTCTACAACAATTCTACCCTTTGCAATTACCATCGATATTTCCATATTATTGAGATCCCTTATTATGTTGATGTCTGCATATCTGCCCGGTGCAATTCCCCCGATCTCTTGTTCCAATCCAGTATAATTGGCAGGATTTAGTGTTGCCATACGGATGGCTTTTACCGGATCAAGACCGAGAGAGATCGCTTTCCTGATTATGTAGTCAATATGTCCTTTTTGAATAATATCTTCCGGATCAACAGAGTCAGAAACAAACATAACACGATCACCACTTACAGGATTATTCCCCAGAAAAGGAATCAGGGTTTTCTCTAAATCCCTCCTTGATGATCCTTCTCTGAGCATAACCCAGTATCCCATTCGTAGCCTTTCCAATACATCCCTTTCATTTATCGATTCATGGCATGAAGATATACCAATTGATGAAAGTGCACAGAGTTTCCAGTCCTTTGCACCAGCGGTGTGGCCCTGGATAATCTTCCCTGATTTTTTTGCGAGTAATATCTTATCAAGTATCATATTATCACCAAGCAGGAGTCTTACCCAGGGTATTGTTTCACCCAGTCCATGGACATCATGTTCCCTGAATAGTTCCTTAATCTCATCGATACTCAAGGGAACTGCACTGCAGAAGTCAGTATCGTGCGGTACACAGAGAGGAATATAGGTATATACCTTTACATGATGTCTCCTCACTTCATCAAGAAAAATTTCCACACCTTCTTTCCCGAAAACAGAGACAAATTCATCAGGCTCAGTGTATATGGAAGTTGTTCCCCTCATCAGGTATTCATCGAGATATTGAGTTGGTGAGACAATAAAATCTATATGGGTATGTGCATCAATAAATCCAGGAGATGCAAACATTCCACTGGCATCTATTATCTGTGTATCTTTACCTATTGTGAATGAGGAGTCTTTACCCACATAGCATATCCTTTCACCAAATATGGAAATATCGGTATTGTCATTAATTTCGGAAGAATATACATTTATCAATTTTGCATTCCTTATGACAATATGTGATTTTAACTCTCCTGTTGCCGCATAGAATAATTCTCTGTTGTTCATCTATTCAACTCCTGTATCGATCTTTAATAATTTTGCTGCATTTCGGAATAGTATATTTTCTAAGGCATTTTCATCAAGGGGGAGGGCTTTTAGATCGGCAATATTCTTTTTCAGATCCTTAACACCGGGCCAGTCGGAACCAAAAATAAATTTCTCGGGGTATTTTGATATTGATGGAAAATATTCTGTTAACTTAAATGGTGGAAGACCAGATACTTCGATATAAACCCTTTCATGTCGAGTTGCAAGATATTCTGCCTCTTTATAAAAATAGCCTCTTCCACCATGTGCAAGCACTATATTGAGGAATGGGAAGTCGACGGCAACCTCGTCAAGATAAAGAGGATTTCCAAACTTAGCCTTTGCCCCGTAAAAGATGGAGGATCCAGTGTGCACGAGCAGCGGCAATTGCATCTCTTCGAGTTTTTCGTAAAGTGGATAAAGCAATCTATCGCTTGGATAAAAGGACTGATGGACAGGATGAAGCTTGACACCTTTTGACATATATCTTTCATGTTCATATAGAAACGTTTTCACAGGATCTTTAGCAATCCAGGGATTTATATTACTGAATAGAATGAATTTCTCCGATGATTTACATAAAGAAAAAGCCTTTTCTATCGTAACCGTGCCATATGCCTTCGGGGAATACTCAGGAAGAATGATAGCAAATTTTACAGAACAATCATCAAGGTATTTTATAAATTTTTCAGTAACAAGTATTCCATTGTCAAAAACAGTCATGTATCTTGTGAATTTAAGGAAGTAATCCTGTGCCCAGGGAGTGAGATCGCTGAGGTCTCCTGCATGGATATGAAAATCAATAACCATCAGAAAACGATATCCCTTATTATTTTATGAATTTCATCAATTGACCATACACCCTCTTTTTTCTCAACCCCTTCGGTAACTAACATCCTGTATGAATAGATTTTCCTCCCTTTTATTCCTATTATTTTTCCTGTTATGTCAGATGCCATCTCAGAGCATAAATATACGACAACGGGAGCTATATACTGTGGCCCGATTTCATCAGGACTTGCGTCACTGTATCTTGGAAGATCCGATGTCATCCGGGTAAGGGCAATGGGTGCTATTGCGTTGACCGTTATTCCGTATCTCTTCAGTTCAATGGATGCAACCATTGTGAATCCATAAATACCAGCCTTAGCAGCTGCATAATTAGCCTGTCCGAAATTTCCTATCAGACCTGCAACAGATGTTGTATTTATTATTCTCCCCCCTGATCCCTGATCCTTCATAATGGCCGCCGCCTTCTGGGTCAAAAGGAATGTTCCTTTCAAGTGGACATTCATTACTGAATCCCACTCCTCTTCACTCATTTTTAAAATTGTTCTGTCTCTAAGAATTCCTGCATTGTTAACAAGGATATCTATTCTTCCGAAACTCTCGATTGCTTTTTTTATTATTGCGGTTGTACCTTCTGATGTTGCAACACTATCGTAACTTGCAATAGCCTCACCACCGAACTTTCTTATTTCTTCGACCACTTGATCCGCCATTTTTGTATCACTTCCTGTTCCATTTCTCAGGCATCCAACATCGTTAACAACAACCTTCGCACCAGCCTTTGCCAACTCCAGTGCTTCAAATCTCCCTATCCCTCCCCCTGCTCCCGATACTATTGCAACCTTGTTTTTAAGAATCTCCATAACCCGCTCCTTTCCGATTTTATGCATTAAAGTAGACTTGTTAGTTTTTTTAAAGCTAATGATATAATAGTCCCCAACCATGCCATCAAGCAAGCAAGAATGAATGCGGGATTAAAGCTTCCCATGGTATCAGTAAGATATCCAGCTATAGATGGGGATATCATCTGACCTATTCCAAATATAAATGTCACAAATCCAAGGGCTGCGGGTGCCATCTTTGCGCCACAGTAATCCCCGCATGCCGCAGCCATTATTGCAGGTATGCTCCATGCTGTTAAGCCAAACATTGCTGCTGATATGTAAAATGAAGAAGCACCAATATTTAATGTAAAAATCAGGTATGATAATCCTTGAAAGAAAGAAACAAGGGCAAAACCAAACTTTCTTCCTATAATATCAGAGATGCTTCCCCACATAAGTCCACTTACTATGCTCAATATCCCTATGAGAGACAATAGATTTCCTGCGAGGCCAGAGTGCATATGTCTCTCTTTTATTATATAGGCAGCAAAGAATGTTGCGTAGATGATATAGGAAAATCCAAATGTAAAATAAATTGCTGCAAGATGCCAGAGGGATTTATTTCTGCATAGCTCTCCGAATCCTGGATTGTTTATTTTTTCATCGCCTTTTGGAACACCGCCGATGGGCTTCAATCCAACTTCTGCTGGACGGTCCCTGAGAAAGATCCATGCAACCACACCGATGAGGATCACCGCAGCGCCGAGATATATCCAGCTCATCCTCCACCCCCGCGGCCCATAGTTTGAAACCCATCTCGGCACTAGATACCCTGTTAAAAGAAGACCTATACCAGAGCCGCCAACTGCAAAACCGCTTGCCATCCCCCTTCTTCGCGAAGTAAACCAGGAGGAGAGCAAGCCCATAACAGGCACATTGCTGCCACCACTTCCAATCCCTGTTGCTGTTCTAAACAAGAGTGCCTGATAGAAATTTTTAGAAAATCCTGTAAGGATCATGGTAATGCCCGCAAGCATAAGGGAGCTGCTTATCACCTTCTTTGAGCTATACCTTGTTGCGAACCAGCCACCTATTATTGAAAATATAAAATAGCCAATAAGGTTTCCTGTTGCAAGGAGCCCCATCTGGGTATAAGTGAGAGAAAGCCCCTCTTTCATGAATGGAAGTATCATGCTGTAGCCAAAACGTGCGAAACCGAGTGCTCCGGTAACAACCATTATGCTCAGAATAACTATAATAAATCCATAATGGATTAGCATAAGCTAAACCGCCCCTTTTTGATTAGATTCCAATAATTTTATTTTCCTTATTCTCTAATGTAAAGAGCACCTGTGGTGCAGATTTTCACACACTGTGGATCACTGCCACACAGATCACAATGGAAAACCTTTTCATTAAATGCAAATATTGCTTTATGAGGACATTTATTAACTGTTTCACATGGCCATATGAATTCCCGTAACATCATTTTTTTATCAACATCCAATCCATCCAGACAGAACATCTTGTTTTCATTACATTGAAGGCAAACATGCGGTACATTCACCCCTTTTCCAAGATCATCCTTAATTACCCTGATGGCGGAGGTAATTGGATTTATGTAGCCGAAATGATAAAGTGAACAGACAATCTCACACTGATGACATCCTGTGCATTTTTCCCTTCTTGTAAGAACCCTCATTGAATCAATTCTCTCAACCCGAGTTTCTCAAGCTGAGAAGCTGTTGGAATACCCCTTTCATCCCAGCCATGCAAGCTGTAATACTCATCGAGCATCTGCTGGAACTTACCCTTATCAATAAAAGCCCCCTTTGCAGGTCCATCCTTAACAGGTTCCTCGAAATAGATCCATGGTAATGTATCGTCCTTCCTGTCCATTCCTTCCCTTACAAGATACATCCTTTCTGTTGTGTATATCCTCTCACCAATTTCAAAAACATCATCCCTGCTTACATTAAATCCTGTTGCAAGGTAAATAAGATTTGCAAATTCATCAAATTTTGGTGCATGAGGGCTGCTGAATGCAGTTAAAAATCTACACAATCCAAGTGCATCAGTGACAGCATGAAGCAGTTCATGCCACCATACCATCCTTGCTTTCCCCTCATAAGATCTATAGTCAGGCGAAACCTTACCCCCATATAATTTCTCAAGAAGTGAAGGTGGGAGATTTAGAACATCATTAGATGGACGACTTCTCATATGATCACATCCCCTTGTCGCCGTTGCAAGTCCCAGGGCAAAGGATGGAACAATACGCTCATCCGTAACCTCAAGCGGCATGTTTTTTATACTGTAGGCATATCTCTTCGCATTTTCGCCAAGGACTTCGGCCTTCCAGAATCCCTCTGCAAGGAGATCCCCAAAACCTTCCCTGTATGCAACATCCCTTATGAGCCTATCCGTACTTTCTATGTTTCCCCAGTCAAGCGGATAGCCAAGATCTTTTTCATTGATCACTCCCTTTTCATATAACTCCATTGCCCAACCTATATAGGCGCCCATACTCATTGCATCAATTCCGTAGAGATTGCACAAATCTGTAAAATAAACAGCCCTTTCAAGATCAGAAATTCCAATATTTGCACTGAGAGGACCTAATGCACCATAGTCAGGACCCTCGCCGTTAAATTCTTTTCCATCAATATTAACTATATGTTTATGTCTGCAATGAACAGGACAGGAGCTACATGCAACCATTCCCTTTGACAACCTTTCGAGATTCTCGGCAGAGAGTTTATTTCCTTCTTCACCCATTGATGTTTGCTGATGATTCTTTACACTCAGCCACCCGCCTTCATTTGCATAACGAAGCAAAAGTGGCGTTCCATATCTTCCCAGTGCCTGACACCAGGCCCTTTTCATAACCTGTTGCTGAAGCTCAAAGCAATAGGATAAGAATTCTTTCGGTTTAAAAACGGAAAGACCCTTTGTTCCAATGACTGCGATTGCCTTCAGATTTTTTGAACCCATAACAGCGCCAATGCCTGTTCTTGCTGCCATATTCTTGCGACCGGTAACGATCCCTGAGAACCTGACAAGCCTTTCTCCTGCAGGACCTATACATGCAATCTTCAACCTTTCAATTCCCTCATCTTCCCTGATAATCTTTTGCGTCTCAAGTGTATCTTTTCCCCATATATGCTGTGCATCCTTTATCTCGATATCATCATCCTTTATAAGTATATAAACAGGCTTTTTACTCCTTCCCCTGATAACAACATGACTGTATCCTGTATAGTTTAGCTCGGCTCCGAAATCACCTCCTATGTTAGAATCTCCGAGGAATCGATTTTCAGGAGAGCGGGCAGTTATATTCATTCTTCCCGCCCCGGGCGCCATTGTTCCTGTAAGAAGACCTGCTCCAAGTATTACAGGATTTTCAGGTGAAAAGGGATCTGTATCTCGTCCTGTAAAATGATAAAGGAAATAGGTATTTATACCCCTTCCTCCGAGGAACTTTCTCCTGAGCTCAAGACTTATTTCTTCCTTTTTTATTTCTCCAGAATCAAGGTTAATGTGAAGAAGCTTTCTGTTGAGAGGCAATAGTTTCCCCCTGGAAATGGTCAGCGAAAGGCATCAAATTCAGTTATCTTCTGTCCAAGGATAAGAATATGAATATCATGTGTACCCTCATATGTTTTTACCGTTTCCAGATTACACATATGTCTCATTACAGGATACTCATCAACAATCCCATTTGCTGCAAGTATATCCCTTGCCATCCGTGCACATTCAAGAGCCATATTCACATTATTCATCTTCGCCATTGATATCTGGGCGTAGTTGGCCTTTCCCTCATCCTTAAGTCTCCCAAGACGATATGATAGTAATTGAGCTTTTGTTATTTCTGTTAACATCCACACAAGCTTCTGCTGGGCGAGTTGCTTTGATGCAAGAGGTTTTCCAAATACGATACGGTTTTTTGAATAGTTAAGGGCAACCTCATAACATTCCATTGCTACACCGATTGCTCCCCAGGAGATCCCATATCTTGCCTGACTCAAACACATAAGGGCATTTTTAAGACCGATTGTACCAGGAAGGAGGTTCTCTTCTGGTATCCTGCAGTCTTCAAACACAAGTTCGGATGTTATTGATGCCCTTAAGGAGAGCTTACCCTTGATATCGTTTGCTTTAAATCCAGGGGTTCCCTTCTCTACAAGAAATCCCCTTATTGTTCCATCATCCGTCTTTGCCCATACGACAGCAACATCTGCTATTGATCCATTTGTTATCCACATCTTTGTTCCGTTTATGATATAACTTTTACCATCCTTCTTAGCCCTCGTTCTCATTCCTCCTGGATCAGAACCGAAATCCGGTTCTGTTAGACCAAAACAACCAATTGCCTCTCCTTTCGCAAGCTTTGGTAACCAGTAACTTTTTTGTTCCTCTGATCCAAATGTGTATATGGGATACATCACGAGTGAGCCCTGGACAGAAACAAAGCTCCTAATCGAACTATCCCCTCTTTCGAGCTCCTGCATAACAAGACCATAGGCCACGTTATTCATTCCAGCACAACCATAACCATGAAGATTTGCACCCAGAAGTCCGAGCTTTGCAATCTCTGGAATAAGATGGAGAGGGAATTGACACTTTTGATTGTATTCCTCGATTATCGGTTTTACCCTATCATTTACAAATTGCCTCACCACATCCCTTGTGATTCTTTCCTCTTCAGTTAACAGCTCATCAATTTGGTAAAAATCGACACCCCTGAGTGACGACATCTTATCTCTCCTTCATGTCTCTCTTCTTATAACCATGGCCATTGTGACACCTCCACCCCCGCAAATACCAGCAACACCGATTTCACCATTTATTCTCTTCAGTGCATAATATAGTGTTATAAGAATTCTCGCTCCGCTCATCCCTGTTGGATGTCCAAGGGCTATTGCCCCACCATGTATGTTAAGCCTCCCTCTGTCCCATTTAAGAACCCTTTCATTTGCAAGAATCTGTGCTGCAAACGCCTCATTGACCTCGATCAGGTCTGCATCGTTGAGGGTCATACCTGCCTTTTTTAATGCCTGTGGAATTGAGACAGAGGGACCTTCACCCATAAGCGATGGCTCCACTGCTGCTGATGCATAAGAGATAACGGAAAAAAGAGGCTTCAGTCCCTTTGCCCTCGCAATATCCCTTGTTGTCAGGATTAGGGCAGCAGCTCCATCGGACATTCCGCATGCATTTCCCGCAGTGATGGTTCCATCCTTTCTGAATACGGGTTTTAACTTTGAAAGGGCTTCAAGGGATGTGTTCATCCTTACTGATTCATCCTTTGAGAATATTATATTCTGCCTCAATTCCTTGGAATACACCTCTATAGGAATAATCTCTTCGTCAAAATAGCCAAGCTTTTGCGCTTGAGATGCTTTCATATGACTTTCAAAGGCAAACTGATCCTGTTCCTCCCTTGAAATACCATATTTCTTCACCAGATTTTCTGCTGTTTCCCCCATACCCATGTTACACAGCGGATCAATTGTATCATTCCATCCATCCATAAGTATCTTATCCCCCATTCTGAAGCCTTCCCATCTCACATTTTTGAGGATATAGGGTATAGTGCTCATGCTTTCCATTCCGCCTGCAATAACTATTTTTGCATCACCAAGCATTATTGATTGAATCGCCATCTGAATACATTTCATCCCTGAGGGGCATGCCTTATTTATGGTTGTGCATGGGATGGTAACAGGGATCCCTGCCAGAACAGATGCCGTTCTTGCAGGATTTGGGCCATTCCCTGCCTGTCTTGTATTACCGAGGAGTACCTCATCAACTTCTGCGGGCTTAATGTCAGTTTTCTCAAGTACCCCCTTCATTACAGAGGCCCCTAGTTCATAAACCATTACATCACGCAGTGTTCCACCAAATTTTCCAATGGCAGTTCTTCCTGCACCAACTATCACCACATCGTTTATCTTCATTCTTCCTTTACCTTTGATCTTTCTGCCTCTCTCAAGATCCTTTTTAATATCTTTCCTGTGGGACTCTTGGGTATTTCCTTAACAAATTCTATCTCCTTTGGTGCCTTGTATGAAGCAATTCTCTCCTTACAAAAGGCGATTATTTCTTCAGCTGATGCCCTTTCTCCTTCTCTTAATATTATAAAAGCCTTAACCCTTTCCCCGTATACTTTATCAGGAACACCTATAACCGCACATTCCAATACTGCAGGATGCTTGAACAGGACCTCTTCAACCTCGCGCGGCCAGATTTTGAACCCGGCAGAGTTAATCATATCCTTTACCCTATCCACAATATAAAAGTATCCATCATCGTCAGTCATCCCAATATCTCCAGAATGAAGCCACCCGTTCCTTATCGTTTTTTCCGTTTCCTCAGGTTTATTGTAATAGCCCTTCATAACATTTGGACCTTTTATAACTATCTCCCCAAGCTGCCCCGGTGGCAGCTGCACACCATTTTCATCAACAACTTTCATCTCCACATTTTCAATGGGTGTTCCTATTGATCCCGACCTGTATTTTATATCGTGATTATAAGAAGCAAAAGGGGTTGTTTCTGTAAGACCGTAACCTTCATATATTGTAAGACCAAACGTTTCTTTCCATTTTTTTGAAACCTCCGCGGGCATCGATGCTGCGGCTGAAAAACAGTATCCAAGTGATTTAAGGAAAGGGTATGTCTTTTCTTCATTAAGTAGCATAATGTATATTGTTGGAACTCCAAAGAATCTCGTAACTCTGTTGCTTTTTATGGAATTTACTATCTCATCAAGCTCAAATTTTTTATGAAGAATAAGTGTTGCACCACGGCATATGCATGAATTCATTATAAAATTTTGACCGAAAGAATGATAAAGTGGAAGAAAACATATCAGGATATCTTCGGGTTTCATTAGTGTGTGATGAATTGCGGAGAAAGAGTTTGATATTACATTTCCATGGGTAAGCATTGCACCCTTGGGTTTTCCCGTTGTTCCAGACGTATATATTATCGATGCAACATCATCCTTCTCCATTTCCATAATACTCAGTTCATCATGGGATTTCTCCATCATCTCTTTATAGGAGATGCCCTTATCACACTTTTCGCCAATTATAATTATGTTTCTCAATCTTTCAGAGATATCAAGTTCAGGTATATTCTGAATTAGTTCCTCAGTGGTTACAAGGGTATTTGCTTCTGAATCCTCGATAACATATGAAACTTCATCCCTTTTCCATAATGATGAAATAGAAACAGCTATTGCGCCTATTTTTACAATGCCAAAAAAGCATATTATGAATTCCGGAATATTGGGAAGATAAATGCAAACCTTATCCCCCTTTTTTACTCCAATACTTTTAAGAATATTTCCAAATCTATTGCTTAGTCTTTCAATATCACGATAGCTAAAGCTGCTTCTGCCAAATACAATTGCATCCTTTTCAGGAAAATATATTGATGATCTCCTGAGATTAAAACCTAAATTCATATATTAACCATTTCATGCAGTTTTTCTCTGTTTTTCCTCATCAAAATCAATCCCGAATCTCTTACGTTCAATAGCCTTTATAATATATGTAACAATTTTATTGAACGGAACATCTATTGCAAGTTTTTCAGCCTCTTTTACAACCGCATAATTTATAAAATCTATCTCCGTTCTTCTTCCAGCAAGAAAATCCTGTAGCATTGATACCTTGTTATCCTTAACACCGAGTAGGGCTTTCTCAACGTATTCAACCGGTTTCTCAAGCTCTGAGAACCAGATGTTCTTCGCCTTTGCAACATTTGCCGTTTCAATAGCAATCTGTCTGATAAGTTCCATGGTATAAGGATTGCTGTAAAGCTCACTCCCTGTCATATCTACAATTGCCGCAATTGCATTGACCGCCGCATTAGCCAGAAGCTTTCTCCATATAAATGGCATTATGTCATTTACTATCTCTGTTTTTATGCCTGCTTTATCGAAAGCAGCTCCTATTTTGAAAAGAAATGGATCGATTAATCCTGAGTACATTCCAATTACAAGATTCCCGTAACCCCCCACATATTTTATGCTGTTGGGTCCAAGCATCATTGCGCTATGCGCGGTTACTCCCCCTATCACCCTTTCCTTACCAGCATATTGTGAAATGATTTCAAGATTGCCTATACCATTTTGAACCGAAAGGAAGTATGTATTCTCACTTGCCATTAACAGCGCGCCTCTTATGGCTGATTCAGTATGATATGACTTGACACATATCTGAATAAGATCTACCTTTCCGATCTCTTCTGGATTGCTCGTTATTTTAACCTTTACATTTTGCTCCTTTGCATCCCCTTCTCTGAGAATCCAAAGTCCTTCCCTTTTTATTAAGCCAACCCTATTTTTATCTATTTCGAGAAGCCATACATCGCAACCAGCCATAGTAAGAAGAGCACCAAAGGTGCCCCCCAATGCCCCTGCCCCAACAATTGCAAATTTCATATGAATTATACCCCTTTTTTAAAACATTGTATCGCAATTTTAAAAAATGCAAATTAAATGCCATCCACTGGGCGAAAGAATTAAAATGATATTTCAAATTTCCTTTTAATTTCAACTATTTACAAAGGGATCCTTCTTACAGCATCGTTTATGGAGGGGTGGGGTTTTAAAAAGTATATAAATTTGGACAGATTATATATGCCCCCTATTTTTTCGAGATTTTCAGCAGATGTCTTGTCCAAAATATTAGACCCCACAGCTATAGATTCGATACCTTCTTTTTCCCTATGTTATATTTTTTAAGCTTGGCATATAGTGTGGAGCGAGGGATACCGAGAAGCTTTGCTGCCTTGACCCGATTTCCATCGACAACTTTGAGTGCTGTTATAATTGTTTTCTTCTCAGCCTCAGCAATGGCCTCGGAAAGGCCTGCAACCTTCTCCTGTCTTTCCTCAGTCAATTCATTTCTAATATAGCTTGGAACATCTTCAACTGTGAGAACCCTTTTGTCCGTTGAAATGATCATTCTTTCAAGCACATTCATGAGTTCTCTTACATTGCCGGGCCAATGGTATCTCATGAAAATCTCCCTGACTTTCTCATCTATTTTTATCAGATCCTTTCCATACTTTTCGCAGATTTCCCTGAGAAAGTGGTCAATTAATAGGTCGATATCTTCTCTTCTTTCCCTCAGCGGTGGTAAATTTAAGGATACAACATTTAGCCTATAAAATAGATCTTCACGGAACCTCCCCTCTTCTATAAGCCTTCTTACATCCTTGTTTGTAGCCGAAATAATCCTTATATCTACTTTTATACTTTTTGTGCTACCCACCCTTTCAACCTCTTTTGTTTCGATAACCTTGAGGAGCTTTGCCTGCATCTCCAGAGGCATATCACCGATTTCATCAAGGAAAATGGTCCCACCATTTGCAAGTTCAAATTTACCAGGTTTCCCATCCTTCAGTGCACCCGTAAATGCCCCTTTTTCATAACCAAACAGTTCTGATTCAAGCAACTCCCTTGGTATTGCAGCACAGTTTACATGAATGAACTTATTTCGGCATCTGGGGCTTGCATTGTGGATTGCCTGTGCAAAGAGATCTTTCCCGGTCCCGCTTTCACCGATAAGTAATATATTGGCATCTGTTCTTGCGTACTTAAGGGCCAGCTTTTTCAGTTCCTGTATCTGGCTGCTCTTTCCGATTATGGAGCTGAATGAGTATTTTACGGACCTCACAGCATCAAGCTCCTTTTCATAATATGCAACCTTGTTTTCGAGAAGCTCTACCTGTTTCATCAATGCTTCAAGCTCTGAAATGTCCTTAAAGATAATTTTTCCAATTGCACCAACAACCTGTCCGTCTTCAATTATGGGTATTCGCTCTGCTATTATATCTCTGCCCTTAAGTCTCTGTACCCATCCCACCTCCGGCTTACCCGTTTTTACAACAATGTGGAGTCTTGTATTTTCAATCACCTCTGTCACATGTTTGCCTATCATTTCACTTCTATCCATTCCAAGAAATTCTTCTGTTGCCCTGTTAACCATGGTGATAATGCCATCACGATTAACAACCGCTATTCCATAAAATGATGTATCGAGAATTGTCTGAAGTGTGCTCAGATATCTCTTCGTCGTTCCAAGCTCTTCCATCAACTTTTCCAGATCGGTTATATCCTGAAAAACAGCAACAGCTCCAACAGGTTTTCCGCCTCTCATTATTGGAGTCCTGTTTGTTATAAGAATCTTATTTTCATAATAGAATTTTTGATTTATCTCAGGTTTTCCTGTTTTTATCACATCGAGTAGACGGGTATTTGGAACTATATTTAAGATATTCTTTCCTATAACCTCTTCAGAGGTTTTACCAAGGATTCTTTCTGCGGCTTTGTTAAATATTCTGATGGTTCCTTTCTCATCTATCGCTACTATTCCACTGTATGCGGAATTTATAACAAGCGAGAATTCTTCATATATATGATTAATTGAGTGAAGTGCAATGGAAAGTAGGTCATCTTCGTTAATAATCATCGAAGGAATTCCATCGGGATTTATATAGATCATATATTTTTTCCACTTAAGATAAGCATTCAATATATCATAAACAGTCCAGTTATCGTTAACACAGAGAAATTCAGTTTCCATAAAATCTCTTACCCTATCTCCTACCCTATTTGTTTCCAGCTGATTTTTTTCAGAAATCTTTTTGAAAAAGGAATCCTTCTCGATAACACCCACAACCTGTCCAGCAGTATTTAAAATAGGTATAACACTTATCTCGGGATCATCAAATAATTTTACAGCCTGATTTATCGGGGAATCCGTATTGAGAACAGGGATTTTTTTTGTACTGATATTGTCAATTATATCTGAGAGCCTCAATTTTTAATACCTCAATTGATTTCTTTTCCCATTTTAAACGCCAATATATTCACCTCTTTATATTTTTCAGGGACCCTCTTTTCTATTGCCTTTATCCATGCATTTTCATCGAAAGGAATATGATTGGATGCAGCTCCAAGCAGGACTATATTTACCGCCCTGGAATTTCCTGCCTGTTGAGCTATCTTAATTCCATCTACAAATATCGCCCCTGATGAAGAAAGTATTTCATCAATATTTTCCGGATATTTTTCCTTTCCAGCAAGAACAGAGAGTGGATTGATTTTCATCCTGTTAACAATAATTTTTCCATTCTTCTTTAAATAGCTCAGATATCGGAGACCTTCCAACTCTTCAAGTGCAATTATAAGATCACAAAAACCCTTTTCAACCAGCGGGGAAAAAACCTTATTCCCAAATTTAACATGAGATATAACACTTCCTCCCCTCTGTGACATTCCATGTATTTCTGCCTGTTTGACATCATAACCGGATATTATTGCTGCTTCTGCAATGATATCACTGCACAGTATTATACCCTGCCCACCAACGCCAGTTATGATAATGCCCATCTGATTCATTAATGTATCTGTGCACATATTTCAATTGCCCCAAACTTGCATAGCTGCTGACATACCGTGCACCCCCTGCAAAGATCAGGATCAATGCTTACATATTTTTTACCATCCCCATCAGTTTTAAATTCCATTGCAATGCATCCGGCCTTTAGACATACACCGCATCCCGTGCATTTTTCCTTTATCACCGTCATTTTTTCAAACCAGATATTCTCAACAAGGACACAGGGCATCTCAACAATAATTACAGAGGGCTCATCTATATTTATTTCCCTTTTGATTATTTCTTCAGCCTCCGATATATTGTAGCTATTTATCTTACTTACTCTTTTTATACCCACAGCCCTGACAATCGCCTCTATATCAATCTTGATTGTTTCCTCATTCTTTGCTGTTTTTCCTGTGCCAGGATGTGCCTGTCCTCCTGTCATAGCAGTTGTTCTATTATCAAGGACGATGATTGTTGAACTCCCTTTATTGTATGCTATATCTATAAGTGATGTTATACCTGAGTGGAAAAATGTTGAATCTCCAATAACAGCAACCACTTTACCCCTTGCATCCTTTCCCATAGCCTTTTCTATTCCATGTGCCATACCTATGCTTGCACCCATGCATATACAGCTATGGAGGGCTTCAATAGGAGAAAGGGCTGCAAGAGTATAACAACCAATATCACCTGATACAAACACTTTAAGCTTCCTCAGTGCTGTAAAAATAGCCCTGTGTGAACAACCCGGACATAGTGATGGATGCCTTACCGGTATATTTAGGTTCATTTCCTGAATTATTGACCTATCCGTATCATTTGATCTTAGACCAAAGGATTTACGAAGTAGGTCGGGTGTATATTCACCACACCTCGGTAAAATATCCTTGCCTACAACAGCTATACCCATTTCTTTTATCTGCTCCTCTAAAAAAGGATCGAGCTCCTCAATCACCAAAATTTTTTCAACTTCCGAGGCAAATTTTCGGATCAAATTATGTGGGATTGGATAAACCATTCCAAGTTTAAGATATGATGCATCAGGAAATACCTCTTTTGCATGATTGTAACAGATACCACTTGTTATGATACCAATTTTTCTATTTCCCCATTCAATACGGTTAATTGACATTGTCTCAGCAGCAGTTGAAAGCTTCCTTATTCTATCCTCAACTATTGGATGTCTTAATCTTGCAAATGCAGGCATCATCACATATTTTGGAATATTTTTTTCTGGTTCAATTTTTGAATTCCCCTCTTCTCTATCCTCAAGTGTTACTATTCCCTTTGAATGTGAAATCCTTGTTGTTGTCCTTAATAATACAGGTGTATCAAATTGCTCACTTATTTTAAAAGCTATCTTAACAAATTCTTTCGCTTCCATGCTATCAGATGGCTCAAGCATGGGTATCTTTGCAAACTTTGCATAGTTCCTATTATCCTGTTCATTCTGCGAACTATAAAGGTTGGGATCATCCGCTGTAACTATTACAAGACCACCCTTTATCCCTGTATATGAGAGTGTAAAAAGCGGATCAGAGGCAACATTAAGTCCGACATGTTTCATTGAAACAAGTGATCTTGCCCCAGCGATGGAAGAACCTATTGCAACTTCGAGAGCAACCTTTTCATTTGGAGACCATTCGCAGTATACACCTTTATATTTTGTAAGAGCCTCAAGAATCTCTGTGCTTGGAGTTCCAGGATAGGCTGTTGCTACCTTTACATCTGCCTCATAAGCTCCTCTTGCAATTGCCTCGTTTCCAGAAAGTATAATCTTTGGTTTTTCTACTTTATAATCGGAAATTTTGTATCCCATATATGCCCTTTTCAATTTCTCCTTATCAAAAATTTCGTCAGAATTTCCCTGCATAACAATCCTTCCTGTTTCCATTACATATGCCCTTTTTGAAACACTCAAAGCAAGATTTGCATTCTGTTCAACAAGAAATATGGTCTTACCCTCCATTGAAAGTTTTTTAATTATATCGAATAACTCCCTTACAATCAGCGGTGACAGGCCCATTGATGGTTCATCCATTAATAGAAGTTTTGGTCTTGCCATCAATGCCCTTGCAAGTGCAAGCATCTGCTGTTCTCCACCAGAAAGCGTGCCTGCAATCTGTTTGTATCTCTCTCTTAATATAGGAAAGAGATTCATTACATAATCCATATCTGCCTTTACCTCTGCATATTTTTTCTTTCTCAATCTCAAATAAGCACCAAGCTCAAGGTTTTCCATCACCGTCATATTGCAGAATATCTGCCTACCCTCAGGGACGTGAATTATACCAAGCTCAACGATCCTGTCAGGACTTTTATTCTGTATCTCTTGTCCCATGAAGATAATCTTTCCTTTCGCGGCCCTGATAAGACCTGAGATTGTATTTATAAGTGTTGTTTTGCCAGCACCATTTGCCCCTATAACTGCTACAATCTCCCCCTCGTCAACATGGAGGTTTATCTCCTTTAAAGCCTCTATTTCGCCGTAATATGTGCTTACTCCGTTCAGTTTAAGAATGCTCACGATTCCTCTCCAAGATATGCTGAGATTACCAGGGGATCTTTTGCAGCGTCCTCCGGCTTGCCCTCGAATATCTTTTCTCCATAATTGAGAACAATAACCCTTTCAGAGATCTTCATAACAACATTCATGTCATGCTCTATGAGAAGAATGGTCAGCCCCCTATCCCTCATAAGTGAAATCAGCTTTATAATCGATTCCTTCTCATCTATATTGAGACCAGCTGTGGGTTCATCAAGCAGGAGTAATTTTGGTTCAAGTGCAAGCGCTCTTGCAAGTTCAAGCTTTTTTCTATCCCCATAAGGCAATGCTGTTACCGGTCGATAAGCTTTATCACCAAGGCCTATAAATTCCAGGAACTCGGCACTCCTCTCCCAGATCCATTTTTCCTCGCTTCTCATCCAGGGAAATGTAAAGATGCATCCTAACATACCTCTATTAATTTTAGTATGAAAGCCAACCATAACATTTTCAATCACCGTCATATTGGTAAAAAGCTGGGGTGTTTGAAATGTTCTCGTAATTCTCCTGTATGCTATCTCATCAGGGGGATTACCTGTAATCTCCTCTCCTTCAAAGATAATCCTTCCCCTGACCGGTTTATAAATTCCTGATACTATATTCAGGAATGTGGTCTTTCCGGCTCCATTCGGTCCGATAAGGGAGATAAGCTCCCCATCGTATATATCAATATTTATATCCTTCAATGCAAGCAAACCACCAAATTCCATTCTTATATTTTCTGCATGAAGAATTATCTTTTTTTCCTCCATTATTTTCCTTTTTGAGGATACATATATGTGCTAATTAATTTACCAATTATGCTTCCTTTTCTTTCCAGCATGTTTGAAATATATTCACTCAATGTTGGGATAACACCCTTTGGGAGAAAGAACATTATAATAATCAGAAGAAGGCCGTATATAATTATGTTATAATCTTCTATTGAATGAAGGACCTCAGGAAGGATGGATAATAATGATCCGCCGAAATATGAACCCCATATGCTTCCCATACCTCCCAGAATAACCATGGTGATAAATAGTATTGAATAATGGAAATCAAAGCTGCTCGGACTTATGAAATTAACAAAATGTGCATAATAGCTTCCAGCTAATGATGCAAATATCGCACTCAATATAAAAACTTTTATTTTAAGTTTATGTGTTTCAACGCCAAGAACCATCGATGCAACTTCACCTGTATGTATTGCACGAAGAGCTCTTCCCACCTTTGATTCTACAAGATTTATCGAGAGAACTGTTAGCACAAAAAGGGTGAGCCAAATAAGATAATACATCCTGAAACTCGTTGAAAAGCTGAATCCAAAAATTGATAGATAAGGGATTCCCACCAAGCCGGATGCCCCACCTGTTAATTCATCAAGCTGAACAAAAATTATGCTGAGGATCATGCCAAACCCAAGTGTTGCCATTGCAAGGTAATAACCTTTTAACTTTAAAGTTGGATGTGCAATAGTAAGGGCAAGAATAGAAGTTAACAAAACAGCAATTATAAGCGCGATCCATGGATTTATTGAATACTTTGCCGTAAGTATCCCTGATATGTATGCTCCCGTTCCGAAGAATCCTGCATGGCCAAGGGAAATCTGCCCTGCATATCCCATTAATAGATTGAGACCGAGGACTATCATAATGTTTATACCCATGAAGTTCATAACACTTATTATGTATTCATTTGAGTTGAATAATGGAAATGCAAGAACAAGTGCTGCGATTATGATCAGAATGTAGTAATTAATCCTTCCATATTGCATGATCATTTACACCTTTTCAATCAATCCTTTTCCTAATATGCCGCTTGGCTTAATAAATAAGACAAGTAACAATATTAGAAATGCTACCGCATCCTTGTATCCTGATGATATCAATGCTGCAGCAAGACATTCGAGTATTCCAAGTAATAGACCTCCAATCAATGCGCCAAAACTGTTTCCAATACCCCCAAGGATAGCTGCACTGAAACCCTTCAATCCAAAAATTATTCCAATATCATAGGTTGTTAAAGTTATTGGAGTTATTATTATCCCTGCTATACTTCCCAGGGCACCGCTAAATCCAAAAGAGATAAGCAATATTCTCTCTATTTTTATACCCATAAGTGATGCAGCCCTTTTATTATCAGCAACTGCTCTCATAGCTTTTCCGGTTATTGTTTTCTTAAAGAAAAATTGGAGTAACATGACCACTACAATTGTCGTTCCAATAATCCATAAACTCTGTGGGTTAATAGCAGCATTTTTTATAATAATTGGTTCAGATGAAGTAAAGGATGGCAATATATATGGATCCTTACCCCATATGAGCATCGATATACCTCTGATAAATATAGAAGCCCCGATGGTTATTATTACGAGAACAGATACATCCGCATGCCTTACAGGTTGTATAGCCAGTCTTTCGATTAATGCACCTATAAGCGTAACAATGGCAGTCGAAATAATAAGAGTATAAATTGGATTAATCTTAAAAACATTAAATGTTGTAGCGGCAATCATACCGCCAAGCATAACAAATTCACCCTGGGCAAAATTGATTATATATGATGCATTGTAAATTATATTGAATCCCAGACCTATAAGTCCGTAAATAGAACCAACTGTGATTCCACTCAATATCGCCTGCAGGATTATCTCAAACATTTATTTCCCTTCAAAGGGGCTCCAAAATTAATGGAGCCCCTCACTATTTTCCTCATTCAATTAGCCTCCAATCACCATTTCTCCATTCTATCATTACAAGGTCTTTCGCTTTCAATCCATTATGATCAGTGGGACTGTAAGTAAACACTCCTCCGGTTCCATAGAAATTAACCGTGTTTTTTTCGATCTCATCTCTTAACCTCTCAGGATTGTTAGTATCCACCCTTTCTAATGCCTTAACAATCATCCAAAATGCGTCATAAGCATGCCCGCCGAATGTAGAAACAGGCTCTTTGAATCTGCTTTCATAATCCTTTTTATATTTCACAAGCGCTGCTTTTTGAGGGTCCTTGTCACTTAACTGTTCAGCAATGAGTATCTTTCCTGATGGAAGAAGAACACCTTCTCCTGCTTCTCCCGCAAGCTGGAATATCTTTTTGTTAGCAACCCCATGGCTCTGGATAAGCTTCATTGTTTTATTCATTCCAAGCTGTTTAAAATTCTTCATGACGATTACTGTTGGAGGGCCTACTGCCCAGCAGAGAACTGCGTGTGGATTTTTGGCCTTTATCTTGCTGAGCTGCGTTGTCATATCTGTATCCTTTGATTGAAAACTTTCAACTGCAACAAGTTCCAATCCATATTTTGGTGCGACATTCTTCAGAACTTTATATCCGTCTTCTCCGAAGGCATCTGCTGAGTAGATTATTGCTACTTTCTTCATCTTTCTGTCCTTCAGGTATGATGCTATCTTTTCAATTACAATGTCATTTGGCTGTGCTGTTGAGAAGACCCATTTTTTAACAGGATGAACAACCGGTGCGCCTGCAACGAGTGCGAGCATGGGTATCTTTGCCTCTTCAATCACAGGAATCATTGCAAGTGCATCAGGGGTTCTGGAAGGTCCAATAACAACTTTTACACCATCCTTCGTGATAAGCCTCTTTAGTGTTGTTACAGCTTTAGTTGGATCTCCTTCGTTATCATAGATTATCATCTCGATTTTCCACCCTTTTACGCCGCCTTTGGAATTCAGTTCTTCTGTAAGCATTTCGAGTGTTTTCTTCTCAGGATCTCCAAGCGTTGAAGCTACACCAGTTACAGCAACAGTTGCACCAATTTTGATTACCTTCTGTTGCGCTGTTGCAAAAGGAGTTAAGCAAAGAAGAATCGCCATCATCAGAAGCATACATTTTTTCATGTTTACCTCCCTTTACTGGACTTATTATTTTAATCTCTTATCTATAACTCTCTTTGCCTTTCCCTCGCTTCTCTGTATGGATTTAGGTGAAAGCAACTTTACATCAACCGTTACACCTATATAATCCTTTATTTCCTTTTTTATTCTGTTTTTAATCTCAAGAAACTTGTGAAAATCTTCCAGAAGACCTTTGTCTTCCGCTCCGAGTAGATGTTGTTGCGCTTCTTTGAAAAGCTCTTCATTCACTTCAACCTGAACTTCAAGTGTATCAATACTTTCCTTTCTTTCAAGGACAAGTTGATAATGAGGTTCCACCCCTTTTATTTTTAAAATTATGGATTCGATCTGAGATGGAAATACATTAACTCCTCTTATGATTAACATATCATCACTTCGTCCTTTAATCCTTGACATCCTTGCATTAGTTCTGCCACATATGCAGGGATTATAATTGAGCGAGCTGATATCCCTTGTTCGATATCTGATGAGTGGAACGCCTTCTTTGGTAAGTGTTGTAAACACAAGTTCTCCCTCGCTCCCTTCCGGAAGGACCTCGCCGGTTTCCGGATTTATTATCTCCGGATAGAAAACATCCTCATTAATATGTAAACCTTTCTGGGCCTCTATACATTCGCATGAAACACCAGGACCTATTATTTCTGTAAGTCCATAAATATCTATGGCTTTTATATTAAGTTTTTCCTCTATCTCCCTTCTCATATTTTCACTCCACGGCTCTGCACCAAAGAGTCCCACCCTTAGCCTCATTTTTTTAAAATCAATGCCCTCTTCATCTGCAACCTCCCGGATGTATAAAGAGTATGATGGGGTACAACAAAGTACGGTTGCCCCAAAATCCTCCATAAGCATTAGCTGTCTTCTTGTGTTCCCACTTGAAGCGGGAACAACAGTTGCGCCTATTTTCAAAGCACCATAGTGGAATCCCAATCCACCTGTAAAGAGTCCATATCCATACGCGTTTTGAATAATGTCATTTCTGTTAACACCTGCACACGAGTAAACTCTTGCCATTACCTCTGACCACAGTTCTATATCGGCCCTTGTATAACCAGCAACAACTGGTTTTCCTGTTGTCCCTGATGATGCATGTATCTCAACTATATCTTTCAAAGGAACGGCAAATAAGCCAAATGGATAGTTTTCCCTTAGGTCATCTTTGTATGTAAACGGCAGAAGCGAGATGTCTTCAAGGTATCTTATGTCTGAAGGCTTTACACCTTTCTCATCCATTTTTCTTCTGTAAAAAGGAACAAGATTATATACCCTTTCAACAATTTCAATTAGCCTCTTTTCCTGAAGCCTCTTTAATTCATTCCTTGAGGCTCTTTCTATGTTGTTCCATATCATCTCACTCCCTCCATATTCAATTAATGCATCCTATTTATCTCCATAATTGTAAAATCCTCTCCCTGTTTTTCTTCCCAGATATCCTGCCTTTACCATCTGTCTTAATAATGGAGGAGGCGCATATCTCGACTCCCTGAGGTATTCAAAAAATACCTCTGCAACATGATAAGCAATATCGACGCCTGTGAAATCCATCAACTCAAACGGTCCCATTGGAAGATTGGCCCCAAGTTTTAAAGCCGTATCAATATCTTCCTTTGACGCTATTCCCTGCTCATACATCCTCACAGCATCAATCATAAAAGGAACCAGGAGCCTGTTTACTATGAAGCCCGGCGTATCCTTACATCTAACAGGAACTTTACCAATTTTCTTACACAATTCAATTGCCGCATTTACTGTATCTTCGGATGTTTGAATTGCTGGTATAACTTCAACAAGTTTCATTATGGGAACAGGATTAAAAAAGTGCATACCAACAAACTTATCAGGCCTTTTAACTACTGATGCCATCTCAGTAATTGATATTGATGATGTATTGCTCGCATAGATAACATCATCCCTGCAGATTGCATCCAGTTTTTCAAAGAGTTCCTTCTTAATGTTAAAATTTTCAAACACTGCCTCAATAATAAAATCAGAATCAGCAAGTGTCTTTATGTCTGTGGAAAAAGATATTCTTTCAAGTGCGGATCTTTTATCTTCTTCACTAATTGTGCCCTTCTTTATGAATCTGTCCAGACTGTTTGTTATATTCTTCCCGGCAATTTCCCATACACTTTCACTTACATCAACAACCCTTACATTAAACCCGCTCATTGAAAACACCTGAACTATACCTGAACCCATTGTTCCTGCACCTGCAACCCCTATTTTCCTTATTTCTTCAATTTTCATAAAATCACCCCCGCTATATTTAAATTTTATCGCTGGTAGTTTTCTAAAATTATTGCCATACCCTGACCTCCTCCTATACATAAAGCACATAAACCATAACGAGCATTTCTCCTCTTCATTTCATAAAGAAGGGTTATAACAAGTCTTATACCTGTTGCAGCAACAGGGTGTCCCAGTGATATTGCACCGCCATTGACATTCAGGATATTTCTATCGATACCAAGTTCTCTTTCTGCATAAACCACAACAGCAGCAAATGCTTCGTTAATCTCAAACAGATCTATATCGGATATATTCATGCCGGTCTTTTTTAAGACCTCCCTTGTTGCGGGAACAGGGCCTATTCCCATTATTGAGGGTTCAACTCCAACAATTGCCCAGTCAACAATCCTTCCCATGGGTTTAAGATTCAACTGAACAGCCCTTTTTTCTGATGTAACGAGTAAAGCAGCCCCGGCGTCATTAATACCTGATGCATTCCCCGCAGTTATAGTTCCATCCTTTTTAAAAACAGGAGGAAGCTTTGATAATTTTTCAATTGTTGTTTCAGGCTTTATATATTCATCAATGTCAAAAATCTTTGTCTCCCCCTTCTTTCCCGTTTTAACCTCAACCGGGATGATCTCATCCTTAAGAAACCCATTCTTTGTTGCATTCCAGGCCCTCATCTGACTCATATATGCATATTCATCCTGTGCTTCCCTGGAGATTTTGAATCTTTCAACAAGATTCTCTGCAGTTTCACCCATATGTTCTCCATTGAAATCGTGATAGTAATGGAAAATGGCATCTTCCAGCTGGGCATGTCCTATTCTGTAACCATTCCATCTTACTCCACCATAGAGTAGATAAGGTGCCTGACTGAAGCTCTCAGAACCACCTGCAATAACAACATCTGCATCCCCAAGGATTATATCCTTTGCTGCCATAGCAATTGCGCTCATCCCAGTCCCACATAATCTGTTTATTGTTATTGCCCTTGAACTTACTGGGAGTCCCGCCTTGATACCTATGGCTCTTGCCTGGAAGGCACCGAGCCTGTCTGTTTGTGCCATATTGCCCATGATTATACTGTCTACATATGCGGGATCTATACCTGATCGCTCGATACACCCCTTTACCGCGATCACTCCCAGATCCACCGAACTGAAGTCTTTAAGGGATCCGCCAAAATTTCCAATTGCTGTTCTTACTCCTCCTATGAGAACGATATCACCTTTTGATAACATAGTTCCTACCTCCCTTTGAACTCTGGCTTCCTCTTTTCTATAAAGGCCCTCAGACCCTCTTTCGCATCATCTGTTTTAAAGACTTCTATAAATGCCTCTTTCTCTATTCTTAATCCCGTGTATATATCATGCTGAAGCCCTTGATTTATTGCCCTTTTTATAAGACCGATCGATTTTGTTGCACCCTTTGTTATGTCTCTTGCAAACTCAATGCTCTTTTTAATTAGATCTTCTGGGGGGAATACCTTATCTACAATTCCTATCTGGAGCGCCTCTCTGGGTGTTAATCTCTTACCAAAAATGATGAGTTCTGATGCCTTCGAAATTCCTATTAGTCTTGGAAGCCTCTGTGTTCCTCCAGCTCCCGGAAGTATCCCGAGCGTAACCTCTGGAAGTCCGATATAAATTTTTTCTCTATCAGCCATAAATCGGAAATCGCAAGCCAGTGCAAGTTCACATCCACCTCCCAGTGCATGTCCGTTGATTGCCGCTATTATGATCTTTGGCATTTCCATCAACTTGTTAAAGCATGTTTGAAATTTATCTGTTACTTTTTCAGCAATATTTTCACTCATCTCTCCCAGCATTTTTATATCAGCTCCCGCAATGAATATATTGTCTATACCTCCCGTAATAATCATTACCTTACCATCTTCACTATTTGAGAAGATATCAAATATTCGCGAAAGCTCTTCTATCAGTTCCATATCGAGTGCATTTGCTGGTGGTTTGTTGATTCGAACAATGAATACACCATCTTCAGCGTTTAAATTTAAGAATTTGAAATCATTCATGATAGCCCCCCTGTTTCTTTTGTGAATTCATATCCTCCTGTGCAATTAGTGCAGCTCCAAATGCCCCAATTATTTGAGGTTCATCAGGAACAATAATTTCAACGCCAAGTTCCTGCGCAAGAACCTCCCTCATCGCCTTGTTTTTTGCTACTCCACCTGTAAACAAGACTGGTTTTTCAATCCTTACCCTCTTTGCAAGCGATGCAATCTTTGAAGCAATACTTTTATGGACGCCAGCAATAATTTCAGCAATCTCCTTTCCTGAGGCAATATGGGATATAACCTCAGATTCAGCAAAAACTGTACATGTGCTGCTGATTGAAACTGGAGTTTTTCCACTTATCTCGGTATTTCCCAGCTCATCCAGTGACATCTCCAGAATCGATGCCATTACTTCAAGAAACCTTCCTGTTCCGGCTGCACACTTATCATTCATGATGAAATCCCTGACCCTTCCATTCTCATCGATTTTTAAAACTTTGCTGTCCTGACCGCCAATATCAATGACTGTTCTTACTGATGGAAATAGTTTATGCGCCCCTCTTGCTATACAGGTTATCTCCGTAATAGTTCTATCCACTCCAGGAATGTTTCTTCTCCCATATCCTGTGCCAACTATCCACCCGATCATTTCTCCTGTTTTTTCCACAACCTCTTTCTTTATCTCTTCGGACATAATTTTTTGCTCGGGCTTTGTTTTGAGGATTCGATTGTATATTGCTAATCCGTTTTTCATTGCAACTACTTTGGTCATTATTGAGCCTATATCTATACCGACTGCGATCATTTTAAGCCATCTATAGTTTCAAGAAATGATTCTATTCTTGTTTTAATAGACTCCAATGAGTAATTGCCTGAATCGCTGTGGTCTGCCTCAATTATAAGGGATGGAATACCTCTTTCATCCATAATTTTTTTCTTAATTTCATGCTGGATCAGGGAATATGGTTTGCAGCTCCTGTCAGAATGCATTACGATTCCATCCACACTGTATTCATCAACCAGCTGTTTTATTAACTTATAGCGCCTATCAATACCTACATTCAAAAATCCCGATGCACAGAAATACGCATAGCTCCTTAAAGGATTATCCCTATCCACAATTCCCATAAATTCAGGACCCCAGGCTTGTGTATATGTATCAGTTACAAAGATTGCACCGTATTGCTCCAGATAGTCAAATAATTTTAAATCATACCATACAGGAAGATTATCCCAGAGAAGGCGGTATTTCTCATTATGATCTGGATCGGGATTACTGAGCCGTTCATAAACTTCATTATTTAGAGATATCAGGTGTCTTAATCCTTCCTCTGTTCCGCGAAGCGCTACCATTGGAAACATATGTGTAAATACATCACCGGCATTTATTGGTGAAGGGATATTCTTCCTCGCATTTAGAACCTCAGACCATAGTGACTTTGTTTCGTTTGAAATTTCTGTAACTTCAATTAGCCTTTCTATATCAAACCTCTTTCCCGTTATGTTTTCGACAGATTCTATCATTTTTCTAAACTGCTTCTCAGTATAATCAAGATGCAATGTGTCCGACTCATATTGAACAATTGGCGTATCTATAACAATAGTTGGCACATTTTTGAAATAACTAACAGCCCTCCACCATGTAAGCACAGTTATACAGGAATTTGTTGCACATACCTGAATTGTAGGAGGAGGAATCTCTCCCAGTGGACCTTTACCGCTTAAAACCGTTGCCAAATTAACCCTCGCATAGGAGCAAAGATCCTGAGAAAAGCCAAATGATTCAGCAATTCGTGATAATTCCGTAGCAACTTTTCTTGCACCACAAAGTGCTCCGTAATTTTCGGGATAGAAGGGAAAAACATCCATAGCCCAGAACAATTCACATGGAATACCTACATTCAGCCATGCAACAGGTCTTTTTTCATTAGAATATCTGAACATCTTTTTATAGTATTCATCTATAAGATTTTTAAGATTAATCGTTGTCTGGAGCCTCTTTCCCATCATCAATTTCCTTGATTTGAGAATATACCTTCAACAAATGCTTCAATTCTGTTTGCTATTTGATCTTTTCCTGACAATCTATGATCAACTTCAAGTAAAATGACAGGTATACCTTCATTGTTTAGTTTGTTTTTGATAATAGGAAATTCCATTGCATCATTATCACAGAATCTCATAAGTAGAAATATTACACCTTTTGCTTCTGCTTCCCTGATTTCACTTAGTAAATGTTCATGTCTTCTTTCGGTTGGATGTTTTGTTGAACATGGAATCTTATTTATATATCTTTTACTGATCGAATACAGACAACCTTTTTCATGATTTTCCTCAATATTTCCGATAAAATATCTTGTTCCAAATGCCAGATCATCCGAGACCACATCAATATCATACTTGTCTAACATTTCAAAAAGCTCAACAGAATCATTCATCATGCCGGATATTATAACAGGTATCTTTTTGGATTCCGCGGGCTTAGATAATCTTCTTTCTTGAATAAATTTTTCAATTTCTCCAATAAATTCGATGGGATCCATCAATCCAGCAGATATGATGAGGGATATATATTCCTTATTGTTCATGTTGATAAGCTTTTTCTTCCTCAGGTCATTCAATTTTTTTAAGATGTCCCTCTTCCTGTTAAATACCATTACCGAATTAATTAATTCCGACTCTGAAACGCTTCTACCTGATTTTTTTTCCAGGAAATAGCAGAGCTGCCTTAATTCTGTTAAAAGATATTCAATGGCATCCTCGCTTATAATAGAAGGATATTTTATGTAATATACCCAGCTGTTGTAATTCTCCTGTCTCAATACTTCGTAAATACCTCTGATGGAGTCACAGTATCTTGTGAATACATAACCCTCAATGGGTGTAAAGTCTCCTCTTAATGCCTGTTCAAGTATTGATCTTGCAAAATTGCATGCGAATGATGCAATTACATTGTCGGTCTCTGTAAGGTCCATATCCTTTCCCGTTAAACGGATGGGATGGAATCCGTATGAATAAGCGATTTCTTCCGGGAAATAGGGGTCCATGTATCCAATAAGCCTTTTTCCTTCATTGTGTAATCGATGGATGTAGCTACAAGGGTCAAGCGCTATTTCGGCAAACTTCATGGATACATCCCCATTCTTAAAAATAAAACGCCATTTATTTAGAAAAGCAATTGATGTGCCATTTCTTATTATTCCTTTCACCCTTTGCAATTTTTTCCTTTTGAATAACAATAACTTTTTTTATTAGGTTATGATTAAAACATTCAAAATTATTTTAATCCATCAGTAATGTTTAATATTATAGACATTTTAAGGGAAAAGTAAAATCTTTTTAGAAGGATGTGGTCCTTAGAATGACCTTAATTTTGGACATGAATTGATAGAAGGACAGTATTATTCCCTTATCTCCCCCTTCTCCCTCAATACCATTAATAGTTTTTCAATCCCAGCTTTTGCTACAATCATATCCTCCTCTGGGGTCCCAGAGCTACAACCTACACCACCTATAACCTGCCCCTCAACAATAATGGGTAAACCTCCACCGAATATTGTAAATCGCCCCTGATTGCTTACATGGATTCCAAATGCAGGGCCTTTAGGTAATGCTATATCCCTGTATTCATGGGTTCCTTTACGTGTTCCAGCAGATGTATATGCCTTATTTATTGCAATATCTATGCTCGTCAATTTTGCCATGTCCATTCTATGGAATAGAAGGAGATTTAATAATATTTCTTTTCACCATTTGTGTAAAAATATTCTAAATCGATGCAGAGATTTTCTTTCCTGTTCTTCTTGCAACACCAGTTTTCTGTGCTGCCTTTATTACTTCCTGAGCAACCTTCTTTGCAACCCTTTTGTCAAAAACGCTCGGTATTATGTATTCCTCAGAAAGTTCACTTTTTCCTATCACTGAAGCTATGGCATGAGCAGCAGCTATTTTCATCTCATCATTTATATCAACTGCCCTGCAATCAAGAACACCCCTGAAGAGACCTGGAAAACAGAGAACATTATTAATCTGATTTGGATAGTCTGATCTTCCTGTTGCCATAATTCTAACATAAGGGAGGGCCTCCTCAGGCATGATCTCCGGTATAGGGTTTGCCATCGCAAAGACAATTGGATCCTTTGCCATAAGTTTCAGATCCTTCTGTTCAATAACACCCGGGCCTGAAAGACCTATAAATACATCGGCATTCTCAAGTGCCTCTTTAATAGAGCCGGTGAACGCTTCCTTATTTGTATGTTCCGCAATCCATTCCTTAATAGGGTTCATGTTTTCCTGCCTTCCTTTATATATAGCTCCATTTCTGTCGCACATGATAATATTCTTAACCCCTGCATTCATGAGCAGTTTCGCTGTTGCAATGGCAGCGGCACCAGCCCCTGAAAAAACGATCTTTATCTCTTCAAACCTCTTCTTGACTATCTTCAATGCATTTATCAATGCTGCAAGCACTACCACTGCAGTCCCATGCTGATCATCGTGAAATACAGGGATATCCAGTTCTCTTTTTAATCTTTCCTCAATCTCGAAACATCTGGGGGCTGAGATATCCTCCAGAACAATGCCACCAAACGTTGGGCTTATAATCTTTATGGTCCTTACTATTTCATTCACATCCTTTGTTTGTAAACATATGGGGAATGTGTCCACGCCACCGAACTCCTTAAAAAGCATGGCTTTTCCTTCCATAACAGGGAGCGCAGCTTCAGGGCCAATATCACCGAGTCCTAATACAGCTGTTCCATCTGTAACTATCGCAATCGTATTCTTCTTTATGGTAAGTTGAAAAAGCTTCGAGGGATCCTCTTTTATTGCCATGCATACCCGGGCAACTCCAGGCGTGTATACCATGGAGAGGGCATCCCTTGTTTTAATCTGGATTTTGTTTGAAATCTCAATCTTTCCACCAAGGTGAGCAAGGAAGGTCCTGTCGGATACATTTATTACTCTTACACCCTCAATCCATTTGAGTCTTTCAACAATCTGATGCGCATGCTTTACATCCCTCGTATTTATAGTGATATCCCTGAGAATTGTGTCTTTTCCAAATCCTGAAATATCCACAGCACCGATATCTCCGCCCACTTCACCGATTGCTGATGTAACCTTTCCCAGCATCCCGGGCACATTTCTGATTTCAAGGCGGACAATGATACTATAACTTGCGCTGGGTCGAGGTTCCATTTCAATACTCCCATTGTTTTATTTTTTAAAAATTTAACATTTTGGTAGCTATTTTACAACTGAATTCTTAATAACTCATGAGGGACAGGACTTCAACCGATGAAAGCTTTTCCCTCCCCTTAAGACTCTCAAGTTCTATAAGGAAGGAGCATCCAATAATAGTTCCTCCTGATTTCCTTACAAGCTCTATCACTGCTGCAGCTGTTCCCCCGGTTGCAAGAACATCGTCCACAATAAGAATCCTTTCCCCGGGTATTATTGCATCTTCATGGAGCTCCAGTTCATCAAATCCATACTCAAGTTGATATGAGGCCCTTATTGATCTATAAGGAAGCTTCCCCTTTTTCCGCACAGGAACAATCCCAGCACCGAGCTTATAAGCAACTGCCGCACCAAGGATAAACCCTCTTGCCTCGATACAAACTACTTTATCAACCCCCCTTTCGAGAAAGGGGTGGGCCATAAGATCAACAGCCCTGTTAAAGGCATATCTACTTTTCAGAAGTGGTGTTATGTCTTTAAAGCTTATCCCTGGTCTTGGCCAGTCTGGGATTTCCCTTATATATTTTTTAAGATCCTCCATGTTTATATATCCCCTTTTTTAATGATTCTAAATAGTACCTCCACAGCCTCCCGGGCTGTTTCGGCCTTTATTATACCTGGTATATCCCATGTTTTTATCCCTACAATGGGTTTACCCATCTTCAATGCGAAAGCGATCTCAGAAAGCGTTCCATATTCACCACCTATTGCAATCAGTCCATCCGATGAGGAGACGACAATTACATTCCTTGCATGAGCAAGACCTGTTGTGATAGTGATCCCTATAAATTTATTGGCATCCCCCTTGGAATAAGTTGGAATTATCCCCACAGCTATACCGCCCTCTTCCACAACACCCCTTGCTGCTGACTCCATTACCCCGCCAAGACCTCCACAAATAAGGACTGCACCCCTTTTCCCAATCTCTCTTCCCACATGATAGGCAATTTCGGCTATATTGCTGTCGCACTGACTCCCGCCAATTACACCTATTTGTAATCCCTTCTGGTCTCTCATGAGTTAAAATAAACTCTAAGGATAAAGAATCCACCAATAAGCAGTAAAACGAATATTATGGTAAACAGGTTAAAATATTTTTCAATATAAATTTTTATCCTTTCTCCAAAAAAATAGATCAATGAAGAGACAAGAAAGAAGCGGGCAGATCTGCTTATAAGCGATGCAATAATGAAGGTATAAAAATTGATAGCAAAGAAACCTGCTGCAATGGTAAAAACCTTATAGGGAACAGGTGTAAAGCCTGCTATCGCAACAGCTATTGCGTTATATTTATCGTAGAGGCGAGCAACATCGTTAAATCTGTCTGTAAGTCCATAAAATGCAATAATAGTTTTACCGATCCATTCCATAAATTTTAGACCGATCAGATATCCAAAGGCACCACCAGCTACAGAACCGATTGAGCATATTAAGGCAAAGATATAAGACTTTCGAGGTTTTGATAGGGAAAGCGTGATAAGAAGGATATCAGGTGGGATGGGAAAGAATGATGACTCCATAAATGCTATAGAAAAAAGTGCCCACTTCGAATATGGTGATTTTCCCAGTGAAAGGACCCAGTTATAAAGTCGGAGGAGATGATTTTCTTTGATTAATCCCCTTTCCACCCCCACTATTCTTCCCACCCGTATAAGCCAATAAGCCTTACAAATCTTACATCTCCGAGATCCATGTACTCAAGACCTTTTGGAGTTTTTCTTGCTGCATATAGTGTTTGTGAAAATTTTCCGCCAACTGGGATAACAATTATTCCCTCGATTTTTAATTGCTCAATCAATGGCTTTGGTATATCTGGTGAACCAGCTGTAACAACTATTCCACTAAAGGGAGCCTCTTCAGGCCATCCGAGAGTCCCATCCCCAACCTTTATTTTTATATTTCTATAACCGAGGTTCTCAAGCAACTTCATTGCCTTATCAGCAAGGGACTGGAATCTCTCTATTGAACAGACATATGAACACAATTCTGCAAGAATTGCCGTTTGATAACCTGATCCTGTTCCTATCTCGAGGACTTTCTCATCCCCTTTTAGCTGCAGTGCCTCTGTCATCAGGGCAACAATGTAGGGCTGGGAAATAGTTTGATCCTCGCCTATGGGGAGCGGATAATCACCATAAGCCCTGGATCTTAAGGATTCATCAACAAATAGATGTCTCGGCACCTTAAGCATTACCTCGAGAACCCTCTCATCCTTTATTCCTCTCCTCCTCAACTGTTCTTCAATCATCTGTTTTCGTGCCTTATAATATGGATCCATTAATTTTAAATCCTTCTTTTAATCCCCCTCGCCCCTATAATACCGGAGATACATGCCTGGATAAGGCCTCTCGAAACCCCAGCTCCATCACCAGCAGCAAAAAGATTTTTTATCTCTGTTTCCATTTCACTTATTAATTTTAGTCTCACAGAGTAAAACTTTACCTCCACACCATAAAGAAGCGTATGGGGAGACTTAACACCTGGTGCAATTGAATCGAGTGCATCTATCATTTCAATGATATTACTCAGATGTCTGTAAGGCAGTGCAAAACTGAGATCACCTGGTACAGCAGCAGATAGCGTCGGTCTTACAATCCCTTTTGATATCCTTTCTGGTGTCGATCTTCTCCCAGCGATCAAATCTCCAAGCCTTTGAACAATTACCCCTCCGCTGAGTAAATTTGCAAGACCGGCTATGTATCTCCCGTATGAGATGGGATCATTGAATGGTGCAGTAAATTGTGTACTCACAAGAATGGCAAAGTTTGTGTTTTCAGTCTTGCGATCCCTATAACTATGACCATTTACAGTGAATACACCCTCAATATACTCATTTATTACCTCCCCATAAGGATTCATGCAGAACGTTCTTACCTTGTCGTCGAATTGCCTTGAATAATAAATGAATTTCCCTTCATAAACGACATCTGTAATATCCTTCAGCACCACGGCAGGGACTTCCACCCTTATACCAATATCAACGGGATTGTTAATAGTAGTTATATTTAATCTTTTTGCTTCTTCCTTCAACCATTTTGATCCTTCCCTTCCAATGGCCAGAATAACAAAGGGTGCCGATATCTCTGTTCCATCATCAAGCAATACTCCAGTAACACTTCCTGCATGAGTCAATATCCTTATTACATTCTTTCCAAAAAGAAGATCCATCTTTCCGGAAATCTTCTCCCTCATCTTTCTCAAGATTTGTCTGCAACCCTCAGTTCCGACATGCCTTATGGGTATGGGTATAAATTGGAGATTATGCTTTAATGCCTTATGCCTAAGTTCAATCGTAAAATCACTTTCTGTGCCATAAAGTGTTTGAGGTGCACCAAATGACAAGAAGATCCCATCGGTATATTTAATCAATGAATCCAGTTCATCCTCCGGTAAATATTCACCCAGAAAGCCACCAACATCCATCGAAAGCGTAAGCTTACCATCACTGAATGCACCTGCCCCGCCCCATCCGGAAAGGATTGCCTTTCCAAAACCCGGTCCTTTTGTAGAAAGATTTTCATTAAGGTCGGCAAGTCTTTCATCTATATCCTTTCCTTTATCGATAATAAGAATTCTGAGTCCTCTTTTATCCATCAATTCCATTGCAGCAAAAATACCAGCAGGACCTGCCCCAACTATTATGACATCATATTCTTTTCTCATGCTATATCATGCTCGGAGAACCATTTTTTAAGGATTCCTATTGATTCATAATTTGTAAGATCCAGATGAAGTGGAGTAATGGAGATATATCCTTCTTTCACTGCAAGATAGTCGCTTTCCTCTATAGGCTCTGGAGCAAGGGATTCACCCCCTATCCAGTAGTATTTCCTCCCTCTTGGATCGATCTTCTCCACTATGCGATTGTTGAATCTCCTTTTGCCCTGCCTTGTAATTTTAAAACCTTTTATCATTTCCCATGGCAAATTCGGAACATTAATATTCAGCAATGTATCTCTGGGCCATTCATGCTTTAACATCTCATTTGCAAGCCTCTTTGCAAATTTCGCCGCAGAGTTAAAATGAAAATCGCCGCTTCCTGTAATGGATATGGCAAATGAGGGGATTCCGAGGATCATCCCCTCCATGGCCGCAGAAACTGTTCCTGAATATATAATATCCTCCCCCATATTTCCGCCCTTATTTATACCTGATGCTACAAGTGAAGGTTTGGTCTCGAGGATCCCATTCACGCCAAGATAAACGCAATCAGCAGGTGTTCCATCAACTGAAAAAACTTTTTCGGAAAGTTTTTCCACTCTTAATGGGCGGTGCAGTGTGAGGGAATGACTTGCTGCACTCCTTTCTCTGTCTGGAGCAATTATGTATACCTGTCCGAGATACTTAAGTTCCCTCGCAAGAACATGTAATCCTTCTGAATTTATACCATCATCATTTGTCAAAAGTATTATTGGTGGAGATGCCATTTCCGAATATTAATGTTAACACCAAAGAGAGGTGCCATCAAATTCAAAATATATCTTCATTTCATGGGGAGCGGTGATTTAGAGAAATATAAATCGGGGCGAGCGGATTTGAACCGCCGACCACACGCACCCCAAGCGTGTACGCTACCAGGCTGCGCCACGCCCCGATTAAACAAGTTTATCCCTCAATTCTTCAAGTCTTCTTTTTATCTCAAGCAATATCTTTCTCTGCCTTTTTTCCTCAAGCTGAAGTTTCAGCTGTTTTCTTTCCTGATTCATTAGATCCTTTAATTTCCTCTTTGCCCCATCAATGGTAAATTTATCTTCGTAGAGCAATTTCTTTATCTGCAAGAGATTTTCTATATCCTTTCTCCTGTAAAGTCTATGCCCTTTTCGTGATTTTATGGGTTTTATAATATCAAATTCTTTTTCCCAGAATCTGAGCACATAAGGTTCAACATTGAGAATCTTACTGACCTCCCCGATTCTGAAATAAACCTTTTCTGGAACCTCTTTTTCCGTAATCAAGGCAGGCTACTTCTCCGTCATATTCATTGCATCCTTCATGAGCTGGCTTGGCTTGAAGGAAAGCACCCTTCTTGCTGATATTTCAATCTCTTCACCTGTTTGAGGATTCCTGCCTTTTCTTGTCTTTTTATTCCTCACTGAAAAGTTACCAAACCCGGATATCTTAACCTTCTCTCCATTTTTTAACGCCTCTTTTATGATATCAAAAACGCCCTCGAGGATATCTGAGGCATCCTTTTTTGATATACCTATCTTCGAATATATCATTTCAACCAAATCGGCCTTTGTCATGGCCAACCTCCAGTGAAAAGGATATTATATATTTTTGCATAATTATCTAATCCTTGCCCCAAATTTTTCAACAACTTCTTTTATAATCTCATTGTGAACAAGGTTTACTTCTTCATCAAGTAGGGTCCTCTCAGGTGATCTGTAATTTATTCTAAATGCAATACTTTTTTTCCCTGGGGGAACTTGATCACCTTTATATACATCAAAAATTTTTACATCTTCAATCCAGGGATGCTTTTTCTGTTTTATCATTCTCAATACTTCTTCTGCAAAAAGGGATTCATCAACTATAAGGGCAACATCTCTGTAAAGGGACGGATACCTGGGTAGTTCCGTGAAGGTTCTTTCGGGACGGAAATATTTCCTCAATAATCCAATATCTAACTCAAAAACAAAGATGTCGTGTATTTCCAGCCTTTCTTCTACATCCGGATGCAAGAGACCAAGAAAGCCCACCTCCATATTGTTTATCTTTAGAACAGCAGATTTTCCCGGATGCAAAAAAGCCTCAGAAGCAGGATAAAATTCATAATTATCTATACCAAGAACATCAACTATAGCTTCAACAACGCCCTTAATATCATAGAAGTCTATATCTACATCTTTCAGATTCCATAAAGATTCATACCTTCCACCACATGCAAGCCCTGCGATTCTCTCCTCCTCGCGGATACCCTCATCAAAAAAGAAGACCCTGCCTATTTCAAAAATCCTTATCCCTCTGTTACCTCTGTTTATATTGGTTTTCATCGATTCAATAAGTCCGGGAATGAGCGTGGTGCGCATTATGGATTGTTTCCTGCTCAAAGGATTTCTTAAAGTAACATATTTCCTGTAATTACTATCATGGTTTATTTTTAAGTCATCGAATATCTCGGGGTATAGGAAACTGTAGTTTATTACCTCGAAATAACCTGAAGAAATAAGGGTATTCCTGACAAGTGCTTCTACATCTTCCCTTACTGTAACAGAACCAGCAGTAATTTCAGAAGAAGGTAGGGACACCGGTATTTTCTCGTAACCGTATATCCTTGCAATTTCCTCAACAAGATCCTCCTCAATTTCAATATCACGTCTGTAACTTGGAGGGATCACCTTCAGGGTATTTTCTGTCTCATCCTTTACATTCATCCCCAGCCTTCTAAGGATATTCTTTATCTCTTCCGCTGAGATCTTAAAACCGATGAGCATACATGCCCTATCGATCCGAAGTATGATTTCGGGAGATTTTATATCCTGTGGATATACATCAAATATTCCCTTAAGAGCCTCACCCCCACAGATCTCGACAATGAGCTGCGATGCCCTGTTTATTGCAGCAATGACATTTTCAGGATCAGCACCCCTTTCAAATCTCTGGGATGCCTCTGTTCTCAGCCCAAGCTTCTTTGATGTTTTTCTTATAGAAGTCGGGTTAAAATATGCGCTTTCAAGAAGGATGTTTTTCGTATCAAGAGAAACTTCTGTATTGCTCCCCCCCATTATCCCCGCTATAGCAACAGGCTTTACCCTATCACAGATCATCAGCATCCCTGTATCAAGATCCCTCATTACACCATCAAGCGTAACTATCCTTTCACCCGGTCTTGCCTTCCTTACTACAATTTCTCTTCCTTCAAGGAGATCATTATCAAATGCATGAAGGGGGTGCCCCATCTCTAATAGCACATAATTGGTAATATCAACAACATTATTGATGCTTCTCAAACCGCATCTTTCAAGCCTTGATCTGATCCAGAATGGGGATGAACCAATGCTAACCCCTCTTATAATCCTTGCTGCATATCTTGGACAGAGATCTCTATCTTCTATTGTTATCCTTGTGTAATCTTCAATCCTTTCATCACATTCACGAACCCTTATCGAAGGCAAAGAAAGGGGCACTCCTGTCACAGCTGCAATTTCCCTTGCAATACCAAGGATACTCATGCAATCAGGTCTGTTTGGGGTGATGTTTACCTCAAGGATAAAGTCCTCGAGACCCAGATATGCGTTTATGTCTACTCCTACTGGTGCATCTCCAGGTAGGATCATTATTCCCTCGGATATCTCACTCAGCCCGAGTTCTTCCTCAGAGCACAACATTCCATCCGATACAATACCCCTTATCTTAGCCCTCTCAATTCTTCTTCCACCTGCAAGTATGGCACCCGGGAGGGCAAGGGCTACCTTATCCCCTGGCTTCATATTTTTTGCACCACAAACTATTAACTTCTCCGATTTACCATCTGATACCCTGCATAATGATAGGCGATCTGCATTGGGATGTTTCTCAATAGAAACAATATGTGCAACAATAACATCTTTGATTGCGCTTGATATTCTCTGAATCTCTTCAACTTCAAATCCCGTATTTGTTAACAGTTGTGCAAGTTCATCAGGTGGGATATCTATATTAACAAAATCTTTTAACCAGTTATAACTTACTTTCATATTTAGAATTGTTTAAGGAATCTCAGATCGTTTTCAAAAAATAATCTTATGTCATTTATGCCATATTTCAACATACAGATCCTTTCTATTCCCATTCCAAATGCAAAGCCTGTATACCGCTCCGTATCATAACGCACTTCCTTTAAAACCCTGGGGTGAACCATACCCGCACCAAGGATTTCAAGCCATCCACTATTCTTACACAATCTGCACCCCTTTCCCATGCATAATACGCATTCTATATCAACCTCCGCACTTGGTTCTGTAAAGGGGAAGAAGCTTGGCCTGAATCTCAATGCTGTTTTTTCGCCAAAAAATATTTTTACAAATTGCGTGAGAATACCCTTAAGATGTGCGAAGCTGATACCTTCATCAACCATAAGTCCTTCAAGTTGATGGAACATCGGGGTATGTGATATATCGGAATCACACCTGTAAACAGTTCCAGGGGCAATAATCCTTATTGGTGGTCCCTTTTTCAACATCGCCCTTATCTGAACAGGTGATGTATGTGTTCTCAGAATTATATCGTCTGTTATATAGAAGGTATCCTGCATATCCCTTGCCGGATGATCTTTTGGAATATTTAGTGCCTCAAAATTATAGTAATCTGTTTCAATCTCGGGTCCTTCTTCAACAGAAAATCCCATCCTGACAAATATCCCTATCATCTCCTCGGTAATCTGGGTCAGGGGGTGTTTTTTTCCCGGAATTATCCTCCTTCCTGGAAGGGTAATATCTATCCTCTCTTTTATTATTCTTCTTCTTTTCTCTTCTTCCCTGATCTTTTTTCTTACTCTTTCAAATTCCCCTTCAAGATAATCCTTTAACTCATTTATAAGCTTACCAAAGTAAGGTCTCTTCTCTGCTTGAAGCAGCATTACCTCCTTTATAAGCGCAGAAACCTCCCCTTTCCTACCAAGATATTTGCTTTTTAAAAGTTGAAGCGATCTTTCTTCGCTTACAGCCTTCAGCTCCTCAAGGGCATTTTTTCTTATTAATTCTACCCTGTCTTCCATAAAAGCTATCCTTTATGCCTGTGCATGAATATTCCTTTTCACAAGATTAACAAGATGTTCAAATGAACCTGGATCCTTTATTGCCATGTCAGCAAGCACCTTTCTGTCCATTATAATATTTGAATCTTTAAGCCCCTTTATGAACTGGCTGTAAGATAGATCATAAGGTCTTACAGCTGCATTTATCCTTGCAATCCAGAGCCTTCTGAACTCTCTTTTCTTCGCTTTTCTGTCCCTGTATGTATAGGCAAGCGCCCTATTTACAGCCTCCTTTGCAATCCTGTATGAATTTTTTCTCACGCCCCAGTAGCCTTTTGCCATTGAAAGTACTTTTCTTCTTTTCTTTTTCGCATGAACGCCCCTTTTTACGCGTGGCATTTTTATCTCCTTTTTTAAATTTATCTGGATTGTTGCAAAATTATCAGGTTACAAGAAGCCTTTTTATAATCACTGCAGCCCTTTTTTTCAAGACTTTATACTTTCCGAGTGCCATCTTTCTCTTTGAGGATTTTTTACTGAGAAGGTGCCTCTTGCCTGCCCTGAATGCCAGTACTTTTCCCTTTTTTGTTATTTTAAATCTCTTTGCTGCCCCCTTGTGGGTTTTTAATTTTCCCATTTTCAGTCCTTTCCGCCCTGACTTCCTCTATGTCTTTGGCGCTATTATTACTGTTAGTGTTTTCCCCTCCATCTTTGGCATCTGTTCAATAATACCTATATCTTTTACCTCCTGATAAACCCTTTCAAGAAGATTTTTCCCAAGATCGGTATGAACAATCTCCCTCCCTCTAAAGATCACGGTGACCTTTGCCTTATTCCCCTCTGATAGAAATCTCCTTATATGATTGATCTTAAATTGAAAATCGTGATCCTCTGTTGATGGTCTAAGCTTAACCTCCTTTATCTCTATGATCGTTTGCTTTTTCTTTGCCTCCTGTATCTTTTTTGAAATTTGATATTTATACTTTCCGTAATCCATCAACTTGCAAACAGGTGGTACAGCCTGTGGAGCAACTTCAACAAGATCAAGATTCATTTCCTCAGCCATCTTCAATGCCTCATTTATGGAAAAAATGCCGAGCTGTTTTCCCTCGCTATCAATTACCCTCACTTTTGGTGCCTTTATCCTCTCATTTACCCTTAACTCTTTAACTATAATCTCACCTCCAGGTAAGGATTCTCTCTCTCTATCTCCTCTTTTATTATTTTTACAAACTCAATTAAACTTAAACTCCCAAGATTGCCCTTTCCCTTTCTCCTTACATTGACCGTATTGGTAGCCTTTTCCCTGTTTCCCACAACAACCATATATGGAATACGATTAACCTCTGCCTCTCTGATCTTATATGAAAGTTTTTCATTCCTTATGTCAAGCCTTGTTCTTAGACCCCTTTTTATCAATTCTCCTGCTATATATTCTGCATAATCCTTCTGTGCATCTGTGATGCTCATGACAGTAACCTGTATGGGTGAAATCCATACAGGAAATGAGCCTTTGTAATGCTCAATGAGTATGCCAAAAAACCTTTCAAGGGAACCCATCAGCGCCCTGTGAATCATTATGGGCCTGTAATATTTTCCATCATATCCGACATAGTTCACATCAAATCTCTCAGGCAGATTAAAATCCACCTGAATCGTTGAACACTGCCAGAATCTCCCTAAGGAGTCTTTTATCTTTATATCAATCTTTGGTCCATAAAAAACCCCCTCGCCGGGATCCACACTGTATTCAAGACCCTCTCTTTTCAATGCTCCCTCCAGGGCTGCGGTTGCCTTTTCCCAATTCTCTATTGATCCAACAAACTTCTCAGGCCTCGTGCTTACAAATATCTTAAATTGGTAAAATCCGAACACACCGAGGACCATCATTGATAATCTCAGGATGGAAACAAGCTCATCCTCAAGCTGATCCTCTCTGCAAAATATATGTGCATCGTCCTGAGTGAACCCCCTTACCCTCAGCAATCCATGTAGCACACCCGATCGTTCATATCTATAAACAGTGCCCAGTTCAGCAAACCTTAAAGGCAGGTCCCTGTAACTTCTGATATGCCTTTTGTATATGAGGATATGTCCGGGGCAGTTCATCGGTTTCAGTATATATTTCTGCCCCTCGATATCTATAGGGGAATACATGTTTTCCTTATAAAACTGGAGGTGACCTGAAGTTTCCCACATCTGGATACTCGCAATGTGAGGTGTATATACGATTTCATAACCGTTTTTAATATGTTGTTCCTTCCAGAAATCCTCTATAATCTTCCTCACCATTGCACCTTTCGGGTGCCAGAATATCAGACCTGCCCCGGCTTCATCCTCTATGCTGAATAGATCCAAATCTTTTCCGATCTTCCTGTGATCTGCTTCCCTTGCTTCTTCAAGGATCCTTAGATAATCTTCAAGCTCCTCCTCAGTAGGAAATGCAGTTCCATAGATTCGCTGCAGCATTTTATTAGATTCACTACCCCTCCAATAGGCACCTGCTATGCTTAGTAACTTGAAGGCCTTTATATAGCCTGTTGACGGAATATGAGGGCCCCTGCATAGATCAACAAAGTCACCTGTTCTGTAAATTGTAACCTCCTCATCCTCTATCTCTTCCAGCAATTCCAGTTTGTAAATCTCCCTCATTGAACTAAACATTACAACTGCATCATGTTTTTTAACAGTTTCCTTAATGAATGGTATATTCCCTTCTATTATCTCCCTCATCCTTTTTTCTATTTCATAGAGATCCTTTATGGTAAATCCTTTCTCATAATCGAAGTCATAGTAGAAACCGTTTTCTATAGCAGGGCCGATGGCCAGTTTCGCATCTGGAAAAAGATCCTTTACAGCCTTTGCCATAACATGGGATGCACTGTGCCTGAGGATTTCAATTCCATCGCTATCGTCTAATCTTACAAAATGGATTTCACAATCATATTTTATGGGCTCCATAAGATCACATAATCTTCCATTAATACTTACTGCTATAAAGTTCCCTTTATCAGGATATATACCTCTCAAAATCTCACATGCAGTTATTCCTGATTCAAACTCAAGAATTTCCTTGTTGTCCAGTTTAACGGAGATCTTACCCATCTCTAAATATCCTGCAAAATAAGCAAGGCATCATGAGGGTTATTCCCATGATGCCCCTCCGCTTTCAATAGGCACGGGCGGTTTTGAACCGCCGACCTCTGCCGCGTCAAGGCAGCGCTCTCCCCCTGAGCTACGTGCCTTTTGATGATTTAAAATCTTATAAATCTTATAAATTTGCCTAAAATATGTCAAGGTGATTGTAATAAGAGCATTATTATCTGTCATTATTTCATCCTCTTTTCTCCCCCCATTACTATAAGACCTTTGTACAGATAATCAAATCCCGAGAGAATGGTAAATAGGGCTGTTATAAAAAATGCTACCATCAGATGAGGATTACTCACATTACTCCAGATCTTGCTTGCCATAGAAAGTATGATGGTTATCGTCTGAAACACTGTTGTTGCTTTGCTTAACATAGTTGGTCCAACCTCGATCTTTTGCGAACCAATAAAAAAGATCAGCACACCAATTGAAATGAATACATCCCTGCTAATTACAATAACTGAGAGCCATGCAGGGATTATATTTAAAAGTGAAAGGGTTATATATGAACTGGCAATGAAGAGTTTGTCAGCTATTGGATCAAGGTACAGTCCTATGATCGTCCTCTGTCCTGTAATCCTTGCAATGAATCCGTCAACTGCATCCGTAAGTGCCCCTATAATAAAAATCTCAAGTGCCCTAACAAATACACCGTCGATCAGAAAAATTATAAAAAGAGGGATAAGAAGTATCCTTAACGCTGTAAGGAAATTCGGGATATTCATTCGGCCTTTACCTCATCTTTTACCCCATCCATCTAAGGGGATTTAAATTACTCAAACACAATGGAGCCATCTCCACAATATGCCTCAATCTCGGTTGAGAAATCAAAGGAGGGGGTTACGGAAAACTTTTCTGGAAGTCTTATAACTATTTCCCCTTTACCTGGAATTATCATATGGAGGAATACCGGACATTTTCCAGGGTACTGGGAGAGGATATCCTTCAGGGCATGGATATCTTCATTTTTCAAACCAGGTACATTCAACTTTATTCTTACTCTTGAGGTCAATTTCTCCCTTGCCTCTGAAACAGGCACGATATCTTTTGCAATTATCTTCACTCCCTCCTCAGCCAGATCCGCATCCCCTATAACAAATAAAGGAAGTTCGCTTTTTATATATCCCATTACCTTATTGTATAGGTCAGGAAATATAATCACTTCAACCGAACCCTTGAGATCCTCAAGAGTGGCAAATGCCATTCTTTCGCCCTTTCTTGTGGCTATTTCTTTAAGATGGGAGATAACACCTCCAATCCTTACTTCCTTTCCATCAACCTCATCATGAATAGTTTGTGAGTTGGTCGTTGCATATGCATTTAATATATCGCTATATTGTGCAAGTGGATGCCCGGTGATGTAAAAGCCAAGGGCCTCCTTTTCGAAAGCAAGAAGCTGTGCCTCAGGCCATTCCGGTATATCCGGAAGTAAAGGCTCAGCTACGTCAATATCAGTAGTTTCGAAAAGGCCTTTCTGCGCGCTGGCCTCCTTTCTATGATATACCTGAGCCCTCGAAATAAGATCATCCAGGGCTGCTATCATCTGTGCTCTTCTGCAGCCTGTGAAATCCATTGCCCCACTCTTAATAAGGCTTTCAATAACACGCCTGTTTACTCTGCGTGAATCAACCCTTACTATAAAATCAAAAATTGATCTAAATCTTCCAGAATTCCTTCTTGAAGTTATAATGGCTTCAATGGCACCTTCTCCAACATTCTTTACTGCTGCAAGACCAAAACGGATCTTTTTATCACCAACCACAGTAAAGTCTCTCTCACTTTCATTTAGATCAGGAGGAAGGATTTCTATACCCTTATCCTTGCATTCACTTATATACTGGATAATCTTGTCCCTGTTTCCCATTTCACTTGATAAAAGTGTTGCACTGAACTCAACAGGATAGTTTGCCTTTAAATAAGCTGTCTGATATGCAAGAACTGCATATGCTGCAGAATGGGATTTATTAAATCCATATTCAGCAAATTTAAGCATAATATTAAATATCTTTTCTGCCTTTTCCAGACTTATACCCTTGCTCAATGCTCCTCTTATAAATTTCTCCTTCTGTTTTTCCATCACACCTGGATCCTTTTTTCCCATTGCCCTTCTCAGGATATCAGCATCACCAAGTGAGAACCCAGCTATTTTGCTTGCTATATTCATTACCTGTTCCTGATAAACAATAACGCCATAAGTTTCATCAAGAATTTCCTTGAGCTCCTCTATTTCATAATTTATTTCAACTGCACCATTCTTTCTCTTTATGAAATCATCTATCATATTGCTTCCGAGAGGACCTGGTCTATATAAAGCAACAAGTGCTATAATGTCTTCAAGGCAATTCGGTCTCATTTTAATCATAATGTCTCTCATTCCAGGACTTTCAAGCTGGAACACACCTGTTGTATCACCTTCGCAGAGAAGCTCGTATGTTTTTTTATCATCGAAGGGAATTTTATTTATATCAATTTTAATACCTCTCCGTTGTTCAATAATTTCAATCGTATTCTTTATCTGAGTTAATGTCTTTAAGCCGAGGAAGTCGAATTTCACAAGGCCTATTTTTTCAATATCATCCTTCGCATATTGTGTAGTTATCTCCCCTTTGTTGTCTTTATACAGTGGGACAGTATCAACAAGTGGTCTGTTAGAAATTACAACACCTGCTGCATGTGTTGATGCATGCCTGGTTAATCCTTCAAGTTTTTTTGCAATTTCATAAAGCTCTCTTATCTCCTTTTTTTCTTTTACAAGCTCCCTCAATCTATGTTCCCTTTCGAAAGCTTCCTCCAATGTAATATTTGGTATATTAGGGACAAGTTTTGCAATTTTATCAACCTCTCCATAACTCATATCGAGTGCCCTTCCCACATCTCTTATCACAGCTCTGGCCTGCATTGTTCCAAATGTAATTATCTGTGCAACCCTATCTTTTCCATATTTATCTGTAACATATCTTATGACCTCATCCCTTCTCTCCATACAGAAATCTACATCAATATCAGGGAGCGTTACCCTTTCTGGATTTAAGAACCTTTCAAAAAGTAATCCATATCGGATAGGATCGATATCCGTTATTTTGAGTGCATAAGCAACAAGGCTTCCAGCTGCAGATCCTCTTCCAGGACCAACGGGTATGTTGTTTCTTCTTGCGTAATTAATGAAATCGGAAACTATCAGAAAATATCCTGCATATCCCATACTTTTAATTATCTGAAGCTCATCATTCAGCCTCTTCAAATATCTACCCTTCTCAACAGGATTATCAGCAATCTCCAGGGCAAGGAGTCTTTCTTCAAGTCCTTCCCTTGCTATTCTCTCAAGATAGTGATCAAGATTTTCACCCCCTGGTGGATTAAATTCGGGTAGCTGAACTTCACCAAATTTAATCTCAAGATTACATTTCTCTGCAATTTCAATTGTATTTTTTAATGATTCGGGGATATCCTTGAAGAGATCATACATCTCCTCATATGATTTCACATAAAATTCGTTGGAAGGGAATCTTAGTCTATCCTTATCATTTATAGTTCTGTTTGTCTGGATACATAAGAGTATATCATGAGCCCTTGCTTCATTTTTTGTTAAATAATGACAATCATTTGTTGCAACAATCCTTACCGAAAGTTTTCTGGCCATTTCTATTATTAAATTGTTTATCTCATCCTGCCTTTCAACTCCATTTCTTTGTATTTCAAAATAAAACCTATCACCAAAAATATCTTTATAGAAATATGCAGCATTATAAGCCTTTTCTTTCTCGCCTGCTAAAAGGAGAGATGGAATCTCTCCATGGATACATGAACTTAAAGCAATAAGTCCTTTATTGTATTTCTCAAGTATTTCCTTGTCAATTCTTGGCTTATAATAAAGGCCTTCCAGATATCCAATTGATACAATTTTCATTAAATTTTTATAACCCTCATAGTTCTTTGCAAGCAGAATTAAGTGAAAAGTATTATCGGATAAACCCTTAGGTTGTTTGTCAAACCTGCTTCCTTTTGATAAGTATACCTCACATCCGATTATGGGCTTTACTCCTGCCTTTAAAGCTTTACTATAAAATTCTATGGCACCAAACATATTTCCGTGATCTGTTATTGCGACAGCGGGCATTTTGAAATCCCTGATAGCCTTTATAAGTTCGTCGATTTTTATTGCACCATCAAGAAGGCTATATTGGGTGTGCAGATGAAGGTGAACAAAATAAGAATGTTTCATACTTTATTCCCACTCTATAGTGCTGGGTGGTTTCGATGATATATCATAGACAACCCTATTAACTCCTCGAACCTCATTTATTATTCTTGAGCTTATTCTCTCTAAGACCTCGTAAGGAATTTTTGCCCATTCGGCGGTCATCCCATCAACACTTTTTACAGCCCTTATCCCTACAACATGTTCATATGTTCTCCTGTCACCCATTACACCAACAGATTTCACTGGAATCAATATCGCGAAGGATTGCCACAACTCCGTAATCATACCCACCTTTCGGATCTCCTCTTCAACAATAGCATCGGCCCTTCTGAGAATCCTCAGCCTTTCCTTTGTTACTTCCCCGATAATGCGGACAGCAAGTCCGGGGCCAGGAAATGGATGTCTGTTTATTATCTCCTCTGGAAGGCCGAGCTGTCTTCCGAGCTCTCTCACCTCATCCTTAAATAATTCCCTGAGGGGCTCGATTAGTTTTAATCGCAGTCTTCTTGGAAGTCCCCCAACATTATGATGACTCTTTATTACTGCAGAAGGCCCACTCATCGATACACTTTCAATCACATCCGGATATAGAGTTCCCTGTGCAAGGAACTCCACACCTTGGATTTTTTCCGCTTCTTCTTCAAAAACCTTTATAAATTCCCTTCCGATGATCTTTCTCTTCTTCTCAGGATTGGTAACCCCTTTCAATTTTTTAAGAAATCTCTCCGATGAATCAATAATTTTTACATTCATCTTAAAGTTTTTCCTAAAGATTTCCTCCACCTTATCCCTTTCTTTCTCTCTGAGAAGCCCGTTATCGACAAAGATCCCTATAAGGTTTTTTCCTATTACCCTGTGAACAAGAAGTGCAGTTACCGATGAATCGACACCTCCACTAATTGCGCATATAACCTTTGAATTACCAACCTTCCTTCTGATCTCATCCTGGATGAATGTTATAAATGATTTCATATCCCATGATGGGCAACACCCGCAGATCCGGAATAAAAAATTCCGAATGACCTGTTTTCCTATAGTTGTATGTGCCACTTCGGGATGAAACTGAACGCCGAATATTAGCCCTTTTTCATCTCTGAAGGCTGCAATCATAGAATTTGTTGAGTATGCTATCGGTTGGAATCCATATGGTAATTCTTCAATCCTGTCCCCATGACTCATCCATACCTGATGTTCCCTCTCTTCAGAGATATCAATATCATAAAAGAGATCCCTATTGTCGAGAATTCTGATAAATGCCTTTCCATATTCCCCCTTTTCCGACTGAACCACTCTGCCGCCCATTATGGATCCAATTATCTGCATTCCATAGCATATGCCGAGAACAGGGATCCCTAATGCTAAAACCTCTTTTGAAATCTGTGGAGCACCCTTCTGGTATACACTTGCAGGACCACCAGAAAGTATGATCCCTTTCGGGTGTATATTTTCTATCTCTTCGGGAGAGATTTTATAATTGTGGATTTCACAATATACCCTTGCTTCCCTTATCCTGCGTGCAATAAGTTGTGTGTACTGTGAACCAAAATCAATAATGAGGATTTTTTCTTTTTTGGGATTATCCATTTCATCAATCTAACCAGTAGTTGGGAGCTTCCTTTGTTATTATAACATCATGAACATGGCTTTCGCGGAGACCAGATTGTGTAATTTTGATAAACCTTGCCTTTTTCCTTAATTCCTCTATATTTCTGCAGCCAACATAACCCATACCAGCCTTAAGTCCACCTATCATCTGATAAACAACATGTGAAAGTGGTCCCTTGTAAGGAACACGGCCTTCAATTCCTTCAGGCACAAGTTTCATCTCTCCCTCTTCCTGAAAATAGCGATCCATTGAGCCAGATTTCATAGCATCAATTGATCCCATCCCGCGATAAACCTTATAACTCCTCCCTTGATAAAGAATTATCTCACCAGGGCTTTCATCTGTTCCTGCAAATAAACTTCCTATCATCACACAGCTTGCACCTGCGGCGATCGCTTTTGTTATATCCCCGGAGTATTTAATTCCTCCATCAGCGATCACAGGAATACCATATCTGTCAGCAACCCTTGCGGCATCCCTTATTGCTGTTAGCTGGGGAACTCCTACACCAGCAACCACCCTTGTAGTACATATAGAACCAGGACCAACGCCAACCTTTATAGCATCAGCACCACTCTTAATAAGTGCCTCTGCCCCTTCAGCTGTGGCAACATTTCCCCCTATAACCTGGCAATCTGGAAATTGCCTTTTTATTTCTTTAATAGATTCAATTACTGCCTTTGAATGTCCATGTGCAGTATCAATAACAATAACATCACAACCAGCATTCAATAAGGCAGCCACCCTTGAATCCCTGTCTTTTCCAACACCAACTGCGGCTCCCACACGAAGCCTTCCCAGATGATCCTTGCAGGAATTGGGATACTTTTTCATTTTCATTATATCTTTGATGGTAATGAGACCCCTTAAATAACCATGTTCATCAACAATAAGGAGCTTCTCGATTCTATGTTCATGAAGGATCTCCTTTGCCTTCTCGAGTGTTGTTCCAACGGGTGCTGTAATGAGCCTGTCCTTTGTCATCACTTCGGAAACTTTAAGGTCAAGCCTTGTCTCGAATCTGATATCCCTGTTTGTAATTATACCAACGAGCTTTCCTTCTTTTGTAACAGGAAGGCCAGAAATTTTGTATTTCCTCATTATCTCCAGCACATCACTTAACTTTTGATCAGGATGAACTGTTATCGGATCCAGAATCATACCACTTTCCGATTTCTTAACCTTATCAACTTCCATAACCTGCACTTCTATGGACATATTCCTGTGGATGATTCCTATCCCCCCCTCCCTGGCAAGTGCAATGGCGAGCTCTGCTTCTGTAACGGTGTCCATCGCAGCACTCAATAATGGTATATTCAATTTTATGGAAGGGGTAAGGTATGTTTGAACATCAACCTGGCTTGGTAACACATCAGACTCAGCAGGGACAAGCATTACATCATCAAATGTCAAACACTCTTCAAGTTTATCATCAATCATAAATCAATCCTCTCTTGAATGCTTTAATTTAAAATATATTAAGCCTCATCCATTGTCAAGGTTTAGCTGTTTTTATACCCAGCTTATCCTCAAGTGTTGCAATATATTGCTTCATCTCCTTTTCTTTCTCCCATCTGGATGTTACATCCCTTATAATGGCAGCAACCCCTTCTATCCGATCATCCTCCCTTATAATTATCACACTGAATTCAATGGAAATACGCTTTCCATCTTTTCTTATTGCTGGAACAGAAAGCATCTCATTTGCATATCGAGTGGATCCTTCACGCATTACCCTTATATATCCTTCCCAGTGTCTGGCACGATGTTTCTCAGGTATTATGAGATCAAGCATTTTCCCAAGGGCTTCCTCCGCTGTATAGCCAAATATAAGTTCAGCACCTTTGTTCCATAACCTAATAATACCCTCTCTGTCGGAAAAAATTATCCCTTCATTTGAATTCTCAACTATTTTCTTACATAACTTCTCACCCCAATTCAGCATAAAATACCTCCGAAAATCTCTAAATAGTTTTTAATACTTTATACAAAAGCACACATGGATTCAATTCCCTATGTCCGGGAAATCAGCTGCTTCAGAATACCCTCAAGCAGTCCACCATCACTTGTAATAAGTTCATCTTTCCTGAAAAGGTCAAAACAGATTAGAAGAAACACAGCCCCTGCAATTATCACATCCTCCCTGCCGCTCTCCATCCCTGGAATTGATCTTCTCTCAGAGGTGCTGAGTGAGGAGAGGATCTCAAGCAATTCCTCCACTCTTTTTCTTTTTAAAATGTGCCCATTTATCCTCTCAGGTCTATATACCCTCATCCCTAAATCCATTGCAGCAAGATTTGTTATTGTCCCAGCAGTCCCAATCAGAACTGAACCATCATTCATTGGAGAAATCTCCTTGCTTAGTGGAACTATTAGTGAGGTCACCTCAGATTTAAGTTGATGGATCTCACTTAAAGGGGTCGGATGGTTTTTGATAAAGGATTCGGTAAGCTTAACAACCCCTGCTTTCAAGCTTTTTATTTTTACAATTTTTCCATTATCCATTTCTATGAATTCAGTGCTTCCTCCTCCTATATCAATAATTATGGCTTTCTCGGGAATGATACCGAGAGAAAAAAGTACACCCATTGCAGTAAGTTCTGCCTCCTCCTCCGGAGTTATTATCTCTATTTTAAGATTAAGTTCCTTTGAGATTTTCTCTGTAAATTCCTCTCCATTCCGCGCCTCCCTGAGTGCACTCGTTCCTACTGCCCTCATGAGAATTATGCCGTGTTTATTAATAATACTGATAAATTCTTGAAGCGCCCTTTCCGTCCTCTCCATAGCTTCCTTTTTAATAATCCCATCTTTTCCCAATCCTTCGGCAAGCCTTGTAATTTTATTTAATTTTTTAAGGATATTTATCGACCCATTCTCCATAACCTCTGCTATAAGGAGTCTCAATGTATTACTGCCAACATCAATTGACGCAGCAAGTTTCATCTCTTACTACTCCCTGTTATCTTTGAAGTCTGTCTTGCTTTTAAATAGACGGCTGCATAATTGAGATAATTACGGGCAGTTGTAGAAATTCTCTCCCTGTCTTTTTCCGATACCTCCTTTTTAAATTGTGCAGGGATACCCATAAATACCGAATTTGGTGGTATAACAGTTCCTTCAGCCACTACTGACCCAGCCCCTATAATGGATCCATCACCAATTGTCACTCCATCAAGCACTATTGCACCAATACCAATAAGGACATCATTACCGATTCTGCATCCATGAAGTATCGCACCATGCCCTATTGATACATTATTCCCAATTATAAGCGGATGCCTTTCCCTTGTTACATGAAGAATTGCGCCATCCTGAATATTAGTCCTTCTTCCAATTCTGATAAAGTTTACATCGCCTCTTATAACACAGTTAAACCATATGCTGCAGTTCTCATCTATTTCAACATCACCGATTATAAAGCTGCCCTCAGCAATGAAAACACTTTCATGAATCTTCGGTATCTTTTCTCCATATGGAATTATCATTATCTCCTCCTTCTAAGGATAATCTTAATAGGAACACCATCAAAGCCAAACTCTTTTCTCAGTGAATTTCTGATGTAGCGAATATAGGTATCGGTGATACCCTCGGGATAATTCAAAAAGAGAATAAAATTTGGCGGAGAAGAGCTTATCTGTGTTGCATAATAAAGATTGACCTTCCTTCCTTTGTATGATGGAGGTGGAGAGGATTTAAAAATATTTCCAAGGGCATCGTTGAGCTTTGATGTTGGTATCCTCTTTTTTCTTTCTAGATAAACCTGTTTAATTTTATCCATTGTTTCTTTTATTCCAATCCCTTCCTTTGCAGAAGTAAATATAACGGGCGCAAAATCGAGAAATTGAAGCCTGTATCTTACTATCTCTTCATATTTTTTTCTGTTTGCTTTCTCCCTTATCAGATCCCATTTATTAACAACAATAATTATCCCTTTACCTTCTTCTTCACAAAATCCACCAAGCTTTGCATCCATATCCGTAGGACCCTCAGATGCATCGATCATTAGAATAACAACATCCGATCTTTCTATTGCCTTTAAAGCCCTGTTTATACTATAAAATTCAATCGAGCTTTTTATCTTTGACCTTTTTTTCATCCCGGCTGTATCAAGAAGCAAGAATTTATTCTCACCAAATTTAACAACCGTATCTACAGTATCCCTTGTTGTGCCCGGTATATCACTTACGATGGATCTTTCATAACCAATTATCCTGTTAAAAAACGAGGACTTACCTACATTAGCCCTTCCAATGATTGCCACTTTTATTGGTTCCTCCTCGACAACATCTTCCTCATAATCTGAGATATTCTGAAGGATTGCTGAGATGATATCATCGATCCCTCTGTTATGTTCAGCCGATAAAGGGTATATATTCTCAACACCAAATGAATAAAAATCATAAATCCTTCCCATATGTTTTTCATCGTCTATCTTGTTTACTGCAAAGATGATAGGCTTCCCCGTCTTCTTTAAATCCCTATATATATCAATGTCAAAAGGGGTTAACCCTTCCTTCCCATCAAGGAGCAAAAGTATGATATCTGCTTCCTTAATGGATTCATTTATACTAATTAAAACCTTCTTTCCCAGATCCTCATCGGGCACTTTTTCATAACCACCCGTATCTACAAGTGTAAAACATCTTGAACCGACCTTAATGTCTGCATAAATCCTGTCCCTTGTCACTCCAGGTTGATCGTGCACAATGGATTTTCTGTATCCAACCATTCTGTTAAAAAGGGTCGATTTCCCCACATTCGGCCTGCCGATTATTGCTACAACAGGTTTCTTACCCATGGATTCTTATCTGTATCCAATTCTTTTAAGCATGATTGTATCCTTTGACCAATTTTTCAATACCTTAACCCATAGATCCAGAAAGATCTTGATCCCGAAAAATCTCTCGAGATCCTTTCTTGCCCTTGTACCAATCTCCTTTATCATATCTCCTTTCTCACCAATCAAAATACCCTTCTGGGAATCCCTTTCCACATATATTATTGCCCTTATTTCAATTATCCCCTTTTCAGCGTTTTCTTTGAATTCATCAACATAAACAGCTGTTGAGAATGGGATCTCCTGCCTTGTTAGCTCATATATCTTCTCCCTTATTGTCTCAGCAGCAAAAAATCTCTCAGTTTGATCAGTTAATATATCCTCTGGATAAAAGGGCGGTCCCTCGGGGAGGTAATTCTTGATAAGGTTTAAAAGTATATCAAACCCATCCATGTATAAAGCGGAGACAGGCACTATTTCCTTAAAATTGAATAGATTTCTGTATTCATCAATAACAGGAAGAATTTCGCTTTTTTTAAAAAGATCAATCTTGTTAATAACAAGGATAACAGATTTCTCGCCACTTAATTTTTTTAAAACAAGCCGATCTTCATCATCATATGGGGATTGCATATCAATCATAAATAAGATTACATCTGAGTCTTCCATGGCGGAGAAAGCCTGTTCAACCATGAATTCATTGAGCTTTCTCCTGGGAATATGGATACCAGGTGTATCAAGAAAAATAAGCTGGGCATCGGGAAGATTTTTTATTCCAACAATACGATTCCGCGTTGTCTGTGGTTTTTCTGAGATTATAGAGACCTTTGATCCTAAGATACTGTTAATAAGTGTGGATTTTCCCACATTGGGCTTTCCAACTATTGAAATATACCCGCACCTGAATGATTTTTTCCCTTCCATGGCGAAGTGTAAATAAAAAGGGTGGAAGCAAACACCTCCACCCTTTTTTTAAAGCCAGATTTTTTATTGCGACACTTTTCCCTTCACTAAATTGAGCTTTCCACCTGCAAGGAGCACCTCGATCTGGTTTGTGGTAAGTCCATGCTTAACTTCAAATTTTGTTCCCTTGGTAAGATTTTTAACAACAAGCGGCTCTTTCTGAGATTTAAGCAGATCAACAACATTCTCTATCTCAAGTTCATTGTCCTGTTCAACCATCTCATAGTCTTCTTCATCAACGAATGTAAGGGGAAGTATGCCAAAGTTTATTAAATTGTCCCTGTGAATCCTTGCAAAGGAAAGTGCGATTACCGCCTTTATACCAAGGTACATTGGAGCAATTGCGGCGTGCTCCCTGCTTGAGCCCTGTCCATAATTGGCACCCCCTATTATAAACCCTCCCCCGCTCTCCTTCGCCTTCTTTGGAAATGAGGGATCTATGACATGGAATGTGTACTCTGAAATGGCAGGTATATTTGACCTCAATGGTAAGATCTTTGCACCAGCAGGAAGGATATGATCGGTTGAAATATTATCGCCAACCTTAAGAAGCACTTTTCCTGTTAACTTTTCTGGCATAGAACCCCTTCTGGGTAAAGGCTTAATATTAGGTCCTCTTATAATCTCAACCTTCTCTGGTTCCTTTGAAGGAAGGATAATGAGGCTGTCATCTATTATGAACTCTTCAGGTATTTCAACCTTTAAAGGTTCACCGAGTGTTCTCGGATCAGTAATTACGCCCATAAGGGCTGTTGCAGCACAAACCTCGGGGGATGCAAGGTAAACCTGTGCATTTGGTGTACCGCTCCTCCCCTCAAAATTTCTATTGAATGATCTAACAGACACACCATTCCATGGAGGTGCCTGTCCCATCCCTATACAGGGACCACAGGTTGTTTCCAGTATTCGGGCCCCAGCCTCAATCAGAATTGAAAGCGCCCCATTTTTAGCAAGCATATTGAGAACCTGCTTGGACCCTGGAGAGATAACAAAGCTCACATCAGGATGGACCTTTTTGCCCTTGAGCATTTCTGCAACAACCATCAATTCCTTATATGATGAGTTGGTGCATGATCCGATGGCAACCTGATCCACCTTTAAGCCAGCAATCTCCCTTACCTTACATACATTGTCCGGGCTGTGAGGTCTTGCAATGAGGGGCTCAAGCTCTGAAAGGTTTACTTCAATTACCTCATCGTATGTTGCATCAGGATCAGGAAGAAGCATCTTCCACTGATGCTCCCTCTTTTGTGCCTTCATATATTTCAGGGTTATTTCATCACTGGGAAATATTGATGTTGTTGCACCAAGCTCAGCACCCATGTTTGTAATGGTAGATCTTTCCGGAACACTGAATTCCTTTATACCTTCACCACCATATTCAAATATCCTTCCAATCCCTCCTTTTACGGTAAGCCTCCTTAAAAGCTCAAGGATCACATCCTTTGCAGTGACCCATGGCCCGGGCTTCCCCGTCAGTTTCACAAGAACAATTTTTGGCATAATCATATAGAATGGTTGCCCTGCCATAGCCATTGCAACATCAAGTCCTCCAACGCCAATAGCAATCATTCCTATTCCACCAGCTGTTGGGGTATGGCTGTCAGAACCAAGAAGGGTCTCACCTGGAACAGCAAATCTCTCGAGGTGAACCTGATGACAGATTCCATTCCCGGGTTTAGAAAAGTAGATTCCATATTTTGCTGCAATTGTTTGCAGGAATCTGTGATCATCGGCATTTTCATATCCCGTCTGAAGTGTATTGTGATCTACATAGCTTACTGATAATTTGGTTCTTACCCGGGGGACATCCATAGCCTCGAATTGGAGATATGCCATAGTACCGGTAGCATCCTGCGTCAAGGTTTGATCTACGGATATTGCTATTTCCTTTCCAGGAATCATCTCCCCGGATACAAGATGACTTTCAAGTATTTTCCTCGCTACACTTTTACCCACTTTATACCTCCTTTCTATTTTTCAATCACTCCAAACCAAAAATATAGCATTAGAGGGGCTTTCCGTAAATAAAATTTTTATAAATTGGCGTGAATTTCTCGCATCTCTTCTTCCTTTATTCCAAGCTCAATCATAAGGGCAACTACACAGGCTTCGAAGAATATCAACGCAGATATCTCAAAGAGAGACCCGAGGGGGGGTGAGGGGAAACCTGCCAATTCCCTCACCTCATAATGATCAGCTGATTTCAGGGTCTCAGGGGTAGGAATGATGACACATAAATCGGAGAGATCAGAAAGTGGTGATTTTTTCCTCTTTGTAACAGCTATTATCCTCCCTTTTAATCTTTTTGCAGCCCTTGCAACTTCCACTACCATTGGGGTCTCACCGGATCCCGAAACAGCAAGCAATACATCACCCGCCCTCATAGCAGGTGTTACTGTTTCACCTATTACGAAAACTTTTTTCCTCAGATGCACAAGCCTCATTGCAAAGGCTCTGGCCACAAGCCCTGATCTTCCATATCCAATGATGTAAATCCTTGGCGCCTTCTTTATTTCGTTTATAAATTTTCGAAAATCTTCTTCATTAATCCTGTCTGTTATAGCCTTTATTTTTTTCAGAATCTGTCTGCAGAACATAATATTCCCTTTATTTCCCTTGCTGCCATCAATGGTCTTTCAGCCTTTGTAATATACGATCCTATAACAACAATGGCAGGTTTCATAGGAAGGATCTTTACTAAAAGCGAAGGTGTTATTCCTCCTGCAATAGAGATGGGGGTTTTTGTAAAACGGCGCACAACAGCTGCATTTTCAAGTGGATCCTTACCCCTTTCCTGCTGGTCGATCCCTTTATGAACTGCAATTACATGAGGCCTTAGCCTTTCCAATTCCCTCAATCTTCCAGTAATTAGCTTTATCCCTATCATATCTACTACAGCAACTTTTTCTCTACGTTCTGCGGCCTCAATTACAGCCCTTATAGTTTCATCCGGGGCAGCAGCACATACCGTTACCATATCAGCACCCTGGTCAAATGCAAGATTGGCCTCGAGAGCACCAGTATCCATAATCTTCATATCAGCAAGGATCACCTTTTCAGGAAATTCCTTTCTCAATATCCCAACAGATCTTACCCCTTCTGATTTAATTAGTGGCGTTCCAGCCTCTATAATATCGATTTCATCAACTACTTCAGAAGCAATGCCCACTGCCCTATCTATATCCGGATGATCAAGGGCAAGTTGTAGCATAGGGCGTTTTCTTTGAAGGATCGATGGATTTATATTGCATCACCCCTCTCTTTTAATTCCTTCAGGTCCAGCTTTTTTGATTCCTCAATGACCTCTTTCGCTGTGTATATAGGGATATCCATTGAGAGGGCAAGCGCAATTGCATCACTAGGTCTTGAATCTATCTGAAAATGTTCATTGGCTGAGGATACATTTATTGTCGCATAGTATGTATTGTTTTTCAGAGCGGTTATAACTATTCTATCAACCTTCGCCTTAAATATTCTTATAAGATTTTCAAGTAAATCATGGGTCATCGGTCTTGGTGTTGTAATCTTTCTCATCTTTCTTACAATTGCATGGGCCTCATATATTCCTATGACAAGCATAAGCGTCCTCTCCCCGTTTTTTTCCTTCAGAACCACAACTGGTGCCTCGGTTCTGCTATCAATATAAATATCCTTAACTACCATCTCAAGAAGGCCCTCGCTATTTTCAGATGATGCCCCTGGGGTACACTGAAAGTTTAATAAAATCGATATCATTAAAAGAATAATTACCTTCTTCATGGTATATCTCCACATTTTTTAAAAAAATTCTATCATATTTTTCTTACTTATTGAATCACTCAAAAATATCGCAATAAATCTCTTTTAAAGTCTCTTTTTAGCTATTATACTTTATTGGAAATTCGAAAATGGAGAATTTCATGGAAAAGATCGTTGATATACTTTATTCGCTGAAGGAAGCCCTTGATCAAGGGAATAATAAGCAGTGGATGGAAGGAATCAGGTTACTTACAGAAATCTCCGGGAAAGATCTCTCCAGATTTACTGAAAGCCCTCCTGGTAGCTGGAGTGAATTTATCAGACACCTTTTATCCTATGAAGATAAATTCAGTATTGATATATTACGTGCAGTCGGTTTGATGAAGGAGTTTTCGATCCTCTGTGATCTTAAAGAAATCTATTCAGAAACATTGGACAAACATCTGAAAAAAGAGATAAGAAGAATTTTTCACAGGTGGCGAACACTTGGCATAAGTGATGCAGTTGTTGAGGAGATAGAGCAAGAAGGGAAGAAATCAGTTTCACACTATCCAGGGAAAATCGAAGCATGGATGAGCCCTCCTGATTATTCTGGCAACAAGCATATTTTTATTATTATCCCAATTCATAACACATATCTGCTTGTCCAGAGCATGGTAAATGACATCCATGGGATAAATAAATTCTCCTGTTTAGAACTTTCTGCCATGGACTACAAAAAGGTTAAAACAAGCATAGAAAAAATGGATGAAATGATCTTTCCTGTTGATCCAGAATATGCTGGATATGAAATAAGGGAAGCATCTCAAAAGAACCCGGACTCAAAGGAAAGACCTTATTTCATAAAATATGAATCAAAAATCCCGACCCTAAAAATTCCTAAAGCCGATTATTTAAGAGAGAATCTCGAAAGAATCGAATCTACTGAACATGATCTATCTGAAAGTGATACCCTGCTTGATAAAAGAGAGTTTAGTGGATTTTTTGCAGATTCGAAATTCCTGCATGCATATGCAGATAAACTTCTCTCGCTGGAAGAATCAAGAATCATTGTTTCGATTCATGTAAGGGAAGAGCAGTATAGCGAGATTATTGAAGAGGCAGTAACAAAATTTCCTGATGAGCAAAGGTCTCTTTACAGGGGAAGACTCGAGGATATAGGGCTCTTTTATCTTAAAAAGGGATTCCAGAACGATTTAAGGAAGGTGGTTGCAGTGATAAGGGCACTTGATTATAAAAAAGACCTCTCATCAATCCCATTTTTCAGAGAAGGCATCAAAAGAGCACTCATGATTCTAAAAAACCAGAGATCAACAAACAGGGGAGACTCATCAATTATTATAACCCCAGGCACTCAATGATTATGCTACTTTTTTCTAATTTCATTTATCTGAATAAGAACACCAAATGTAGATCGTGGCGAAATAAAAGCTGTTTTCCATCCTGACGGATCCGTGAATTTATCAACTATCTTTATATCCCTTTCCTCAAGAAAATTTATTGCCTTTTCCATATCATCAACCATGAAGCCGATGTGATGAACTCCTTCCCCCCTCTTCCTGAGAAAATCCTCCAGGAATCCCTCACGGACCGGTTCAATAAGTTCGAATTTCTGACCTCCAAGGATAAACTGCAGGAACCTGAAATTAGGATCATAACCATCCGATATATTTCTTACTACTACACCACCGAGCACATCCTTATAGAATGATAGGGCTTTCTCTATTGATTTCACAGCAATAGAGATATGATCAAGTTTCATTATCATCTGGAATTTAAACCCCCCTTATGGAAAAAGACCCCTCGAAATTATTGCATCTGATACCCTTTTTAAAGCAATAGCATATGCAGCCTTTCTCATGTTAACTCTGAGCTCATTTGCCATTTCCCATACATCATTGAAACACTTTGTCATTTTTTCATGAAGTTTTAAGTTCACTTCCTGTTCTCTCCAGAATATCCTTTCTATATTTTGAACCCATTCAAAATAACTTACCGTAACCCCACCTCCATTTGCCAGTATATCAGGAACAACGATGATGCTTTTTGAGTAAAGAATTTCATCAGCATCAGGTGTTGTTGGTCCATTTGCTCCTTCTATTACTATTCGTGCCTTGGTATTTGCCGCATTATTCCTGTTAAGAGCTCCCTCCATTGCTGCAAGGATAAGGATATCGCAATTAAGTTCAAGTAATTCATCATTGGTTATGTTTTCACTCCCGGCAAAATCCATTACCGTTCCTGTCTTCATCTTATGTTCGCGAAGTTTTAATGGATCAATCCCATCCTTTCTGTATGCACCACCTTTTGAATCACTCACTGCTATTATCTTACAACCTTCTTCGTGAAGGAGCCTTGCAGTGACATAGCCTACATTTCCAAAACCTTGAATTGCACACATAGCATTCCTGGGGCTGATACCTTTTCTCTTTAATACTTCCATTGATATATAAAAAACACCCCTCCCTGTTGCCTCTTTTCTTCCAACTATTCCTCCTATACTAACAGGTTTTCCAGTAACAACACCGGGCACATTGAACCCCTCAAACATACTGTATGTATCCATTATCCATGCCATTGTTTGTTCATCTGTATAAACATCAGGAGCTGGTATATCCTTATCAGGACCAATAAAATCAAGAAGCATATATGTATATCTTCTTGTTAATCTTTCTTTCTCACTAACTGACAGTTCCTTCGGATTGCATGCAACACCGCCCTTTCCGCCTCCATAAGGAAGATCCATCAGTGCAGTCTTCCATGTCATCCACATAGCAAGTGCTTTTACTTCATCAAAGGTTACATCAGGATGATATCTTATTCCTCCCTTACATGGACCCCTTGCATCATTGTGTTGAACCCTGAAACCCTTGAATACCCTTATATCGCCATTATCCATCCTGATGGGCACTGAAACCTCGATCGATCTCTTAGGGTGTTTTAACATCTCATGAATATCGGGGTCAAGTCGTATTAACTTTGCTGCCTCTTCTAATTGTTGCAAAGCTATTTGATAGATATCTTCGTCTTTCATAAAAATCTCCACCAGAATTTTCTGTGATATTTGAAGATAAATATTTATGCGGGCTGTGCCACGCCTATAATTCTCTCTATTTCATTACCATCCAGCGTTTCCTTATCCAGAAGAGCCTGGGCGAGTTTGTGTAGTTTATCAATATTCTCTGTGATTATCTTTCGTGCCTTCTCATAGCATCCACTCACTATTTCCTTAACCTCTTTGTCAATTTCAACAGCGGTCTCTTCACTGTAATCCTTGTGTCTGATCAATTCCTTTCCGAGAAATATCTGCTCTTCCTTTTTTCCAAAACTCAGGGGACCAAATTTTTCACTCATTCCCCACTCACAAACCATCTTTCTTGCAATTTCTGTTGCCCTCTCTATATCATTGGAGGCACCGGTTGTTATCTGATTTAACACGATCTCCTCCGCTACCCTTCCTCCGAGAATTATACATATGCTGTTGAGAAGGTATTCTTTTGTATAGTTATGCCTCTCATCGATCGGAAGCTGTTGTGTGGCGCCAAGTGCCATTCCCCGGGGTATGATGGTTACCTTATGGATTGGATCTGTTCCGGGTATCATCTTTGCAATAAGTGCATGTCCGGCTTCATGATATGCAATGGATCTCTTTTCCTCCTCGCTTATAACAAGACTTCTTCTTTCCGTTCCCATGAGGACCTTATCCTTGGCAAGCTCAAAATCCTCCATCTCTATTACATTTTTGTTTTTCCTTGCTGCAATAAGCGTTGCCTCATTTACAAGATTTGCAAGATCAGCTCCGGAAAAACCTGGTGTGCCCCTTGCGATCACGGTGAGATCCACATCAGCACCAAGTGGTTTCCCCTTTGTATGAATCCTTAAGATAGCCTCTCTTCCTTTTATATCAGGTTTCGGGAGAATTACATGTCTGTCAAATCTCCCCGGTCTGAGCAAAGCTGGATCAAGGACATCCGGTCTATTTGTCGCAGCAATTACAATAACCCCCTGATTTGCCTCAAAACCATCCATCTCAACAAGAAGTTGGTTCAGCGTCTGCTCCCTTTCATCATGGCCCCCTCCAAGACCCGCACCCCTGTATCTGCCTACTGCATCAATCTCATCGATAAACACAATGCAGGGCGCGTTCTTTTTTGCCTGAGTAAATAGATCCCTTACCCTTGCAGCCCCAACCCCGACAAAAAGTTCAACAAAATCGGATCCACTTATACTGAAGAATGGAACACCCGCTTCACCTGCAATAGCCCTTGCAAGGAGTGTTTTACCGGTCCCCGGAGGTCCAACAAGAAGAACCCCTTTTGGTATCTTCCCACCAAGTTTTGTAAACTTCTGGGGATCCTTCAGAAACGCAATTATCTCCTGCAACTCCTCCTTTGCCTCCTCAATTCCTGCAACATCATTGAATGTTACCCTCTTCTGGGTGTCAGCAACAAGCTTAGCCCTGCTTTTGCTGAACGACATTGCACTACCTGAGCCCGCCTGCATCTGCCTCATGAAATAGATCCATACCGCTATGAGGAGGAGCATTGGGAACCATGAGACCAATATGTTCATATACCACGGAGATGAATCCTCAGGTTTCACAATGATCTTGATACTTTTCTGACGGAGTATTTTTATAAGATCAGGATCATTGGGGATATATGTCTTGAATTCCTTTCCATCCCTTTCCTTTCCCTGGATGTTGTTTCCCTGAATGGTAACCTCAGCGATTTTCCCCTGCTCAAGGAGATTCAAAAAATCACTATATGTTATTTTCTCTTGTTGACTCCTTGGCTGATTCAGAAAGTTAAAGAGAAAAATTATCATCAGTAAAATAATCAGCCAGCTTATGTGGTTTTTATTTATTATGTTGTAATTCTTCATATCTCAGAGATTTTACAAGATAAAATTCTAATACTAATTTAACCCGAATTCTATCTCACTGTCAATTTTAGAATTCTATTATGAATACACTGAGGCCTTATTACCATTTGATGATTGCAGATGCCCATGTAAGACCGGCACCAAATGCATTAAGTACCACTATATCCCCACGCTTTATTAACCCCATTGCATGGGCCTCATAAAGCGCTATCGGTATGGAGGCTGAAGAGGTATTGCCGTATCTGTCAATATTCACATAAACCCTTTCCATGGTTAAACCAAGCCTTTTGGCTGTTGCTTCAATTATCCTTAAATTTGCCTGATGGCAGATAAGAAGGGAAATATCGGATTCCTTTAGACCGTTCTTCTCCAGACCCTCAATTATCACATCAGCAAGTGCTTTTACTGCAATTTTGAAAACTTCCCTTCCCTGCATTTTTATATAAGGAAGTCTTGCCTCTATGATTTTCGGTGAAGGTGGATATTTTGCCCCTATACCAGGTAGATAGAGGATTTCCCAATTGAACCCATCTGAATGTATATGGGTAGAAAGAATACCTCTTTCTCCCTCATGGAGTTCAAGTACTACTGCCCCTGCTCCATCTCCAAAAAGTACGCAAGTATTTCTGTCTTCCCAATCAACAACCCTCGAGAGTGTCTCCGTCCCCACCACCAGTGCATATTTCCAATTGGAACATTTCAGAAGACTATCAGCAACAGCCAGTGCGTATATAAATCCGGAACAACCCGCTGAAAGGTCAAATGCTGCTGCTTTGGTAGCCCCTATCCTTCCCTGTATGATGCACGCAGTTGATGGAAAAAGCATATCAGGAGTTGCTGTTCCAACTATAATCAGGTCGAGCTCCTCAGCCCTGATTGCGGCATCTTCAAGTGCTTTAATCGACGCCCTCACACCCAGATCCGATGAAGCCTCATCATCAGATGCGATTCTTCTTTCCTTTATTCCAGTCCTCGTGATAATCCATTCGTCAGAGGTATCAACCATTTTTTCAAGATCCTTATTTGTCAGGATCTTCTTCGGCACAGATAAACCCATCCCTTTAATATAACACAATTTAGGCATCTTCTCTTTTTACCTCCTAAGTATTTATTTCATCTATCCACTTTCTATTTAACTTTTTTATTATCTTCTCTCTTATCGCCTCCTGTCCCTCTCTTTCATCATAAACATCCGTAAAGCCATGCCTTAATGCTTCCGCTTCAAATCCTTCCCTTTCCAACTCAGGAATAAGGATAACTTCTGAGTAAGGGAGAGCATTTCTAATTTCAAGAAAACCATCGAGCTCATTTTGGGAAATCCTTTCTAATGATATCAAAATGATATGGGGCTTAAATGAAACCAATACATCTTTGTCTGCTACAACCGAAGAAAAAAGGATGATGTTCACCCACTGATCCTTCAATACATGATAATAGTGCCATGAATTAACAGCGAGACGTGGTTTATCAAGTGCTCTACCTATCCTTTCAAACAGGGCTGGATCATCCATATTGATAAAGACATCAACACCGCTTCTTAATGCCTCCTCCCTCTCTGCCTTAAACCTTCCGAGGTATATAATTTTTCCCGAGGGCCTTTTCTTTTTGATCCTTTCGGGTATTTTCAAAAGCCTAATACTTTCATCTAATATGAATCCCCTGGTGAGAATTGTTATTTCAAAATACCCTTTCTCGTACTCCTTCAAAAATTTTTCTTCATCATCAAATATATCAATTAACAGTGGTCTTCCAATCTTTTTAAGCCCTTCCTTTATTTTTATAGCCTCCCTATTTTCCCCCAATATTGCTATCCTTTTCATCCTCTTTCCCTATCAATACTCTTTCCTTATATGCTTATCATACTCTTTTTCAAGAAGTTCTCTATGGTGAAGTTCCTCCTTTGCAAGGAATTCAAACATCTCCCTGCCACCGGGAAACTTAACGATCTTTGCTGCATTCATATAAAACTCATAGGCCTTCTTTTCCCTTTCAATGGCGATTCTTATTGCTTCCTCCGGAGATGTATCCTCATCTATAAAAATTTTCTCGCTCATAAAAGTCCTCCTTATGAGTTTTCTGTAAGCTATCAACGCCATGTGAAATTGTCAAGAACCTTTTCAAATTATTCCCTCGAGCCTCTTTTTTATCATCTGAAAAACTTCTTCATGTGTATTTTCCTTAAGGCAGAATAACTCAACATCTCCTCTTCTTCTTATTGAATCAAGGAATGGATTTTCTCTCTGCTGAATAACTCCCAGCACAGGCTTTTTAGAATCAAGTGCCCTTACAACAGCCTTTTGAAAATCAGGGGAAAAGATTTCCATCCTGCCGATTTCATCAATTATCACCACTGTATTCTTCTCAATGGCATCATCTATTGCCTTAACACCTATCGTGTTCAGGATCTGTATATCTATACCATATTTACTAACCCTGTATGGTGCTTCAATGTTTACATGCGCAAATATCCCTTCTTCACCTGAGATTGATCTGATCCTGAATCCCTTTCTTATCCCCTGTTCCCTTATTTCTTCTGTATAGAATCCACCCGCATCAAGTCTTAAATCCTTGATTAATCTTTTAATCATTGTTGTTTTTCCTATCCCTGGTCTTCCCGTGATGAAGATATTTTTTTTATTCATTAATGTTATCCAAAAAGACATGAGGATTAAATTTAAATCTACATATATCAATCCACATACAATTTCCGCATATTGAGGGAATATCGTCCTTTCTTATCTTCTGACTTAATCTTTTAAATAATGCCCTGTTGTTTAACCTTACTCCCGGCGATAATCCGATAATCTCAAGAACTTTCCTGTCTCTTGAGACAATATTTGCTTCATGATCCTTTCCATATATCTTACACCTTCCATTTGAAAAATTAGGGCATTTAAAACAGATCGGGTCGGCCTGTTCTATTAGGATTATCTCCTTCTCCGGATGCAATTTAAGCTCATTGTAGATCCTGAACATATTCTCAACAAATTTTGAATCATACCCTTTGCCCTCAAATGCACACAAGCAAAGAAGATGATGTCCCCTTAATGGCACTACATCCATTTTATTTCCAAATTTAATCTGCTTTTCTCAAAGAAGCAATCCACCCGCAATCGGAGGGAATATTGCAACTATATCTCCCTCTTTAAGCTCTGTCTTCATATCAACATGAAGACCATTTACAAGGATGATATGATAATGGTCTCGCGAAATCTCTAATTTATCTATTAACTCGGAAAGGGATGTTTTATCATTTATATCCAGAATAATACTATCCCCTCCGAATCTCTTTATAAAATGATTCCTGAGATGTCCGTATGACTTAACCTCTATCTTCAAGGACCTTCCACCTTCTTTTTCGGAATGGATGCATTGCGGATGAGGTTTTCCCAGTTTCTATTAACAGTCTTCTGAATCATTCTGATATCCATATCCTTAAGATGTGAGAATCTCTTCTGAAGCCTGAGATATTTCCTGATACTTTCCCCTGATGGTTCATAAGTTATACAAGATCCCATTCCCCTTTGTATTTCAATAAGAGGAAAAAGTCTTGTCTCAACAGCAAGTCTTGCAATCTCAACTGTTAATTCACTATCAAAACCCCATCCAACTGGACAAGGGGAAAGGATATGTAAGAATCGAAATCCTTTTATCCGCCTTGCCCTGCTGATTTTTCTCGTCATATCCTCAGGAAAAGCAACTGATGCAGTTGCGATATATGGAATTTGATGGGCAACCATTATTCCTATGATATCTTTTTTCCTGTTTTCCCTGGAAAATGTTGCGGGAGTTGTTCCGGTTGTTGCACCATAAGGTGTTGATGAACTGCTCTGGGAACCTGTATTCATATATCCTTCATTATCATAGCAAATATAGATTATATCCTCATTTCTTTCAGCTGCAGAAGATAATGCCTGCAATCCTATATCAAATGTAGCGCCATCACCTGCCCATGAAACAACAGTCTTTTTCTTTTCTCCTTTCATGATCAAACCCCTCTTCAGTCCTGTTGCCACTGAGGGAGCTGTTTCAAAGGCAGTATGTATAAAATTTACTTTAAGAGCATGAAATGGATATATCCCATCAATAACAGACCAGCAACTTGCTGGAACTATAATTACTGTATCTTTTCCCAGCGCTTTAAGTGCAATCCTCATTGCAAGGGCTGCTCCGCAGCCTGCACATGCAAGGTGTCCCGAATAAATGAGTTCATCCTTCGAAATATCCTTCCAGCTATATTTCTGAATTCTTCCTGCTAACTTATCCATAAAATATCCTTCTCCGGTCTTTCCCTTTTATAGGTATAAAAGATTATTTCTTCTATCTGTGAGGGAGATATATCCTTACCGCCAAGACCACCGATGAATCCAAATATCCTGCAACTCGTTCCTGAATCAAAGAGGATTGATTTCAATTCCTGGCAAACAATACCACCCTTTCCGGGGGATAGATTCCTATCAATAACGGCGATTTTTTTATTTCCAAGATTTTCCCTCAATTCCTCAGCCGGCATGGGATTAAAAACCCTTATCCTAAGAAGCCCCGCCTTTACACCCCTCGCCCTTACCCTGTCTATAACATCCTTTACCGTTCCCGAAAGTGATCCCATAGTTACAACAACAATATCAGCATCGTCCATCCAATACTTCTCAATCATTCCATACTTCCTTCCAAATATTTTTTGAAACTCATCTTCACACTTTTCAATTATATCTCTCACCCTTTCAAAATCGAGTTGAAGATTTTTTCTGAATATATAGTAATCATCGGAGTATGTAACGCCACCAAAAGAAATGCTCTTCTGTTTCTGTATCTCAAATTTTTTCTTTCTCCTTTTCAGATAAAGGTTAGCCTTTTTTGCAGATGGAACATCAACGGGTTCAAAAGTATGTGAAAGGAGAAAGCCATCCATATTTACCATAACAGGAATATTTATTTCTTCAGCTATTCTAAAAGCCTGTATTGTTGTATCAAGAACTTCCTGGTTGTTTGAACAGTAAATCTGTATCCATCCTGTATCCCTCTGGGATAGACTATCAGTCTGATCAACCCATAATGACCATGGTGGACCAAGTGCTCTGTTAACATTAACCATAACAACAGGAAGCCTGGAGCCTGAAACCCAGTGTAACATTTCATGCATTAAAACAATTCCCTGGGAGGATGTTGTGGTAAAAACACGCGCCCCTGATAGTGCCGCCCCAAAGCAGCAGGCCATTGAGGAATGTTCTGATTCTGTCCTTATAAAACTTGCCCTTATTTCTCCCCTTTCACACATTGATGCAAGTTTCTCGATTATTGATGTTTGTGGAGTTATAGGATATGCTGCAATGACATCCACTTTTGAAAGTGCAACGGCTATTGATACTGCAAGATTACCATTGAGAAGTTTTTTCATGACTCAATCTCCTCTATTAAACTCATGGCATCCCTCGGGCATTCTCTCACACATATACCACATCCCTTGCAATAATCATAAATAATTTCCAATTTGTTGTTATAGATCCTTATCGCATTATCTGGACAGAAGATATAACAGTTTCCACACCCAATACATTTTCCGCATTTTAAGCATCTTCGGGATTCATTTAGCATATCAAGGCGCGAAACTTTACTCCTCAGCTGTTCCTTGAGAGGAATGGAAACAAAATAATGGAATCGTATCTTTTTTATATCAACGATTGCCCTTTTATCATCACTCTTTACAATCTTTCTTTTTTCAATAAATGCCCTGATTGCCTCAGCGCCAGCTCTTCCCCATGAAACTGCAAGCGAAGCGTATGAAGGACCTGAAACAAAATCTCCTCCAGCAAAAAAACCTTTTTTGTTTGTGCATACGGCTAACGCTGATGGATTTTTTCTCTTTTTTATACTTAAATCGGGAGGAATAAAATCCGTATCGGGAGTTTCACCAATGGCGATTATTACATTGTCAACCTTCATATCTTTTTTACTTTCATAATCGATTTTAAATTCTATCCCCCCATCGGGTTTTCTTCGAATAAATGTCGCCCTTGCAAGCTGAAGGTTTAATAAGTTATCTTCTCTTTTAATTCTGATTAGCGCATTCCTGTCATTGACCAGAACACCTTCTTTCTCAGCCTTGTATATCTCTTCCCTTATTGCAGGCATCCTATCCTTAGGTTCAACACATATTATATAAACCTCCTCTGAGCCCATCCTCCGTGCTGTCCTCGCAACATCAACTGCAGAATTACCGCCACCAATTACTGCAACCCTTCTCCCAATTTTAAATTCCACTTTTGAATTCACCATCCTCAAAAAATTAAGTGCATAAAAAATACCCTCCTCGTCCTCACCCTCTATATTTATTTTCTTCGATTTATGTGATCCCGATGAAATAAATATTGCATCAAATTCATTCAGTTCCTCCCATGAAATATCACTTCCCACAGAAACACCGGTTCTTATCTCTACCCCCTCTGAAACAAGTTTTTCTATTGATTCATCAAGTATAGCCTTTGGCAATCTGTAAGATGGAATAGCATACCTCAACATGCCGCCCGGGGAAGGATCTTTTTCAAAAATTACAGGTTTTATACCATTTCTCAACAGGTGATACGCACAGCTTAATCCCGCTGGACCGGATCCGATAATTGCAACTTTTTTGCTAAAATCCTTCTTTCTAATAGATAGCCCCTTCGCCTTCTTTCCTACAATCTCCTCAATATGGGATTCAAGCAGAGGGATATTTATTGAAATATCAAGTCTGTTTCTCGAACATTCCTCTGTGCAGGGATGAGGACATATCCTTCCCGTTATCTCTGGAAATGGGTTGGATTCCTTCAGTATAAGGTATCCATCATAAAATCTCCCATCAGAAACAGCCTCTATAAAATCCCTTATCCTCTGCCCGGCAAAACATGCATGATCACATGGAGAAATCTTATCCTCAAAAATAGGTCTCAAAAACCTCCACAATCCCGTTTTGTTCGAGAGTGTATCGAGTGAAGAAACGGGCCATGGAAAAAGATCCTTTTCTGCCCTATCCTTTCTTCTCTTGGACCATCCTGACCTTTTCATAAGATTCTCTCATTGCCGTTATATTTTTTACCCTTTCCCTATCCATAACTTCAATTATCGCCTTTTCAATAACAGTTTTACCTATCAGACCTGAAACCCTGGCAAAAGCACCCGTAATGGGGGTGCTTAATGCAGGGAACTGTTTACTGCCAAGTTTATGTTTATATGCGATCAGGCTTGCATTTATAGTTGCCACTTTATGTTGTAAATATAAAAATTCTTCAGGACTTTTCTCACTATTGATAATTATAATACCTGAATCTTTAATGCCTGCTGTTACATCTGGTATTTCGATCAATGATTGGTCCATAATTATAACATAATCAGGATTATATACCGGTGTTCTCAGGTTTATAAACTTATCATCAATCCTTACAAAAGCCATAACAGGTGCCCCTCTTCTTTCCACTCCGAATAGTGGAAAACTCTGAACATATTTCCCCGATTTAAAAAATGCCATTGCAATCAATTGTGATGTTACAACCGCACCCTGACCTCCCCTTCCATGTATCCTTATTTCAATCATATTATTTCCTTTCTCCTTTCAGAGGATAGAGTCCTTTCCGAGGAAATATCTCAAACAATAGGCAATGTTACTTGAAATATCAGGTTTTGAATTTATTATGAAAAGCCTGTCACCCACAATGAACATCTCCTTAGCAAGTCGGGAAATCTGATGTTTTCTTGCCAGTTTGAACCTTTTTCTAATTTCTTCCTCAAACATTGGCACAATTTTGTCCTTCATTCTAAGATTTGTATCTTCAAGAAAAAATGCAACGTCAGGCTTTAACTCTGAGATCCTTTTGAGAAAAGCTTCGACCTCATAGGATTCCACATGCTTTGGGGGTGAAGATTTAAGCTCCAGATACACAAAATACCTCTCTAAATAAGCCATAACATCAAAGTCACCACCTGTGATTGTCCCCTTTAATTTTACCCCCCATGCTGAGGAAGCACCAAACTCCTTTTTGAAAATCATGGCGACGAACCATTCAAATGTATCACCAAAGCTTCTTACATTTTTATTAACAAGTGCAAATTCTCTTTTTCCAATCTGTTTAACAATACCGCATTTTATTAATATATCGATATACTCTTTTACTGTATCCCTTGAACAAAAGCTCTCAAGATCTCCCAATTTAAAGCATTCCTTCCTTTTAATTATGTCCCTCAGGAAAATTCTGAATGAATATCTCTTCAGGTACCTATAAATTAAATCTTCTGTTTCAAAATCTGTATCTGGTGGGAATATCAAATTTTCTCTTGGATTGCTCTGTATGATCTGAAACCCCCTTCTTTTAAGACACCCCTCTATTGAGAAATTCCCTAAGCCAAGTTCGGTTTTTAAAAGCAATATCTCCCTTTTTATGAAATCTATCTCTTTTTTTAAATCATCTATCTTTGTCATTTCTATATAAATTCCTCAAATCCCCTGTATAGGCCAAATTTTTTAGCAATCTGCACTGCTTCCATAAATTCACGCTGACTTATCCTTCTTGTTATCTTCGGAAAATTTGCCGCTCTGTACACAGGTCTGTACTGATCCATAATATTAACATAGGTATGTTTTGAAATTTCATTTGCAATAAATTCCATTACCTTTTCAGTTCCTGCAAGATTGTTGGGAAGAACAAGATGTCTTATTATCAACCCTCTTCTTGCAACACCTCTTGCATCCACCACAAGATCCCCAACCTGTCTGTGCATCTCTTTTATTGCCTTCTTTGCTACCCCCACATAACCGGGTGCATTCGAAAGCTCCTTTGCAACCTCATCATCACCATATTTAAAGTCAGGCATGTATATATCAACAATTCCCTCAAATAGCTTTAACACTTCCACGGATTCATAACCTCCACAGTTGTAAACAATTGGTATATCGAGCCCCTGCTCTCTTGCGATCATTATTGCCTTCATCAGCTGAGGCGCTACATGCGTGGGTGTAACAAAATTGATATTATGGCAACCCATACCCTGCAGGGCTAGCATCATTCTTGCTATCTCTTCTTCAGTTACCTCCTCCCCGTATCTATACTGGCTTATGTCATAATTCTGGCAAAAAACACAATTGAGATTGCAGCTTGTTAGAAAAATCGTTCCGGATCCGAATCTTCCAACAAGGGGCGGCTCCTCGCCGAAATGGGGTCCGAAGCTACTTACCATTGCCTTTAGCCCCACCCTGCAATGACCCTTTTCATTTTTCAGTCTGTTTATACCGCATTCCCTGGGACAAACTCTGCATTCCTCAAGTAATAGATATGCAGCTTCTGCCCTTTCTTTCAAAATGGAATAACCAATTCCCATCCTCTACCCTCCATCTCATCCAGGTGGCCATAGCATGTGCCGCCCTGCAAGGAGATGGAAATGAAGGTGGAATATCACCTGCCCCCCTTCCTCATTACAATTCATAACGATTCTGTATCCCTTATCAGCTACCCCTTTACTTCGTGCAATATCATTTGCAGCAAGGAAAACCCAGCAAAGCATTTCAGCATCCTCCCTTGTTATTTCAAGGGAAGTTGACAGATGCTTCTTCGGAAGTATCAGGATATGAACTGGTGCCTGGGGGTTTATATCTTCCACAGCAACAACATGCTCATTTTCAAAAACCCTCTTCGATGGTATTTCACCCCTTATAATCCTGCAAAAGATGCAATCCTGTTGCATAGTGTACTCCTACTAAAAATTATCTTGCCTTGTTTTATTTTTTTTATAAAATAATTTTGATATGAATATAAAGGAAATACTTGAAAAGATTGATAAACTTCCTGATATATTGAAATCAACGGATCTCGCATGGCTCTTCGACGTCTATCCCGATAAGGTTGCAGAGCTTGCCCGCAAAGGGGAGCTCAAAGGATTCAAAAAGGGGAATCAGTGGAGGTTTCAAAAAAAGGATATAAAATACTGGATCGAAAAGAATCTGTCCCGCATTGAGACAATATTTTGACTCCCCACGCATTCCCCCATTATTTTTAATTATCCCTTTTTCCCAATCAGCACATAATGATAAGGATATAAATTCACCCCTTCTATTCCTTTAAAACCCGCCCTTTTTAAGTAATCGATTGCCTTCCTTTTTCCTATTCTTATCTTCAATGGAGGCCCGCCCTGGGTTCGCCTCCTCTTCCAATCTATAACAATAAGCTTCCCATCATCTTTCAATATCCTCTTTGCTTCAGATAAAAATCGCCTGGCGCTTTTTACCTCATGAAGCACACATGCCATAAATACAATATCCATACTTTTACTGGATAATGGAATCATATATTCATCTGACCTTTTCAGGATGAGATTATCAATACCCATTTTTCTTGCATGCATGCCTAATTCCCTGAGCATTTGATCAGATATATCAACACCAATCACTTCCCCTTTTCCTCTCAGCCATCTGCAAATAGGAATTGCAAAAAAGCCATTTCCGCATCCCAGATCACATACCTTTATCTTATTTCCTGTAAAAAGATATTTTATTTTTGAGGGGTTCAGGATCTTTTTTCTCTCTCTGGAGATGAGCATTCTTGAGTTTGATGGATCAAATTTCTGAATACCCACCCCAAGGCCTCATTTACATGAACTGCAGCTTGTTAAATTACAAGGACCGCAGGAGGGATTAGATGGGTTAAATTTTCCCCCACTTTTAAATCCGAACACGGAAACCCTTTTTTTCACGTTCTTATCCCCGCATGATGGGCATGAAATTTCATTTGATGATCCAAAAACTAATTCCTCAAATTCATTTCCACAATTTTCGCAAGTAAACTCATATATAGGCATTTTAAGATCCCCCTCTCAGCTAACGTTGTATCATTATTCTTCTTAATCCATTCTTAAGTGCAAGAATTAATTTTTCGCAAAATCCATTTTCTATTATAAATGATTCTATTGCCGATTTTAAATGGTAGTTGAGATATCTCCTTGCATTTTTTATTTCATTGTCTTCTTTATAGTCTCTACCTGCTACAATCCCGACCAATATCAATGACCTATTAAATAAAATACCCCATATTGGGAAGTATGGAATCCTGACTTCAGCAGCAAAAAAATCTATACCCATATAGCCCGGGAAATCCAATCTTCCCAATTTTAATGGTATCAAGATCCGGGGATTATTTTCGCCTATCTGCTGGTCTATCTGGAATCCAGGAAGGGATGCAAGTGTGCTTATTAGTTGTTCGGCGTCCTCCCATCTTCTTAAAAGGAAAAATACCCTTCCCGAAGCCATTCCTGACGAGGACAAAATACGGATCAGCTCCATAAGCTCTTCATCGAAAATCTTCTTTTCTTCGATGGCTATCTGTTCTGCAACCTTTTTCGTTGTTACAATCCCTTCCCTTATTAATTCTAAAAGTGCAATATATACCTCATAATCAGGATATGAACAGTTTTCCACTACATCTGATACCTTTCTATATATATCAAAGATATATGCAAGCTCCTTATAAACCCCCTCCCTTTTGCAAAGTTGATGAATTTTTTCCTGATCCACGATAAACAGTTCATCTTCATCCGGAACCAATTTAATGATCCTCGCAATCTCATCCATCTGACGCATCCCCTCCATGAGCACATTGTAAGTAGGTTTAGTAATTCTCACTGGTGAGACAACACTTCCGGAAGTAAATCTAAACTTCCCCTTTTTCCAGTGAAGCAATCTGAAAAGTGCCTTCTCACCTTCCAACCCCCCGATTGTTGCATTGATAATATTGCCTTTAACTAAATATATCTCCCCCCTTCTCTCCTCATCAGATAGTGTAATAATTCCGTCCCTTCTGTTCATGCTTAAAATTTGCAGTAGATCAGCAAGGGATATATGTGCAAGTGAACCCTCTACCTCACCCTTTTCATATAACATGCTTTCTTTAGATAGAAAAATCAGCTCGATCTTTCTTATAATCTCATCCTCATGGAAGGGCTTAAGGATATATAGATCTAATTCCATGTTGAAGTAGGGAAGGTCTACCCTTTCCCTGTGAATGAATATAACGGGTAATTCCCTTGTTCTCGGATTCGTCTTTAAAATTTCAAAGAGTTTAAACCCCTCGATGATGGAGAGCTCACCTTCCATGAGAATAATCGATGGTCTTTCAAGCACCATTTTCTCAAGGGCATCTGATCCACTTTTCGATTCAATAACTGTAAAACCCCTCTGATTCAGACGCTCTTTGAGGGATCTATACTCGCTTATATCATTTACGGCAAAAAGTATGTTTTTTCTCATATTTCCAATAATTTCAAATCAAAGTTGAAGTTGCAGTTTATATTCTTCCTGTACTTTATAAATAAGTCTTTCAACAAGATATTCATCTGATGTATGAAAACCTTCCCAGCCATTTTCTATCTTCCTTCCAAGGAGGGCATAAGCTGAATCCTCGGTTAAATAGATACATGCCCTGTTCATTAGTAATTTCTCATCCTCCACCTTAATGGGAAAAAATGCCCCATGATCAAATCTTTCACCATTTCCGCGTCCCAGATAATATAACTTAACAGATTTATCACTTTTTAATGGCAACATTGAAATATTTATGCTTTCCGGGAATTGATCCGCTAAAATATAAAGTAATGCTTTATAATTTGTTCCGATCATATCCTCAATAATAAAGCGGTGAATCCCCTCCACCTCATTATCAGTTAGTATTATTTTCGCTGCATTCGAAATAACTGGATTAACTTCAGGAATGGAAAAGAGATTATGAAAAACCTCCCAGAGACCTTTCCCTTGTAAGTTTAACTTCCAGTAAAGGCTCTGTTTTGCAGCCTGAAATTTTCTATCAAGCTCCCTTTCAAGGACTGAAATCTCTTCCCCATCTTTTGGGCATGACACTGACCTTCCAATTATCCTTATTGAAGGTAAAAGATCCCCCATGTATCTGGAAATATAATCCTCCACATTCTTTTCAAATCGCCTTATAGCTATGAGTGATCCCATATAGTCTGTTTCAGGAAGAATTAAAAGATATTCATCGCGGTCAACCCTGCAAAAAATATCAGAATCCCTGAATGTCTTTACCATAATTGAGAGGATCTCATGAATAAATTCTTCAAATGATACGCCTCTTGCCTCCTTATCCGGTACTAAGATCTTAATAACTGCCAGCGCCATTGGTCTTTTATGTCTTCTTGACTTCTGTATTTCTTTTATAACGAATTCTCTGAAAAATGGATAGGAATAGCAGATGCCCCTTTCATCCTTTATAGAAGCCTTTGCAGCATTTCTCATCTTGAGGAAGATCTGCATAGCAATTGAACCAAACTTTGTGATGAGACTTGCCCTGCGAAAATCATCCATGTTGAAGCAACTTATTTCAGGATCCTTGTAGAGATCTATTATTCCTATGATATCGCCCCTGATCTTCAGAAAGAGTGTCATTCTTCTGCCCTCATCAAATATTCCTTCCTTCTCATTCATGATGAAGCGGAATTCCCTGCTCCCTGTGAAATCATTTATGAAATAACTTATATGCTCATCATATCTTCCATCATCGAGATCAGATTTTAAAAACAATACACCACCGCATGCATCTGTCTGTTCCGAAAGGAGCTTAATAATCATCCTTGGAATCAATTCCGGGTTATCAAGGGAAAGGAGTCCTACACCCTTCTGATAAAGAGAAGCAAGCTCCCAGAATTCCATCGTTTCATCAAATAATTTCTGAAACTCCTTTCTAAGATTTTTCTGCTGGTAAATCCTTTCGATAGATGCTTTTAATTCCGACGGAGATGAATTCGATGGAATAAGATTTTTAATCCCTTTCTTTATAAGCTCACCAACTGTCCTCACAAGACTTGTGTTAGAAAAATCAACAATTATGATAATGTCTTCTTTATGAACAATGCCTTTTAAGCTCCCAATTATGTAAAAAACCTGCCCTTCCTGCCCTGTAAGATTGATAATAAGAATGTCGATATCCTCCTTCTTTAGAAGGTCAAATAGATCTTTTTCTCTTGATACACTAACTACATGATATCCTTCGGTTTCAAGGAATCCCTTGAATATGCCTGTTGTGTTCAGGTATTTCTCAAAGAAAAGAACCTTAATTTTTGCCCCCATAACCTTTATAATAGTATCTCATACAACAGATTACACCAAGAAACGAACCACCAAAATCCGCAATCGCATCCAGTGCATCCGCTGTTCTATAAGGAACAAAAAACTGATGTATTTCATCACTTATCCCATAGAGAGCACTAACAGCAATTGAAACAGACATAATCCAGAAATTGTTCATTGAAATGAAGCTGAATTTTAATGCCCTGCAAAGCAGAAAACCCAGGATTGAATATTCAACTATATGAACAATTTTATCGCTGCCAGGAAACACGGATAAAGATTTAGCATATGGTCTTGATGAAAGGAGAAAGATGAGAAGGGCGTAAAGAAAAACAGGCACCCACAGGTAAATAATATTCATAATTTTTCTTTTCACCGAAACTCCCTTTATATTATAAGCTCCCCGAAGAGCGAATTCTGATAGGCCCTTTTAATTTTAACATGGACAAGCTTTCCCACAAGATCATCCCTTCCATGAAAATTAACAACACGGTTTGTTCTCGTTCTTCCCTGAAACATTTCTTTTCCCCTTTTACTCTTTCCTTCAACTAATACCTCCTCTGTCCTACCCTCATATTGGATGTTCTTCTTAAGTGTAATCTCCTTCTGTAAGGATTGAAGTATATGAAGCCTTTCAGACTTTATCTCTTCACAGATCTGATCCGGCAATTTAGCAGCAGCAGTTCCAGGTCGCGGGGAAAACTTAAAAGAGAAAATGCTGTCGAACTCCACTTCCTTTATGAGATTTAGTGTTTCCTCAAAATCCCTTTCATCTTCACCGGGGAATCCAACAATAATATCTGTAGTTATACTTATGGTTGGGCAAACATTCCTTACCTTTCTAATCAGCTCAAGATAATGTTCTCTTGTATACCCCCTTCCCATTAGTTGAAGAATCCTATTTGATCCTGACTGCACAGGCAAGTGGAGATGCTCGCACAGCTTTTTAAGTAAACCAAAACAATTTATAAGTTCATCGCTCATATCCTTCGGATGTGATGTAGTGAATCGAATCCTTTCAATTCCATCGATTCTATTAAGCTCATGGAGCAACTGAGGAAATCCCATTTCGCCAGATATCTTTTTTCCGTATGAGTTTACATTCTGTCCGAGCAGTATTATCTCTTTAATGCCGGCTGCAGCAAGTTTTTTAACTTCATCTATTATCTCCCCGCTTGGTCTGCTTCTCTCAGAACCCCTAACATATGGAACAATACAATATGTGCAATAATTATCACAACCCTGCATGATTGTCACATAGGATTTTACAGGTGAGCTTGGACTGATTTTTTTTAATGATATTGTTTTTTCATCAGTGGAGTGAAGAAGGATATCCACCTTCTTGCTTCTACCTTTTTCAATCTCGGGAATTATTTCATGTATTCGGTAGATCGAATCTGTCCCCAGTACAAGGTCAACAAATGGTGCCTTTTTCAGTATACCTTCCCCTTCCTGCTGTGCTACACATCCTGCCACACCAAGAATAAGATCCTTTCTCTTTTCCTTTAATTCCTTGAATCTTCCCAGTGTGCTGTAAACTTTGAACTCTGCCTTTTCCCTGATACTACATGTATTCACTATAATTAAATCGGCATCTTCCCATGAATCAACAGGCCAATAGCCGAGATCCTGAAGGAAGGAAAGCATTATTTCACTGTCATGCTCATTCATCTGACAGCCAAATGTTTGTATGTAAACAGATTTTGGCTTAGTTTCGGGAATCAGTTCCATCTATTTTCCTCCATTTTAGGGGATTTACATATTAAAATTACTCCTCCCCGAGATATCTCTTTCTCACCATCTCATTGTTAAGAAGATTTCTCGAATTATCATGAAGCACAATTTCTCCGGTTTGCATCACATAAGCCCTGGATGAAACAAGAAGTGCAATACGGGCATTCTGTTCAACCAGCAGGACAGATGTGCCATTTCTATTAATCTCTACAATAGTCTTGAATATTGTTTGCACAAGAAGCGGTGCAAGACCAAGGGATGGTTCATCAAGAAGCAGCAGCTTTGGTTTGCCCATCAGGGTCCTTCCTATTGCAAGCATCTGCTGTTCACCGCCAGACAGGGTCCCTGCAATCTGTTTCCTTCTTTCCTTTAATCGAGGAAAAAGACTGAATACCATTTCCTTATCCTTTTCAACTCCCTTCCTGTCATTTCTGAAAGAAGCACCTATTTCAAGATTCTCTTCTACAGTAAGTCTTGAAAAGATCCTCCTTCCCTCCGGGACGTGACCCACTCCCCTTCTCGTTATCTCAAATGGACTTATATTTTCAATCCTGCTTCCATCAAATATTACGCTACCATTTTTTGGTTTTAAGATACCCGATATCACCTTGAGTGTTGTAGTCTTCCCTGCCCCATTTGAACCAAGAAGAGCAATTATCTCTCCTTCGCAAACATGAATTGAAACATCCCTTAAAGCTTGAATTTCACCATAGAATGCATCCACAGAATCCATTTCCATTAGATATTTTCCATAATTCACGCATGAAGAAGGTTCAAAAGCCCATCCATCCGTTTCTTTCCCAAGGTAAGCCTCTATTACCCTTTTATCCCTCTGTATCTCCGATGGAGTTCCTTCAGCTATCTTCTCGCCATAATCAAGAACCGCAACTCTATCACATATATCCATAATTACCCGCATATCATGCTCTATAACAATGATCGTAAGATTGAATTGATCACGTAGCCTCTGAATAAGTCGCATGATTCGAGTTGTTTCTTCCGGATTCATTCCCGCTGTTGGTTCATCAAGCAGGAGAAGCCTCGGCTGGGTTGCAATGGCCCTTGCAAGCTCAAGGCGCCTTTGATCACCATAAGGAAGATGTTTTGCATAATAATCCTCTTTCCCCACAAGCTCAACATCTTTAAGCAGATTCATTGCATTTCTATAGGCATTAAACTCCTCCTCAACGGTTGCCCTATTTCTGATTATTGCAGAAATGAGTGAGGAACGGAGTCTGCTATGCTCACCAACCAGTATGTTTTCAAGCACGGTCATGTTAGAAAAAAGCCGTATATTCTGAAATGTTCTTGCGATCCCCAGCTCTGTGATCTTATTCGGTTTGAGACCCGTTATATCCCTTCCTTTGAAAAATATCTTTCCCGCATCAGGCTTGTAAACACCGGTGATTATGTTGAAGAGTGTTGTTTTTCCAGCACCATTAGGACCTATCAATCCTGTAATGGACCCCTCCCCCACAAAAAGATCTATATCCTTAAGCGCCATCAATCCACCAAACTTCTTTGTTATGCCTCTTGCTTCCAGAATATACCCGCCCATTTCTACATCTTCATAAACAATTTTCTTCTTCTTGCCTTTATGAACCCTTCGGGTCTGAAAATCATCACAATTATAAGAAGTGCTCCAAAGATAAGAAGCCTATAATCCCTGAGGACTCTTAATACCTCAGGTAGACCCACAAGAATAAAGGAACCGAGAATAATACCCGTAATACTTCCCATACCGCCTAATATAACAATCAGCAGGACATTTATGGAAACCATCAGAGTAAAATCTGCAGGAAAGATCGAACCCTGGCGTGCAGCAAATATAATTCCACCGACTCCCGCAAATGCGGCGCCCGTTCCGAAGGCAAGAAGTTTATACTTAAGGATATCGATACCCATTGCCTGAGCTGCTTCCTCATCTTCTCTCATTGCTATCCATGCCCTTCCTATCCGGGAATTACTCAACCTATCCATAATAAAGAAAGAGACAATGCAGAAAATCAATATCAGATAATAATACTCGATGGGTCTTATTAACTTATGGGAAAATATTTCTGGCGGATCGATCTGCCATATTCCCTTTGGACCATTAGTCAGTGCATCCATATTATTTATTAATATTCTTATGATTTCACCAAAACCAAGTGTAACAATCGCCAGATAGTCTCCCCTCATTCTCAAAACAGGGATTCCAAGCAGGACCCCTGTAATTGCACCAAGTGCAAGGCATAATGGAATGAGCATCCAAAAGGATAAATGGTATCCAAAGTGCGGGGATGCTAGCATTGCATATGTATAAGCACCAACTGCAAAGAAGGCAACATAACCAAGGTCAAGAAGACCCGCAAACCCGACGACGATATTAAGACCTATCCCGATAAGAGCATAGAGTGCAATATAACCGAGAACATGCGACCAATATGGACCAACAAAAAGGGGGAGAACAATAAAAAAAGAGATAGCAACAAAAGCCTTCACTGAGGGACGAAGCTTTTTAAAGAAATCAAGGATTCCTTTCTGAAAAACTAAACCAATGAAACTCTTCATATCTTACAATAAAGAATCTAAGACCTTCTGGTTATAACTTCGCCGAGTAATCCTGTTGGTCTGAAAATTAAGAGTAGAACCAGAATACTGAATGCAATGACATCTTTGTATTCTGCAGGCAGTATCTGTGCACCAATTGTTTCTGCAATTCCGATAAAGAAACCACCAAGCATAGCACCAGGGATATTCCCGATGCCTCCAAGTACGGCTGCTGTAAATGCCTTTATACCGGGAATGAAACCCATCATATGATTTATCTGCGTGTAGTAGATGCCTACCATAACACCTGCTGCACCAGCCATAACAGCACCAAGAAAAAAGGTCGTTACAATTATTCGATCAACATCAATACCCATAAGGGAGGCTGTTTCCATATCCTCAGCAACAGCCCTCATGCACTTGCCAGTTTTTGTCTTTTGAACAAAAAGGTATAGAACAATCATGAGGAATATGGAAAGGAGTATTATAAAAGCTCTTATATAGGAAATCGAAATATATCCAAGATCAATGCTTCCACTTGGAAATACATCCGGATATATCTTCATCCGTGGTCCTGCAAGCAAAAGCACTATATTTTGAAGAAAGATTGATGCTCCTATGGCACTTATTAATGCTGCAAGGCGCGGGGCATTTCTCAATGGTCTGTATACAACCCTTTCGAGTAGAACCGCAAGAACTGAAGATGCAATCATCGCGGAAACTATTGCTAAAAGAAGGGCAAAAGCTCTGCTGTACTGTCCTACTGCCGTTGCAAGAAGTGTTGTTAACGTAAAGTATCCTGCATAAGCACCGATCATGAAAATTTCACCATGTGCAAAATTGATCATAAGGAGGATACCATATACCATTGTATAGCCAAGGGCAATAAGTGCGTACACGCCCCCAACGGTAAGTCCATTGATGATCTGTTCCAGCCAGAGCTCCATCTCCACTATGGCCAGACCTCCACAAATTTTCTATTCATGACTTTTTTCACAACAACCTCAACACCAACTCGATCTCCCCTTTTATCAAATTTTATCCTTCCGGTTACACCATCATGTGAAATCTTCCTTATCTCATCAGCAAGTGCCTTTTTTCCAATCTTCAATGATCCATCTCGCTCAACCTTAGCTACATTCTCTATTGCCTTCATAAGAACCCATGCCGCATCGTAGGCATGTGCATCAAATGGACCCATATATTTGTATTTACCCTCAAATCTGGCTTTCCAATCTTTATATTTCTTCCCTACGGGTTCCTTTGAAAAGGTAACAAATTGGCCTTCTGTGCTTTCTCCGCCTCCCTCGATAAAATCCTTAACATCATGAAGTCCATCAGGACCTATCATTGGTGCCTTTATACCCACATCAACCTTCTGCCTTGAAATAAGTGCCCCCTCTGCAGCCATTCCTCCGAAATATATCACATCGGGCTGCTTTTTCCTCACCTTGGTAAGGATTGCACGGAAATCCTTATCACCCCTTGTTATCCCCTCATAAGAGACAACGCTACCCTTTCCCTTCTCAAAATTACTCTTAAATTCATCAGCTATACCCTGACCATATGCACTCTTGTCGTGAATTACTGCTGCCCTTTTCCATCCCTGTTTGAGAGCAAATTCTGCAGCAACCTTCCCCTGGATCCTATCGTTCCAGCATGTCCTGAAAACATTCTGAAGCCCCCTCGCTGTGAGAGCATCAGCAGTTGAGGATGGCGAGATCATAACCTTTTTATATCTGTTCAAAACATCAGATGCAGGGATCGATCCACCACTGCACATAAATCCGATAACACCAACAATAAGAGGATCCGCACCGAATCGCTCGGCAAGTGCAACTGATGGTGCCCCCTCACACTGATCATCACCAATTTCAAGCTCCACCGGAAACCCCTTAATACTCTTCTTCTCCGATACAGCCATTTCAACCCCATTCCTTTCACCCATTCCCAGTGTTGCATAGTCGCCTGAAAGGGCGGCACCAAAACCGATTTTTAGGGATTTCCCTTTTGGAATTATAATATGGCCCCATTCATCGGCAGATGCGGAATTTGATATGATTGCAAGAAGGGAAATAAGTGCAACAATTAATATCAGCCTTCCCATAGTAAAAATCCCCTTTCCAGCCATAAAATCCCTCCGCTTATTTCAAATTAAGAATTTATTTCAAATTAAGAAGATGACCCATTTTCTCCTTCTTTGCCTTCAGATACTTAAGGTTGATCTCGTTTGGCTGGATTTCAATAGGAACTCTCTTTGCAACTTGGAGTCCATAGCCTTCAAGTCCCACAATCTTCCGTGGATTATTGGTAAGTAGCTTTATCTTTCTTATACCCAGATCAACAAGGATCTGTGCTCCTATACCATAATCCCTCAGGTCTTCTTTAAATCCAAGTTTGTGATTGGCTTCCACAGTATCATCACCCATGTCCTGAAGCATATATGCTTTGAATTTATTGGCAAGTCCTATCCCTCTACCTTCTTGATTCATATAGAGAAAAATCCCTTTTCCTTCTTTATCTATCATTTCCATGGATCTTCTCAGCTGCGAGCCACAATCGCATCTTTTCGATTGAAACACATCCCCTGTCAGGCATCTTGAATGCACTCTTACAAGAATCTCCTCCTCAGGATTTATTTCCCCTTTTACCATCGCAATATGATTATTTTCATCAACATGGGTGCCATAAAGGATAGCTTTAAACTCTCCAGCAAATTCAGTTGGAATAACTGTTTCCGCAATCCTGTATACCAGTCTTTCTGTCCTCATTCTGTATCTCACAAGATCTGCTATTGTCGCAATCCTCAATCCATGCTTCTCAGCAAATCTCTCAAGATCAGGCAGTCTTGCCATCGACCCATCATCATTCATAATCTCGCAGATTACACCTGCAGGCTTCAGTCCGGCAAGCTTCGCAAGATCCACAGAGCCCTCGGTATGTCCCGTCCTTACAAGAACCCCGCCATTTTTTGCAATTATTGGAAAGATATGACCCGGTCTTGCAAGATCATCGGGACCTGCATCATCTGAAATAGCTGTTAGGATGGTCTTTGTCCTGTCTGCAGCTGATATCCCTGTTGTTATACCCCTTTTGGCCTCAATGGATACGGTAAAGGCTGTCTTATAAGGTGATGTGTTTTCCGGCACCATCAGCGGGAGCTGAAGCCTTTTTGCCCTTTCTTCGGTTATTGTCAGGCAGATAAGACCTCTTGCATATTTAGCCATAAAATTGATATGCTCTGGTGTTATTTTCTCAGCTGCCACTACAATGTCTCCTTCATTTTCCCTGTCTTCATCATCCACAAGGATTATCATCTTGCCCGATTTGATATCCTCGAGGACTTCTTCTATAGTGCTTATAGACATGGGCCCTCCTTATTGCCGATTTATATTATTTTATTAAATCCCCTATTTTGTTCCTCAAGCTGTAAAAGAAAGATCTTTCTTTCAATACCTCCCTTATAATTGCCTATCATGCCATTCTCCCTTATTACACGGTGACATGGAACAATTAAGATCAGCGGATTCATTTTACAACATCTGCCAACCGCACGGAATGCACCACCTTTACCAATAGCAAGAGAGATATCCCGGTAGGATCTTGTCTGCCCATAAGGAATTTTCTGGATTTCATGCCAGACCCTTTTTTGAAAATCAGTCCCATATCTGAATTCAAAAGGGATGTCAAAAGAGCTTCTCTCGCCTGAAAAATATTCGTTAAACTGGATGAAAAGATCGCTGAAAACACTATCATCCCTTTCCAGTTTATATAACCCTATCCCGCTTTTTAAATTCATCCATTCATGAAAATCTGCATAAATGATTTTATAGCCATCACTGTAAGAATAAATCCTTCCCATTGGAGAGGAGTATATACCATAAAAGATTCTCTCCAGGTTCATGCAGTTATCCTTTTCATGAAAAAGTCAATAAATCTTTCAGCATCCACATCCATACAAACTGCTATTTTTGGACCTTCCCTTGATCCTTTTCTTCTCAAATCAGCAACGGTCATTCCTCGACATATCCCCCCTTCAACTTCAATGTCAACCTTCAAATTCTTTACCTTAACAAGAGTCTCATCAATCGAGACCGCCACAGCAAGTGGGTCATGAATATAAACACCATCTAATTCTTCTGTATTTAAATGATAATCAAGATATACCCCTATGATGTCTGAAATAAACTGTGATATCCTGTCACTTCGCCTTCTCAACTCTTCAATCTTTTCCTTTTTCATCACAACCTTTTGAGTTACATCAAGCCCTACCATCTTTATCGGTATTCCTGAAGTAATTACCTTTTGTGCAGCATGGGGATCCAGATATATGTTGAACTCTGCAACAGGAGATATATTTCCAGGAGGGTAGATGGAGCCACCCATCATTATTATTTCCTTAACACCGCCCATCTCCTCAGAATAGAGATCAATAGCCTTTGCGATATTAGTGAGTGGGCCAAGGGTTATTATGGTGATATTTCCGGGGTCTTCTTTTACAAGGGAGGCAATTGTATCCCATGCCTTTTCCTTGGTGATTTTTATATCTTTTGGCAGATACTTTTCCACCCCTTTTTCTTTCAAATGGGATATATTACCAAGTCCATCCTGTCCATGAACATTGAATGCATACATTGGGAGTTCAAATAAGGGTGCCTCTGCACCCTCAGAAACAATAAGTTTCGCTGGCCATTTTATTATGCCCAGCAACTTCCTATCCTCAAACAGATTCAATATCTTTCTGATATTAATAGTTGCCTGAGAGACAGGAACATTGCCGTAAACAGTTGTGATAGCCACAACTTCAAGTTCGCTCGATTTAAGCGCAAGGATTATTGCAAGTGCATCATCTACACCAGGGTCTGTATCTATTATCACCTTTTTTCTCATATGAAATCTTGCAATCTCCTCAATAATCTGAATTTATAATCTCCTGATATTTTAGATCTGATTACAGCCTTTTCCAGTATTTTAATAGTCTTCTCATAAATATATCTATCGACAGGATAGGGATGTCCATCCTTCCCGCCATGACAGTAGCTAAAGCGTGCAGGATCCCTATAACTAGGTGGTGTGCCGTATATTAATTCAGAGATAAGCGCCAATGCCCTTATAGTTTTTGCCCCCACACCCTCTATTGAAAGGAGCTGTTCAAAATTCTGGGGCTTTTCAATATAGGTCTTTAAAAATATCCTTTTCAATTTCATGGGATCAATATCCTCAGGGGTGATCGAGTGCCTCTGTAGCATCTTGAGTTCCTTTAGTTTAAACAACAATTTTATATTTTTCTCAGGTTTCTCATGGCAAATATTAACTATGGTATCCCTTGCTTCTTCACTTTCGGTAGCAACAAGATTTAATGCAATACCCCTTTTTTCAGTGACGATTCCACTGTGGGGTTCAACTACAAAGTTTTCTATACCATCTGAATACCAGTGATATCTTCTCGCATACCCTGTCTCCTCATTCATACCCTGCTGTATCACAATCCATCTCCCATCATCTGAAAATAGAAAGAAATGATGATAGATCTGATAGCCATCCTGGATTGCAGCAGAGTCAACCTTTGCGGTCATTCTGCTTGAATATACAAGAATTTCAGGATCTATTGAGATACTATTACCCCATTTTCTGATCTCATCAGGGGTCCCTCTTGCCTTTGCCCCTTTTCCACCGGCAGCGAATAATCCTGTCTCCTTCTCTATACCCTTCAGTGCTTCCTTTATTGCTCCACATACTGTTGTCGTTAATCCGCTTGAGTGCCAGTCGAATCCAAGAACGCAGCCAAATGCCTGAAACCAGAATGGATCGGAGAGTTTCTCCAAGAATGCCTCTTTTCCGAGATCCTCACAGAAGATAATTATAATCTGTCTTGATAGAGCAGTCATAAGCTCAAAAAGCCATGATGGAGTCTTTCCACTATGAAGGGGGAGATCCGCTGTACCCGTTTTCAACATCCTCATAAATATAAAATTATATCTCTAAATGGGGCTTGATTCTATAATTTTAAATGGAGTGAGCGATCAGATGGGATTTACGTTTAATATTATTCCTCAGCTGAAAGGGCGTTTCTAAGGATTCCTTCTGCAATAATATATGGATTGTTACCCCTTTCAGAAATCTCCTTTACAATTTCATCCAACTTTTTATTTACCAGTGATTTAACTTTTCTCCTTATCATCCCCTCAATTATATTTAAAAACTCCATCCTTGCCCTTTCCTTTCTGTATTGTTCACTCCTCTCCCGACGGAATATATAATCCCTGTGTTTATAAATCTGCGTTACAAGTTCATCTATTCCCTTCCCTATATTTGCCTGCACTCTCACAATCATTGGTCTCCACTGGGCTTCTCCATACTTTTTCATTTCAAGAAGTGTTTCTATTTCATTCACCAGCTGTTCCACTCCATTCCTGTCACACTTATTAATGGCAAATATATCAGCAATCTCTATAACACCCGCCTTTATTGCCTGTATATCATCCCCCATTCCTGGAATAACAACGAGGACACATGTATGTGCGACACGGATTATATCAACCTCATCCTGACCGACTCCAACCGTTTCTATAATTATGATCTCATATCCCATGGCATCGAGAACTTTCACAACATCAATCGTCGATCGCGCAAGTCCTCCCATCTGCCCTCTCGTTGCCATGCTTCTGATAAATACACCTTCATCAGTACTGTGTGATTGCATCCTGATTCTATCACCAAGGATTGCGCCGCCGGTGAAGGGGCTCGTTGGATCAACAGTAACAATACCTACTCTTTTCCCTTCCTTTCTGAATTGATAGGTCAGCCTGTCAATAATTGTGCTTTTTCCCGTTCCTGCTGGACCTGTTACACCGATTATGTAAGCCTTTCCTGTATAAGGGTAAAGCTTTTTCAGTTCTTCTATGCTTTCTGGTATTTCATCCTCTATATCTCTAATGAGGCGAGCAGCAGCCCTTATATCCCCCGAAAGGATTCTTTCCGCAATATCCATTCTATTTCTCCCTGTAAGGTTTGAAATATATTATATCATCAATGTCACCAACCCTCTTTTCTTTAAATAGAGGCTCGACCTTCATTCCGATATTGACCTCCTCCGGGCTAACCTCTCCAAGTCTGTGGATCAGACCACCTGTTACACCCGGAAATCTTACAAATGCATATATCTCCTCTTTTTCCAGTTTATTTCCCTCATTATCATATTTGATTATGCAATATGTATATACCTCACCAGGGGTTTTAATCTCTATAAATTCTTCGCTCTCTGTAAAGCATCTCTCGCAGTAAATTCTTGGAGGAAGATAAATGGATTTACAGCTGGAACATTTCGATCCAACGATTTTCCCACTATCCTTGAGTTCTCTATAAAATCTCTCTCCTGCTATCCCTGCAGTATACAGAAACTCAACAGGGATTTCACCCTTCCAGAAAACAATATCATTGCTTCTATTTATCTTTTCAATGATTCCCATATGCCCCTCCTGGTCAAATAGGTTCGAAATGTAGGATATCCCTTATTGATCCTGTCCGCTCCTCCTCCCTTTTCCATCGTGCCCTAACCTTCATTCCTATATGAACCTCCTCTGGTCTCACACCACTTATTAGATGTAATATCCCCATTCCTCTTGATGCCCCATCTATCTCTATCACAGCGGGGATCTGCGGTTCTTTAATCCTTATCATATCCCACGTTACATAACATATACTAAATGTACTCACGCTCCCTGTATCTGAAAGCTCAACCCATTCATCAGTGCCCCTGAAGCATACCTCACAGAACATTCGAGGAGGGACCATTACCCTTGAACATCTGAAACACCTCCTTCCAATAATCCTGCCCTCCTTTAGTCCCATAAGGAACCTGCTTATTGCAACACCACAGTCCCACAGATATTTAGCCTTTGGAGCATCCCTGAATACTATTACCCTTCCCTCTTTGAAATCCTTTTCTTTAAGGGCAATTCCGCCATATTTTATCATTTTCATAATACACCCCCTATCTCCTCAAAACTACAACTGTCCCCACCTGCATCAGATCTCCCCATGCCTGTGCAACACCCGTTCTCACCTTCTTTGTTACCTGCCTTGCACCTGCCTCCTCCCTCAGCTGCCAGAAAATTTCGCATACCTTCATGAGACCTGCTGCTGCAATGGGATTGCCAACACCAAGGAGTCCACCTGAAGGGCAAACGGGCAACTCCCCGTCACGAGATGTAATCCCCTTGGCGGTTAATTTGGGTGCCTCCCCTTTATCGCATAAGAGAAGCCCTTCCATATGATGGAGTTCCTTATAATCAAAGGGGTCATAAGGTTCAGCTATATGTATCTCCCTTCTCGGATCGGTTATCCCCGCCATCTTATAGGCCATTATGGCAGCAGCCTCTACATATCTTGGGTATGCGAGATCCCTGTTTGTCCAGTAGGCCGTATCAAGGCACCATCCCACACCATCGATCCAGACAGGCTTATCTGTTATCCTCCTTGCCCTGTCCTCTGATGCAAGCACAACTGCTGCTGCTCCATCACTTATCGGGCTCACATCAAGTCTCTGCACTGGCCAGGCCAGCACTTCCGATTTAAGAACATCCTCTACAGTAATGTCTTCACCAAGTAAGGCACAGGGATGATCCTTCGCGTTTCTTTTATTTTTTACTGCAACGAGTGCAATTTCCTCTTTTGGAATTTTATACACTGTCATATATCGATTCATTTCAAGGGCAAATATCCACAAAAGATTGGGACCAAGAGGCCTCTCAATTATATTGTCAAAAATTGTCAGGAACGCTCCCTGCGGATGTGGCTGACAGCTACTCATCTTCTCTTCGCAAACAACAAGGCAGGTGTCAAACAATCCTGATGCAACGTGATACCACCCCTGGATAACTGCGAATACACCAGTCCCTCCTCCCACATAGGATCTCATATAGGGTTTTCTCCATGCACCTGCGCCATCTGCAAGATACTCCCCCTTCATATGGACACCATCAAATGCATCAGGCGCAGTTCCCATAACAACACAATCTATATCTTTAATGGTAAGCTCGCATGAATTGAGAGCCATGCTTGCTGCTTCAAAGGAGAGCTCTTTGCCTGTTTCCTGCGCCCTCCTTACAAATTTTGTCATCCCTGCACCAACAATTGCGACCCTTCTCATAATTACCTCCTTAGTATTTCAAAGCCTGTTCAACAACTCACAAAGCCTTGAAAATCAAGGATTCGTGAGCATATTCCGATTTTCTTTTACCGCAATTTCTGTTAAAATATCTCATCTCAATTCCATATGGAGGTCTTTGAATGAAAAGAGATAGGCAGTTTAATTTCGTTGACCTTAAACTTTCTTCTATCATCCCATCCAACGACCCCTTGAGAGTCTTGTTTGACTCCATTGATTTCTCCTTCATCTACGACCTTGTTAAAGATCGTTACGGCAATGAAGGGCGCAAGGGATACGACCCTCAAGCCCTCTTTAAATCCCTTCTTCTTATCTATCTCGGCTTTGCATCTTCCGAAAGAGATCTCGCTAAGAAACTTACTTTTGATGGAAGATTGGCTTACCTCTGCGGTTTTTCCTATGGTGAGACTCCAAGACACAATACCTTCCATTATTTCAGGAAAAGGCTCACAGATGAGGTTTTCAATGAGATCCTTGTCAATCTTATTGCCCAATGCCTTTGTCTTATTAAGGCAAAGAATCTGAAGCTCTCCATTGATTCTTCCCATATAGAGGCATTCAGGTCTGACAATGATGCTGCATGGGGCTATAAGAGCAAGGATTTCTCCTTTTTCGGGTATAAGGTTCATCTTGAAGTCGCCAATACAAAACTCCCTCTGCCTACTTCCGTAAAGGTTACCAAAGGCAATGAGTGGGACGGCAAGTTTCTGCCCGTTCTCACTGAGGATTCCACTTCTATGCTTTGGGATAAAAATAAAGACATAGATGCCGTGATTGCAGATGCTGGCTATGACAGTGCCGACAATGCAGCTTATCTTATCGGCAAAAATATCACCCCTTATATCGCTGCCAATCCCAGAGCAAGACAGAATGCTATTCATCGTGGAGATATAACTATAGCTCCGGACGGAAAGTTCTTCTGCAAGGCTGGTATCGAACTCTGTTATTGGGGCAAAGAGACCAAAAGAGGACGGATAAAGTTCCGCTGTGGTCTTCATGCAGAGGGAGCTTCTGGCTGCCTCTTTAAAAGGGATTGCTTCAAAGGCAGTTATGGCCCCACTTTCTATCTCAAGGAAGACTACGGGATTCAGGATATTATGAAGGCTATAAGAATGAAAAAGAGTTTCAAGAGAGTCTATAAAATGAGAACTGCTATTGAGAGATGCTTTAGCATTTTGAAGGGCAGTCATAGTCTTGAAGCCTTGAGGTTCAAAGGCATAAAGAATGTCAGTATCCATGTCTTTATGAGCATCTCTGCTTATCTGAGCAGACTCATTGCGGGAATGAAACTCAAAACAGGGCTTTTGCCTGTTTGATATA
>CAZDGM010000007.1:0-113770 GCA_964505185.1 uncultured Thermodesulfobacteriota bacterium
CTAAATCCGTAGAATGGGCTTATTATAAGATTTCCTGTTCCAGGGATCTTCAGGTTGTAGTCAAGCTTTGCAAACCAGAATCTCCAGTCACCGATATTGGGATTTCCAGAAAGGGGACTTCCTGCTCCAAGGGAGTCATTGTTGATCTCTGTTAACTGCACCCTCCATGAAAGGTCGCCATAAGTTCCTGTGAGTGCTACATAGGGATGGTCATCACCATAAACAAATCCACCTGTTTTGATGTCCACATAGTTTACATCCCATCCTGTCTTAAGCCAGAAGGGTCCGAAGTTGTATGCACCCTCTGCCCTTTCAATGCCGAACTGCGTTCCAGAAAGACCTGTGGCAGCTGATCCACCTCCAGGAAACTCCTGAGATCTATAGCCTCTATCCGTGTTCTCCTTATCATACACCATATCCGCCTCAGGAAGGATGTATACATACCACTTTCCCGGCTGCTCAGCCTTGAAGTAGAGTCTCGTCTCATTCCTTATGAAGAAGTCCCTTACAAATCCTGCCTCTGTAAGAAGGCCAGGGTCATTCTGGTCTTGATTAAAGTCCATCTGATTCCACAGCGTAAGCTGTGTCCTTATCTGTCCACCCACAGTGAACTTAACATCAGTGCCCGTTGGTATGATGGTTGCGCCCAGTGCAGCAAATGCTGTTGATCCGGAAAATATGATCAGTGCTGCAAGGACTGTGATTAACGAGATCCATTTTTTCATCATAAGCTCCTCCTTTCTTCATGATTTCTTTTCCTGACTGATCCACCAATAAGTTTTCTCTTTTCCATTTTCACCCCCTTTCATCTGAATTCAAATACCATTTTAAAAATTCTGGGATTATGTTTTTTATAACCGCTCTCATTCTTAATGTCAATAGTTTTTTTACATGTTTTACAAATTATTTTGTTTGTATGAACTCGATAACTATACTGCTTGAAGGTTTCGTTACCATCCCACCTGCTGAGATGACCACTGCATAGCATATAGCCTTTTTCTTTTCCTTACCACGGGCGAACTCTCCATAGGAGAAGTCTGTAACATAGCCCCTCATTTCCCTGCCCTTCCAGATTTCTAATATGCGGTCTCCATTCTGCGAGATTGCAATCTGTGAGATATAACCTCTCGGGAGTCCTGAGGATTTCTCTATCAAATTTGAATAGTAATTCTTAACAGTCAGTATTTCAATCCCTCCGTCACCATCTATATCTGATGAAGATACCCTTTGAGGGATTTTCAGGTAGCAACATGGATTTACCCTTTCATGGGCTCTTGCCCAATCAGGAATAAATTCAAAGGAGTTGAAGTTGAGACTGAATGACTGCTGTTCTATCTTTGCACCCTGATTTCCTGCAATAATAAAGGATCCCTTCTCATCCTGACAGATAACTTCATCGCTGCCGTCCCCATCTATGTCACAGATTGACATAGAAAAGATTGTGCATGCATAATTTTTATAATCATGTGATGTTATTTTTTCAATGTTATTTTTATGCCATTTTGTTGGAAATATTTTTCCATATCCTGTTGAGTCCATCTCCTGGATGAGAAGTACCTTCCCTTTTCGCGAGGGGACGGATGCAATAAAGAAAGGGAGGCCGTTTTTGATCTCCTTTACAGATCCCTCTTCCATTTGAAGGACCAGTGATGATGGCCTTCCACCCTCAAGTGCTGAAACATAGAGCTCACATATACCATCCTCATTGAAATCACCAGAGGATATGGAAACAAGCTCCATGGCTCCCTTCCTGTATCTATTTATCTCCTCCAGTTCACTTCCTGAGAGCCTGTAAAATATAATTTCACTTTTTGTTAATATGGCGATCTCATCACTTCCATCTCCATCGATATCACAGGCTGTTATGCTCCTTACATGATACGGAATATCCTTTACAACGACCTCGCCTGTTGATTTAAGTGCCTTTGGAGGAGTTAACGCTTCATGCCTTTCCAGACCTGAAGGGATCCTTTTCTCCTGAGGCGCTTCCTGTTTCTTCAAAGCTGCCCTTTCTTTTGGGGGCTCCTCAAGACCTTCCCAGTATGATATAACCTCAGCGATCTGAAGAGCTGCCCCGGCAAGCTGATGGAAAATATGATCCTGATCCTTTATCACAACATGAATGACCTCTTCATTTTCCCCATTCATGGAATAGAGAAACATATCCGCAGAGAAACCACTATCTCCCCCCTTTATCAAAACCCTTAATGCGTAATCCGCAGAGAGTTCCTTTGCAACTCTGAGTATTTCACCCCTTTCAGAAGGCCCACCCTCTTTCAGATTAAGCCTTAAGAGCTCACCCTTTTCTATAACATCAACACTTCCCTTTGATTCGATCCTTCCCTTTATGAGATTCCATAAACCCCACTGAAGATGCTTGAGCTCCTCTTTCTCAGTATGAATGGGGAGGATGAGTATCTTTGGCCTTTTCTGGGCAGAGCTGCAAATCTCCGCATTTAAAAAAATAAGTAGAGGGATCATTACCAGAAAGATAATCCTCTTCAGCATGGTGCCATCCTATGAGCCAGATGTAAGTTTTTCCAGCTGCTTCATATTCTCTACTTTACCTATTGTTATCAACACATCCCCTCCCTTTATCTCCTCATCAGGTGGTGGATCTATGATCATAGTCCCATCTTTCCTCCTTATCCCGACAACCATGATCCCAAAATCCCTCCTTATGCCAGATTCCCTTATACTTTTTCCTGCGATGGAAGAACTTTCTCCGACAACCAGTTCCTCCATCCTGACCATCTCCTTCTCATCAGCAGTTGTTATCTCTATGAAATCCAGAACAGATGGCCGAAGGATCGCCTGTGCTATCCGGGATGCACCGATCCTGTGGGGGTAGAATACCTTATCTGCACCTGCCCTGAGGAGCTTTTTTTCCGAGCCCTCCCCCTCTGCCCTTGCAAGGATGTAGATCGAAGGGTTGAGGTCTCTTGCTGAAAGGGTTATGAAGAGGTTGTCGGCATCAGATGAAAGCAGTGTTGCAATACCCTTTGCCCTCTTTATCCCTGCCTTTATCAGAACCTCCTCGCTTGTCGCATCTGCCCTGATGTAAAGATAGCCCTTCCCCTCGAGTATCTCCTCCTTTTCAGGGTTCTTCTCTATAACCACAAAGGGTATGCCTTCCCTTGAAAGCTCATCACATACAAAACTACCCATCCTCCCGAATCCGCATATTATGTAATGGTCTTTTATGGATTCAATCCTTTTTTCCAGCCTCCTCCTCCCCAATGCCCTTCTTATATGCCCCTCTATCATTATCTCAGCAAGGGATCCCAGTATATAACCAACAGTTCCAACACCACCCAGAAGAATGAATACGGTGAAGATTTTACCATAAGTGGAAAGGGGGTGCACCTCTCCAAATCCAACGGTGGTAAGTGTTATTGCAACCATATAGATGGCATCGACAAACCCCCATCCCTCAATGAACATGTATCCGAAGATACCACAGCATATTATAAGCCCGAGCAACAGAACAGCATTCTTCAGCCTGGAGAAATATTCCATCCGTGATACTTTTCAGTTATTCAAAAGGGTTTCAATTATTTTATCGAGAAAATCCAGTATGTAGCACGGATCAAAATTGTCCTTGAGAAGGGGAACGATATCCGGTGAGGGTATTTCCCCATTTAGCTCCTTCTTTAAAATCCTCATAAGCACTGCAGAGATTTCCGGATCAAACTGCCTTCTCGCATAGTCAAGAAAATTCCTGAGTGTCTTTTCAAAGGGAAGGGCTGATCTGTATGGTCTGTCACTTATCATCGCATCAAATGCATCAGCAACAGCAATTATCCTTGATCCGAGCGGAAGATCCTCTCTTTTCAGACCATCAGGATATCCGCTTCCATTTACCCACTCGTGGTGATGTCTTGTAAGAAGTGCAACATCAGGATAAGGAAAGCTGATCTTTGATAGTATTTCATAGCTTGTTACAGGATGCCTTTTTATTTCTTCATATTCCTCAGGTGTAAGCTTCCCCTTCTTTGTAAGGATGTTCGTTTCGGTTACAATCTTTCCTATATCATGAAGATGACTCGCTATATGGATCGCCCTTACATCCTCCTCGGGAAGGTTCATTTCCCTTGCAATGGCAACGCTTATACGGGCCACCCTGTCAGAGTGCCCCTTTGTCCATGGGTCCTTTGCATCGATGGCTGCAGCAAGAGCCTTTATCGTATCGTGGTATATGCTTTCAAGATTCTCATAGAGCCTTCTATTCTCCTCTATCTTCTTTCTCAGCTCCTCATTCGTCCTTACAAGCTCCTGGAAGAGTCTGTAGTTGTAGAGATTCACAGCAAGTGAATGGGCCATTGCCGTAAGAAGCTCAAGATCCCTTTTTGTATAGCGCTCCCCACCGAACTTTCTTCCAACAAGCAGAAGCCCTATGAGCCTCCCTTTTGCCTGAAGAGGGATCAGGATTTCACCACCATCCTCAATAAGACCCGATTCCTTTGCCCATATGAAGATCGGTTGCCCCTTCCTCCCCCCTATGATGGTATTTTTTACCTTTGATAGTTTTGCAATAAATGAGGGATCGAGCCTGATGTCTGTCCTGAGATGAGCTGTTATACCCTTTGATGCAATCGGTGCAAGGATACCATTCTCTTCAAGTGTGAAAACGGCTCCTCTTGATGTCGGCATTGCGCCCATTATCCGGTAAAGGGATGAGCGAACGCTTTCCCTCACCTCACCGGCTGATATAGCATCCTGGATGAGTTCACCAAGTGATGAAAGGGCAAAGAGGAGTTTTGCTGTTTCTGTATTCTTTATCCCCTTCTTCCCCTTCAATTACCTGCTCCGTAATCGAGACCCTTCTTTATTCTGAAGATTGCATCATCCTCGGTTGGAAATATATTAACATATTTTGCAAGACCGGTGATCTCAAAAATCTCCTTCTGGGTCTTTGAGAGGTTGGAAAAATTAAGGGTTGCACCCTCTGATCTCAACTTTTCCATTATACCTATGAGGAAGGAAATCCCTATGCTATTTACGATTTTTGTCTTTTCAAAGTTGATGAGAAAATGCCTGAACCCCTTTTTCAGATAACACTCAACCTCTTCCTCGATCTTTTCACCGGAGATGCTGTTCAGATAATCTCCCGCTTCAAAGATCACCACTCCATCAGCATCCCTCACCTTAAAAGGTGAGCCTCTTCCTTTCAAGCCTCCTCTCCCTTCTTCCTCCTGTATTTTATAAGCTTAAGCTTTGTTCCCATCTCCACATCCTCAAAAACAACCTCGTCCATCATCTCCTTCATGATTATTATCCCCCACCCCCTCTTCTTGATCCCTGTGAGCTTCTTTTCCATAACCTCCCTCTCCACCTTCTCAAGATCTATCTTTCTTCCGTAGTTCCTGACAACGATAAGGAGCCTGTCATCGGAGATGGAGAATTTAACAAAAACCTTCTTCTTTTCATCAAATGCATGTTCAAAGGCATTTATGCATGCCTCTATGAGGGCTATCTTTATCCTCTGAACCTCATCCTCATCAAATTCAAGCCTCGATGCAATCTCCTCAGCGACCTTTGCAGCTATGGTCTCTGCCTCAGATGCAACAGGAATCACAATCTCATATTCTGTCTCCTGCTCCTTCTCCTCCCTTTTCTTTAAAAAGATATACTCCATCTCAAGGAATTTCAATAGTTCTTTTAACCTCTCCCAGTTTGTTGAATAAAGATGCTCCTCACCGATCCTCCTTATTGCAGCCTCAGAAAACCCCATCTTCGATACAATCCAGTTCCTTATCTTCCATAGATCAAACTTTCTCTGCATGGCATAACGGAGTGTAAACCTGAGAAGTGACTCAACATGCTTAACATCAACTTCACATCCAGTTACAATAAGCATGCTTATCAATCTCTCATTCTCCGCACTATATTTATCGCCATCACAGCAGAGCGAAATGATATGTGCCTTCATCTCACAGGGATCAAAATCGATCAGGCAGCTGAAGATGACATTTGGGAAGGAGATCGTATCATCAACCGGCTGATCTTCATATGTAAAAAAACGACGTGGAATTTTCAACCCACCCATTTTATTTATCACGTCCTTCATGGAAAGGATGATATTCCTGTCTTCAGCCTCTGAAAGGATATCCCTCTTTGTGAGATCCCTGAATATATCCATCATCAGGAGATTACATGGCTGCCTTTCTATCATCTCCCCTCTGATTCCACGAAGCACATCACCTGTGGGCCTTCCATCCGATATGTAGAGGTTCTCCCCCGAAATCCTTATTAAGCCCATTCTCATAAGGGCTTTAAGTTTATCCAGGTCAAGAAGGGGAAATCTATCCGGAATATCACTAAATGATATTGATCTTCCATCTGATAGATATTCTGTAAGGGAAAGGACTTCCCTTAAAAGTGAGGGATCGGAAAATGCTTCCCGAAGGACTCTTTTCCAGTAAAGGTAAATATCACCTGATGTAACTGCATGTGAATAGAGCCTGATAACTGAATTTATACTTTCAATTCCAACTCCCATTTCGGATGAGGACTTTATGATGCTATGGATACAGAGTGGGTTCCCCTCTGTCAGCAGATGGATATACGGGAAGAAAGCCTTTTCAACCTTGATCCCTGCCCCCTCACTCAGGAAGAGAATCATACCTTCTGTTTCATCTCTGTTAAGGGGGGACCACCGGATGCAGGAGATGGATTTTATATGCGATGGTAAATCCATATAAAAGTTCTCTGGATACACCCAGGATCCGGCAATGATATGGGGTGGGGTATCGACCTCAGTGAATCTTCCGATAAATGCTTTTGTATAATCCCGAAGGTCCGCCCTCCATAACAGATCGAAATCATCCCAGATGATGAGAAGTTCGATACCAAAGCTCTTAAAAAGTTCCGGGAGGTTTAGTGAAAGGGATAAGGCCCTTGTATCTTCAGATGAGATAATCGCAGGTATTATCAGCTCAAGCTCCCTTCCAAGACCTGTGGGAAGCTGGTCCTTAAGCCTTTTTAGAAATATGTCAGAGGGGAAGGGGAAGTTAGGGATTGAATCGATCCTTCTTGAAACACCCCTCAAAATTTCAACTGCATAGCGTTCCGGAAAATTTCTTCCAGATAAAATTTCATGAAAGGATAAATAGACCGGTATCTGACCCTCGTTTTCCTCCATAATTTTTTTCGAAAGGAACCTGAGGAAGGTTGTCTTTCCCGATCCCCTTGGGCCGAGAAACAGGGTAAATCCACGGGATGGGAGCTTGCCTCTCAAGTCATGATATCTACTTTCGAGAATTTCTTTATTAAACGCACTCCAGGGAAGACCTGTCACAGTATTACCCCTTTTGTAACATAAAGTTTTTATACCACAAAATATTTACATTATCAAGAAAAACTTGAAAAGGGATAAATATGTAGTTGGGTGGGAATTTGTGATAAAATCTTTAAAAAATGAAAACCCTCATACCATTTGTAAAAAGGCCATCCCGATACTTAGGTAATGAAATAAACTCCATAAGGAAGACGCCAGAAGAGGTAAGGTTATCCTGGTGTCTCATATTTCCAGACCTCTATGAGGTAGGGATGAGCCATCTCGGGATCTCCATCCTCTACCACCTTCTTAATTCCCATCCACTGATTGCAGCGGAAAGGGCATTTCTCCCCGATTTTTATATGCAATCACTGATGAAAGAGAAGGGTATCACACTTTGTTCTCTTGAGTCGGGAAGACCTCTTAAATCCTTTGACGTATTAGGCTTCAGCCTCCAGTATGAACTCTCCTATACAGGTGTGCTCAATGCACTTGAGCTTGCAGGTATACCATTCCACTCCTCTGAAAGAGATGAAACATTCCCATTAATAATCGGTGGAGGCCCCTGTGTGCTAAACCCAGAGCCTGTGGCTGACTTCTTTGATGCCTTCGTTGTAGGGGATGCAGAGGAGGTGGTTATGGAGATATCCTTCAATGTAATGGATGCAAAGAAAAAGGGGGGTGGGAAGAGGGAAATCTTAGAAAAGCTTGCAGAAATTGAGGGTATCTATGTCCCTTCACTTTTAAGATCACAATCAGAAAGGGATGGATTTTCTAAAAATAAGATACGCCGGAGGATCCTTCCTGATCTTGACAGTGCCTTCTTTCCTGAATCACCTATCGTGCCATTCTGCCAGATTATCCACGACAGGATTGCTATTGAAATAGCAAGAGGCTGCACGAGAGGCTGCAGGTTCTGTCAGGCAGGGATGATATATAGACCACTGAGGGAGCGTTCACCGGAAAGGGTTGTTGAAATCGTCAGGAGATCGATTGAATCAACAGGCTATGAGGAGGTTTCTCTTCTTTCATTAAGTAGCGGTGATTATTCCTCAATAAAAATGTTGCTCGGCATGATAATGGAAGAGGCGATAAAGAGGCATGTTGCTGTATCCCTTCCATCGCTGCGTCCTGAAACTATCAGTGAAGATATGATAAGGGAGATCCTCAAGGTGAGGAAGACGGGATTTACCCTTGCACCTGAAGCAGGGACCGAAAGACTGAGGAGGATCATCAACAAATTTATGAAGGATGAAGAGATACTGGATGCATGTGAGAAGGCCTTTTCTTCCGGCTGGAGGGGGTTGAAGCTCTATTTTATGATAGGGCTTCCTGGAGAATGTGATGATGATCTGTACGGGATCGTTGATCTTTGCAGGAGGATTGTTAAGAGGGGTTGCAGACCGGGGGATTTAAGGGTAAGTGTATCAAATTTTGTTCCAAAATCCCACACACCATTCCAGTGGCTTGCCCAGGAGAATCAAAGGGAGCTTTTTAGAAAAAAGAGGTTTCTCCAGTCAGAACTTCAGAGAAGCAGGATTACCTTTAAGGGACACAGCGTTGAGATGAGCATGATAGAAGGGGTCCTGGCAAGGGGAGACAGAAGGCTTTCCTCCGTCATTCTTGAGGCATACAGAAGGGGTGCGATCTTTGACTCATGGAAGGAGCATTTTAAATTCCATGTATGGATGGACGCCTTCAAAGACCTCGGGATCGACCCTGAATATTATATTTACAGGGAGAGGAATAAGGATGAGCCCCTCCCATGGGATATCATCGATAGCGGTGTCACAAAGGAGTTTCTCTGGTCAGAGTTCGAAAAATCAAGATCCGATCAGTTAACAGAAGACTGCAGGGTCAGTGCATGCGCAGGGTGTGGCTGCTGCGATTTCAAAAACATAAGAAACATAATATTTGATGAGATACCAAGAAAACAATCTATACATTACACGGTAAGCCCGAAGACTGCGGTTATGAAGATACGTCTCAAATTCACAAAATGTGGAGACATGAAGTATCTCGGGCATCTGGAGCTTGTCTCTGCATTCAGCCGCGCATCAAGGAGGGCTGGCCTTCCGCTTAAATATTCGGAGGGATTCCATCCACTGCCAAGGATTGTATTCAGCCCTCCCATTCCATCAGGTATCGAGAGTGTTTCCGAATATGCTGACATAGAGCTTGTAAGGAATATGGATCCCTGTGAGGTTATGGTTTTAATGAATAATAAGCTTCCTGATGGGATCAGAATAACAGATGCGCATAAGATTCCACTAAATACACCGCCACTTCAGAGTATAATCAGGGGATTTATCTACAGGATAGAAAAGGGTGGAAGATGCACGGATGATTGCTTTGAGAAATTAAGAAACGGAGTCCTCCTTTTAACTAAAAGGGGGGGCTGGATTGCAACTATTGAAAGGGATGGAAAGAGAAGGGATATGGATCTGAAGGTGGAGATATCTGAAATTGAGGTCTCAGAAAACGCCATAAGAATCGCCATTAAACTCAATCCTCGCGGAAGCCTTCGCATAGATGAGGCAATATCTATCCTTTCCGGATCTTATACCTCCATCCATCACCTTGATATAATAAAAATTGATACCATCTTTTCCTGAATCCACTCGAGGAGGAATTATATGTCGCAGGAACTTATTATAAATGTTACCTCACAGGAGGTAAGGGTTGCCCTTCTCGAAAATGGAATCCTTGCTGAGCTCTATGTAGAAAGGGCAAGGGACAGAAGCATTGTAGGAAATATCTACAAAGGAAAAACTATAAAGGTTGTCCCCGGAATGCAGGCTGCTTTCGTTGATATAGGACTGGATAAGGCTGCCTTTCTATATGTCTCGGAATTTCTTGATAGCTTTGAGGAGTTTGAATTCAGGATGGAAGAAAGTGACGGAGATGTGGAATTTGAGCCTTCTGAGAGGGCAAGGGAGGCGCATAAGACATCCGTAAATATTGGTGATCTCCTTAAAGAGGGACAGGAGATACTTGTCCAGGTTGAACGCGAACCTATTGGAACAAAGGGGGCAAGACTTACATCCCATATAACACTCCCTGGAAGATATCTTGTTTTTATGCCAACCTTTGACCATGTTGGAGTCTCAAGGAGGATTGAGAATCCTGCTGAAAGGAAAAGGCTGAGGGAAATCGTGATGTCGTTGAAGCCGCCCAATGTGGGATTTATCATTAGGACAGCAGCAGAGGGCGCAGGGGAAGAGGAACTCCGTGCAGATATGCTCTTTCTCGGCATGCTCTGGAACAATATACAGAAGAAAAAGGATCAGGTCTCAGCGCCCCACCTCATCCATCAAGATCTTGACCTCATACTCCGATCGGTGAGGGATCTCTTCACATCACAGGTAGAAAGACTTGTAATCGACGATAGACAGGCATACACAAGGGTGATGGAATTCATTGAAACCTTTATGCCAAATATGAAGCACGCTGTTGAGCTCTATGATAAGGAGGAGCCGATATTTGACTATTACGGTATTGAGGTAGAAATTGCCCGTGCTATGGGAAAGAAGGTATGGCTCAAGTCGGGAGGTTATATCGTGATTGAAGAAACAGAGGCGCTCACAGCCATTGATGTGAACACAGGAAGGTATCTTGGAAAGAGGAATCTTGAAGACACTATACTTAAGACAAATCTTGAGGCTGTAAAGGAGATCGTATATCAGCTGAGACTCAGGAATATTGGAGGGATCATCATAATTGACTTCATTGATATGGAGAAAGAATCTAGCAGGGAGAAGGTCTTCAATGCACTAAAGGAGGCATTAAAAAAAGATAAAACAAAAACAAATGTCCTCAGGATCTCAGAGCTTGGCCTTGTTGAAATGACAAGAAAAAGGGTCAGGGAAAGTTTACTTAAGACCCTTACCGAGCCATGTCCTCATTGTGAAGGAACAGGCTCTATTAAATCGAGGGCAACAGTTTGTTATGAAATCTTCAGGGAGATAAAAAGGGAGATGCCGCGGCTCCGCGGAAAAAAGATCATCGTCCATGCGCATCCAAATGTTGCCGATCTCCTTTATGATGAGGAAAGGGTTGGTATAGAGGAGCTCGAGAAGAAGATTGGAAAGAGGATTGCCATAAAGGCAAAGCAGGAACTGCACCCCGAGCAATTTGAGATTCTGAGCATATAGCATTTACCTTCTGGATATCGGGATCGATTCAACTATGCTGCTAACCCCTTGCTTTAGTAGTTCATCTGCAGTCATCCATCTGTATCCACCCCTTATAAAAATGGGTAGCTGAAGAAGATTTTCAGTAAGCGGAACCTGTGTTTCATCAAAATAACTGCTCCATACAATCATGGATCCAGGAAATTTCCATATAACAACAGTAAAGGAAACAGAAGCACCCCTCTCAGCACCATAAGACCTTCCAATCCTCTCTTCAAAGCGGAGAATGCATCCTCCAAATAATGCATCAACATCAAGGAGTGAGGCTATCCTCTTCAGTCCCTCTGAACTGTAAGTATCCTTTGCTTCATTTATTGCATGCATTACAGAAAGCTCAGAAACAAGCTGGATGCCTGCTTTCTCAAGCGAGGCCCTCAATGCATTATAGAGCCTCTCCTCAGCGCCTTTCTCTATCACCCCCATCTTTGTCCTGTATCCCGTTAATGGACAGAAAATGAGGTCTGAAAACACAGGGTCCCTCTGCGCCCTCATGAATGGAAGGATTGCAGCCTTTCTTAATTCAAAAAGCGGGGCTCTGGAGTGATCCACTGCTTCTCTGCCTTTAAATGTGTAGCATGATGGGATAATCAGTATAAGAATAAAAACTTGAAAAAGTCTTTTGTTCATTCTTTTATTCTATTATAATCAAACTTATTGAAAAAAGGCTACAATGCCTATAAAATTTTGTGATTCAGGAGGAGAGGGATAATGTATGCTATAATTAAAACTGGCGGAAAGCAGATCAGGGTTGAAGAGGGAAAGCTTATAAGGATAGAGAGAATCCCAGGTGATAAGGGGAGCGAGGTTGTATTCAGGGAGATTCTATTTGTTTCAGGGAATGGTGAAAACAGGATAGGAACCCCATATGTGGAAAATGCATCCGTCATCGGAGAGATCGTGGAACAGGAAAAGGGGGAAAAGATTATTGTTTTTAAAATGAAGAGGAGAAAAAATTACCGGAGGAAAAAAGGGCACAGGCAGTTGTATACTGCTGTAAAAATAAAAGAGATAAGGATTGCACAATCAGGAGGGATGAAATATGGCACATAAAAAAGGGCAGGGATCAACAAGGAATGGCAGAGACAGTGCAGGTCAGAGGCTTGGTATAAAGAGGTTTGGCGGTCAGTTTGTAAAGGCAGGCAACATAATTGTGCGTCAGAGGGGCACAAAGTTCCATCCAGGGCTCAATGTGGGATTGGGAAGGGATTATACGATTTTTGCCCTGATTGACGGTGTGGTGAGTTTTGAGTCAACAGGGGATAGGAAGAGGGTCTGTGTATATCCTATTACCCCCTCCTCATGAAGACCTTCCCGTAATAGATGGCAAAATTTATAGATGAAGTAAATATAAGGGTTAAGGCCGGTGACGGTGGAAAAGGATGTATAAGCTTTCGAAGGGAGAAATTTGTCCCGAGGGGTGGGCCTGATGGAGGAGATGGCGGGAAAGGTGGTGATATTGTTCTTATCGCTGATCCACAGAAAAATACCCTTCTTGACCTTCACATCCAGAAATACTATAAGGCAAAGAATGGAGCTCACGGGAGAAGCAAAAGGCAGCATGGAAGGGATGCAGAGGATGTGGAAATAAGGGTTCCTGTTGGAACGGTTGTCAGGGATGCAGAAACGGGGAAGATTATCAGGGATATGGTTGTCCCATGGGAGAGATTTGTTGTAGCAAAGGGAGGAAGGGGTGGAAGGGGAAATGCACATTTTGCAAAGCCAACAAGGCAGGCACCGAGATTTGCTGAGGATGGAGGCAAGGGGGAGGAAAAAACCCTGATCCTGGAGTTAAAACTCCTTGCGGATTGCGGCATAGTGGGTGTTCCCAATGCGGGTAAATCGACGCTCCTTTCAAGGATCTCCTCTGCAAAGCCTCGCATAGGTCCTTTTCCCTTCACAACCCTTGCACCAAATCTCGGTATGGTTAAATATAAAGATACGGACTTTGTTGTTGCTGACATACCAGGGATCATTGAAGGTGCACACAGAGGGGCTGGACTCGGAATCAAATTTTTAAGGCACATAGAAAGGACAGGGGTTCTGCTCTTTCTCCTTGATATCTCACAGCATCCATATGAGGATGCAGGAAGAACATATAAGCTACTCCTCAATGAGTTATCACATCACTCAGAAAAGCTAATTTCGAAACCCAGGATCGTGGCATTAAACAAAATCGATATACCAGATGTAAGAAAGAAGATTCTGCACTGGATCCGATTTTTTGAAAGGTTAAACATAAAACTCTTTCCTATCTCAGCAATAACAGGAGAAGGTATTGAGCCTCTCCTTGATGAAATTGCATTTTTAATAAAAAAGGTAAAAATTGACTGACAGATGCAAAGGAAACAGGAAAGCTTAAGGAAGAGGATATTTCAGAAGATAAAGAGGGTTGTTGTTAAAATAGGAAGTGCTGTTCTTACAGATGAAGAAGGTGGGCTTGATCTGGAAACATTTGATGATATAGCGCGCTCTGTCCAGCATGCGAGAAAAAGGGGTGTCGAGTGCGTGATCGTAACATCAGGTGCTGTCGCAGCGGGCACAGGAGTCCTTGGTCTTAAGCAAAAAACAAAAACAATCCCGCAGAAACAGGCTGCAGCCGCTTGCGGTCAGGGTCTTCTTATGCAAACATATGAGAGTTTTTTTGGAAGATATAACCTGAGGGTTGCGCAGATACTCCTTACCCACGAGGATTTAAAGGACAGAAAAAGATACAACAATGCAAAAAATACCCTCTTTACACTTTTCAAATACGGCGTGATACCCATAATCAATGAGAACGACACAGTTGCTGTTGAGGAGATAAGATTCGGGGACAATGACTTATTAGCTGCACTCGTTACAAACCTTGTCGAGGCCGATGCCCTCATAATGCTAACCGATACGGATGGACTTTTTGACAAGAATCCCAAGATCCACAGCGATGCAAGGCTTATACCACTGGTTGAGGAGATAACAGATGATATAGAGGCAATGGCTGAGAAATCCTGCAGTTTTGCGGGAACAGGTGGTATGCTAAGTAAGATACAGGCTGCAAGGCAGGTATCCTTCTTCGGTGTATTTACAATAATCGGTAATGGAAAAAGAAAAGGTGAGCTTGCTTCGATCCTCAATGGCGAAGATAGGGGAACACTTCTACTTCCTAAAAAGGAAAGGATGAAAAGCAGGAAAGGATGGATCGCCTTCTCCCTGAAGCCTGTTGGTTCTATTATTGTAGATGAAGGTGCAAAAAGGGCAATCCTTGAAAAGGGAAAGAGTCTTCTTCCATCAGGCATTAAGGATATCCTGGGTTCATTCAATCCAGGTGATCTTGTGAGGTGTATTGATGAAAAAGGTGGGGAATTTGCAAGGGGTCTTGTAAACTATTCAAGTCGGGAGATCCTTTTGATAAAGGGGAAAAAAACATCCGAAATAGAGAAGACCCTTGGATATAAAACCTTTGATGAGGTCATCCATAGGGATGACCTTGTTATCCTTTAGAAATTAAGGGGGTGAGGGATGGACTGGAAAGGGATGCTTTTAAATATCGCAAAAAGTGCAAGATTGGCCTCACACATCATGGCAACGATCCCAACAGACATGAAAAATCGGGCGCTATTGAGAATGGCTGAGGGGCTCCTTGAGAAAAAATCATATCTCCTCGAGGAAAACAGAAAAGATGTGTCTGAGGCAAATAAAAAAAATCTCTCAAAGGCATTTATCGATCGCCTAACGCTCAATGAATCACGCATTAAGGCGATGGCTGATGGACTTCGTGAGGTCGCATCGCTTCCTGACCCTGTTGGAGAAATAACAAGGATGTGGAGAAGACCAAATGGGCTCCTTGTAGGAAGGATGAGAATACCCCTTGGTGTCATAGGTATCATATATGAGTCAAGACCGAATGTCACTGCAGATGCAGCCGGGTTATGTATTAAGTCGGGAAATGCTGTAATCTTGAGAGGGGGTTCAGAATCACTATGCTCAAACATTGCAATAGGAGAGATCCTTAAAGATGCTATGAGGAAGGAGGGGCTTCCTGATGAAGCACTCCAGATCATCCCTTCCCCTGAGAGGGAGCTCATTAAGGAGATGCTTCAGCTTGAGGAATACATAGATCTTATAATTCCAAGGGGTGGTGAGGGTCTTATCAGGTTTGTTGCTGAAAATTCGAGGATCCCTGTAATAAAACACTACAAGGGGGTTTGCCATATATATGTTGATGATGAGGCCGATCTTGATATAGCTGAAACTGTCTGCTTCAATGCAAAGGTCCAGAGACCAGGGGTTTGCAATGCGATGGAGACACTCCTTGTCCATGAGTCGATTGCTTCCATCTTTCTTCCACGGATGATTGAAATATTTGAAAAGGCATCAGTTGAAATAAGGGGGTGTAAGAGAACATGCGAGATCGCCCCCCATATCAAAGAGGCAACTGAACAGGACTGGTATGAGGAGTATCTTGATCTTATACTTGCTGTAAAGGTGGTAAATGGAATTGATGAGGCGATCCACCATATACGAAAATACGGCTCCATGCATACAGATGCGATAATAACAAAAAATTATGAGAAGGCGATGAAGTTCATAAAAGAGGTCAACTCCTCCCTTGTACTTGTCAATGCATCCACGAGGTTTAATGACGGATACCAGCTTGGGCTCGGTGCTGAAATAGGCATAAGCACATCCAAGATCCATGCCTTTGGACCTATGGGCCTTGAGGAATTGACAACAACAAAATTCATCGCTTTCGGCAGCGGACAGATAAGGGAAAACTGAAGGAGTAAAAATGCCTCTCGGTATACTTGGCGGAACATTCAATCCTGTTCATTATGGACATCTACGAAGTGCAGAAGAGGTAAGGGAAAGGTTTGCACTTGAAAGGATCATATTTATCCCAGCCTCAATTCCGCCCCACAAAACTGAAGACCTCATACCTTTTCATCACAGATATAGAATGGTGGAACTTGCTGTGGCGGACAATCAGTGCTTTTCTGTATCAGACATAGAGGGAAAGAGGGGTGGAAAATCCTATTCTGTGGAAACACTTGAACTCCTTATGGAAAAGGAATCGGACAGGGAATTCTTTTTTATTGTTGGCTCAGATGCATTCAGTCAGTTTAAAACATGGAGAAGACCTTACGATATTCTCAAAATGACCAATATTATCGTCATGGAAAGACCTGGCTTTCCCATTGAAAAAATAAAAAAGTTCATTGAGGTTGAACTGGGGGTCCCTTTCCAATATAATGATGATAATGAGATCCTGATCTCCACAGGAAAATCCATTCATTTAATGAAGGTAACAATCCTTGACATATCCTCATCGGAAATTAGAAGAAAGGTATATCTTGGTGAGTCGATAAGATATCTTGTTCCACCAGAAGTTGAAAAATATATCGGGATGAACAAGCTTTACAGGATTCAGGGGAGTTGACCAGGATAAAAGATTCAAGAAAAAAATCGAGAATATGTGCATCCCTTGCACTTGAGAAAAAGGCACTGGATGTTGTAATCCTTGAGGTCAAAAAGCTCACAATGATAGCTGATTACTTCCTGATCTGCAGTGCTACGTCGAAGAAACATTCCCAGACAATCTGCGATTCTATTGAGGAAGGGCTTTGCAAGCTTGGTATCTTTCCGCTTGGAATCGAGGGATACACTGCAGGGGAGTGGATCCTTTTAGACTATGATGATGTTATTGTCCATGTTTTTTACAAACCATTCAGAGAATTATACAATCTTGAGAAAATCTGGTATGATGCAAGAAGGATTGAAATTTCGGAGAAAAGAAAGGGGATAAGGTCTTCGGAAAAAACTTAGATTGATATGATCCCTGCTCACGAAGGAAGGGGGAGGAAAATTCTATGTATGGCCGAATAATCTTTTCCTTGATTCTTGTTATTATATTTGCATATCTCTACCACCTGAATCCTAACCAAGTGACAATAACACTTCCTGACAACAGGAGTGTATCAATTCCTGTAATAACACTGGTTCTCATCTCATTTGCTGCAGGTGTATTTTTTGTTATCCTTGCTAACATATACAGGGACAGTGTGAACTTCTTTTTAAAGTTTAAGGAGAGGAGGAAAAAAAGATTGCTCGAAATGGCAAGGGAACTATTCCTCAAGGGATCTGAGGCATTTAGAAAGGGTGATCTTATAAAAGCCAGAACCATACTAACAAAAAGTATGGGGCTTGATCCAGCTCATCTGGACACATATCTCCTTCTTGCCGATACCCTGAGAAAGGAAAACAGGATTGATGAGGCCTTTGCTGTTCTCAACAAGATAAACCCAAGTGATAGGGAAGACATAAGGTATCTCTTTAAGCTTGAAGAGCTTTACAGGGATATGGCCGAATGGGACAAAGCAAGGGCTACAGTCCAGAAGATACTTAAAAAGGACGAATCAAACCTTGAGGCATGGAGGAGGCTTCGTGATATAGAGCTTGCAAGGAATAATATAAGAGATGCCTTCATTGCACAAAGAAAGGTAACGAAATTATCAAAAGGGATTGCTACATGGGAACAGGAATTGAAAACCTATACAGGGCTTAAATATGAATATGCAAAATACCTCTTTGAGGAAGGGAAGTTTGATAAGGCAAAAAGAAGGTTGAAGGAAATCATAAGGGTTAATAAAACATTCATACCGGCCATCCTCCTGTTCGGTGAGGTATATGCAAGGATCGGAAAGGAGGATGAGGCGATCAAAATCTGGATGGATGGATATAATGGGACAAGAAATCCTGTCTTCATTCAGGCTATAGAGGAGATGTTTATAAAGGAAGAGGCACCCTTTGAGATATTGCGTATTTACCAGAAAAGGCTATCAGAGGATCCTTCTGATGTAAAGATGAGGATTCTTTATGCAAAGCTCTGCCTGAGACTTGAGATGATCGATGAGGCGATCTCTGAGATTATGAAACTGGAACAGAGCGGGGTTGAATTTAAATTCCTTAATCTGATGCTTGGAGAGGCATACAGAAAGAGGGGGAGATATAAGGAAGCATCAGAGGAATTCAGAAAGGCACTATCCATTGATCAATCGCTGAAGCTGACCTTCACATGCACGGTTTGTGGTCATGAATACCCGGGATGGGTTCCAAGATGCAACAACTGCAAGTCATGGAATAGCGTTGATCTTATTCTGATACAAAAGAAATCTACATTTATTCCAAGGGAATTCATGTTAATGTAGTGGTGCTTTTAAAAGGACTTATCAATCTCCTCTTTCCACCTTACTGCCCGCTTTGCGGAAAAAGTATACTGGACCAGGATGGAGCTGGGTTCTGCAAGGATTGCATATCCCTCATGATTCCTATAAATGAGCCATTCTGTCCGGGCTGCTCAATCCCCTATTCCAGCGCCTCATTTAACCACTTCTGCCAGGAATGCTCTGAAAGGGAGAGGTACTATGATCGGGGCCGCTCCCTTTTTATCTACAAGGGAAAGATCAAGGAGGCAGTGCATCTCTTTAAATACGGTGGCAGGAGATCCCTGATCAATTCCTTTGAAGAATTGATCCCGAGGAGAATTCCTGCTCCCCTTGGTAACTATGATCTCGTCATACCGGTTCCGCTTCACAGGAGAAAACTTCGCAAAAGGGGTTTTAACCAATCCCTTTTAATTGCGCGCACTGTTGGAAGGATATGGGATATTGATGTTGATCCGTTTATCCTCAAAAAAATAAAGGACACACCTCCACAGACCGAGCTCAGTCACGATGAAAGGGTAATTAATGTTAAGGGAGCCTTTTCCGTCAACAATCCTGAAAGGGTCTTTAAGAAAAATATACTCATAGTTGATGATGTATTCACAACGGGTTCCACAATTCGGGAATGTGCGAAGGAACTCAAAAGATTCGGTGCAAAAAGTGTTGATTTCTTTACCATTGCAAGGGCTTTTTCATGAAAATTTAACGGAGAAAAATATGAAAACAAAGATCAAAAGCCTTGATCAACTGAAGACAATAAGAGAAAAATTGAAAGGTGAAGGGAAGAAGGTAGTATTTACAAACGGTTGCTTTGATCTGATACATATTGGACATATTAGATGCCTGGAAAAAGCAAAGGAGCTTGGAGATCTTCTTTTCGTTGCGATTAACAGTGATAGTTCTGTTAGAAGCATAAAAGGACCAAAGAGACCTGTGATCCCACAGGAGGAAAGGGCAGAAATAATAGCAAGCCTTGCATGTGTTGATTTTGTAACAATATTTAATGAACCAGATCCATATAATCTGATAAAGGAGCTCCAGCCTGATGTTCTTGTGAAGGGCGGTGACTGGAAGCCCGATGAGATCGTGGGATCTGATATTGTCAGGGGATATGGGGGATCCGTGATCTCTATACCCTATCTTGAAGGTTACTCATCAAGCAGGATAATTGAAAGGATAATCTCTATTTACAGGGAGGATCTCCCTCGCTTCTAATTGGCTTCAATTGCCCTTTCTGCAAGTTCAACGACCTCTTCCCTTTTTACAGGCTTTGTGAGGTAACCAAAAACCCCCTTCTTCACTGCCTCCTGTCTCACATGATTATCACCGAATGCTGTTATTAATATCACCTTTGAGCGGGGGTTTATATTTGTAATCCTTGTTATTAACTCCATTCCATCCATACCAGGCATCCGTAAATCTGTTATTATAAGCGGAAAATACTCCCTCTGGATTAATGGTATTGCATCAACTGGATTTGATATGGCAGTAGGAATGAATCCGGCTCGCTCAAGTATCTTTTTCATTGCATGCAGAAAATTATCATCATCATCAATTATAAGCACCTTTCTTATCGGTTGTTCCTGCATTTGGAAAATTTAAAAAAGCAATCTCCATGCCATTTTTTCCGTTTTTGGAAGGGATTTATAACTTACGGTTTTTTTAAAGAATTTTTATCAATCATGTCCGAAGGAAGGCAGAATATTATGAGATATTTTTGACAAATTTGCATTTTCAATCCTATTTTTATTGACAATATGTCAAAGGAGTTTAATCAATATTTATGGCCCGTAAAGGTGCTTACACCCATATGCATACCAATCCTTTTAAACATCCTGGGGCTTATCCAGGGTTCTCCGAGTATACCATCATGTATTGCCCAGCTTCTGCCACGAACGGTCTCCTCAATCCCCTTCCTCCTGAATGGTGTTGAACCATCAAGCCTCTCATAGAGATAACCACCTTTCTGGAAACCCCTATCAATATCCTCCATTATATTTTGACCTGTTTCATATCCGAAACCATACCATTCATAAATAATCGCATTGTGGTAATAGAGGGGCTGTATATAAAACAATTCCTTTCCTATAAACTCTGTAAATTCCTCAACAAGTCTGAGCACCTTCCCAAGAAGCCCGAGACCCTTCCTTACCTGGCCTGGAGCAAGACCAGCCTCCATAGCCCTTATTTCCTCCTTTATATTCCTGGAGATAGTCCCACGACGCGTATCACGCCCTTTTTCATCAATGTCTATATTAAATCTGGGAGCGGCAGGATCATTCATTATAATAAACGCGAGCTCCGGATAGTTAAAAGGTGTTGTATCTATCTTTAGAAGAAAGATGGGATCCCTTATTTCATCTGGCATCCTTATCTCAATCCTAACAAATCCGCGATCAGCTGGTGTATAAAAATGGACAACCCTGTTCCCATTCCCATCCATAAATGAATAGGGATCTATGCTGAATCTCCTGAATATTTCTTCCGGGATGAGCCTCCTATATATGTCAATCCTCTTTTCCTCCGGCATATTATTTATAATCTGTATACTGAGTGATTCTTCTGGTCTGCATATCCTCCTTTCCTTCTTCCTTTTCAGATCTTCTCCCGTTATGAGATTATCACAGAAAAATTTGTACAGTTCCGACTTAACAGATGGACCGATCCTTGCAACAAACAGGTTCAGCGGGTCTTCTGAAACATCAAGATCGTCGGTCACAAATTCACTAAATCCAAATTCCCTGAAAAATCGCATCATGAGGAATCTATATTCACTTTTAGTTAATCTAGTTGTTTCCAGATCCCAGAATCTGGAGTCAATTGAACATATTACAATCTTTTCGTCATATCTGTTGCCATTGAATGCATACCCCATGAGCATCTTCCCGATCCCCTTCCTTCTCCATCCTTTGCTCACCTCAATAACGCCAAGTGTCAGTATATCCCCCCTGAAGCCTGAAGCCCATCTTTCCCTGGGATCCGGCGGATGTAAAGCCAGGTAGCCAACCATTAGATCATCAGCCATCGCAAGGTACAGATCAGCTCCATCCATTGCTGAAACCCTTTCAATAACATTTCTTACCATCTCGGAGTTATAGTGAAACACAACACCTATATCCTGCGGAATCCTTATGTTTCTAATAAAATCTTTGGGTGGGTTTTGAATGATATTAATCAATTTTCATCCTCGCCCCCTGATTTGGAGTCATCTGAAATGCGCTCAATTTTACGATAAATGGTCCTCGGGGCAATTCCAAGGAGTCTCGCTGCAATGTTTTTATCACCTTTAGAATATCGGAGTGCCTCCTTTACCACTATTTTTTCTACTTCCTTTAATGGAAGGCCGATTGGAATTGATATGAACGTCCTGCTTTCCAGACTCGAAACTATATTTGATGGTAGATCTTCAAGTGTAATATATTTCCCCTTACAGAAAACCACAGCCCTTTCCATCGTATTCTCGAGTTCCCTTACATTTCCAGGCCATGAGTATTTCATCAGGGCATCCATAGCCTGCTTCGAAATGCCTGCTATCTCCTTCTTATTTCTCTCGGAGAATTTTTGAATGAAATATTCTACGAGAAGGGGAACATCCTCCATCCTATCCCTTAATGGTGGAAGCGTTATGGTGATAACATTCAATCTGTAGTAGAGATCCTCCCTAAAGGTCTTATTTTTAACAGCCTGTGAAAGATCACTGTTACTTGCCGCAATTATCCTTACATCAACCTTAAGTGTTTTTAATCCACCAAGCCTTTCAAATTCTCCATCCTGAAGAACCCTAAGGAGTTTCACCTGTGTGGAGGGGGTCATCTCAGCAACCTCATCAAGAAATAGTGTTCCACCGTCTGCAAGCTCAAATCTCCCCTCCTTCCTCGAGATCGCTCCTGTAAACGCACCCTTCTCAAAGCCAAATAGCTCCGCTTCAAGAAGTGTCTCGGGAAGGGCAGCACAACTTACCTTTATAAGCGGCTTATTCCTCCTTGGACTCATGTAATGGATCGCCTCAGCCACAAGCTCCTTCCCGGTTCCGCTTTCCCCCTGAATGAGCACGGTTGCTGAACTCTGGGAGACCTGTTCGATGGTCTTCATAACCTCCATCATGGATGCACTTGTGCCGACTATCTTCCTGTATTGTCTCAGACCCTCAAGCATATCCTTCAGCTGTTTGTTCTCGATGAAGAGCTTCTGATTATCCAGAGCCTTAGTAATTGACTTGATGATATGCACCTTTTTGAAAGGCTTTGTTATGAAATCATATGCACCCTTTTTAAGGCATTCAACCGCATCCTCAATGGTCCCCTTCCCCGTTATTATGATTACTTCAATTTCTGGACGCATTAACTTAATGCTCTGCAGGAGCTCCATGCCGTTCATCCCGGGCATTCTCAGATCAGCAAGAACTACATTTATGCGCTGATCCCTTATAATCTGCAGTGCTGATGAACCATCCGATGCCTGAAAGATCTCATAACCCTCCCTCTCGAGTATTTTTCCAAGCGCCTTTCTAATTTCTTCCTCGTCATCGACTATAAGTATTTTTTTATTTTCGGATGTTAGTTTTTCCATAGTATGCTAGATAGGCAAATTTATTATGAATGTTGTTCCCTCACCCTTTCTTGTCTCACACCTGATACTCCCACCATGTTCAGTAACAATCTGATGGGTGAGCGAAAGTCCCAGGCCTGTTCCCTTATCCTTCGTTGTATAAAATGGGTCAAAGATTTTCTCGAGGTCCTTCTCATCAATACCAACTCCTGTATCGCTGACCCTTATCTCCACTGAATTGGGAAGCCTCGCTGTTGCAATTCTTATTTTACCACCACGGGGCATTGCCTCAACAGAATTCTTAATAAGATTGAGAAATGCCTGTTTGAGCTGCTTTCCATCCGCCTTTATGTATGGTAATCCCTCATCCAGTGATGATTCGATCCCTATATTTTCGAGAGAAAATTCCCCATGGAGAAAATCCAGCATCTCCCTGATTAAATTATTCAGATCCAGGCTTTCCAATTTTGGCTTCGGTAATCTCGCAAACTGAAGGTACTCCTCCGTCACTGCTGCAAGCCTTTCTATCTCGGATACCATAGCTGATATCAAAGCCTTTGCCTCTGATGTATCAACCCCCTTGTAGTTTTCAATCTCCTCCAGAAGCAACTCAACATTCAAACTTATTGAGCTAAGGGGGTTTCTTATCTCATGAGCAACCTGACTGGACATCTTCCCAATAACAGCAAGCCTTTCGGAGTGTAACAATTTTTCTTCCAGTCTTTTCCTTTCAGTAACATCGAGAAACATTTCAAGGTATTCTACTATTTCACCCTTTGAATCCTTAATGGGAGTGCACATATACTGGAAATAGCATATTTCATTGTTTCTATCATTCCCCTGGAGGATGGTCTGTTGTGCAACTCCTGTTTTTTCCACCTCGTCGATCAGAATACCACATGTAATATTTTTTACACCAAGCGATATCTCATTACAGTGCCTGCCCTTTATTTTGTCAAGACCTCCATTAAAATCGGTGACTACTTTATTTGCCCATATAACATTTCTATCTATCCCGATCAATACAAGTGCAGCACCAATACTGCTTACCACATCATCAAGTTTGTGTTTTTCCCTTTTTAGCTCCTCATATCTATTCTCAAGCTCCTCTTCCAGCTTTTTTATCTCAATCATATCTTCTGCAAGTCTCCTGTATGATTCCTCGAGTGCCTTGGTTCTCTGTTTCACCTTTTGCTCCAGCTGTTCGTTTAATTCCTGTAGGCTATTCTGATAATTGGCAAGACGCTCCGTCATGTAATTGAATGTCTCAGCAAGGACCATGAATTCATCCCTTGTATTTATATTAACCCGCTGGGTAAGATCACCTTCTGCTATCTTACCAGAAATATTGATCAGGGATGAGAGCGCCCTTGTTATTTGCCATGATAGAAAAGCAGCAATAATTGCACCTACCATTATTGCAAGAAAGCATAAAAAAAATATAACATATGTTGTTCTTCTCAGCTTGATGTTTGTTTCCTTTAGAGAAAACCCCACCCTCACAATACCCCTGTTTTCCTCTCCCGCAATAATTGGAACGGAAACATCCAGGATATCGCTTGTTCTATAAACAATGGCTTTTTCCGGTCGTGATTTTTCCTGAAGAAGAGGATTCTGAAGCTTTTTCCCTTCGAGCTTTTTATCACTGCTTGCGATAACAAAGCCTTCCCCGTCCATGATAAATACATACTCTATATTTCTATATAAACTGAGTTCATTAATATGGTTCCTCAATGATCTGTAGTCTCCTCTCAAAACATCAGACTTAATGGCTGATGCAAAATTATTTGTAAAATCAACAGAGCTTGTTTGCATGTTCTGCTCTATGATATGGGTTTTCCCCTGCAATACAGGAATGGAAAAGGCGGTGATGACCAGCACCTGAACAAGAATAAAGGCCACCATTATCTTCGTTCTTAGTGAAATACGCGCTTTTTTAATTGTTCTCAAGGACATGTGAATGATTCCGAAAATAATCCTTGAAAATTATATGATGGTCCTTTGAGGAATTCAACAATAGAGTTTTGCCAGCTCCTCTGCCCTCAGAAGATCTTCCCTCGTATTAATATTGAAAAGGAATCCAAGTGATGGGTCAAAAGTAAGGATTTCCTCCTTCCCGATACCAAGAACCTTGAGCCTGGGAAAAAGCCTTATTATCTTCAAATCCCCTTCTGAAATAAATTTGTAAAAGTGGGGTATGAGGGCTTTTCTGTATATTCCAAAAAGCGGGTGCCACCTATTATCTATAAATGGAACAACAACATCGTATCCCGCTTTCCTTGAACATACATACTCTATCGCCTCCCTCTTCAGGAAGGGCATATCATTTGGACATACAAAAATATAATCGAATCTTGAAAAGAACAGCGCTGTGAATATACCTCCTGCGGGACCTCTTTCCGGAAAAATATCTTTTACAACCTCACATCCGAGATAGAGATAATCCTCAACATTATTTGTAACCACAACTGTTTCTTCAAAAATTGTATTAAGGATTGAATATATCCTGTCAATTATCCTCTTTCCACAGATCTTCAGAAATGCCTTATTTTCCCCGATTCGAAGGCTTTTTCCGCCGGAAAGGATAGTAGCTGTGATTCCTTGCATTTTTTAAATCGATGGTTTTACAGGCTTAAGGATCTTCAACACCTCTCCTTTTATAATTTTGTTCCCCCTTTTTTCATTCCATTCCTTAATAGAATTTATGGAAACGCCGTATCTCTTAGAGATGCTGTAGAGGGTCTCCCCACTTCTTACGGTATGAAAAACAACTCTCTTTTCCCTCATCTGAGACACTGAGTGGTCAGCCCTGTAAGAATGAACCTTTTTCCCCTTTATGAGATTGCGATTCTCATAAATAATAAGTCGCTGTCCAGGCCTTATCCTGGATGGATTCTTTATATGGTTTAAAGACTTAATCTTCCTCACAGAAACCCTGTATCTTTTGCCTATGCTGGAAAGGGTCTCCCCCTTTTTAACAATATGGATTACGGATTCGTTGTGGTTCTTTATCAGGTATCCATTCTTGCTCAATATAATAGGGAAATTCTTCTCAAATTCATCGAGTTTACCATAGGGGATCCTTATTTCATAATTTTCCGCATACGGAGGTGTGTATCCCCTTATAAGGGCAGGGTTAAGGTGTTTGATCTCCTCATAACTAACATTGCATGCAAGTGCAACAGCTCTGAGATTAACTCCACCAGGAACATAAACTGAGTCAAACCTCCAGGGCTCCTCATAATTGATATCTATAAATCCATATTTCTCAGGATTTTTTGCAATGATTAATGCTGCAATGAGTTTCGGAATATACTCCTTTGTTTCTCTCCTCATTGACTTATATTTTGCAAGTTCCCAGAAGTCTGATGTTCCAAATTTATTAATACTCCTCATTATTGTATATTCACCGGCATTGTATCCAGCCATTGCAAGATACCATGAATTAAACATATTGAAGAGATCTTTAAGATAGAGTGCAGCTGCGTATGTGGATTTCTCTGGATCCCTTCTCTCATCCACCCATCTATCAATCTTAAGACCATAACGTTTTGCGGTTCCATATATAAACTGCCATGGCCCAACAGCCCTTGCCCAGGACTTTGCATGCGGGTGAAATCCACTCTCAATAAGCGCAAGGTATACAAGATCCTCTGGCAGTTCAAATGCACTGAATATCCTCTTCATCATTGGAACATATCTGGACGATCGTGAAAGCCATATCGAGAACTTTTTCTTTATTTTTGTGGTGAAATACTCTATGAAATATTGAACTGTTTCATTCATAACCACTGGAATATCAAATCCACCATCCAGTGCCTGAGAGGTCAGATCATCTCCAATATTTATCTGCATATTAGGTCCTTCTATCCCTGACAGATCAAGTTTTGGAATCTCATCGACTTCATCCTGTTCATATTCATCCTTTGTGAATTCATCTTCATATTCTATCTTCTCAAGATCATTCAGTAATTCCGAATTTATAAGTTCAATCCCGTCCATGGATATACCTTTAAATAAATCCTTATTAAAAAGACCATGCACGGAAAAACTGATTTCATCATCTTTGTAAATCATACCCTTACCATCTGATATAAAAACAGCATATGAACGGAAAGAAGAAAACTGAATGACAGATGCAATTATTATTGCAAAGCTGGCAAATAATAACCTTCTGTCCATCAAACCTTACTCGCTTCCGGGGTTGATCTTTTCTCCTTCCTTAAATTTTCCACTAATTCAGCGATACCATATCTTATTTCCCTTGATTTTAATTCGAGATGTTCTCCTGCCTTTGAAGAAAATTCCTTTACTGCATTAAAGAACTGTTTGTTTCTCATCTTCCATTTCTTTAGATATTTCCATCCACATGCCCTTATCATTGCCACACTCAGTCCTGTTCTTAATCCTCTCATGATCCCATATATTGAATAGAATTTCTCCATCGCTTTTATTGTATATTTCTGCAATTCATAAGGAGTCATCTGTTTCGGTTTAAAAACAACATGATGTCCATCGTAAAGAGACCAGTCATAACATATCATTCTTCCATCATTTTTCATTTCCTCAAACAGACCGGTGCCGGGAAGAGGGATAAGCATCATTAATTGTATGGTTTCTATACCCTTCTGCTTTATGAATTTCAATGTCTGCCAGATTGTGTCAATATTATCCTCATCAGATCCCAGAACAAACATACCATGAATTTTTATCCTTTTCTCCTTTAACTTTTCTATGCAATACTCTATCTCCTCAAAATTCTGCTTTTTGTTATAGTAACGGAGCGTTGCAGGATTTATCGATTCGAATCCAATGTATAGAGCCCAGCAGTTTGTTCTATGTATTAAATCGAGAAGTTCATCATCCTTGGCAATATCGACTCTTACCTGTGCTGACCATGTATGTGGAACAGAATTCTTTTTAAGAAGATATTCCAGTAGTTCTTTCGTCCTGTTCTTAACGGCTGCAAAGTTATCATCATAAAAAAATATGTGTGCTTTTGGATTTGTTTTTATAGCTCTTCTTATCTCCTCTTCTACAAGCTCTTTACTCCTTAATCTGTATATTCTCCCAAATACCTCTGTTACCGAGCAGAATTTACAGTTAAAGGGGCAGCCCCTTGAAGTCATTACAGGAAAAATTTTCATCGGCCCTTTCAGTCCCTTTATGAGTGTGAAATCAGGAATGGGAATGTTATCCATATTAGTGCATCTTCCTGTAGCTGGATGCGCATAATAAGTCCCATCCTTCATAATGGAAATGCCACTTACATCCTCAAGCCCTTCACCTTTTTCCAGTGCATTTATAAGATTAACAATTATGTCATCGGCTTCTCCCCTTATAACAATGTCAGAAGCCCTTAAAGCCTCTTCTGGAAGAAATGTGGGATGTGGTCCCCCCATTAGCACGATCTTTCCTATATCTTTGAGTTCCTTCCCAATCTGATAAGCCCTTAGAGCTGTTGATGTAATAGTTGAAATACCAACAATATCCGAATCAACAACACTCCTTAAATCTATACCTCCCAGATCCTCAATAAAAATATCAACATCGTATCCGGCCTCCTTCAGCTTTGTACCAAGAAGTATACTTCCAAGACGAGGTAAACCATATTTGCTGAAGATGTGATAATCGGTTGATCCCGGTTCAATAAAAGAGATCTTTTGTATCTTTCTGTTCCTTTTGTTTAACATATCAAATCGTTAATTTTTATATCACTCTGTGATATTCTTTAATGTATGTTAAAAATTTATTAAATAATAACAGGAAAAAATTATTTGTCAAGAAAATTAAGCGGCGGGACGATAATTAAAAGATTGGTATAATTAAAAATAACTGAGTTTACGATAAATTTCTGCTATAAAATTCCTTGGTTTTGGAACATAATGAAGCCATACATCGCCCATTTTCGTAGATGTGCTTAAAAGGACCGAGCCGTAATTCAAAATTGTTCCGATAGGTCGCTGATCGAGTGCAAAATTGTGGATCTCATGAAATGGAATCCTGCATTCCTCCTTTTTTATTAAAAAACCTGATATGATTATCAATTCCTTCTCTCCGATTATCCATTTGTAGCCAAGCCATTTAAAAAAGATCCTCAGCGGCCATTGAAAGAAAAACATCGAAATAATCAAGGAAAGTGTTCTGGAAAGAGGTGATACTAATAAAAAGACCAGTCCTCCTCCTCCGCCAAGAATCATGGATTTGATAAAGAATGACCAGTGTGGTTTATACCCTTTGGACTCTTTTCTCATTTTATTTTAATGGGATTGTCAGGATGTGGTAGTCCCTGATCTTTTCTTAACAAAGCTTTCGAACAGAACATCATCCGTCGGATAACCACTCCTTCCATGCGGCACAGTTGGCAAACACTGGCTGCATGAACTTATCTCCTCGATGGGTTTCCCTTCAGAAACCTCTATGGGAATAGGAAAGCGCACATGTTCCGGAACATGATCAATAAATCTCATCCTGTAAACAGGATCCTGCATTCGACAGCGAAACTTTCTATATCTGTACTCAGGATGCTTCGTCATTCTATACCATATTTCCCGCAGTGGTTGCTTTCTTATGTTTCCAAAACTTACAGGATTAAAATCACATGGATTAACATCACCATATGCTGTGAGATAAAATTGATAGAATCCACCAAAGCAGCCATTACTGAATGGTGAATTTACATAGGATTGAGCTATGATTCCCATATTCCCATCCATCTGTATGAATTTCTTTGCTATTTCTGTTACCCTGGCGCGCTCTTCATGTGTAAGTAGTATCTCTTCGCTTTTTAATCTGAATTTACCCGAGGGTATGGGATCAAATATCGTTACCTCATTGAAGCCAAGCTCCTTTGCCTTATAGAGGAGCGCTTCGAGTGAGCCATCAGCAATTTTCTGTTTTGTAACATACGTTGAAATACCAATGAGAATACCCTCCTCTTTTGCCATGAGTGCACCATCTATAGCCTTCTCATAGCATCCCGGCACTTTCCTCAAGCTATTATGAATCTGGGGGTCAACATCATCTATCGAAATATTGATACCGTAGAGACCAGCCTTTTTTAGTTTTTTTACAGTTTTCTTGTTCAGCATCAATCCGTTTGTAAACATAAGAACAATTGCCTTTGATTTGTCAACATAATCTATAATTTCATAAACATCATCCCTTATAAGTGGATCTCCTCCTGTAAGCGTGATATTTACAACACCGAGATCGAGTGCATCGTCTATAACCCTCTTTAACTCCTCAGTTGATAATTCCTTTTGTGTGGGATCTATTTTGTCAAATCTACTGCAGTGAACACAATCAGCCTGACATCTGTAAGTGATAGAAATTGTAGCAGTTGTTGGGCACTTGAGATTGAAGTATTTATCCCTTATCCTTGCCATTATTGAACGTTTTCCGGCCTCTGACGGCAAGGGTGGACTGTACATGGTATAAACATTTGCACCATTAACCTTTCCGATAACCTTATATTCATTAAGTCTTTTGCAAAAGAAGTCAGCAAGGGGTTTATAAATAAATGAGAATGAACCATTAATGTTAACGTTAAGTTTGCCACCATCAAGGTAAAAATCAATTTCTGGCGAAATCAAATTAAATATATACTCCCTTAATCTTATTCCTAACCTTTCAAAATCCATCACGGATTTCCTGCCAGTTATATTTTATTTATTAAAAAATTATATGCCCATCTTTGAGTAAGTCAATATATGATGCTCAATGTTGCCCTTCTGATGAAATCTGGGGATTCCCCCACTCGCCCTTTATCCTGAAAGAAAATCCGAGAATGCTTCGATCCTCTCCTGTGATAACTCGCCCTATAATGGGTATTGATCCTATCGCTTTGTCCATCAATGGAAAGGGATGAATACCAAGACTGACATCCATTGTTCTATCATAGAGACCTATCTCTCCCTTTCCTGTTATTCTTAATCCATCTCCATCTATTTTAAGATTGGTGGTTTTTGCTTTCCCATTATTTATAAGAAAATCCGCTGTCATCTTTTTCACACCCAATCCATTCCCCGAGAATCCAGGCAAACGCATCTTTGCCCATTCAAGATTCTTTAAATATGAAATTATATCTGTAGCTATTTTGAACTTCCCTATATTCAAAAATCCATTATTCATAGAAAAGTAAAGAAATCCATTTAATGTTCGAAAAGACTCTCTGTCAAAGTTGATTCCATTTACCACACCTGTTATGGAAAATCTTCCGCCCATACTCTTTCCTTTTCCTGTAAGCTCCATAAGTTTTTGCATATTTCCATTTTTGAGCTCACCATGGAATTCCCACGGTATCACTACCTGATCACCAAAATTTATATGACCCGAAAGATCAATGATGCCGTCAAATACTGAGGCAGAAAGTTTTCTTATCCTGAGCGTATTATGCCTGTACTCTAACATCGAATCAAGATCTTTTAGTTCGATAGATCTGAAACTGCTGTTTTTAAAATCTAAATCCATATGAAGCCTGATGTTTTCAAGAAATTGACTGCCCTTTATAAAATCAATAAACGCATCATTAATAATCCTGTCTAAATCGATTGATGTAGATTTTAGGTAAAGACGGAAAACATACTCTGAATTGAGGGAAAAGGTTCCGGAACATCGAATGAGCTCTTTACCAAAATCAATTACACAATTCCTGATGAAACCTTCCCTTCCCCGGAAACCTACCTTTCCGTTAATTCTATATGATGGCTCACTATCACCTGAAGGGTCGGTCGTCAATCCCACTTTAGAAAAATTAATCTCCCCCATAAGCAAATATTCATTCTGAGGTCCACGACTCCACTCAAGAGTGCCACTGAAACTTCCAGTTGACCTATACCTTTTTAGATACTTCGAGAATTCAACAAGATCTTTTACGTAACCATTTTTTATGAAGATGTTGACCTTCTTGAGCTGAAATTGATTTCCATGCTTCTTCACTATGAGATAACCTTCGAGGGGCGTTGACCCATACAATGCATAGCCATTTCTGAAATTAAGTGACCCATTATCGAAACCGAGCACACCTTTTATATTTGTGAGCATAAGTGGTAAAAATGGAAATGAAACCTTTGCACTACCAATCTCAATCTCTCCCCTGTATAGATACACCTTTTTCCCCGATCCCATATTTAATTTGAAAGATCCCTTTCCCCATCCCTCCATCGGAGGGAGTCTTTTCCCGATTTCATGCAGATCTTCAGGTAGCAGATCATGATTTAGAAGATGCCCTAACTCTGAAAGTGGAAAGGTCGCCCTTATGGATAAAGAGAGCCGCATAGACTTCAATCTCTCACTGGATATCATTGCTGTAACCTCTTCAATCCTTGACTTTCCCCACAGACCTGCGAAATTTATCATGTATATCCCATTTTTTACTGTAATCCTGCCATTTCCGTCCCTTAAAGGATCATAACCCCTTCCCATATTAAAAACGGATTTCATTATTTCTATATCGCCTGAAGGAACATTTATCCCCTTTTGACCACCTGAAATCACAGTTAGTGAATTTATTCTCATTGAACCATCCATCAGTGATTCTCTTATACGGGAAAAGGGCTCTTTTTCAAGAAATGGTGATTTAAATGTGGCGAGAAACTCCCTCAAGGGCAGAATATCTGTCGAAAGCCGCCATGTCCATAACCAGCCGTTCTTATCCTTCATACCATCAGCATCGGCAATTATACGTATATTTTTACCCTTAACCTCCAGTGATTTAACCCTTATCCTTCGCTCATCCAATCTATCCAGAGTTGATTTAATCAAAACGGTTTGGCCAGATGGCGAATAGGAAAAGCCACTCCCCTCTATATAAAAATCGTTAAATAAGGCATTAATTGAACAACTGAACGAAGAGAATGGGTTTCCCCTGAAAACGACCTCTGCCTTTCCTTTTCCCTCCAGCCGGGCTGGAGATTGAATTGTCTCTGCCACATATGATCTAATCCACTGAAGATCAAAGGAATAAAGGGAAATGTCCATATCCATATTGAATTTCCCTATGTCAAAGTTACCCTGCGGAAATGTTATTGCTCCCTTAATTTTTAGAGCTGATCCGTCAAAAGCACCTGCAATCTGGGCGGAACCTGATACCCTTATAGCACCATCTGACTGTTCCCTTGTGGCAAAAAAATTTATCCCCTTCAGACCAGTTAAGGAATGACGACCACTCATATCTACTCCGTGAAACCACAACTCCCCATTACGAAATGAAAATTGGGATATAAGTGCCAGTTCGGTAATCTCTTTCTTCAATTCCCTCGTTCCATCCTTCCCCTCAATATAAAAATCACTGATATTAAGGTTACCATCCCTCAACCTTCTTATATTGAGTACCGGGTGGCTCATCCTGATGTCCTTCCATCTTATTTCTTTGTTCAGAAGAGCTATTGAATCAAGCACAAGGTAGACTTCCCTTGCAGAAAAGAACTCCTGGTCTGAATTCTTTTCAAGAATCACAAAGTTTTCACATTTCAGAGATACAGGCGGGTAAAAGGAAAAATCTATGTTACCGATGATAACCTTTCTGTCCAGAAGTTTTTCAATTTTTGAGGCAATGAGAACCCTCTGATGTTCAAGGTCTATAGAACTTCTTATAAGGTATAAACCACTCAGGAAGAATATGATCAACAATATAAAGAGGCCAGTAAGGATATAAGTGAGTTTTTCTCTGAACATAATATACCCATTTATTTACAGGCGGATCCCTTTTAGAATATTATAAATACATAGTAAATTCAAGGAAACAGCATCATGCAGATCTTTCATGAGGATACAAATCTTCTGGCGGATGTATTCGACAGCCTGCAGGAAGCCATCGTTGTACTGAATAGATATTCTGCCATTATTGCAATAAATCAGTCTGCACAGATAAGTTTTGGCCTTTCGACAACTCCGAACCTTGATAAATCTTTCATGGCATTTCTCCGAATGAACCCTCAACTTGAAATGCTACTTAAAAAAACCCAGCAGACGGGTTTCTCAATCGCGCATTACGAAATAAAGATCCGCAACCTTGAGGGCAGAGAAGTTCCCTCTTCAATCAGTATCTCACCTCTTTATACAAAGGATGGGGAGATAAAGGGAACCATTTTGCTCTCAAGGGATATAACGATGCTTAAATCCCTTGAGGAGGAAACGGAAATAAGCACACGTCTTTCCTCGATTGAAATTATTGCAGCAGGCCTTGCCCATGAGATTAAAAATCCATTGAGCGCCTTGAGGGGGGCAGCACAGATTCTTTCAAAATCTATCCATAACAATGAAAGATCCGAAAAATCCTGTGAGATAATAATAAAAGAGGCAGATAGGATAGACAGGATTGTTAGAGAACTTTTAAATTTAACCCGCCCAAAGATGCTCTCCCTCAAAAAGGTCAATATTCATGAAATCCTTGAAAGAATTATATATATGACTGCCATTTCAGTAACAAATAAGGATATAAAGTTTGTCAGGGAATACGATCCGAGCCTTCCCCAGCTTCTCTGCGATGTGGAAAAGATTGTTCAGCTTTTCACAAATCTCATAAAAAATGCGATAGATGCAATCGAACGGAAAGGAACAGTGAAGTTAAGAACCTCGATTATAACCGATTATCAATTCTTGACCGCGGAAAAAAAGAAGTGCAAAATGGTTTCAGTGGAGGTTTCGGATACAGGGAGGGGTATAAGGGAAGAAGATTTTCCAAAAATATTTACCCCATTCTTTACCACAAAGCCTGATGGTTCGGGGCTTGGGCTTACAGTATGTTATAAAATTGTAAGCGATCATAAGGGCTCTATCAGGTTTAAAAGTACACCGGGAAAAGGAACAACCTTTATTATTATTCTTCCAATTTTTGATGGCAATGAAACATAGAATACTTATTGCAGATGATGAGGCATCTATAAGATTTGTCTTGAGGAGCGCACTTGAGGAAAGAGGGTACCTCATAGATGAGGCCTCAAGCGGATCTGAGGTTTTAGAGAAGATTAAAAATCTCAGATACGACCTCTATATTATTGATATAGTCATGCCCGAAATATCAGGTCTTAATCTCATTGATAGGATAAGGGAGTATCACAATGATGCAGCGATACTAATTATAACTGCGCGTGATACAATGTTCAATGCCATTGAATCCATAAAGAGGGGTGCATTCGATTATATAGCAAAGCCTTTTGATATTGATGATGTAATTAATATTGTTCAGAGAATCCTTGAAGAAAAGTTAGCCCCTGATAGGGAAGAATTCAAAAGGGATATTCCTGAAGAGTTCTTTTCTCAGCAGATCATCGGAAAGAGTCGAGTTATAAGGGACATCTTTAAAGTAATAGGTATGGTTGCTGGAGAGGATTGTAATATCCTCATAACAGGAGAATCAGGAACAGGGAAAGAACTTCTTGCAAGGGTGATCCATGCAAACAGCCCAAGAAAGAATTTTCCGTTTATTATTATTGACTGCGCAACCATTCCAAGGGAATTGATGGAATCCGAACTCTTCGGATTCGAAAAGGGGTCTTTTACGGGTGCAATTGAGAAGAGGGAAGGTAAATTCAAAATCGCTGATGGAGGAACGGTTTTCCTTGATGAAATTGGTGATATGCCACCGCAGCTCCAGGCAAAGCTACTCAGAGTCATTCAGGAGAGGACATTCTATCCCATTGGCTCAAATTCACCTGTTAAAGTAAACATAAGGATTATAGCAGCAACCAACAAAGACCTTGTCAGTGCAACGCGAGATGGTAGATTCAGGGAAGACCTTTATTTCAGAATAAATGTTGTTAGCATCCATCTTCCACCATTGCGGGAAAGAAAAGAGGATATACCTCTTCTTGCTGAATATTTTCTTCGAAGGGAAAATGAAAAAAGGGATGCTAAAAAGAAGGCTTTTGCACCTGAAACAATAAAGGCACTTGTCGAGTACTCGTGGCCCGGGAATATCCGTGAACTTGAAAATGCAGTAAAGAGGGCATATATATTTTCAAAGGGCAAATACATACTTCCCCATGATCTTCCATCACATATAGTGACTATTAAAGAAGAAAAGGGTAAATTACCTGAAATCCCTGAACTCTCAATCGAGCATATAATCAGAAGATATATAGACTCAATTGATCTTAAAAATTCATCGGATATCTATCGGAAAATACTCGCTGATGTTGAAGGATCGCTTTTCAGAATAATCCTTGAGAAAACAAGATTTAATAGGAAAAAGGCATCCACCATACTTGGTTTAAACAGGAATACATTCAGAAAAAAAATAAAAGAACTTGGCATTCTAAATAACAGTGGAAGGAATAAAAAAGTCCATGGATAAAGAACTCTATCACCTTATAATTTACAATATCCTCCTGATCTCGATTGCAATTTTTGGCGGGATAAGCCCACTGCTCAAAAGATGGGATGAAAGCATACTACAACTTTTTATGAGCTTCAGCGCGGGTGTTCTTCTTGGTGCTGCCTTTTTCCATCTGCTTCCCGAATCAATCATGATTGCAGGAAAGGATTCCTCTATTTACATCCTTCTTGGATTTGTTTTTATGTATATATTTGAAAAATTTTTAATGATCCATGCCTGTGAGGCATTTGATTGTGAGATACACACAATAGGAATATCGGCCTTTTTTGGTCTATCGATACATGCAATCTTCGATGGAGTTGCACTCGGAAGCAGCAGCATTATAGAAAGTATCGGGCTGCCTGTTTTCTTAGCCATTGCAATACATAAGGCCCCTTCTGCCCTTGCCTTAACAACACTATTAATCAGGGAAAAATATTCATCCCCCGTAATAATAATGATGAATCTCTTTTTTGCCATGATGATCCCTCTTGGCTCCTTCCTTTCATTTTTCTCCCTCCTCTCCTTTAAGAAGTATATACTGGGAGCTGTTATAGCATTTTCAGGGGGGACATTCCTCCATGTTGCAGCAAGTGATCTCCTTCCTGAAGTTCACAAATTAAGCCCGGGAAGATTCCGAGCACTATTCCTTTTTCTATCAGGCCTTACAGCAATGGCCATTGGAAAATTTGTGGAGTTATGAAAAAGGAGATAAAAGATTCATTGATGGACCGCTTAAGAGCGATATATGGAATAGTTGATAACTCACTTGCTCCCGATTTATCACTTACAGAGATTGCAGAAAAGATTCTCAAAGGAGGGTGCAAAATCATTCAACTCAGGGCGAAAAGTTTAACGGATCGTGAATTTTTTCTTGCAGCTTTAAGAATAAGGGATATGACAAGAAGGTATGAGGCGCTATTTATAATAAATGATCGTCTGGATATAGCATTGCTGACAGAAGCAGATGGCATCCATGTCGGGCAGAATGATATACCTATTACACACATAAGAAAACTCTGGAATGGAATAATAGGTCTCTCCACACACAGTATTGATCAGGCAGTCGAGGCTGAAGGATTAGGTGTCGATTACATAGGATTCGGTCCGATATTTCCTACCCGAACAAAAAGGGATGTCTATCCTTACACAGGTATATCAAAGATTCAAGAATTAAAAAAATATGTGAGAATACCCGTTGTTGCCATAGGGGGGATAAATAGTTCCAATATGATCGATGTTATTAAAGCTGGTGCTGATGCAGTTGCTATGATTTCAGAGATTGTTACTTCTTCAGATATTGAATTCAAAGTAAGGGACCTCATTCGGATCTGGAGGGAAAACCATCCTTTTTAATCCTCCTCAATCTCAGAAATTGTTCCCGGAGGAGCAAGATTTTCAAAGGTTGTATACTTATCAAGAAACGCAAGTTTAACGGTCCCCGTGGGTCCATTCCTCTGCTTTCCTATAATTATCTCTGCTATGCCCTTCTCGGAGGTATCAGGATTGTAAACCTCATCCCTGTAAATAAACATTATCAGATCCGCATCCTGCTCAATTGCACCAGATTCTCTCAGATCTGCAAGCTGAGGTCTGTTGCCGTGTCTCTGCTCTACCTTTCTTGAAAGCTGCGATAAAGCTATAACGGGAATATTCAGTTCTTTGGAAAGCGATTTCAGCGATCGTGAAATTTCTGATATCTCCTGCTCTCTTGTATCAGCTTTGGAACTTCCCTTCATCAGCTGAAGATAATCAACAACAAGTAGACCGAGGTTCATCTCGGACTTAAGTCTTCTTGCCTTTGCCCTGAGCTCGAGAACAGAAAGAGAAGGGGAGTCATCAATTATAAAAGGTGCCTCTGTAAGAATCCCTGCAGCACGTGTTAATTTTGGCCAATCACTGTCGATAAGATAGCCACTTCTCAGCCTGTGCATTTCAACCCTTGACCTTGCACATAGCATCCTCAATGTAAGCTGTTCCTTTGACATCTCAAGAGAAAAGAAACCAATAGGAATACCCAGATCAATTGCAGCATGTTGAGCAATATCAAGAGCAAGTGATGTTTTTCCCATACTTGGTCTTGCCGCAATGATAATAAAATCGGAGGGCTGAAGCCCTGATGTAAGTCTGTCAAGCTCGATAAATCCTGTTGATATACCTGTAACAAGTTCTTTCCTGCTGTAAAGCTTCTCAATCGTTCTGAATGTATCCTTCAAAATATCCTTCAGATGAAACCATGAGGGTCTTATTCTATACTGGCTTATCTCGAATATCCTTCTCTCGGCGTAATCAAGAAATTCCTCCGCATCACCTTCGCGTTCATAGACCTGGGATGCTATATCTGTTGAAGCTTCAAGAAGCTTCCTCAGTATCGCTTTTTCCTTAACAATCTTTGCATAATAAGTAACATTTGAAGCAGTTGGAACTTTCTCACACAGGGATGCAACAAAAAGAGGTCCCCCCACCTCCTCAAGACAACCCATCTTCTTTAAACAATCTGTTACTGTAATTATGTCTATTGCCTCTCCCTTCTCAAAAAGCTCTATCATTGAACGAAACACCTTCTGATGTGCATCCTTATAAAAATCAGATACCTGTATGATTTCAAGGACCTTATTTATTGATGATTCTTCGATAAGTATGCTTCCAAGGACACATTCTTCGGCCTCAAGATTTTGAGGAGGGATCCTCTCCAAGGGGACCAGATTATTCTTCTTCTTTTTTAAAGCCATCTTTTAATTCCGATTTTGCATCAACAACATTTAGTATTAAATTGCATGATACAGATTTGCCAAGCTTTATCCTTATAATATACTCTCCTGTTGCCCTGATTGGTTCCTCAATTATAATCCTCTTACGGTCGATTTCCATACCCTTTCCCTTCAATGCATGCTGTATATCGCTTGCAGTTATGGAACCGAATAATCTTCCGCCTTCTCCTACCTGCGCAGCAATACTGATCGTCATATTCTCGATCTTTCTCGCAATCTCCATTGCCTCAAGCTTTTTTCTTTCTTCCCTTTTTTCAAGGGTTTTTCTCTCTGACTCAAGCTTTTTCAGGTTACTATCTGTTGCTTCAACAGCCAGATTCCTTGGGAAGAGATAATTTCTTGCATAACCATCAGATACCCTGACAACATCACCTGCCTTGCCAAGTTTAGGAACATCAACGGTAAGTATAACCTCCATAATTCCACCTCATCGATCACTGATGTGTTGCGGTAAATGGTAAAAGGGCCATGATTCTTGCCCTCTTAATTGCAACGGCAATCTTTCTTTGATGCTTGGCACAGTTGCCAGAAAGTCTTCTTGGAACAATCTTCCCTCTATCCGTAATAAAATGTTTAAGGGCTTTTATATCCTTATAATCAATCCTCAGGCTCTCATCCGCACAAAATCTACATATCCTCTTTTTCTGAAAAACCCTTCTCTTTGTTGCCTCTGCCATAAGGTCCTCCATATTTTTTGTAATTAACTAAAATGGAACATCTTCTTCCTCTTCGGGTATATTAATATCGGCTTTTAAAGCTGACTCATCCCTGGGTCCTCCGATAAATCTAACCATCCTTGCGATGACCTCTATCTTGCTCCTTTTCTGACCTTCAGGACCATCCCATTTTCTCTGCCTCAATCTTCCCTCAACAAGAACGGTCCTTCCCTTTGATAGATATTCAACACAGGTTTCCGCCTGTTTGCCAAAACATACAACATCAACATAAGATACCTCATCAACGAATTCATTTCCTTTACGATAACGATGATTTATTGCAAGTGTAAAATTCGCAAGGGCTGTCCCATTCGGTGCATATCGCAATTCCGGGTCCCTTGTCAAATTTCCTGCAAGAATCACCCTGTTGTAATTAAACATTTACACCCCTTCATGAACCTCCTCGTGTTCTTCAGGAGGAGGAATATCGGAATCCTTTGTTGCCTTTACTATGATAAATTTCATAACGGATTCATTGAATCGTAAAAATCTTTCGATTTCACTTAATATCCCTGAGTTTCCAGTGAAATGAATGAGGAAATAGTGCCCCTTTGAATGCTTCTGAACCCTGTATGCAAGCCTTCTTTTTCCCCAGTCCTCCATCTTGACAATCTCACCCTGCTGCGCCTCTATGAGGGATTTGAGTTTATTCACTGTGTTTTGTATTTCATCATCGGAAATCTCCGGGTTGATTAGGAAAAGAACTTCATATTTTTTCATTTTTACCTCCTTTCGGATTTTCCCTTTTAAGGGATAGCCCACAATGGAGCAAGGAGATTTTTCTAATCTTGATTATCATATTGCTCGCCCTATTTCAAATTAAATTTTTCAAATCCTAAATCTTTACCATTACACGGAAAATTTTATATGAATGATATCTCCGTCCCTTACAACATATCCCTTTCCTTCTATCCTCAACAACCCCCTCTCTCTTGCGGCAGCCTCGGAACCTGCCTTAATAAAATCATCAAAATTTATAACTTCAGCACATATGAAACCCCTTTTCATATCAGAGTGGATCTTACCCGCTGCCTCAAGGATAGTTGTTCCATTTAAAATTGTCCATGCCCTAAGTTCAATTCCAACAGTTGTGTAGAACGTTATGAGTCTGAGGAGCTTGTATCCCACCCTGATCAATTCCGTAAGGCCATTAAGCTCAAGGCCCATTTCCCTTCTCATCTCATCTGCCTCATGCTGGGGAAAAAAGGAAAGCTCTTCTTCAAGCTTCCCGCATATAACAACAACATCCTCCCTTTCTTTTTTGCCAAACTCTATTACCCTCTTTATGCTCTCACTCTTTTCAAAATATTCCTTTTCTCCCGCATTCGCTACATAGAAGACAGGTTTATCAGTAAGTAAAAAAAGATCCTCAAGGTATCTCCTTTCATCATCAATTAATTCCTGTTTCCTCAGGGGAATACCCTTTTCAAGACTTTCTTTTGCTTTTTTTAATATCCTTATTGTCTTTTCAGCATCAGGATCCCCTGATTTAAGGAGTTTTTCAACCTTTGTCATTCTCCTTTCAAGAACCTGGAGATCCGCAAGTATCAGTTCAGTATTAACAATCTCAATATCGCGGATAGGATCGATCTCACCATAAATATGTGTAACATCTTCAGAGCTAAAACATCTCACAATGTGTGCTATAGCGTCAACATTCCTTATATATGAGAGAAACTGATTCCCAAGTCCTTCGCCTTTACTTGCCCCTCTTACAAGTCCTGCAATATCAACAAATCTTATAGTTGTAGGTACTACCTTTTTTGGCTTTGTTATGCTTGCAAGGACCTTCAGCCTATTATCAGGAACCTCGATGACTCCTATATGAGGTTCTATTGTGCAGAAGGGATATTTTTCAGCAGGCACAGAGGCCTTTGTAAGGGCATTGAATATCGTTGATTTTCCCGCATTCGGAAGTCCAACTATTCCGCATGAAAATCCCATGGTTCATCCTTTAAAATTGATCCCATGACTTTCTATTAAAAATGCTCATACTTTTGCTCAACCCATACATTATGATAGACTCAACAGCCTTCAAACCCATTGAAAGAAACTCCCCCATTGCTGCCATCTCTTCACTGCTGAATGGTGAGAGCACGTAGTCTGTGATACCCCTTCCCTCTTTCGATCTCCCGATACCCATTCTAATTCTTATAAATTTATCCGTTCCAAGCGCATTCATTATTGATATAAGACCTTTATGACCTGCATGACCACCCCACCCCTTTATCTTTATCCTTCCAAATTCTAAATCTGCGTCATCATGGAGAACAATAAGCCTTCCATTATCAATCTCCCTGTTTAATTTAAGCTCCTCTATTACCTCACCACTCACATTCATAAATGTTAAAGGCTTTACAAGTATAATAGGGCTTCCTCCTATCTTACCGTATCCTTTAATGGATTTCTTCTGCTCCTTAACAATTTTAATTCCATAGAAGTCTGAGATCCTCTCAAGAAGAAGCATACCTATATTGTGTCGGGTTAATGCATAGGGAATCCCGGGATTTCCAAGGCCGATTATAACATAGGGGTTTGACATTCTATTCCTTTGTTCGCGATGGAGGCACCCTCTGAGGCTCGGGCAATTGAGCTGTCTCCTCAGCAGGTGCGGCCTTCTCTTCCTCAGCCTCAGGTGCGACAATAGCAACAACAGTTGAGGAGGGATCTTCGATTATCTTCACACCAGGTGGTGTCTTGATATCGCTTATATGGATTGAATCGCCAATTTCAAGGTGTGAAATATCAACCTCAAGCTTATCAGGTATATCTGAAGGCAGGCATTCAATCTCTATTGTTCTCATTATATGTTCGACAATCCCACCCTTTTCTATGCCAGCTGGTTTGCCAATTAGATGAACGGGTACCTCAATCCTGATACTCACATCCATTGCAACTTCGTAAAGATCAACATGAATTATAAAATCCTTTACAGGATCTCTCTGAACCTCCTTTATCATTACAGTTTTTGTTTCTTTATTTCCATTCCTTAATATTTCAAGATCCACAAGTATGCTCTCCCTCTTTCCACCTATCAGCTTATTCAAATCAACCGAATTGACAGAAATAGGAAGTGCGGATGTTCTTGGACCATATAGAATTCCAGGTACCATCCCTGATTTTCTCATACTGCGGGATGCACCCTTTCCTAACCTCTCCCTGTAAATTGCATTAAGCTTAAACCTTTCCATAACATACCCCCATTATCTTATATAAAGAGAGAGCTAACAGATTCGTTGTTGTGAATCCTTTTTATAGCCTCTCCGAGAAGACCAGCAACACTGAGTATTCTTATTTTATTGCAACTTTTGATTTTATCCATAGCGGGAATACTGTCTGTTACAAATATTTCATCGATGCATGAATTCTCTATCCTCTCAACAGCTTTTCCAGACAGCACCGCATGTGTGCAGCATGCATACACTTCCAGGGCACCTTTGTTTCTCAGTGCCTCTGCTGCTTTGCATAATGTCCCTGCTGTATCAACAATATCATCAACAATGATAACCTTTTTCCCTTTAACTTCACCAACAATATTCATTATCTCTGCCTCATTGGGCCCGGTCCTCCTTTTATCTATTATAGCAAGCGGCGCGTTTATCCTCTTTGCAAAATGCCTTGCCCTCTCCGTTCCACCTGCATCGGGAGAGACAACGACTATGCCTTCAAGACTTCTGAATCTCTCCCTCACATGATCAAAAAGAACAGGTGTTGCATATAGATGATCGACGGGAATATCAAAAAAGCCCTGAATCTGTCCTGCATGAAGATCCATGCACAGAACACGGGATGCACCGGCTGCTGTGATGAGATTTGCAACAAGCTTTGCCGTAATAGGGGTTCTTGGTGCTACTTTTCTATCCTGTCTTGCGTATCCATAATATGGAATTACTGCTGTTATTCTTTTTGCCGATGCCCTTTTAAGTGCATCTATCATTATTAGAAGTTCCATCAGATTAATATTTACAGGCGTGCAGGTCGACTGAATAACAAAGACATCCTCGCCCCTTACATTTTCCCCTATCTCAACCATGATTTCTCCATCGCTGAAGGTTGTAACATCGGCTCTGCCAAGGGGTATGTTCAGATAATTACAGATACCAATTGAAAGTGGTATATTTGAATTTCCTGCGAAAACCTTTAAGCCTTCCCTGAACATAAATTCCTCCTCAAAAAGAGCTATAACACTGGGAGGGGAGGATTCGAACCTCCATTGGAGGATCCAAAGTCCTCAGTCCTGCCATTGGACGACCTCCCAACCCTTAATAAAAATCTCTACAGGGAGATAGATCCTGATCGACGGAAAAAGCCTTGTCACTGCGATGATGCATTCAGTTTCTCAAGCTCTTTCCTGTATGCCTCGAGGACCTTTGCCTCTATCTTCTCTCTCGTCTCGTTGTTCAGGGGGTGGGCAGTATCTCTGTAAGTCCCATCCTTCATCTTCTTGCTGGGCATTGCTACGAAAAGCCCGTTGCTCCCATTGATAATCTTTAAATCCCTTACCACAAAACAGTCATCAAAGGTGATTGTAACATACGCCTTCAGCCTTTCTTCATTTACAGGAAAAACCTTTACTTCTGTGATCTCCATGATAGCCTCCCTTTTGCCTCCGTATTCAATAATTTTTCCTTCAAAGGCTATGCACGAGGATTTTCATCCAATCCTCTGGTGCCTTTATTAATTCAGCTGCTTTTCTTCCCCTCTCTTCATCAGTGAATATACCAAAGAATGTTGGCCCTTTCCCGCTCATGCCGACCCCTTCTGCACCTGCCTTCTCGATCATACTCCTTACATCTTTGAGGAAAGGGTATTCTTCGATAATAATGCCTTCGAAATCGTTATGAAAATCCCCCCTGAGTTCAAATCTGTTTCTTGAATGGTGAATATTAATATCCTTCTTATATTTTGTCAATTTTAAACTTACCCTCTCATACGCCCATCTTGTTGAAATACTTATTGGTGGTTTAACAAGGAGAAACCATACCCGCGGAAAATCATCAACAGGAACAATAATCTCCCCTCTTCCATATACAAAGGCTGCCTTTTTTTTGAGAAAAAAGGGGACATCAGAACCAATATTTCCTGCTATCTCCAGAAGCTCCTCCTCATTAAGAGGGAATCTATTGATCTCATTCATCGCAGAAAGCACAGCAGCTGCATTGCTGCTTCCACCCCCCAGACCTGATCCCTGCGGAATTGACTTCCTTATTTCAAGAAAGACCCCCTTTCTTATCCCTGTCCTTTCGAGGAAAAGGCTTGCTGCTTTAAATGCAATATTTCCTGCGCCCTCGGGTATTTCAGAACAACTACATCTCACATCTATACCTGATTCCATCTCGGAGATTATAATCTCATCACAGAGAGTTATTGGAACCATTAGGGTTCTTATATCATGATATCCATCCTCCCTTTTTCCTAAAATCTCAAGTCCTATGTTTACCTTTGCAGGGGAAAGTAACCTCATATCTGTGCAGTCTTTCTGAAATTCAAACTATCCAACTCAGGATCGTAATCTACTTCCACTTTTTCATTCTCCATAATTTCATTGCAGAGAATCTTGAGGGATAGAGGATCAAGAAGGTATCTCTGCATGACCCTTTTCAGTGGTCTTGCACCAAAAACTGGATCATAACTCATTTTTGCAAGCCATTCCTTCGCCTTTTGTGTTAGCATAACCGTGATTTTCTTTTCATCAAGCCTCTTCTGTATATTTCTCAATTGTATATCAACAATCTCTTTAATCTCATCAAGAAGCAGCGGTTTGAATATTATTATTTCATCAATCCTGTTTAAAAATTCCGGCTGAAATCTTGTCTTAAGCTCATCCCATATCTTTTTTCTTATCTCAACAAAATCAGCATTGTGCACCAGTTCCTCCATATAATGACTCGCAACATTTGAGGTCATTATAATCACTGTATTTCTGAAATCCACTGTTCTCCCATGACTGTCAGTTAACCTTCCATCTTCCAAAACCTGAAGTAAAATATTGAATACATCCCTGTGTGCCTTTTCTATTTCATCAAAAAGTATCACACAATAAGGTCTTCTCCTTACCGCTTCCGTAAGCTGCCCACCCTCCTCATATCCAACATATCCTGGGGGCGCCCCTATAAGTCTTGCAACGGAATGTTTCTCCATATACTCACTCATGTCAATTCTTACCATGTTTTTCTCATCATCGAAGAGAAACTCCGCAAGGGCCCTTGCTGTTTCAGTCTTTCCGACACCAGTAGGACCGAGAAATAAAAAGGAACCGATAGGTCTCATCGGGTCTTGAAGACCGCTCCTTGCCCTTCTTATCGCATTTGAAAGGAGATTTAACGCATCATCCTGCCCGACAACCCTCTGTTTCAATCTTTCTTCCATATGCAGGAGTTTTTCAATTTCACCTTCCATTAGCTTTGTAACAGGAATCCCTGTCCATTTTGATACAACAAGTGCCACATCCTCTGCATCAACCTCCTCTTTAAGCATCTTGTGTCCCTTCTGAAGCTCGGCAAGCCTTCTGTTTTCTTCATCAAGCTTCCTGTTCAGCTCCGGTATTTCACCGTATCTGATCTGTGCCACCCTGTTGTAATCACCCTCCCTTTCGTATCTTGCCTCGTCTATCCTTGCCTTTTCAAGCCTTTCCTTTATTTCCCTAATCTTTTTAATCGTATCCTTCTCAAGCATCCACTGATTCTTAAGCTTTTCACTCTTCTCTTTGAGTTGAACCAGCTCTGCCTCAATCTTATCAAGCCTCTCAAGGGAACCATGGTCTTTCTCCTTCTTCAATGCCTGCTTCTCAATTTCAAGCTGGATGATCTTCCTCTCAATTTCATCTATCTCCATTGGCATGCTGTCCATTTCAATCCTCAATCTTGATGCTGCCTCATCTATGAGGTCAATTGCCTTGTCAGGGAGGAATCTATCAGATATATAGCGATTTGAAAGTGTTGCTGCAGCAACAAGTGCGGCATCCTTTATCTTTACACCATGGTGAACCTCATACTTCTCCTTAAGTCCACGCAGAATAGCTATTGTGTCTTCAACAGAAGGTTCACCTATATAGACAGGTTGAAATCTCCTCTCGAGCGCTGCATCCTTCTCTATATGTTTTCTGTATTCATCAAGTGTTGTTGCACCGATACACCTGAGCTCTCCCCTTGCAAGTGCAGGTTTGAGGAGATTGGCAGCATCTATCGCACCCTCTGCAGATCCCGCACCAACTATAGTATGGAGTTCATCAATAAAGAGAATGATCTCTCCATGGGCCTCCTCGATCTCCTTTAGAACCGCCTTAAGCCTGTCTTCAAACTCCCCTCTATATTTTGTCCCTGCAACAACTGCACCCATATCGAGCTGAACAAGCCTCTTATTCTTAAGCCCTTCAGGGACATCGCCATTGACAATTCTCTGGGCAAGACCCTCCACTATTGCCGTTTTTCCAACACCCGGCAATCCTATAAGCACAGGGTTATTCTTTGTTCTCCTCGATAATACCTGCATTATCCTCCTTATTTCATCATCTCTACCTATTACAGGATCAAGCTTACCTTTTCTGGCAAGCTCGGTAAGATTCCTTCCGAAGCGTTCAAGTGCCTGATACTTGTCCTCTGGATGCTGATCTGTTACCCTCTGCTTCCCCCTTATTTCCATAAGTGCTTTAAGCACTCTGTCTTTTGTGATCCCGAATGACTGAAGGACTTGATATGAAGGGCCCCTTCCTTCATCAACTATAGACATTAAGATATGCTCGGTGCTTACATATTCATCCTTCATCCTATCTGCTTCCTTCAATGCACCATCAAGGATCCTTTTCAACCTCGGAGTTATATATCTTCCTGGCTCCTCACCAAATATCTTGGGAAGCTTTTCGATCTCAATCCTCAGTGCTTCCTTTACACTATCAGGATCTACACCCATCTTCATGAGAACCGATGGAACAACACCATCCTTTTGATCAACTAACGCAAAAAGGAGATGCTCCACATCCAGATTCTGATGGCTCATCTCCTCTGCAAGTTTCTGGGCCTCCTGCAGTGCCTCATGCGCCTTTATTGTAAACTTATCCATTTTCATAAATATCACCTCATCCTTACTGCTATATAGATGGAACCTGAACCCCTCCTCACATAGAAAAGTATTGTCTCCGAGGGCCTCGCCTTTCCCACTATGTCTTTATATTCCTTGATCCTTTTAACTGGCTTATGATTTATCTCCTTTATGATATCCCCTTTCCTGAATCCTGCATCATCAGCAGGGCTTCCGGGCTCCACACCAACAACAAGCAGACCCAGATCACCTTGCATTCCAAGCTGTCTTGAAAGCTCAGGGGTTAATTCCTGAAGACTCAGGCCCAGGTCCTCCCTTTTTCCCTTCTGTAAGGCAACAGGTTCCTCCCGCAATTCACCTATTGTAACACGCAGGCTCATCTCTTTATTTTGCCTTATTATCTTTATTTCAACAACCTTGCCCGGTGGAGTTCTCGCAACAATCGCGGGAAGCTCATTCCATTCCTTTATAGGTATCTTGTTAAATTCGAGGATAATATCGCCTTTCATTATCCCTGCCCTTTCAGCAGGACTCCCCTCAATAATATCGGAAACAAGTGCACCCCTGGGTTTTTCAAGGCCAAACGATTTTGCCAGTTCAGGGGTAACCTTCTGTATCATCACTCCAAGCCACCCCCTTGTAACCTTTCCCTTCTCTTTAAGCTGTGGCAATATATCCTTTGCCAGATTTATGGGTATTGCAAAACCTATTCCCTGTGCAGCAGCAAGTATCGCTGTATTAATCCCAACAACCTCTCCATTCATATTAATAAGCGGGCCCCCGCTATTTCCTGGATTTATTGATGCATCGGTCTGAATAAAGCTATCGTAAGGACCAAATCCAAGGGCCCTTCCCTTTGCACTCACGATACCTGCTGTGACAGTATGGCCCAGTCCATATGGATTTCCTATGGCTATTACCCACTCTCCAATCTCAAGCTTATCTGAGTCGCCGAGTGGGGCCACGGTAAGCTCCATATGAGGATTAATCTTTATAAGCGCAAGATCGGTTTTTGCATCACTCCCTATCTTCTTTGCCTCATATTCCTCTTCATCAGAAAGTATCACCGTTATCTCTGTTGCATTTTCAACAACATGGTTATTGGTCAGAATGTACCCCTCCCTGTTTATAATCACCCCCGATCCAAGACTCCTCTGACGGAACTCCCTTCTGGGAATCTCACCGAAGAATTTTTCCATGAATTCCTCAAAGGGATCCTTTGGACCAAATGGGGAGTGGGGAAATAGTGGCTTCTCCTTAATGACCTGACTTGTGCTAATATTAACAACCGCAGGCTTTACCCTCCTTACAAGCTCCGCAAAATTAGGAAGTGATGAAGGGGGAAGGTTATCTTTAAAACTAACCTCCTTCCACAGTGGGGTCGAATTTGAACTGCCACCACCGAAGTATGCTGACGAAATAATATAGCCCACTGCGATAAACCCAAGGGCAACTGCTACTGTGCCCTTGATGCCTATTTTTTTCAACATATCTTCTGCCTCCCTTTTTGCCTTATTAAAATTTTAAGCCCCTTTCGGGGCCTATTAAATCATACCAATGAAATCCCATTATGAAGAAGCCTTAACATACTTCATACGAAGCTCATAGAGTATCCCGTCTATCATCTCCTCCTCATCCCTGTTGAGGTTTCCCCTCGTTTTCTCCTTTAACATAGCGATTATATCTATAGTCTGCTTTGCCATTGGAAGATTCTTTTCCCTTTTCCTTGTAACAGGATCAGGAATTTCACCAAGATGATACAAGGCGGAGGTGCTCAGCGAATATATGAAGGAGGAGAAATCTACAGATGTTTCCTCTTTCCTCTCCTGCGCCTTTGTTTTTGCACTCTCTTTGATATCCCTTGCTTTTGCCCCTTTTTCTCTCAGCATCTCCTCCCTCTTTATCCTCTCCTTTTCCGCCTCATCCTGGAAAAAGAATCTTCTGTCAATAATCCTGAAGCCTTTATCCTTATTATCTTTATCCATCATTTTACCCTCATCTATTATCCATTTAAGATACTTTTAATATATAGAATCCTCTGAAGGGCTGTATAATTTGCAAGCAGGGCCAGTAGAAAAAGTGAGGGTATCAGAAGACCAAGGAGTGAACCTGCTGAAAGAATAATTATCCTCTCAGCCCTTTCGATTAATCCCACATCACACCTTTCGATAAAGTTTTCGCCCCTTGCCTTTGCATATGATGTGTTTATTGAGCCCATCAGAACAAACCCTGTAAGCACTATCCCTTCAATCCTCTGGATAAGACCAAAGTAAACACACAATCCCGTTGCAACAGCAATTTCCGAATATCGATCAAAGATCGAGTCCATAAATGCACCAAATTTACTTTCTCTGCAGCTAAATCTTGCAAGCGGACCATCAAGGAGATCAAAAAGTCCGGATATAGCAAGAAGCGCTCCACCCAGTTTAATATATCCGGCCCCGTAACCCAATCCCGAGAGAACCGCTATAACAAGGGAACATCCCGTCAGTGCATTCGGCGATATACCCATTCTGGAGATCGGTCTTATTATGTAAATGAGAAAGCTATCTAGCTTATTGCCGAAAACGGATTTTATCATGAGTAATCTCCTTTACCATCTGAAAAGGATGCCCTACTTTCATTACCTTTCTACCTCACCCTTTATAAATGCATCTACCAATTTGATCGCTTCCTCATCATCCATCTGAACAGGGGGTCTTTTCATTGCAAAGGCTGATGCTGCCTTCAAAACCCCTCCAATTTTTCGATCAATAGCAATCTTACAGAGTCTTATCGCATCGAGAACAACAGCAGCACTGTTTGGAGAATCCTCAACGGAAAGCTTTACATCAACCTCGACAGGAATACCACCAAATCCCCTACCTTCAATCCTTAAAAAACATATCTTGTTATCCTTTAGCCAGGGAACAAAATCTGATGGACCAATATGAATGTTTTCATCCAAAATCTTTTCATTAATTATGGATTGGATGGCTTCGGTTTTAGATATCTTTTTAGACTTAAGCCTTCTTCTCTCCATCATATTTAGAAAATCTGTATTTCCACCGACATTGAGCTGATACAGCTTGTCAATCTTAATACCCCTTATTTCAAATAACTTCACAAGTGCCCTGTTCAATATGGTCGCTCCAAGCTGCGACTTTATGTCATCCCCGATTAGAGGCACACCTTTTTGCTCAAATCTTTTGCTCCATTTTTCATCGGATGCGACAAAAACGGGAATACAATTTATAAATGCAACTGATTCTTCGAGGCAGCATTCAGCATAAAATCCTGTTGCCTTTTCGGATCCAACGGGGAGGAAATTAACAAGTATTTCCGCCCCTGAATCTCTAAGAACCTTTCTCACATCACATGGTTTCCTGTTAGAAATAATAAAGGTCTTCTCCGGAAGAAAATCTCTCATATGTTCGGATACACCATCAAAAATCTCTCCCATCTCAACTATGACCTCTGATGGTGGAATTTTCTCTACAATCCTTTTTGTGCAATTGGGAGGAGCAAATATGGCTTCATTAAGGGGTTTTCCAACCTTTCTCTCATCTACATCAAAGGCAGCAACAACCCTGATATCTCCTACCCTGTATCCACCGATATCCTCATGAATAAGTCCTATCGTTCTTTCACGTCCTGCTGCACTTTCACTTCTTCGTCCATACAGGTATATCCCTTGAATCAATGAACTTGCACAGTTACCAACCCCCGCTATTGCTATTCTTATCTCTCCCATGGTGAAAAACCGACCTAGATTCAATTCCAGGTTATAACTATATCTGAATCCCTGCCATCGATCAGGAATGAATTACCATCCTTCCAGTGAAGTGTAATGGGAACCTTTACAAGCTCATCTATCGTTCTCTTAAGGAATCTCGCCCCATACTTCATGCTGTATCCACGGCTAACAAGAACCTCCAGTGCCTGCTCTGTCCATTTCATCTCTTTTCCATATGAATGCATGGAAGAGTTTATCTTCTCAAGATACATCCGCGCTATTTCCTTCACCTCTTCCTTCTTAAGAGGTGAAAAAACAACTATCTCATCGATCCTGTTTATAAATTCAGGAGAGAAATTCGCCTCCACCTCTCTCATCACTGCCTGTTTCAATACCTTAAAATCTGCCTCCTCCGCCATAAAGCCGAGAGGTTTTGTATACTTCCTGAATTCATCTGAACCAAGGTTGGAGGTCATAATTATAATTGCATCACTGAAGTATACCCTTTTCCCTCTCCCATCGGTAAGGAACCCTTCGTCAAATACCTGGAGGAAAAGGGTATGGACAAAGGGGTGTGCCTTTTCAATCTCATCAAGAAGGACAACTGTATATGGATTATTTCTTATCGCCTCGGTAAGTATACCTCCTCTTTCGGATCCCACAATACCTCTCGGCATCCCTATCAATTTGTCTACACTGATTGAATCCTTATACTCACTCATATCAAGCCTTACCATCCTGTCCTCATCACCAAAAAGGAATTCAGCAAGTGCCTTTGCCATCTCTGTTTTCCCAACACCTGTTGGACCGAGAAACAGGAGAACACCATCGGGTCTACTGAATCTCTCTTTCAGCGGCCCCTTATTTACCCTCAGGCATCTTGCAAGTGCTTCTATTGCTTCCCTCTGGCCCACAACCCTTCTGGCGAGGGATGCTTCAAGATCCTTAAATTTCTCCGCGACATCGCGGACAACCATTTCCCTCGGAACCCCGGAACTCTCGCTTATCACATCAATTATTTCACCAGGTGTTACTATATGATCCTCCTTATAAAGCTCTGCCTTAACACAGGATGTATCAAGCCAGCTTATCACCTTATCAGGAAGCCTGAGACCCCTCATATACCTCTTTGACATCTCAAGGGCTGTTTCAAGTGATGAATCCTCTATCTTTACATTGTAAATACCCTCAAACCTGCTTTTAAGGCCATAAATTATACTTCTCGTCTCTTCAATGGTTGGCTCTTTAACATACACCACCCTGAATCTCCTCGCCAGCGCCTCATCCTCTGCAATGTACTCCTTGTATTCTGCGGTTGTTGTTGCGCCAATTATCTGCACCTCACCCCTTGCAAGTGCACTCTTGAAAATATTTGCCGCATCAGATGGAACACCGAGTGCACTTCCCGCCCCTATCAGGGAATGTGCCTCGTCAATGAAAAGTATTATGTTTTTTCTCTCCTTTACCTCATTTATTATCTTTTCAATCCTATCCTCAAACATACCTCTGAATACAGTTCCTGCAACAACAGTGTTCATCTGAAGATTAACGATCTGATAGGATCTCAATCTTTTTGGAACCCTGTTGGGTTCAAGTTCTATCCTCTGGGCAAGCCCTTCAACAATTGCAGTTTTACCAACACCTGCCTCACCAATTAACATTACAGAATTAGCCCTCTCCCTGTGGCATAGTATCTCTATTATCTGATCTATCTCCTTATCCCTTCCGATAATGGGTGTTAGCTTCCCCAGTCGAGCAAGTTTGTTTAAATTTACCCCAAAGTTTTTCAATGTGGGCGGGAGTTCGTATTTCCTCTTGAATTCTTCTGCCCTCTCCAGTCTATTTCTCATTTCCTGCATTATTCTTTCAGCAACAACCTCGGGCGAGATACCAAGTTCCCTTAAAATCCTCACAGGAGGTGATTGATATTCCTGTAATATGGCGATAGCTATATCTGTTGCTTCTATAACATCCCTTCCCGTTCTCTGGGCTATATCCCATGCATTCTTGAATACCATCTTTGTTGCAGGGGGTATCTTCATGCTTACCCCCAGATACTGCCTGGGGCTATTTAGATACTCAGAAAGGGCATCCCTCACCCTTTCAATATTAATGTTGAATTCCCTGAATATCTCCTCAAGTATATTTTTCTCAACCTCTGTAAGTGCCCAGAAAAGGTGTTCCACCCCGAGATAATAATGCTGTCTCCTCTGGGACTCTTCCAGTGCAGATGTCAAAAGCCTGTGTGCTGATTCGGACAATCTCTCTTTATAATTGGTAAGGTCAAGCATCGAATCTGATCTCTCCTTATATTAATTTTTCTTTTACCAGTATGAGGGACTCATCCTCTTCAGTCTCTCAATCCTTTCCCTGATTGGTGGATGCGTGCTGAAAAGTTTCATGAATGTTTCTGCTGATAGCGGATTAACAATAAACATATGTGCAGTTGCCGGATTAGAAGACATGGGAATTCTACTTGCTGCATACTCAAGCTTCTCAAGTGCACTTGCAAGACCATAAGGATTCCCTGAAATCCTTGCCCCTGTTGAGTCAGCAAGAAACTCCCTTGATCGTGAAATGGCAAGCTGTATAAGAAGGGCCGCAATTGGTGCAACTATTGCAAGGAATAGCAGTTCAAGAAGACCCCCTCCCTCCTCATCATCCCTTCTTCCGAACCCAAATATAGCTGCAAACCTTGCCATGTCTGCAATTATCATTATCGCACCTGCAATGGTTGCAGCAATTGTTGCAACAAGAATATCCCTGTTCTTTATATGAGAAAGCTCATGGGCTATAACGCCTTCAAGCTCTTCCCTGTTGAGCAGTCTTAATATCCCATGAGTCAGTGCGACAGCTGCATGTTTCGGATTTCTGCCTGTGGCAAAGGCATTGGGTGAATCTAAAGGGATGAGATATATCCGTGGCATAGGAAGTCCGACCCTCGCACACAACTTCTCTACAATATCATAAACAACAGGGAGTTCATCCTTATCCACCTGCTTTGCACCATACATAGCAAGAACAATGCGATCGGAAAACCAGTATGCCCCTGCATTCATCAGAATTGCAAACATGAGTGCCACTACCATTCCCTGTGATCCAGCAAGCATTTTTCCGATAACAAGGAGTAACCCTGTTAATGCACCAAGGAATAATACTGTTTTGATCTGGTTCCCCATAAATTTCCTCCCTTAATATTTTATGTTTGCCCTTGGGTTATAGGGATATGTTCTTTCTAATTCCCTGAAAAGTTCCCTCATTCTCTCATCCTTAACAGGTGGAACAACGATTTTTACTGTCACCAGCTGATCGCCTCTCCTGCCACTACTCAGATTCACAAAGCCCTTACCTTTTAATCTGAAAATCTGCCCGCTCTGGGTTCCTGGCGGAATACTCATAGTTACAATCCCTTCAAGTGTTGGCACATCGATTTTTGCACCAAGGGCAGCTTCCGTAATGGTAATCGGTATTTCACAATGGACATTTTCTCCCCTTCTTTCAAATAATGGGTGAGCCCTTATCTTTGTTGTTATGTAAAGATCACCAGTAGTTCCGCCCCTTCTTCCAGCGTTCCCCTTTCCTGCAACCCTTACCTGAGAATCATTATCAACGCCTGGAGGAATCTTTACTGTTATCATCTCCTTTTTGCGAACAGTTCCACTGCCTCCACATCTGTAACAGGAACTGGAATATATCCATCCTCTTCCCTGACACGATGTACAGGTCTGCGTTCTTGAGAATATAGAACCAGCAGAAATCCTTCCTCTACCTCCACAATTAACACATAATCTGCGATCACCCTCCCTTGCCCCATATCCATTGCATTCCTTACATTCGGCCTCCCTTTCTATAGTGAGATCAACACTTTTTCCCCTGAACGCATCGATTAGATCAAGTTCAACCTGATAGTGAAGATCGCTCCCCCTCTGGGCTCCTGTGGATTGTCTCTTTGTCCCAAAGATCTCGCTGAATATCTCCCCGAAATCACCAAATGCATCCTCAAAATTTATTTTTATATCACCAAAATCAAAACCTCCGAATCCGCTTCTTCCCGCTCCATAGTGATATGTACCAGCCCCCTCTCTGAATGCACCATGCCCATATAGATCATACTTCCTCCTCTTCTCCGGATCGCTCAGGACCTGATATGCCTCATTGATCTCCTTAAATTTCAGCTCCGCTTCCTTATTACCAGGATTCATATCAGGGTGATACTGACGCGCAAGCCTCCTATATGCCTTCTTTATCTCCTCATCCGTGGCATTTCTGCTTACGCCAAGAATTTCGTAATAATCCTTTGCCTGCATTTTCTAAATAATACTATCACAGTGGATATTAAAATAGAAGTTGGAATAGATCCCGCCTCCCTACTTCTTTTCCTCAAAATCGGCATCAACAACACCACCCTGAGGACCTTCTGTTCTTCCCCCGGATCCATCACCAGAAGTTCCTGAGGTCCCCGTTTTCTGATAGAGGAACTCTGCAAGCTTATGAGATGCCCGAGTAAGACTATCCGTTGCTGCATGAATTCTTTTTATATCATTGCTTTCAAGCGCCTTCTTTGCCTCCTGAATCGCATCTTCAACAAATCTCAGATCCATACCGGAAAGTTTTTCCCTGTTTTCATTCACTATCTTTTCCGTATTGTAAAGCAATCCATCAAGTCTATTCCTCGCCTCGACCTCCTCTCTCTTTTTCCTGTCTTCCTCAGCATGCAGCTCCGCCTCCTTTATCATTCTCTGAATCTCCTCCTGTGAAAGTCCGGAGGATGCCGTAATAGTAATCTTCTGCTCCTTCCCCGTTGCAAGATCCTTTGCCGAAACATTAAGAATACCATTGGCATCCACATCAAAGGTAACCTCGATCTGAGGAACTCCTCTTGGAGCAGGAGGTATGCCCACGAGGTGGAATCTACCAAGTGTTCTGTTATCCCTTGCCATCTCCCTTTCACCCTGCAGCACATGGATCTCCACGCTTGTTTGATTGTCTGCAGCCGTAGTAAAGATCTCACTCCTTCTCGTTGGGATTGTTGTATTCCTCTCGATGAGTTTTGTCATTACACCGCCGAGGGTTTCGATACCGAGGGAAAGAGGGATTACATCCAGAAGAAGTATATCCTTTACCTCACCTGCAAGAACACCTGCCTGAACAGCAGCACCAAGGGCAACAACCTCATCGGGATTAACCCCCTTGTGAGGTTCCTTACCAAAGAGCTTCCTTACAATCTCCTGTATTGCAGGCATCCTTGTCTGGCCGCCAACAAGGACAACCTCATGGATCTTGTCGGGTGTCAGCCCGCTATCCTCAAGACACCTTTTGCAGGGAAGGATACTTTTTTCGATTATATCCTTTGCCATCTGCTCAAGTCTCATCCGTGTAAGTTTCATTAATAGATGTTTAGGACCTGATGCATCAGCAGTGATAAAGGGAAGATTTATCTCTGTTTCCAGCATTGTTGAAAGTTCAATCTTTGCCTTTTCCGCTGCCTCCTTCAGTCTCTGAAGGGCCATTCTGTCCCTGGAAAGGTCTATACCCGTTTCCTTTTTAAACTCCTCCACAAGCCATTCTATTATCCTCTGGTCTATGTTATCACCACCAAGGTGAGTGTCTCCATTTGTTGCCCTCACTTCCACAACATTGTCGCCCACTTCAAGGATGCTTATATCAAAGGTTCCACCACCGAAATCGTAAACAGCAATCCTCTGATCCTTTTTCTTATCAAGACCATAGGCAAGGGCAGCAGCCGTAGGCTCATTTATAATCCTCCTTACATTCAACCCGGCAATAGAGCCCGCATCCTTTGTTGCCTGTCTCTGTGCATCGTTGAAATAGGCAGGGACTGTTATTACAGCATCTGTCACCTTCTCGCCGAGATAGTTTTCAGCAGCCTTCTTTAGCTTTTGAAGGATGAATGCAGAAATTTGCTGCGGTGTATATACCTTTCCACGAACCTCCACCCTGGCATCCCCATTTGGACCCCTTACCACCTTATAGGGGACCATCTTTATCTCATCCTGAACCTCATCGTAGAAGCGACCCATAAATCTCTTAATGGAGAAAATTGTATTTTCCGGATTAGTTATCGCCTGTCTCTTTGCAGCCTTACCAACAAGGATTTCCCCATCCTTTGTAAATGCTACAATAGAAGGAGTAAGCCTATCCCCTTCCTCATTGATTATCACCTTGGGCTCACCGCCCTCCATAATTGCCACAACGGAATTCGTTGTTCCAAGATCGATACCTATTATTTTCCCTGCCATATTTCTATCATCTCCTTTTCTTTATTTTTCTATGATAAATTTAATTTCCATTGCTTTTTTGTCAAGGGAGGGGGTAATCCCTCCCTTGATACTAACAACACTATTCTACATCAATTTTTATCTGCTTAGGCTTTGCCTCTTCCACCTTAGGAAGAAGGATCTCCAGTACCCCATCCTTATACTTTGCCGTTATTTTATCCTGCTGTATATTAACAGGAAGTGAGAATGTCCTCTGGAAGCTTCCATAAGACCTCTCCAGCCTGTAGTAGTTCTCCTCCTTTACGATCTTCTCCGCTTTCTTCTCACCTTTGAGAATCAGCGTGTTGTCCCTTATCTCAATGGACACGTCCTTCCTGTCAACACCAGGGAGCTCAGCCTTCACAACGATCTTATCCTCAGTCTCATATATATCCACTGCAGGAGACCATGAAACAGCTAAAGAACCCTCCTCAGGAAGTTTGAATCGCGAAAATGCCTCATTGAATAGCCTGTTCATCTCCTCCTGAAGGGCCATAAGATCTTTGAAGAGGCCTGATCTTCTAATCAATACCATAGGAAACACCTCCTTTCCTTTAGAATTTATATACTGCCCTGAAGAATTTTATATATAAATTTGATCATCAGATCAGGGCTCACAGGCTTTGGAATAAATGTCCTTGCTCCAGCCTCAAGGGCCCTGAGCCTTATTTCCTTTGAATCATAGCCACTGACAACCATAACAGGTAGCGATGGATTACATTGTCTTATTTCAAATAACACCTCGATACCGCTCCTGTATGGAAGATCAACATCCAGGATCACGAGATCCACCCTCTGAAGCCTTATGTCTTCCATCGCCTCAAAAGGATCCCTAACAACCACAGGGTGAAGACCTGCTGAATGAAGCAGCCTTGAGAAAGCCTCTGTAGCCATCAGATCGTCGTAAATGATCAGCACATTTTTCCTTATCATTTTAATTCCTTACCCGAACATAATTATTAGCAATAGCTGTGCCAGTAAATAATCCCCCTTCTATTATTTAACCTTTTGAAATTTCAAAGTATTTTCCACACAAAGCTTTTATGAATACAGATCCTTTGAAATCTAATGCCATTCTGGCACTTATCACGCTGCTGATGTGCGTCAATTCGGCACATTTTTGCTATAGATCTTTATCTTCCTCTGGAGGGTTCTCAATCCGATTTTGAGAAGACGTGCTGCCTCCTTCCTATTCCCATTTACGTAATCGAGGGTCTTCAGGATAAGTTCCTTTTCTACACCACTAAGGGGCATCCCAATCTCAATCTCAATAGTCTTCCTTTTTGTCAGCTTCCCTTTAATATAATTGGGGATATCATCAACTGTTAAATACTTCTTTCGTGCAAGAACAACCATGGTCTCTATTGTATTCCTGAGCTCCCTCACATTCCCAGGCCAGTGGTAATCCATGAAGACCTCTAACACATCTTTTTCAATACCCTTTATATCCTTTTGGTTTTCAGCTGAAAATTCCTTTACAAAATGATCAACAAGAAGCGGGATATCTTCCTTCCTGTTTCTGAGGGGAGGGATTTCAATCGTTATAACCTTTAATCTGTAATAGAGATCCTCCCGAAACTTCCCATCCGCCACCATCTGTTCAAGTGGCCTGTTGGTAGCCGAGATAACCCTTACATCAACATTTATTGACTTGCTGCCGCCTACACGCATAAACTCCCTCTGCTCAAGCACCCTTAATAACTTTACCTGAAGGGAGAGGGGTATATCTCCAACCTCATCAAGGAAAATAGTCCCACCATTTGCAATTTCAAACTTTCCGATCCTCCTTTCATAGGCACCTGTGAAGGCCCCTTTTTCATGTCCGAAAAGTTCACTCTCAAGCAGACCCTCAGGTATCGCAGCACAATTTATAGGAACAAAATTGTTGTTCCTTCTCGGGCTGTTAAAATGTATAGCCCTTGCTACGAGTTCTTTTCCCGTTCCACTTTCCCCCACAATCATTACATTCGCACGACTTGGAGCAATTTCAATAATTGTTTTGAATATCTCCTGCATAGATCTTGATTTCCCAATGATATTTTCAAAGCTATAACGGTGGGCAAGCTCACCCCTTAAAACCCTTATCTCCCTCTTCATCTTGACATGATCCAACGCCCTCTCAATGCGTATCCGAAGACCCTCCAGATCAACAGGTTTTGTCATATAATCAAATGCACCAGCCTTCATCGCCTCCACGGCTCCCTCGATCGATCCATATCCCGTAATCATTATCACAGGGAGTTCAGGATTATGTTCGAGCGCCTTTTGTAAAAGATCCATGCCCGTCAAATCAGGCATCCTTATATCTGTGATCAGAACATCAACATCGCCTTTTGTTAACTCTTCAATGGCATCCTTTCCATTATCAAAACAGATTACCTCGAAATTCTCTTTTTCAAGAGCCTGCTTCATCACATTCAGTGCAATTCTATCATCATCAACAATAAGTATTCTTTTTGATCCCATTCTATTCCTGATTATAAAATGTCTGGCTTCTCAGTTTAGCAACCCGCTCAATAGATGTTATCATCTTTCCATTTTTGAATATCCTTACAGTGCCGGTTGATTCGGAAATAACAATGGAAATAGCATTACTTACAAGGGTTATCCCTGCTGCTGCCATATGTCTGCTACCGAGCCCATGTGGTAGCTCCTCTTCAAGTGATGCTGTAAGATGTCTTCCTGCTGCTATAACAATGCCATCCTCCCTTATGATGAAGGCACCATCTATCGATGAAAACTCTTTTATCGTTTCCCTCAGTTTTTTATCAAGTATATTCCTCTCCTCTTCCGGATAACCGCGGAAGGGATTCATTACCATCTGCCTTGAAAGACTCAAAACCTTCTCATGATCACCAAGAACAAATATTGTGCCAACAGGTTTTCCGGATCTTCCTTCAACAGCAAGTTCGAGTGCTATATTCAGAACTGTCTGAAAGACCTCTGGCTTTACATTCTCGGGTAAATCAAAAATTCCTGATGTGCTTATTATCTCACTTTCCCTTCCTATCTTTATTATCATCATGGTATCAAGAATTCCAATATCCTTTGCTCCAGTGAGGCAAACAATAAGGTCTCCGATTTTAACAATTCCTGAACTCAATGCAATCATTATTGCTATCTTGATCCCATCAACCCTTGTAAGTTCAACGGTGGGGAGCCCTATAAAGCATCTCTCCTCCAGTGACTCCCCTTCTTCCGCTTTCCTGCCTATTAAAATTATTCTGCCTTTCTTACTGTACTTCTCCCAGAAAGAAGGGTCATCAATAATATCTCTATTCACAAAGAGTGCATTAGCCTTTATCTTCGCATACATTTCAAGAGCAATTTCAACCATGCTTCTGTTAATTGTATCCTTCATCTACATGCTCCTTTTTCAATGTGTTATTTGCATAATGCGAGAAACAGGAAAAGTTAGCGTTACAGTCGTCCCTTCACCCTCTCTGCTTTCAATACTAATTCTTCCATCATGACCCTCAACTATCCTTTTTACCATTGGCAGTCCAAGACCTGTCCCATCCTTTTTTGTTGAAAAGAATAGCGTAAAAAGTTTTGGCTTATCCTCCTCTTTTATTCCGCATCCTGTATCCATTATATTTATTCTCACTTCATCACCATCCTGTTCAACGGAAACCTTAAGCTTTCCTCCACCCTCCATTGCCTGGATGGCATTGAGGATTAGGTTGTAAATGGCCTGCTTGAACTGCATCTCATCCACATCAACGATGATCTCATGTTCAGGAAATATTCTCTCAAGCTCTATGTTTTTAAGCGCAAGTTCGACCTCAACAAATCCGAGGACTGACTCTATAATCTCCACTATATTTTTAGGCACTGTCCTTAGCTCCGGCGGCTTTGCAAACCTCAGGAACTCCGAAAGAAACTCATCCAGTCTCTTAATCTCCTTTCTAATCTCACCAACAATCCCGAGCAACTCCTCCCTTTCCTGAAGGGTAATCCCGCTCAATTTCCATTCAAGCATCTGTAGCTGAAGATATAACGTATTAAGGGGATTCCTTATCTCATGAACAAGCCCGACGGCAAGAGCGGAAAGATTAGTGAGGGCAAATTGTTCCCTTCCTTCTTGTGATCTACTTTTTTCCCATTCCATTTCTTCATAATCCAGTTTATTTCTAATATAAAAACTTCACGCGCTTTTTGCAAGGTTGAAAAATATTTGACAATGGATGTTTATTGTAATAGAAAGATTTTCTATGAAGCTTATTAAAACAGCACTCCTCCTTTTATCCATATTTTTGGTCTTCTCTGGCTGTTTTAAGAAACCAGTGCTCGAGGAAGAACCCGGGGAAGGTATCCTTTTCAAAGAAGGTCTGAGTCTTTTTGAAAAAGGTAAGTTCGAAAAGGCTGCAGAAAAGTTCCAAGAATTTAGACAATCATATCCAACAAGCCCCCTCTATGTAAAGGCCCAGATCAAAACTATAGAATCATTTTATTTTGATGGAAAATACATAGAAGCCCTTGCGCAGATCCAGACATTTATTGATCTTCATCCGAAGAGCGAATTTATTCCTTATATGTTATTCCTGAAAGGAATGTGTTATTTCAATCAGAGGAACAAAAGCGACAGAGATCCGACATATACAATGAAAGCGCTTGAATCCTTTTCCGAATTAATAAAATCTCATCCATCATCAACATACACCATCCTTGCCGAAGAAAAATCCAGGATCTGTATAAAGGAACTTTTTGAGCACGAACTAAAGATAGCCAATTTCTATTACAGAACAGGAAAATATGAGGCATCTCAGAGGAGACTTGAGGAGATGCTTGAGAAATACAGGGATGTTGATGGTCGGGATCAAATCCTTTATCTTCTTGGAAAGGTGCATATGTATAAAGGGGATAATGGAAAGGCATCATTTTATTTCAAATCACTGCTTGATAAATATCCGGAAAGCCCCTATGCTATCAAATCGAAGAAACTACTGGAAATTGCAGGTAAAAATGGTCATCCAGATTACTGGACAAGAATAATGGACTTCTTTAACAGATACTGATAGGAGGTAAAGAATGGACGAAGAAATTTCCTATCTTATACAAAAGGGAAAAAAGGCATTTGAGGGGAACAATTATGAAAAGGCACTTGAATGCTTTCTCAAGGTTGTAGAACAGAGACCAAGATATGCTGATATACACAATTATCTCGGCTTGATATATCATTCTAAGGGTCAATTTGAGCGTGCAATAGAACATTTTAAAAAAGCCCTTCAGATAAATCCAAACTACACGGAGGCAGCGTTAAACCTTGCCGTTGTTTACAACGATACAGGACAGTATAACAAATCAAGGGAGATACAGGAAATAGTAAAAAGGGCATATGCACCGGATCCCCTTTCTGATCAATTCTTCAAAGGAAAACTTGCAAATATGCATGCCAGCATAGGGAATATCTATATGGATATGGGTCATTACGATGAGGCCATTGAGGAATACAAAAAAGCACTTCAGCACTGTCCACAATTCTCCGATATAAGAACAAAGCTTGGTATTGCCTACAGAAATCTCGGACATTTTGAAGAGGCGGTAAGGGAATTTGAGGAAGCAAAAAGATACAAACCTAATTATACTCCGCCCATCCTCAATCTCGGTATAATCTATTTTTCTCTGAATGAGTTTGAAAAGGCTGCCAGTGAATGGAAGACAGTTCTCGATATCGATCCTGAAAACAAACTTGCAGCCATGTATCTAAAATTGATTGAGAGAAGATAGAGAATTTAATTAATGCTTCAGTGATGCAATGTATCCTTCAATTTCAACTATAGCCTGTTGAATTTTTGAGATATCATCCCCACCTGCCTGTGCAAGATCCCTCCTTCCACCTCCCCTCCCCCTTATCAACGGTGCTCCCTTTTCGATGATATCTCTTGCATCAAGGACCTTCTCAAGATCATCCGTAAGTGCAACAAGTAGAAAGACCTTGTTGTCTTTCGATCCCCCGAGCACAACAATACCGGATTTCATCTTATCTCTCAAATAATCAGAGATTTCTCTTAATGCATCCTGGTTATACCCTTCCAGGAAGCATGAAACTACATTCCTTCCGCCTATCACCTTCTTAATAGACATCAATTCTAATGCCTTCCTCTGATACTCCTTTCTTCTATAAGCTTCGATCTCTTTCTCCATCTCCTTCATCTGTTCAAGGAGCTTCTTCATCCTGCTTTTTATTTCACCCTCAGATCCCTTAAGCAGGCCTGCAATTTCTCTAATAGTGTTTTCCTGCTTTCTTACAAACGCAACACATTCCCTCCCTGTTATTGCCTGAATTCTCCTTATTCCGGATGCAACACTTGAATCATTTAATATCTTTAACATACCAATATCACCTGTTCTCTGAACATGTGTTCCCCCGCAGAGTTCCATGCTTACATCAGGTATTTCTATAACACGCACCCGTTCCCCATACTTCTCATCAAACAGTGCCACAGCCCCCATATCGAGTGCCTCTCTCAACTGCCTATAATGAACAAGAACCGGCTTATTCTTTATTATATTTTCATTCACAAAATCCTCTATTTTTTCTATCTCCTCCTTCTTCAAGGGAGCAAAATGCGTGAAATCAAAACGGAGCCTGTCAGGACCAACCCATGAGCCTGCCTGTTTCACATGATCTCCAACAACCTCGCGCAATGCAGCATGAAGAAGATGTGTTGCCGTATGTGCATGCTGAACAGGTATTCTGAAATCCGTGTCCAGTATAGCATTTATCCTATCACCAACAGTTAATCTACCTCTTATCAACAACCCTCTGTGTGCTGTTATACCACTTACAGGTAAAACTGTATCCTTAACTTCAAATATAGTTTCCCCCTTTTTCTCAATAACTCCTCTGTCACCGATCTGTCCACCAGATTCCCCATAAAATGGTGTCACATCAAGAACAATCTCTGCTTCCTCCCCAGCCTCTATACTCTCGTTCCAACTGTTATCCTTTATTATGGCAACTATTCTTGCTTCATTCCTTGTCTTCTCATATCCCACGAAATCTGTCCTTATCCCTTGCGCCGAGAGAGCCCTGTATATATCCTTTTCCTCAGCAATTGTAGCCTTCCACGAAATCCTCGCCCTGTGCCTCTGTTGTTCCATATATATCCTGAAACCATCTTCATCGATTACCATACCTTGATCCCTTGCAATATCTGAAGTTAGGTCTATGGGGAAACCATGCGTATCATATAGTTTAAATACTATTTCTCCTGGTATGACCCTAGAGCCCTCCCTCTTCAGCCTCTCGATCTCTTCACCAAGTAGCCTCAAGCCCCTGTCAAGGGTCTCGGAGAATCTCTCTTCCTCCATCCTTACAATCTTTGAAACATATTCCTTGCGTTCCTTGAGCTCAGGATATACATCCCCCATAACATCAGCAACAACCTCTGTCATTCTGAAAAGGAATGCATCATGAAGGCCAAGAAACCTTCCATGCCTCGATGCCCTCCTCATTATCCTCCTCAGAACATATCCTCTCCCTTCATTTGATGGGAGAACTCCATCTGTAATTATAAAGGCAACGGCGCGACTGTGATCAGCAATCACCCTCATGGAAATGTCTGCCTTCTCATCTTTTCCATAATTTCTTCTTGTGAGTTCTTCAATTGCATCTATTATTTTTCTGAAGATATCGATTTCAAAGTTACTATTGACACCCTGCAAAACAGCAACTGTCCTTTCAAGTCCCATTCCCGTATCGATGCTCGGTTTAGGAAGTGGAGAGAACTTTCCATCTATACTGCGGTTGTATTGCATGAATACAAGATTCCATAGTTCAAGATACCGATCACAGTCGCACTCAACAGAACAGTCCGTCCTTCCGCATCCTACACCTTCACCCTGATCGAAAATAATCTCAGAGCACGGACCGCATGGTCCTGTATCCCCCATGGCCCAGAAGTTGTCTTTCTCGCCAAGTCTGATTATCCTTCCCTCAGGAATACCTGCAATCTTTTTCCACAACTCAAAGGCCTCGTCGTCTTCCCTGAATATAGTTACCCACAGTCTCGATGGATCAAGCCCAAAGACCCTTGTAACAAGCTCCCAGGCCATTTCAATTGCACCTTCCTTAAAATAATCACCAAAAGAGAAGTTGCCAAGCATTTCGAAGAAGGTATGATGTCTTGCAGTTCTTCCAACGTTTTCAAGATCGTTATGTTTACCCCCTGCCCTTACACACTTCTGAACTGTTGTTGCCCTTGTGAAGTCAGCAGACTCTTCACCGAGGAATATCTTCTTGAACTGAACCATACCTGCATTGGTAAATAGCAGTGTGGGATCATCAGAAGGAACAAGTGAAGAGCTTGGTATAATCCTGTGATCCTTATTCTTGAAAAAATTAAGGAATGCCTCCCTTACCTCCCTTGATAACATATATCTAATCCTCATGTATCGAAGTTATTGATAGCATAATTTATTACCTCTATATCAAAACCCTTCCTTAACAGATAGTCATAAGCCCTTTTCTTTTCCCTCAGTCCTGAGAGCCCTTTCTTAAAGCGCTTTCTTAAGGCAATAAGGGCCTGCTTTCTCCAGTCAATATCACCTTTTAACTCATCAAGAACCTTATCCACCGCATCCCTTTCAATACCCCTTTTCCTTAGTTCCATGCGAATCCTCTCATTACCATATCTTCTATGCTCTATAAGGAAAGATGCAATACTCCTCGCAACCTTTTGATCATCAATGAATTGCCTCTCCTGAAGATATCTGATAACTGAGCACACTGTTTCTTCATCATATCCTTTTTGTAAAAGCCTCCTTTCCAGTTCTAAACGGCTTCTGCCCCTGTATGAAAGCAAAAGGATCGAATCATTTAAGGCCTTCGAAAAAGGGTCACTCGGTGGAATGTCTTCTATCTTCATCTTCTTCCTTTCCCTTTTCAAAATCCTCCCATTTCTGATCGCCTGTTGATGTAACACCCTTTACACGAAGGGCAAAATCACCGGGCTTGCTTGCCTGCCTCAATGCCTCTTCATAAGTGATAAGGCCCCTTTTAAGGAGCCACATCAGAGATTGGTCAAAGGTCTGCATACCGTATGTTGTGTATCCTGCTGCTATTGCATCGGAGAGCTTCTTTGTCTTTTCCTCATCCTCGATATACTCCTTTATCCTTGCGGTGCTTATCATTATTTCAACAGCTGGAACCCTTCCCTTTCCATCTGCCCTCGGAATAAGCCTCTGGGAAATCACTCCTTTAAGAACCGATGAAAGCTGGATTCTTATCTGCTTGTGCTGATGCGGTGGAAACATTGTTACAATTCTGTTTACTGTTTCAGAAGCATCAAGGGTATGAAGGGTTGAAAGAACAAGGTGTCCTGTTTCAGCTGCCTCAAGGGCTGTTTCCATTGTTTCCCGATCTCTCATCTCACCCACCATTATTACATCAGGATCCTGTCGAAGCGCAGCCCTCAGTGCGGATGCAAACGATGGTGTGTCAATTCCAACTTCACGCTGATGTATAATGCTCTTCTTATCCTTCAAGAGAAACTCTATCGGATCCTCAATTGTAATAATATTGCAGGATCTATGGTTGTTGATATATTCGATCATCGCAGCCAATGTTGTTGACTTTCCACACCCTGTAGTTCCCGTCACAAGGATGAGCCCCCTTGTCTCCATTGAAAGCTTCTCGAGAACCTTTGGTAGATTCAGTTCCTCAAATGAATAAACGGTCATTGGAATCACTCTCAGTGCAATCCCCACTGTTCCCCTCTGCATGAAAACATTGACCCTGAATCTACCGAGCCCTGGAACTCCATATCCCAGATCTATCTCCATCTGATATTGAAACCTCTCCCTCTGTGAAGAGTCCATTATACTCATTGCCATTTCCCTTACAACATCAGGTTCAATCTTTCCCATGTTTTTCAGAGGATAAAGTGAACCGTTAATCCTCAATATAGGTGGAAGACCGGCCTTCAGATGGATATCAGAGGCATTATTTTTAACGGCAATTTTGAGGATTTCATTTAGCTCATTCCTCATCTGGTTGAGATCCATATCTTCAGGCCCCTTTTTCCTTGCTTCTTATCTGCTTTAAAAGTATCTTCTCTATCTCATCCGCCACATCCCTGTGCTCTCTGAGGAATGCCCTTGCATTATCCCTCCCCTGCCCTATGCGCTCACCATTGAAGGAAAACCATGATCCAGTTTTCTCTATAACACCACATCTGGTTGCAAAATCCAGCAGATCTCCCTCCCTTGAAATCCCCTCTCCATAGAGGATATCGAATTCGGTCTCACGGAATGGTGGAGCAAGTTTATTCTTAACAACCTTAACCCTTACTCTGTTTCCCATTATCTCTGAGCCCTGCTTTATTGCCTCTGTCTTCCTTATCTCAAGCCTTACGGAGGAATAGAATTTCAGGGCATTACCTCCTGTTGTTGTCTCAGGATTACCGAATAAAACACCAATCCTCATCCTTATCTGATTTATAAAAATAACTATGGACTGGGATTTACTTATTGCAGCAGTCAGCTTCCTCAAAGCCTGAGACATAAGCCTTGCCTGAAGCCCCATATGCGGATCGCCCATATCACCCTCGAGTTCAGCCCTTGGTGTAAGGGCTGCCACAGAATCCACTACAATAACATCAACAGCCCCACTTCTTACAAGCATCTCCGTAATTTCAAGGGCCTGTTCCCCGGTGTCAGGCTGCGAGATAAGGAGGTCTTCGATCTTCACTCCAAGCTTTTTTGCATAATTTATATCAAGGGCATGCTCTGCATCTATAAAAGCTGCTATCCCCCCTTTTTTCTGTGCTTCAGCAATTACATGAAGTGCAAGTGTAGTCTTTCCAGAGGCCTCGGGGCCAAAAATCTCAACTATCCTGCCCCTTGGCAGTCCGCCTATACCCAGTGCAGCATCAAGTGAAATTGCACCTGTTGAAATCGCAGGTATATCGGGAATTGAACTTTCATCACCAAGGCGCATTACAGCACCCTTGCCGAACTGCTTTTCTATTGCTGTTAATGCAGCCTCAAGGGCCTTTTCTTTATCTCCATTTCCACCCATAAATCCTCCTTCATTTTAATTATTTTTTAAGACCAGCCGGAAATTCCCCAGCGCCGTATAGATGGGACCCTCCGGTCTCAATTGACTTTTAAAAAGTGTCAATCCATTTATCATCCACTCACCGAAATCCTCACCCCTTTTTTCCTCGAGGATCCGCAAAAGTTGATCCATCCTCACGGGTTCCTTTATCCTCCCCAGGGTGATATGGGGAACGAATGCCCTGTGCTCCATAGGGATCCCGTATATGGACATCTCCTTATTGATAATATTATGGATTCTGGAAAGGTTTCCACTTTCATCTATCACACCAATCCATATAACCCTCGGATTTTTAATACCCGGAAAAACACCCGTTCCCTTCACCCTTACACTAAATGGTGCAAAACTCTCTGCAATCCCTGCCAGTGAGTCCTTAACCGGCGGAATCTTTTCCTCCTCTACCTCACCGAGAAACTTCACTGTGAGATGCACATGATCATGACTCACCCACTTTACTCTCCTCTCCACTTTCATTAACTGGGAGAGAAAATCGATTATCCGCTGTCTAACATCCTGTGATAATTCAAATGCAACAAATGCCCTTACCTTCATGATGTATCTTCCAGAAGATACCTCCTCACCATATCAAGAGCCGCATATGTAGCAAGCACCTTTATCTCCTCCCTATCACCTCTAAACCTGTAGCCTTTATCCCTTCCACCCTTTTCTGTAATCATTGCAATATAAACCGTTCCAACAGGTTTTTCATGACTTCCACCCGAAGGACCAGCAATACCGGTAACTGCGAGCCCGATATCAGTTTTCGATATCCTTCGGATACCCTGGGCCATAGCAACTGCACATTCAGGACTTACCGCACCATGGGTCTCAATTAACTTCTGTGGTACACCAAGGAGTTCAACCTTGGAGATGTTGCTGTAGCAAACTACACCCCTTTCCAGATACTCTGAACTTCCAGGAACATTGGTGAGTCTATGTGTTATATAACCTCCTGTGCACGATTCAGCAACTGCAATCCTCAAATTCTTACCTTTAAGCAGCCGACCTATAACCCCTTCAAAGGTATCCTCATCCTTTCCGTACATGTATATTCCCAGTTTTTCCGCGATTGCCTCTTCAGCTTTATTAATTGCCTCCTCCGCTTCAGAAGGGGTAATGGCTCTGCTGGTAATGGATATATAATTTTCTGGAAAAACGGGGAGAAATCCGATCTTTATCCTCTCGTCTGCAATCCTGGCCTGTTTGAGAAGGGCGATAAGTTTGGACTCTGTCAACCCGAATGTTTTAAGTAACCTTATCCTCACACTTTCTGTATCCCTTTTCTCCCTGATAAGAAAATCAATCAAAAATTCATCAGTGAGGCGCTCCATCTCCCTTGGAACACCGGGGAGGAATATGAGTATCTTGCCCCTGTGATGCAGAATGTAACCACATGCTGTGCCATAGGGATTTGGAATTATCTCGGCCTTCTCAGGAAGGATGGCCTGTTTCTTCGCCTCCTGTGGCATTTCAAGACCAAGGGATTCATATCGCTTTTTAACATTCTCAAGGGCCCTTTCATTAAGCACAAGCCTTCTTGAACAAACCTTTGCTGCCACCCATGTGGTCATATCATCAGGTGTGGGCCCGAGTCCCCCTGTAATGATGATAGCGTCTGCTCTATCAACTGCCTTATGGAGCGCCTCCTCAATATACCATTCGTCATCTCCAACCGTGCTTACAGCTATAATCTCAAAACCAAGTTTGCCCAGTTTACCAGTAAGGTATGCTGCATTTGTATTGAGCACACCACCCATTAGAAGCTCATCTCCTATTGTTATAATCTCCACCTTCACTTTTACAGCTCCTCAAAACACTCTAAAAAGAGGATTTAAAAGATAAAGAAGAACTGCCGTATATGTGCCCGCAAGCATATCATCAAGAATCATCCCCATTCCATTCCTCATTTTATCATTGATTAAATTTATTGGAAAAAATTTTAATATATCCATGATCCTGAAAATTATGAATGCAGCAACTATTCCGCTAACTGTTACCTTTATGAATACAATTGAGATAAGAAAGCCCACAACCTCATCCATTACAAACCATGGCGGATCAATTTCTCCTGTAGTTTTTATCACAAGATGGGAAAGAGCCCATGTGATAAGTATCAAAAAGATCAATCCTGTAAAATAGAACGTATTGCCAGCCTTTTTCATGAGTATGCCTATAATCACCCCTCCTGCTGTTCCGAAGGTTCCCGGTAAAATTGGTATATAACCAATATATCCAAGGGAGGATAAAAATCTAAGCAATCCTTTAATTTCCAATTTTTAAAAAGGTTATCCTTTCACATGTATATTTGTCAAGAAGGCAGGGCTTCCTTGACATTAGTGTGATTTTTAATATAAGGTAATAGAAAAAGCGCAAAAGCAATGAAAGTTCTTGAGGATTTTCTGCTGGAATTCTGTAAGTCCATCAAAATACACTCCATTTATCCCCCAAATCATCCTGCGGTTTCCGAAATAGAGAAGAGAAGTTATGGATTGTTAAGGGCGATCCTTTCAAGAGGAAACGATATCTTTATCCAGGTGAAGCCTGAAGGGTTTATATTCATGGATGACTTTCTTCTTCCAGGCAACAGCCTGCTTACCGAGTTGTCAAGGGAGTTTATCATAAGAAGGATAAGTGCTGTTATTTTCAAAAAAGGGCTTCTCATTGAGGACCTCAGAGGACTTGTTGAGTTGATAATCAGTGACCCAAAGAAAATAGATTCCCCATCAGCATTTCTCAGGAATCAGGGCATAGAGTCTATAGTGATCGAAGAATTGAAAATTGAACATCTTAAGGATTTAGAAACAAAGGGGAAGTTCATCTATGGAAGGGAGGAAGACCTGAAGGCGGATCTTGTTTCATATTTTTCTCCTACCGCAAGGAGATTATTTACTGAGATTATAGATATAAGAAAGGAAGTGACCAATCAGGACAAAAAAGACTTTCTTAACATTCTGTTGAAAATGGAGGTGGAAGGTAATCCGGAAGATTACAATAAACTCTCCCTCCAGCTTGAAAATCTATTTCCAGAGATCTGGGCTGATGAGGAAAAAATTATTCCACTTGTTGCGCTTTTTCTTCTAAGATATCATGCCTCCACTGATGCAGGTAAACATGAAGATATAAGGAAAATCGCATCGGTATCCCTCAGGGCATTGGCAAATAGTGATGTCATCTCTTATCTCATAGATAGATTGTGTGAAAAAAACGAAATTATCTATAACGAACTTAACCTTCTCTTCCCTTATCTGGGAAGCAGTGCATTGCATGCCCTCATTACAAGATTGAAAAAGGAGGATAAATTACAGGGAAGAATATACCTTATAAGGGCGATTTCACTTTTTGGTAGAGATGCCATTACTTCTCTTACGCCCCATCTCAGGGACAAAAATATAAAGTTTGTGAGAAATATATTGACTATTTTTGGAGAGATTGGAGCTCCTGAATTAATCGATAAAATAAGGGAATTCATTACCCATAATGAACCAATCGTAAGGAAGGAGGCTATAAAAGCCCTGCGAGGAATAAATGATCCATATGCCATCACTATACTCATTGAATCAATTAATAATAAAGATATTGAGGTTGCTTCAACAGCCATCTCTGTTCTTGCATTAAGGAAGGAAAGGAGTGCGGAGGATAAAGTTCTTGCCATTATGAAGAGATCCCCTTTTTTCAAAAAGAATCTGCGGGTTCAGCTTGCTGCGATCCTCTATCTTGGAACAGTAGGATCCGTTAGGGCTGTCCCCTATCTCAGGAACATACTTCTGAGGAAACCATGGATTAACAAAGAGTTAAGGGAGCAATTAAGATATGAGGCTGCCATTGCATTGGGAAAGATAGGTGGAAATGATGCAAGGCATATACTTGAATTGGCAGCAAATCAGACAGATGATAGAATTGCAAAAATTTGCAGCGAAGTGCTGAAGGGTCTTGATAGAAAAACAAAGGAGTAAGATGATGCAAACAGAATTAGGGGTAGAGTGTGGTGAAAATCTATTAAAGCAGTTCCAGGCTTCCATAAAAGGGATACTTCTCTACCCTCCTGATCATCCCTCAGGAACTGCACCCATTAAAAAGGCATACCAAACTTTAACTTCACTCTTAAAGTATAAATCACCGCTTACTTTTGTCTTTGCAAACAAAATGATACTTTTTGAAAATCGTCCTATATTGCAAAAACCGGAGCAGCTTGATGCCTTTTTCAAAAGACTTATGGAAAGTGATATTGAAGCCATCCTTTTCCACAGAGGTATAGAAGAGGAAGAATTTCAGAAATTCATCAACATAGTTGCAAGGGAATCTGAAATTTTAAAAGAAAATGAAAGTATAATCAACATATTCAAGGAAAGAAACATAAGACATATAGTTCTCAAATCTATAGAAACAAAAAAAATAAATAAGGATGAACTTCGTGAAAAAGCCAAAATTGTTTATCAGAAGGCAATCGATATACTGAGGGATGCATACAGGGAAATAAGGCTTGGTAAAATCCCGCGTTCTGAACCATTTATCAATATAGCTTATGAAATGGAGGAACTGATTCTAAAAGACAGCAGTGCCCTTCTTGGACTCACACTTATTAAAAACTTTGATGAATACACATTCAACCACAGTGTAAACGTTGCAATTATTTCGCTTGCCCTTGCCCACTCTCTTGGAATAAAGAATCCACAGCTTCGGGATATAGGAGTGGGTGCACTACTTCATGATATAGGAAAAACGGAGCTTGCACTAAAACTCATAAATAAACCAGGAAGGCTAACAGAGAAAGAATATGAGGAGATAAAAAAACATCCTGTTAAGGGCTCGGAGATTGCAAGAAATATGGATGGGATCGGATCACTTCCTCCTGTGCTTATCCTGCAGCACCATGTTCATATCAATGGAAAGGGCTATCCCAGAGTGGATAGCATAAATCCAATTGCTAATATTGTTACTACCGCCGATATATACGATGCTATGACAACAGCAAGACCCTATCAACCACCCCTTCAACCAAGGGAGGCTGTGGAAAGGATGAAGGGCCTGGCTGGAAATGTGATTGATGCAGAGATTTATTCAAAGCTCCTGGTCACCTTCGGCATATTTCCCATCGGAACACTCCTGAGGCTTGACACAAACGAGATCGGAATGGTTTCATGGATGAACCCCGGGGATCCAACAAGACCGTATGTTAAAATTCTTATATCAAGTGATGGGAATTTAATGGAAAACCCTGCGGAGGTTGATCTTTCTGAAAAGGATGAAAAGGGAAACTATGTGAGAAACATCGTTTCTGAACTTGATCCTCTGCTACTCAATATTGATGTAACGAAATATCTGTAGTGAAGCTTAATCTATTCAATATCCAGCTCACCAAGTGACCATGCAGCAATTTTTCTTATTGAAGCATCGCTGGATTCAAGAAATTTTATCAGTATACCCTCAACCCTCGGATCTCCAATCTTCCCGAGAGTTCTCAGAGCCTCCTCTATAACAAGCTTGTTTTCATCCTTTAATAGATTAACAATATATGGGGTAAGCCTTCTTTCTCGAAAATTTCCCAATGCCTCAACTGCCTTCAGACGAACATTTGCGCTGTTGTCCTTTAAACAATTGAGAATAGCCCTCACGGATCTGGGATCGGATTTCTCAGCAAGGGCAGTAAGCGCAGCAACCCTGATGTCCTCATCCTGATCACGAAGCAGGGAAATCAATTTGTCAAGAGCCCTGTCGTCCTTTATCCTTCCAAGTGCGAATATTGACCTTATTCTTAAACCCTTATCAGCAGAATCCAGGTTCTCCATTGTCCGGTTGAGACCTGCCTTTGAATCAATCTTCTGAAGAGACTCTGATGCTGTTCTTCTTACCTCATCCGATTGATCCTTAAGTAACCTTTTCAATGCCTCCTTTCTTCTGTCGATCTCCATTATTGTTACTCCTCAGGGAAAATATCCCTGTAAGATGGTAGAAGACCGAACCCATCGGCATTTTTAATTGCCCTGATAACTGCTTCCATAAGGACTTCCTCTGCTATGATGGAAATGAAATTTATATCAGACCTCTTTTCACCAGCTGATAGGACAAAAACAATATCACCATCAAAACTTGTATGAACAGGGGATATACATTTTGCGAAGGCGTTTTGTGCAACACGTGCAATCCTGCATGCCTCTTCTCTTGTCAGTAATGCATCTGTAGCAATCACCCCAACTGTTGTGCTATCAGCTATAAAATTCCTTCTTCTGACACCCATTCTCATCTGTGCTCTCGTGTCAATGAATGATCTGCCATCAGGTCCCCTTGCTCCTGCAATGATAATCCCTTTCGAGGGATCGATTACATCACCGAATGCATTAACAACAGCGAGTGCACCAACTGTTATATCAGAAATTTTAACAGAGCTTGTTCCAATGCCTCCTTTTGTTGCCCTTTCTATACCAAAAAGTTTACCAACAGATGCACCGGTGCCTGCACCAAAGCTTCCCTCTTCAATCTCACCTTTCCTTGCATTCAAACACGCCATGTATCCCATTGAGGAATCCGGCCTTTTCCTGAAATCTCCAAATGAAAGGTCGAAGATCACTGCTGCTGCAACAACAGGAACCTTTGTAACCCTGACATCAAATCCAATTCCTCTTTCTTCAAGATACTGCATAACACCACCTGCGCTGTCAAGACCAAATGCGCTTCCTCCAGTAATCAGAATAGCATGAATCCTCTCCACGATGTGGATACTCATAAGGGAATCTATCTGCCTTGTGCTCGATGCCATACCCCTCACATCTACACCGCCAACTGCTCCATCTTCACATAGTATAACCGTGCATCCGGTATAGGAATTTGTATCTGTTGCATGTCCAACTTTTATGCCCTGGACATCGGTGATATCACCCATTGCGTTCCTCCTTGGTTGAATTTATTAGGGTTGATTGTTTCCCAAAACATGATAAATTATAGATACCGTGAGAATACTTGCTCTTGATTTTGGACTAAAGACGATCGGCACGGCAATTAGTGATGAACTCGGTATCACTGCGCAGCCACTGGGAAGCATAACCGTCACCGATCCCGATCATACAATAGAAGAAATCTTTAACATTATAAGAAAATTTCAAATAAAAGAAATAGTGATAGGTCTTCCTTTAAATATGAATGGTTCAATGGGGGAATCAGCAAAGCGCGTTACGGAATTTGCAAAAATCCTTCAGGAAAGATTCTCAATCCCTGTTTATCTCTGGGATGAAAGACTAACGACATGTCAGGCTGAAAAGTTTCTCATAGATGCGGGGCTCAGAAGAAAAAAGAGGAGAAAAAGTATTGACAAGATAGCAGCATCTCTGATCCTTCAGGGATTCCTCGATTCAAGGAAAAATCCGGATTAAGCAATGGCAAGAAAAAAACTGTTATTCATGGCTGTTATCCTGTGTCTGACCATAACCGTTTTTCTTTTTTATTCAATCTCTCCCTCAGGAAATTCTTATATAGAAAAAACATTGTACTTTCCGTATGGTTCAAGTGTGAAGCAAATCTCCCTGAAACTAAAGGAAGAAGGATTGATAAAAAATGCCTATCTCTTCCGCATAGCTGTTTTTCTTACAGGCAATTATACAAGGATGAAGTCCGGTGAATATAGACTTCACAACAGGATGAGCCTTCTTCAAATTATCAACATAATATCTTCTGGAAAAGTTGTGGTTCATGAAATAACGATTCCAGAGGGATTTAACATATATCAGATTGCATCCATTCTTAAAAAGGAGAATCTTATAGAAAGTGAAGATGAATTCATAGCTGTATCAAAAGATCAGGAACTCCTGAGATCAGCAGGGATTAAGGCAGACTCAGCAGAGGGATATCTCTTTCCAGACACATACAGATTCCTCAAGGGAATACCCCCCAGGGAAATTATTGCGACTATGATCAGGAGACACAGGGAAATATGGACACCGGAGATGGAAAAAAGGGCAGAAAAACTCCGATTATCACATCATGATGTGGTAACCCTTGCATCCATTATAGAGAAAGAGGCAAATCTTGTTGATGAAATGCCATTTATCAGCTCTGTTTTTCATAATAGATTGAAAAGAAGGATACCGCTTCAGAGCGATCCCACAGTAATATATGCTATATGGGATAGATTTGATGGAGATTTAAAAAAGGAGGATCTTCTCGTCGAGAGCCCATATAATACCTACAGGAAGACAGGTCTTCCAGCTGGACCGATATGTAATCCAGGAAGGGATGCTATAATAGCAGCACTCTATCCCGCTAAAACCCAATATCTCTACTTTGTCTCAAAGAATGACGGTTCTCACTATTTTTCATCAAATATTGAAGATCACTCAAAGGCTGTCTACAGATACCAGATCAGTCCATTGAAAAACAGGAAGAAGGATTAAAAGAAAAATTTTCTCATGTTAGATCTCTGTATGGCGAGTTTCAATTCATTTATCTTATCCTTGCCTGTATCAAATGGATTATCGCAGAGAACCCTCCCTATTAACAAACTATCAAGTCTTATATTACTCCAGTCGATATCGTAAGGAATCTTCAGTTTCTTTGCGAGTTTTATAAATTCACCCCTGATCTGTGCCCTTGTATCACGTGGTGGCTCCGTTTTAGCAATCTCTATATCCTGTTCATTAGCTATTCTCTCAACAAGCCCATTTCTCTCCATCATGTAATAAAGACTCTTGTCCCTCCTTATATCATGATACTGAAGGTCAAGCATCAGTATCCTGTTGTCATTCCATGAGAGATTGTTCTTCTCTATGTATGATTCAATAAGGCTCTTTTTGATAATCCAGTCTATTTCCCTGCAAAGCTCCATTGGATCTGTTTCAAGTGTTGTTAAAACATATTCCCATTTTTCAAGTATATCCTTATACATAGGATCAACATCCGCCTTTTCTACATAACTACGAGAAAGCTCACAGTAATACTTCTGGATCTCGATAGCTGTAAATGCCCTTCCATCGTCAAGCTGAATTTTTGTTTTAAGTGTAGTGTCGTGTGATATATCCCTTATGACCTTGACAGGATCCCTCAAGCTCATATCCCTTTTGATAAACTTATCCTCAATCATCTGAAGGACAATTGCAGTTACACCGACCTTCAGATATGTTGTATACTCACTCATGTTGGAATCGCCAACAATCACGTGCAGTCTTCTGTATTTTTCCCTGTCCGCATGTGGTTCATCCCTTGTGTTTATTATGCTCCTGTCATTTGTTGTTGATCCTGATATTTTATGGTAGATATGCTCCGCTCTCTGAGAGATATAGTAATCGAGCCCATTCTTGCTTCTTATTATCTTTCCTGCACCCGTGTAAATTTGCCGTGTAACAAAGAAGGGAATCAGATGCTCTGCAAGATAATAAAAATCAAGATCCCGCTCGACAAGGTAGTTTTCGTGGCATCCATAACTGTTTCCAACAAAGTCCGTATTATTCTTAAATATGGAAAGCTTACCATAGAACCCCTCATCCCTTACCTTTTTTTCTGCGTAGATGAGGAGATCCTCAAGGATTCTCTCACCGGCCTTATCATAGCATATGAGATCATAGGGGTTTGAGCATTCAGGTGTTGCATACTCAGGATGGCATCCGGTATCCTGATAGAGTCTTCCGCCGTTTTCAAGAAAAACATTAAGGAAGTATTCTGTTGTTATAAGCTTCTCGAAAAGGTAACGAACGATATGCTCAAGGTGAAGGGTTCTTCTTCCATGGGATGTAAAGATTACACCGTATTCATTTTCTAGACCGAATATACGCTTTTTCATTTAGGTCCCTGGGCCTCTCCAAGGAGCGCCCTTATCTCTTCACGAGACAATCTTTTAAATTTTCTCCCCTTTCTCCTCCTGTCAAGAATTGCTACCTCCAAATTTATTTCATGGCCAGGTGTTTCAATACCTGTTCTGGACAGTGCATCCCTGCAAAGCCTCAATGCATCAATAAGTGGTAGATTCTCCTTATAATGCTCCTGCAAAAATACTTTTATACGCTCACTCTGCCCGCCCAGCACAACAAAGCCCTTATAATCTGTAATCGTTCCATCAAAGGAAATATGATAGATTGCATTACTGCTTTTATCATCACCCACTTCAACAACAAGTATCTCAACCTCGAGTGGCTTTATCTCCTGTGTAAATATGGTTGAGATTGCCTGAGAATATGCGTTCCCGAGGGATTTTGCCGTAACATCCTCCCTGCTGTAAAGATAGCCCTTCATGTCTGCATATCTTATACCAACCTTTCTTAAATTCTCAAATTCACTGTATTTTCCAACACCCGCAAATGCTATCCTGTCGTATATTTCGGATATCTTGTTCAGTGATGTGCTCGGATTCTCAGCAGTCAGAATGATCCCATCCTCATATTCCATTGCAATGATGGACTTACCTTTCGCAATACCCTTCCTTGCATATTCTGCTTTATCCTGTACCATCTGCTCAGGCGAAACATAAAATGGAAGCGGCATCTATTTCTCCTTCTTTCTGGCTAAAATCTCCTCACAAATAGATTTTATCATTGCTTCATCAACATCATCAATGCCTTTCTCTGTTACTGTCTTAACAGTGGGATAGATACCACGGATAAGATCGGGACCAGCTGTTCCTCTATCCTCATCTGCTGCCTCAATAAGGGCCTCCATGGCAACCCTTACTGCCTCCTCCAGACTAATCCCCTTTCTGAAAAGCCTTTTTAATATTGCCCTTGCATCCTTACCCCCAGAACCTGTTGCATAATAGTCATCCTCTTCGTATCTTCCACCGGTGATATCGTATTTGAAAATCCTCCCCTCACGTTTCTTCGTATCATATCCAACAAATATAGGTATAACAACAAGCCCTTGAAGGGCTGCAGGAAGATTCATCCTGATCATCTGTGCAAGCTTGTTTGCCTTTCCCTCCACAGCAAGCTCCTCGCCTTCGATCTTCTCATAATGCTCCAGTTCCGTCTGAAAAAGCTTTGCTATTTCAAGGCAGGGACCCGCTGCACCGGCAATAGCTATTGCAGAATGTTCATCAGCCTTGAATACCTTTTCAATCCTCCTTGATGCTACCTGATAACCTTCGGTTGCCATCCTGTCACCGGCAATTATCGAGCCATTAGCATAGTTAAGTGCAAGAATTGTCGTTCCATGTAACTCAGATTTTAAAGAATCAAGCTGACACTCTTTGAGATAAGCAGAAAAATCTGGAAGGAGATGCGGATATTCTATCTTCAGAAAATCAAAAAAGCTGGAGCCAAAGTACTGATTTCTGAAAAACAATTCACTGTCCCCCCCTCTGAACATAATTTTTTACAAACTCCTCTGCATTCTCCTCAAGGACCTCATCTATCTCCTCTATGATTCTATCAATATCCTCTTTAAGCTTCTCCGCCTTCTTTGTTATATCGGTTCTCAATTTTCCGTCCCTCAATCTTTGAGGAGAATCCTTTTTCTTTGTTTTTTGTTGCTGTCCCTCTCCAGACATATATATTCTACCCCCTCCTTATGATTTCCCTTCTATGAAGACAAATAGTTAACAAGGTCTCTTGCTGTTGCGGAATTCTGAATCAACTCATAAACATGACTTTTTGTTCCTTTCAGCGGTTCTGCCATTAATATCCTTTTTATAGATTGCTCACCAATATTAAAAGAAATCGAATCCCAGTTAACCCCAAAGACCTCGTTTTTATATTTCTTTATACACATCCCTCTAAAATAAGCCCTCGTGTCCTGGGGTGGATTATCTATAGCATGTATTATCTCCTCCTCCCTCACAATCCTTTCCACCTTCCCCTCCTTCTGTAACAGATAAAAAAGCCCCTTATCCTCTCTTATGTCATGATACTGTAGATCAATCATAAGCACCCTCGGATCCTTCCAGCTGCATCCTTTCTTACTCATATAAGATTCTATAAGATGCCTTTTTATTATCCAATCTATATGCCTGTTAAGTTGCATCGGATCATATTCCAGTTCCTTGAGAACGTATTCCCATTTATCCAGTATATCCTTCTCAATCGGGTCAAGAGCCCTTCCCTGAAAGTAGCTGTGAGCAAGCTCAAGGTATATCTTTTGTATTTCAATTGCAGTCAAACTCCTACCATCCTCAAGGGGAACCCTTAGCTTACACGATGGATCGCGGGATATATCCTTCAGTGCCCTTACAGGATCCTTCAAAGAAGGCTCCTTCTTTATAAAATCATCCTCGATCATCTGTAAAACAATTGCAGTGGCTCCAAGTTTTAGATATATTGTATATTCACTCATGTTTGAATCACCAACAATAACGTGCAGTCTCCTATATTTTTCCCTGTCCGCATGTGGTTCATCCCTGGTGTTTATTATCGGTCTTTTCACCATTGTATCAAGTCCAACATCTGTTTCAAAAAAATCAGCCCTTTGTGAGATCTGGTAATCAACTTCATCCGTGTTATTCTCAGAACCAACTTTGCCAGAGCCCGCATATATCTGTCTTGTTACAAGAAAAGGTATGAGTTTTTCCTTTATCCTTTGGAATGGTGTATCTCTTGACATAAGGTAATTTTCATGGCTTCCATAGCTGTTTCCCTTCTGATCACTATTATTCTTGTAAATCAATATTTTCTGATCACCAGGCAGGATTGAGTTTGCATTGTGTCTGCTTATCATGAGGATTTTCTCCCCTGCCTTTTCATATATAACAACATCTCTTGGGTTTGTACACTCAGGCGTTGAATATTCGGGATGAGCATGATCCACATAATATCTTGCACCATTTGGTAAAACCTTATTAAGAGCCATGTTATCTTTCTGTGAAGGAGTATCTACAACTCCTTCCACCTTAAAACCACGCGCATCAACGAGTGGATTTTCAAGATCATAATCCCATAACAATTTCCCCAGTTGTTCAGGTCTATAACTGTTTACAACGAGTATGCACTGTGAGATAAGATCGAGGTCATAAGAATTTCTCATAAAAATTCCATATTCTGTTTCTGTTCCCATGACCTTTTTAATTGCCATCTTTCACTCTTCCTCTCTACAGATATTGTCCTGCGACAATATCTTCGATAATCTTTCCTTTTGTTGTAATTCCGCTTATAAGCGTTCTGACATTTATTATTCTCTCACCCTTTCTTCCTGATATCTTTGCCCAATCATCAGGATTTGTTGTGTTCGGAAGATCCTCATTTTCCTTGAACTCTTCCCTTACAGCACTGATAAGATCCTGAAGTGTAATTCCCTTCTTTCCTCCCGAGAGGAACCTCTTTATTGCGAATTTTTTCGCCCTCGATACTATATTCATTATCATTGCACCTGAAACAAAATCCTTGAAATAAAAGATCTCCTTATCACCCCTTGCATATGTCACTTCAAGAAACTGATTTTCCTCAGTTGCTGAATACATATGTTTAACAGTCTCTTCTATCAGCCATTTCACGAGCATCTTCCTATCCCCACCAAATCTTGCAAGATCCTCATCGGTGTATGGGAGATCCTCCTTGAGGTATTTGCTGAATATATCCTTTGCAGCTTCCATATTTGGTCTGTCTATCTTTATCTTAAGGTCAAGCCTCCCAGGTCTGAGCACAGCAGGATCTATTAGATCCTGCCTGTTTGATGCTCCAATTACTATCACATTCCTTAATGCCTCAACACCATCTATCTCACTTAAAAATTGTGCTACAATAGTTGTTTCAACATCGGATGATATCCCCGAACCCCTGATCCTGAATAAACTGTCCATCTCATCAAAGAAAACAATAACAGGGACATCCTCTTTTGCCTTAGATTTTGCTTTTTTAAATACCTCTCTTATTTTAAATTCTGTTTCACCAACATATTTATTCAAAAGCTCAGGTCCCTTAACATTGAGAAAGTAGCTCCGCGTTTTCTTTCCCGTTTTCTCCTCTATCCTCTTTGCAAGTGAGTTTGCAACAGCTTTTGCAATCATTGTCTTTCCACAACCAGGTGGTCCGTAAAGGAGTATTCCCTTTGGTGGTGTCAATTTGTGCTCAGCAAACTCATCAGGATACAAGTATGGCAGCTCTATTGCATCCCGAAGTTCTTCTATCTGTTTATCAAGTCCTCCAATGTCATCATATGTAACATCCGGTATCTCTTCAAGAACAACCTCTTCCACATCACTTTTTGGTATTTTTTCAAGAGCTATTGGAGCCCTTACACTAACCATTACATTATCACCGACCTGTATATTTTCCCTCTTCAATCTTTCACTGAGCTCAACAACCTTCTCTTCATCTCCCCTTCCAACAACAAGGATTCTATTTTCATCGATAATATCCTTAACCTGTGAAACTTCTCCGTTGTTTTCAGGATTACATGTTTCAATGATATTAAAAACTTCATTCAGAAGAACCTGATCACCCTCCCTCAGATTTTTAATGTTTATTGATGGATGAACATTAACCCTCATCCTTCTGCCTTCAAAGCTTATATCAACAGTCCCATCCCTATTTGCACCAAGAAAAACAGCATAGTTATTCGGCGGAGAGCACAATTTGTCAATTTCCTCCCTCAGCGCAAGAATCTGTGATTTTGCCTCCTGAAGTGCCGCTACAAGCTTTTGATTCTGTCTTTCAGCATCAAAGAGCTGCTCCTTTGATCTCTGATATTTATTCTTCAATATCTCGAACTCATTGAATAGATTTTCAAGCTTTCTTATCAATGCTTCACCCTCAGGACCAAAATATTTCAGCGATGATTGGATTTCTTCTATTTCCCTTTCGAATTCGAGAATTCTGTAATCAAACTCCCGATGGGACTGAACATTCCCGCTGATTTTTTTTGTATCACCCTTTAAAAAATCCTTCCTGTTTGGCCCCTTTGTATAATTTTTCATCTCTATTTCTCCCTTCTTCTTCGGGAAGACGATAATTAAATTCTAACATAGTAACATTGTCTGTCAAGAAGCCCATGCTTAAGTCATAAACCTCTATGAACATTATTCTCTTCGGAAAATTTCTCGGATTGGAGGGAAAAATGGATGGGAAACAATTGAAAATTATGATGTTTTTCACACTATGTCTCATCAATTTCAGGATATATCCCTTTTCTTCGCAGATCTTCGATCTCTATCCTTTTCTGAAAATGCTCCTCCTTCTCCTTCCTATTTTTACAATCGACACATAGAGTTGCAAACGGCATTGCCCTTAATCTCCCCTCGCCAATTGGATTTCCACACTCCTCACATATTCCATAGGTTCCCTCTTTTATCCTTAGTAAGGCCTCCTCAATCCTCAAGAGCTTCTCCCTCTCCCTTTCCCCAATAATATGCATAAGATCCTTATCCCTGTCCAAAGAAGTTATATCGTAGAGATCGCCTATCTCATTAATATTAAGATTCTCCTTCCCTTTTAACCTCTCAGATATTTCATCAAGGATCCTCCTTTTCATCTCCTCAAGAACTTCCTTTGCACTCTTATAGACCTCTTTCGCTTTTGCCTCGGGATCCTTAATATCCTTTTCTCTAATGGTCCTTTCCTCTTTCTTCTTCATAAAATCATCCTTAAAAGTTAATCCAACACTGGGAAGTATTATAGTTTAATTATTACTTGGGGGTCTGTCAATAGTGAATAATTTTCCCAGGAGATCGTATTGCTTTGCCCCAATGATTTCAACCTTTACAATTTCACCTGTCTCAGCTATTCCATCTGTTATATACATGCAACCATCCACTTCAGGTGCCTGTCCCATATATCTTCCATGCAAAATGAAAGGTACCCCTTCAACAGGACCCTCGATAAGAACATCAACCACTTTTCCTATCATTTCCCTGTTTTTCTCAAATGAAATGGATTGCTGAAGCTCCATTGCTTTCCTATATCTATCCTTCTTTATCCTTTCGGGAAGTTGATCATCAAAAAGATAAGATGCGGTCCCTTCCTCCCTTGAATATGTAAAAACACCAAGCCGATCAAATCTCGTTTCCCTGATAAAATCCAGGAGTTCATTGAATTCTTTCTCACCCTCTCCTGGAAACCCCACCATTACAGTGCTCCTTAATACAACCTCGGGTATCTCCCTTCTCAGAAGTGAAATGAATTCTCTTATGAATTTCCCGCTCCCCCTCCTGTTCATCCTTCTCAGGATTTCATCATTTATATGCTGAACAGGTATATCAAGGTATCTGCAGATCTTGTCCTCGGATGCAATGAATTTTAGAATACTGCTTTCCCATTCCCCAGGATAGGAATAAAGAAGCCTTATCCATTTTATGCCATCTATTGACACAAGACCTTTCAGGAGCTCAAGCAACATAACCCTTCCATACAAATCCAGACCGTAGGAAAAGGTATCCTGCGCAATAATATTGATCTCCTTTGCGCCATCCTTGGCAAGCTTTTCCGCCTCCATCCATATCTCTTCAATTTTTCTGCTCCTTACAGGCCCCCTTATAAAGGGAATCGTGCAGTAGGAGCAGAAGTTAGAACAGCCATCGGCGATCTTCAGATATGCATAAAATTTCGGTGTTAGCCTTATCCTGTGTTGTTTTGTATCCCCTGATTTCAACGGACGTTTTGTTATATAATTCTTTTCCTTTAACTCTCCCCGGATGAAATCTACAAGAAGCCCTGATGTTTCTATCCCAAAGATGGCATCTATCTCACCTATTCCTCTTTCGAGCTCACTCCCATATCTCTGTGAGAGACATCCTGTTACTATTATTTTTTCAATCTCTCCTCTTTTCTTTCTTTGAACTTGTTCGATTATCACTTCAAGCGATTCCTTCTTTGCATCCTTTATAAATCCACATGTATTTATAATGAGAATTTCAGCACGATCCTCCGAAACAAGCTCATATCCTTCTGCAACAAGATCACCGGCTATGTATTCTGCATCAACAAGATTCTTTGCACATCCAAGACTGATTATTCCAATCTTCTTTGCCATTATTTAAAACCTTCCCTGAGAGAATTTTTATCCTCTATAATCTCAGGATTGAAAAGGGAATCATCAATATTGATGTTTTCTTTAATGTTTTTGAAGTATATCTCTATCACATTTCCAAGTGGATCATAAAATCTTATTCTTGAAATAATTAAACCCTCCGCAGTAACCCATATTGTTGCACCCGGATCCATCCTGTTACTCCTCTTTCTTATTGAAACTTTATAGAATCCATCAGCGGTCTTTCTTATATTAAAAACTTCATAAAAGCGTTCAAAACTTCTCCAGTCCCTGATCAAGAGAAGGTATGAGGCATTGGATAAAGCATCATCCACCCTCCCTGTAATAGTCTGACCCTCAGCTTTGTCAAAGATAATAATTTCATTTCCCCTTATCAGGGTAACCTGCTTTGTGGGTCTTTCGTAATCCCATCTTGCCATTGATGGCCTCTTATAATAAAATTTGCCACTTCCCCTCTCCAACCTTTTTATATCTTTTAGAAAAACATCCTGAATGAAATCGCACTGTATCGTCTCTATCTCCTGATATCTCCTTCCAATTTTCTCAAGAAATTTCGAAGAAGAAATACTAAGAGAACTGCCGACTAATGGGATGGCTGAAAAAACGAGAAATAAAATAGCAACAAACTTTTTGTTATCTCTTATCAATGAGTACTTCACGAGGTTTGCTTCCCTCCTGGGGACCAACAATACCTTCCTTCTCCATCCTCTCCACCATCCTTGCAGCCCTGTTGTATCCAACCCTGAGTCTCCTTTGAATCATTGATATGGAAACATAACGGAGTTCTTTTACGAGATTTACAGCCTCATGATAAAGCTCATCTTCATAGGCATCATCGGTGTCTTCCTCATCTCCCGTTTCTATAGCAAGATCCTCCATATACTGGGGTGAAGATTGTGCTCTCCAGAATTCGGCAATTCTGCTTATTTCACCCTCAGAGATATAAACACCATGGATTCTGATTAACTTTGAAGTTCCTGGAGGATTGAATAGCATATCACCATTTCCAAGAAGATTTTCAGCGCCACCATGATCCAGTATCGTTCTCGAATCAATCCTCGATGCTACCTGAAATGATATCCTTGCCGGAAAGTTTGCCTTGATGATACCTGTTATTACATCAACGGAAGGCCGCTGGGTCGCAACAACAAGATGAATACCCGCAGCCCTTGCCATCTGTGCAAGCCTTATTATTGAATCTTCAATATCCCTTGCAGCAACTATCATAAGATCAGAAAGCTCATCGATGATTATAATAATATAAGGAAGCCCCCTATCTTCACTACTTTCAGAAATCGTTTCGATTTTTTTGTTGTAAGCCTCTATGTTTTTTACCCCAACCTCAGCAAGAAGACTGTATCTCCTTTCCATCTCCTTTATCATCCCCTTTAATACAAGGGATGCCTCCTTTGGATCAGTGATCACGTGATATAGAAGATGGGGAATCCCATCGTAATGGATTAGCTCAAGTCTTTTTGGATCAATAAGGATAAATTTGACATCAAGTGGCGTTGCCCGGAGCAATATACTCACTATTATTGAATTTAGAAAAACGCTTTTTCCCGATCCTGTAACTCCTGCAATAAGGAGATGTGGCATTTTTGCAATATCAGCAACAACAGGATTTCCCTCTACATCCTTTCCCATACAGAAAAGCAACTTTGATGGGTCCCTCTGAAAGACGGAAGAAAGTGCAATCTCCCTCATAAACACCTTCTGTCTTGTGGGATTGGGTATTTCAATACCGATGACGGATTTTCCTGGAATGGGTGCAACGATTCTGACCCTTTCCGCCTTGAGGGCAAGCGAAAGATCATCAGAAAGTGAAAGGATCCTGCTCAGTTTCACTCCAGGTGCTGGTTCAAATTCAAAGATTGTAATTACCGGGCCCGGCTTTATCTCAAGCACCTTCCCCTCTATTCCGAAGTCCATGAGTTTCCTTTCCAAGAGTGATGCCTTCTCTATAAGCTCCTTATTATCAGGTCCTCTCTCCCTTACCTCGGGCATATCAAGTATGGTAACTGGTGGAAGTTCAAAGGAGCCCTCATATCTCGGAAAAGGAAATTCTTCCTGAAGAACTTCGCCCTTCAGCCTGTGTTTGTGAACCTTAATAGGTGTTTTCTTTGTTAGTTCACCTTCCGCGGTATAACCCTGTCTATTAATGGCAATTTCTCTGTCTTCACCCTTTAAAGGCTTTATCTCGTAAGTCGCCCCTTTCTCCTTTTTCATCAGGATCATATTTTTTGCTCTAAGGATAAGCTCCGTATAGTTGAGCTCGAATGAGATAAGCATTGAAAGCCCAAGCAACATTCCAATTACAATCAACGCACCACTTCTGCTGAAATACTCCATAAGCAGGGAGCTAAAGATTTTTCCAATTATTCCCCCTCCATCTCCATTCCATATAATGGCAGCACCTTTTGGAAATAAAAGGGAAAATATTATGCAGATTGAGATAATAAAAAGGCAGTAGCCGAAGAATCTCCATTTACTGAATGAAAAAATATTTCTGAAAAGAAGGATGGAGGAAATAAAAAGCATAATAACAAAAATGAAACTCGAATATCCGAAGATCTGATAAAGTAAATCCGAAAGGTAGGAACCAACAAGACCACCCCAGTTTCTGATTATTCCACTCGAAGAAAAACTATTCATTGAAGGATCAGAAGGGGAATAACTTAGCAGCGATATTAATAGAAACATTGACATGAAAAGAAAAACAATTGCTATACTCTCCCTTATTATCCTGTTTTCCTTAATTTTTATCTTCGCCATATGGTTCTATTTCCCTGAAGAGTTTAACATCTCCATATTTCTCAGGCAATTTTCTATAACAGATCTTGTTTCTCTCATGATATCTTCTCGATCCCTCATGCTCTTCCCAACCGTTGCGATCGGCTTTCCTGCAATCAAAGCAATCTCACCGGGTCTTATGTACCAACCCCCTTTTGGAAAGACCCTGCCCGCACCGTATATGGCAATGGGAACTATGGGGGAAGCAGTTTTTATCGCGATCAAAAATCCCCCTGGCCTGAAGGGAAGCATCCCATCGTCCTCACTTCTTGTTCCTTCAGCAAATATAAAAATCGACTCACCATTCCTTAACCTGGAAACACCCTTATGGATGCAAGCCATAACATTCTTTCTATCTTCACTGTCAACGATTATATGATCAGAAACAGAAAGACCCCATCCTATAAAGGGCCATCTTATAAGCTCCCTCTTTGCAAAGAACCATACATTAAAAGGAAAATATGCAAGGATGGCGAGTACATCAAAATAGCTCTGATGGTTTGCAATAAATACACAGGCCCTGTTTGTATCTATATTCTCCAGCCCATAGATTCTTACCCTTACTCCTGCTGCTCTGAGGATCACCCTTGCCCATAATGATGCAATAGAGCCTGAGAGCCTCTTTCTGCCGGGCAGCATTAGAGAAAAAAGGAACGGAAAAAAAAGGATGAATGTTGCCAGTGAAAAAACAATTGCTGTTACAATATTCTTCAGGATTATCTTCATTAAATTATAAGATAATCCAGTAAATCCCTTCCGTCAACAATCATCTCCCGCGCGGATTATTAAGAACTCCTCTATCGGCAAAGCTGTAGTAACCCCTCTCACCTATTATTATGTGATCAAGAACCTTTATGCCGAGTATATTTCCTGCCTCAACAAGTTTTTCAGTTGTAGCTAAATCCTCTAAGCTTGGTTCCGGATCACCACTTGGGTGATTATGAACGAATATCACGGATGACGAGCTTTCTCTGATGGCAGGAAGAAAAACCTCCCTTGGGTGAACAATGCTCGCATCCAGGGAACCTTCTGATATGGTCCTCTCCCCGATGATCCTGTTTTTCACATCAAGAAGGACACTTATAAACACCTCCTTTTTTATATCCCTTAATCTCTGATGAAAATACTCATATACATCCGAACTGCAGGTAATCTTGCAACCTGTATCCATCTTCTCCTTTGTATACCTCCTTGCAAGCTCAAAGGATGCCTTAAGCTGAGCAATCTTTGCTACCCCCATCCCTTTTAACCTTCGTAATTCCGAGACCGATGCATCTGCAATCTTTCTCAGGCTACCAAAATGGGAGATAAGCCTTCTTGAAAGATCGATTGCACTGCTTCTATCAGCGGGATTTCCGGTCCGAAGAATTATTGCAATAATCTCAGCATCGGAAAGACTCGCCGCTCCAAATTTGATCAGCCTCTCCCTCGGTCTCTCATCTTTAGGCCATTTCTTAATGGGATAGGGTTTCATGGTATCCTCCTTGTATTTTATGCCGCAGATATTGTTTACACTTTTTTATGATATTATATTTGTTAAGGGTATAAATTATGAACATATCTGCTGTATCAATAAGTAATAGATTCAAAATAATTACCTCCAATATCGAAAAGGTCATCATCGGAAAGCCGCATGTCATAAAGCTCTGTCTTGTTGCACTCCTGTCAAGGGGGCACCTCCTCATAGAGGATATTCCAGGGGTCGGAAAAACAACGCTTGCCCAGGCTCTGGCAAGATCCATAGATGGAACCTTTAACAGGATACAGTTTACAAGTGACCTGCTTCCTTCCGACATAATAGGTATCTCCATCTACAATCAGAAAACCAATGAATTCGAATTTAAACCGGGCCCTATTTTTGCAAACATAATCCTTGCCGATGAAATAAACAGGGGTTCTCCAAGAACACAGAGTAGCCTCCTTGAGGCTATGAATGAATATCAGGTAACTGTTGATAATCACACCTATCGACTCCCGGATCCATTTCTTGTTATAGCAACGCAGAATCCCTTCGACTTCTTTGGAACAAACCCACTTCCGGAATCACAGATGGATAGATTCATTATGAGAATAAGCATAGGATATCCTGACGAATCCGATGAGAAGATACTATTAAAGATCGGGGCACCGATCGATAATCTAAAAAACATAAAGCCGGTAATTTCAACAAGGGAGGTTGCACAATGCCAGCTCATGGTCGAAAAAGTCAGGATTGATGATTCATTACAGGATTATATATTGAGGATTGTGATAGAAACAAGAAAATCTGAACATCTTAGACTTGGTGTGAGTCCAAGGGGTGCACTTTTTCTCCAGAGGGCCTCGCGTGCCCTAGCCCTTCTTGAAGGAAGGGATTTCTGCATTCCCGATGATATAAAAAGGCTTGCCATACCTGTTCTTTCACACAGGATCATTCCGAGATCCCCTGCGTCATCTAAGGATGCGGAGAGGATACTCCGCTCCATAATTGAAGAAATACCTGTTCCAAAATGAAGCTCTCCATCTTTTCAAGAAAACTTTTCATAACAAGGAACGGATGGAAATTCATAGCAGTTACACTTGGAGTAGGTTTTGCTGCCATAAACACCGGTGCAAACCTCCTTTATCTTATCCTTGCACTGATGCTTAGCTTCATCATTATTTCAGGCATTCTATCAGAGGCGATGCTCAAAAATATTGAAGTGCAAAGAATACTTCCTGATTACGGCATATGTGGAGAGAAGACGGAGATCATGATATCCATTGCAAACATGAAAAAACGGATTCCCATCTTTATACTAAAAATTGAAGACCCCCTTATTTCTTCCCCTATATTCGTTCATAGTATCGATCCGCTCCAGAAGAGATATATCTCGACTCACGCCATATTTAAAAGAAGAGGCTATGTCAATTTTTCAAAGCTTTACATTTCCACAACATTCCCTTTTGGACTTTTCAATAAAGTTAAAACATTGAAAAAGGATCAGAGGTTACTTGTTCTTCCAAGAAATAGGAATATCAGTTTAACAATTGATAATTTAACAAAAAAACAGATGCACGGTGAGCTTTTTTTGAAGGGAAGGGGCTTTGAGTTTACAGGTGTAAGGGAATATCAGTATGGTGATGATCCAAGGGATATAAGCTGGAAATTTTCGGCCAAATTATCAAAGCTGATAATTAAGAATATGAATGGTGATTATTCAAAAAGTGTTACCATTTTTCTTGACAACGCCAGAACGGATTATGTTGATAATTCATATTCCCAGCTTTTCGAAGAATCGGTCGAGTTTGCAGCCTCATTATGTAGAAGCTTTATCGAGAATGGAATTTCTGTAAGATTGCTAAGCCATTCATTCATTACCCCCTATGGATCATCAAAAGCCCATCTTATTGAAATACTTAAGGCACTTGCCCTGATAGATTTTGAGGAGAGAGAGCAGAGTTTTTGTGATAGCAGGGATTTAATCTTCATATCACCACTGAATATCAGTGAATTGAAGAAAGATATAGGTATTAAATCATGAGATTTGATATCTTTTTTCATATCTCAACCTATCTAATGGTAATAACTGGCTTCTATTCCCTGATACTCTCAGGCATAATCCCCCCTTTACTCTTTCCGATCCTTCTTATCCCTGTCATCCTCGGTTACCTTTTTGATAGAGGAAAGATTTCCATTCCAGATTTCTCCTGGATCCACACACCCATGCTCCTTCTGGTTTTTCTTTTCACAATCTTTAGAATCTTCACCCGAACGGACATAGTGGATGCCTTATCGCAACTTACTATTATTATCCAGTTAGCAAAGATCCTTACTCCAAAGAAGAGCAGGGATTATCTTTACATATTCTCCATGAGTTTTCTCCAAATACTTGTTGCATCTGTTCTGACAACATCACTAACATTCGCTATTGTATTTATAATTTATGCGATTTCTGCAACATGGGCTTTCATGGGTCATAACTTAAACGAAAAGATTGACGAACAGAATTCAGCTTCCATTACCATTCCACCCATAAAATTGAGTCCACATTTCATATTTACAACTGTATGGGTTGTTTTTCTATCATTCTTTATTACAGCCATTCTTTTCATGACAATACCGCGGCTCGGCAGCGGACTGATTCTCCCTGCAGTCTCAAGAAAAATCGTCCATACAGGTTTTTCTGATGAGGTGAATCTCGAAAAATCCTCACTTATAAATGAGGACAGCAGCATCGTTATAAGGGCAAAACCATTCGGAAAAATAGAAAAGCTAAGTCACCCACTCATCTGGAGGGGGCTTGCATTTGAATCCTTTGATGGGTTGAAATGGACGCAATCCTCTAACGAAATCTATCCCTTAAATCCTGCTGCTGGAGGGGGTTTTTTTCTTGATTCTAATGTGAGAGACCCTGAACCTTTAAAATGGGAAGTATATCTGGAGCCTCTCGGGACCCCATTGATCTTCATTCCATATGGAGCATACAGACTGAATATGAACTTTCAGAGGATTTTCCACGATAAGAGCAGCAATCTATACTTACCCTTCACTCCAGGTGAATGCATCGTATATAGAGTAGAATCATCAATGTTCCATTTACGCAAAATGGATAAAGAAACAGGCATAAATCTCCGGGACTTCCTGCAGCTTCCACCACTGGGAAAAGGCATTAAGGAATTAACAGAAAAAATCACAGCCAGAGCAAAAAGCGATTATGAAAAGGCAGTCTTAATTGAAAAATACCTCAGGGAAAACTACAGCTACTCACTTAAAGATAATCCTATTGATATTGAGGAGTTTCTTCTTACCAGAAGAAAAGGGCACTGCGAACTCTTCGCAACTGCAATGGCTGTTATGCTGCGTCTTTCCGGCATCCCCGCACGCCTTGTGTCTGGCTTTACTGGAGGAGAATGGAACCCTTATGGAAAATACTTCATGATCAGACAGAAGGATGCACATACATGGGTCGAAGCCTTTATAGAACCGGATGGATGGATTGTATTTGATCCAACACCTCCCTCAGCAAAGAAGGAACAGTATCCAGCAATTGTAAAAGCCGCATTCGTATACTTCGATTTTATCAGGTATAGCTGGCAGCGGTACATCATATCCTATAACATTTATGACCAGATTGCTATTTTGAGAAAAATAAGGGAAACAAACCAGAGATGGAGCGCTGAAACAATAAGCATATTTGATTATTTTTCAAAAAAGATTCGAATTTACCGAAAAAGATTGATAATGCCCGCGATCATCATATTGGCGACCTTTGGACTGTTCCTTGTTTTCTATATTTTTAAAGAATTAATGCCATCTTTTTTAAAATCTCATGGTGAAACAGGGAGATTCCGGGACTGCGTATTTTACTATAAGACATTAAACATATTATCAAAAAAGGGGTTTATAAAGAGACCATCTCAAACACCATGGGAGCTTTTCCATGAAATCAAACAGAGGAGATCTGACCTTGCCCAGCTCATGGAAAAACTCACATCACTATATCTAAGTGTGAGGTTTGGAGGAAAAAGACTTAACGATGAGGAGAAACAGCTTATAAAGGATATGCTTAATGAGATCAGTAAGAGGTGATTTTTGTAGAGAAATACCTCAATCAGGCTCATATCTTCTCTTGATTCATCTTAAGAAGGACAGAAAGGTTTCAGCTGGAAAAATGGGAAGACTCAAATTCTTTAAGGGCTTCTATATTTATGCAGGAAGAGGGCTAAGAGCTCTACCATCCAGGATTGAAAGACACTTAAGGAAAAGAAAGCAAAGGGTCTGGCATATCGATTACCTGACTTCCCTGAGAGAGGCAGAGGTCGTTGATGTGTTTATATCGGATAATCCAATGTTTGAATGTCAATTCTGGAAGCACCTCGTAAAGGATGGATGGGTATTTCTGCACCATGGATTTGGCTCATCGGACTGTAAAAACTCCTGCCCTTCACACCTCCTTTACTCACCCACCCACAGTGGAAAAATCCCCTTTCCCTCCTGTTTTCTTGAGAAGCTGGATATCTGAAATAATGATCTCCCTGTCCATCCCCTTGCACATATCGTAAACGGTAAGTGCTGATGCAGCAACTGCAGTTAGAGCCTCCATCTCAACACCTGTTTTACCCTCGGTCTTAACCGTTGCAGTTATTTCTATGGAATCAGAGTCCCTGTTTATACTGAAAGATATGTCAGCAAATGTTATGGAAAGTGGATGACAGAGAGGAATAATCTGCCAGGTATTTTTTGCCGCTGATATTCCTGCAATCCTTGCTACGGAAAACACATCCCCTTTTGCTACCTTCCCTTCCATTATAAGGGAAAGGGTTTCCTTTCTCATCTTCACAACACCCTTTGCAACAGCCTCCCTTTTTGTTAAATCCTTCTCCGTTACATCAATCATGCATACCTTTCCTCTATTCCCCATTTCATTTAAGGGTCGATCCTGCCTCTTTCCCATATTATCCCCCTTTTATGGATATTTTGCGCCGGATATTTTATATAAAATTCACACAAAAATCATCCCTTTTACTGAAACATCGCTGAATAATGATTTTGTCTTGAAATTTTATTAAAATATCATCAAACTGCTTAAAGAAAGGAGTAAAACATGAAAAGGGTGATACTCGCCATTACATGTGTGTTTTCCCTGATCCTTTCAAGCAATATTCTTGCTGCAACAGAAAAGGATTTAAAGGATGCTGCATCACATCTAGATAGACTCGCCTCCTCTCAGGGGGCAGAGGAGGTTATAAAAAGGCTTTCCCAGCAGTTCAATGTACCAGAGTCCACAATAAAGGAACTCAGGGAACAGAAGCTCGGATTTGGTGAAATAGGGATACTCCTTTCACTCTCTCAAGCCACAGGCAAACCCTATTCAGAGTTACTCTCAAGGTTTAAAAGTGGTGAAGGGTGGGGGAAGATTGCAAAGGATGAAGGGGTTGATCTGGGAAGGGTTGTTGGAGACCTAAAAAGCTGTGCAAAAAAGGTGAAGGCGAAGGAGGATAAAGAGTATAGGGGGTATGGTCATGGAAAGGAGGCTGAAAGAGGTCATGGTCCTGATAGGAAGGGTGTCGGCCGCGGTAAAATGGGCAGATGATGGATTGACAATTTACTTTCCTTTTAATCTGTGATATCCAATATCAGATCCATTTCCGGATGCATGAAATGCTTTCCAAGGTAACAAGTGCATCAATATGGGGCATAGAGGGTTATCTCATAGATGTTGAGGTGGATATCTCTGCAGGCCTTCCTGCCCTCAATATTGTTGGCCTTCCGGACAGCGCAATCAAGGAGAGCAGGGAAAGGGTCAGGGCAGCGATAAAGAATTCAGGATATGAGTTTCCCGCACAACGGATCACGGTAAATCTCGCACCAGCGGATATAAAAAAGGAGGGCTCATCCTTTGATCTGCCTATTGCAATAGGCATAATTGCGGCATCCGGTTTCATTCCAAAGGATGCGCTCAGGGGAAGGCTTTTCATAGGGGAACTCTCTTTAGATGGATCAATCAATCCTGTAAAAGGGGTTCTTTCAATTACATTAACAGCGAAGAAGGAGGGGTTTGAGGCAGTCATCCTCCCTACAACTAATGTAAGGGAGGCCACACTGATAGATGGCATAAGGATTTACGGGATCCGCAATTTAAGTGAGGCAATCTCCTTTCTCAAGGGTGAGTATATGCCTGAGCCTGCTATAGCAGGAATCCTTCAGGATCAAGGACTATCATCAGAACAACTGGACTTCAACGAGGTAAAGGGGCAGCATTTTGCAAAAAGGGCACTTGAGATAGCCGCCGCTGGGGGCCATAACATCCTTATGATCGGACCCCCTGGTGCGGGAAAGACCATGATGGCACAGAGATTTCCAACAATCCTCCCTGATATGACAATAGATGAGTGCATAGAAACAACGATGATACATTCTGTTGCAGGGACACTGAATCCAGAAATACCCCTTATAACGAGAAGACCCTTCAGGTCTCCTCACCACACATCATCGGATATTGCAATAATAGGTGGAGGTGCCTTTCCCAAACCGGGTGAGGTATCACTTGCCCACAATGGTGTCCTCTTCCTCGATGAGATTACGGAATTCAGGAGAAATGTTATAGAGGCACTGAGACAGCCTCTTGAGGATGGGCAGGTAGTTGTATCACGAGCACAGGCCACTGTGATCTTCCCGTCGAAATTCATCCTTATAGGTGCATCAAATCCTTGCCCCTGCGGCAATCTGGGCAATCCCCAGAGGGCATGCATTTGCCTCCCCTCACAGATACAGCGGTATAGATCAAAACTTTCAGGACCACTTCTCGATAGGATTGATATACACATAGAGATACCGCCCGTTAAATTTACGGATCTTTCGGAAAAGGTCTCCGAAGAATCATCGATTTCCATAAAGAAAAGGGTTGAGAGGGCAAAGAAAATTCAGAATGAGAGATTTAAAGGAAGCGGGTTTACCTCCAATGCGAGGATGAGGCCAAGGGATATAAAGAAATACTGCAAGCTACCTCCAGAGGCACTATCATTTCTTGAAAGGGCTATGGACAGGCTCAAACTCTCTGCAAGGGCCTACATAAGAATCCTCAAGGTGGCAAGGACAATAGCTGACCTCGAAGGATCAGAAGAACTCAGTATGGAGCATATTGCCGAGGCGATTCAGTACAGGAAGATGGACAGGTGGGATATGAGCTATACTATTTGAGAAAGAAACAAGAGGGGGTGTGGGTGCGATATATACTCTATTTCATTATAGGGGGGCTTACTGTATCAGTTGCAACATATCTCGCAAGTACCGCAAGGGGACTGCTTGCTGCCTTTGTGACAAATCTCCCATTTCTTACACTCATAAGCTTCATTGCCATCTATTGTGAGTCAGGGGAAGGTGCTGTGCTTTCCTATGCGAGGGGGCTAATCCTGATGCTCGTGCCGTGGATTATCTATATATTCACCATAATTCTTCTTACAGAGAGAGGAGGCTTTATCCTATCCCTTTCACTCGGAGTGCTTTTTTATATAATCTTTGCATGGTTTATTATGATGCTCAAAGGAGCTTTCCATTACTAATACGGAATTTCACGAATATTTTTAACCCTTAATGCAGCCAAGGGGTCTTATTTTCGCCACCTTCCTCGATATACCCGCCATATGAACAACATCAACAACCTTTGATACATCCTTGTAAGCATCTGACATCTCCTCAGCGAGTGTCTCCTTGTCCTGCGATAAAACAATGATACCCTTCTCCTCAAGCTCCTGCTTGATAGATCGCCCTTTTGCAGATTTTATTGCCTGCGTTCTACTGAGAACACGGCCTGCCCCATGACATGTCGTTCCAAATGTCTCCTCCATGGCCTTTTCCGTCCCAACAAGCACATATGAACATCTCCCCATATCTCCAGGAATCAGGACAGGTTGACCCACATCCCTGTATATCTCTGGAACATCAGGGCGACCGGCGGGAAATGCCCTTGTAGCACCCTTTCTGTGGACGATAACCTTTCTTGGTTTCCCATCGACTATATGTGTTTCCACTTTCGCAACATTATGTGCAACATCGTATACCAGCCTCATGTTAAGATCTGATGGGCTCATCCTCAGCACTTTCTCAAATGTCTCCCTTGTCCAGTGTGTTATCATCTGTCTGTTGGCAAAAGCATAATTAACAGCACAGATCATTGCCCTATAGTAGTTCTGACCCTCAGGAGAATCAAAATACGAACATGCAAGCTGCTTGTCGGGAAGTGTAATACCGGTTTTTTTCACATATTGAGAAAGTATTTTCAGGTAATCATCGCAGACCTGATAACCGAAACCTCTTGATCCCGTGTGTATGAGAACGGTTATCTGATTCAATCTTAACCCAAAAACCTCCGCTACTTTCTCATTGTATATCTCTTCCACATAACCTATCTCCACAAAGTGATTGCCTGAACCTGCTGTTCCAAGTTGCTCTCTGCCCCTCTCCAGCGCCCGCTGACTTACCGCATCCGGATCAGCACCATCCATTGCCCCATTCTCCTCAATCCTTTCAAGATCTTCAGGATATCCGAATCCCTTCTCCACAGCCCATCTTGCACCCTTTTTAAGAACCATTTTCTCCTCTTCTAATGTAAGCCTGAGGTCTCCCTTAGAACCAACCCCCGTCGGGATATTATTGAAAAGTGCTCCTATAAGCTCCCTTATCCTTTTTTCAATCTCTTCCCTTGTTAGGTCCGTTCTGAGCAATCTCACCCCGCAGTTGATGTCGTACCCCACTCCACCCGGCGATATTACGCCCTCCTTTATATCAAAGGCAGCACATCCGCCGATGGGAAATCCATATCCCCAGTGGATGTCAGGCATGGCAAGTGAGGCTTTTATTATCCCTGGCATCTGTGCGACATTTGCGACCTGAATGTGGGCATTATCGCGGGTTATATCGTCAATCATCTCCTCGCTGGCATATATGATTCCAGGAACATGCATCCCCTCCGCTGGCTGAATGATCCATCGGTATTTATCAAGCTTCTCAAGCTTTACTGAATGCATATAACCCTGCTTTACCTCCTGAATATATTATATATCAAAAACCACCTTTCCTATCCATAAATCTCCTTCCCTTCTTACCTCGACCTGATGGTAAGTTGCTGCCTTTATCTCCTTTTTAATTCTGTGATACTCGGGGTTAAATGTCTCGCAGTGCATTATCCCCTCTATACTTCTCTTATCGATCTTCTCAATCCATAACCCTCTCAGCACAATGCGCCTTCCGTAAAAACTGTAGATCAACTCCCCAAGCCAGTTCACAAAAAGATCCTCCCAGTCATCACCTTCAACAGTAATTTTATAGGCATTAGTCTCACCTCTTTCACTACCTTCCTTAATCTCGAGCATTATATCAAAGAGGCCAAAGGCTGCATTCTTGAAAAGGTCAAGTGGATCTTTACCGTAAAAGATGACACCAAGATCAGCTGTATGATCGAAAAACTCATAATTTTTCATAGGCAACTGTGCGATGGATTAGCGCCCTTCATAGAGCCTCAATCCCAGTCTCCTGTCAAGTCCTTCCCTGATTATTTTCTCATAACATCCGTCAATATCGTATTCAACCCTGTGAAATCTTATAATCTGCTCATCGGGATCGTAAACAAGGAAGGATGCCCTGGGATCAAAGTCTCTCGGCTGACCCACACTTCCTGGATTAATGAGGTATATACCTGATGGAGAGAGCTCTATCTCATCACTTAGGTTTATCTGAAAACCCTCATCATCATAAGCAAAAGCGATCCTTATATGGGTATGTCCAAAGAATGCAAGCCTTATACCCTCCTTCTTCATCCACATAATATTCTCCATTGCAAGTTCCTTTGTGAGTATATATTCATCTATGCTGAACACCGAGCCATGCATCAGAAGAAATGATCCATCTATATATTTCTTTCGCGGAAGTTTCCTGAGATAGGATTTCTCCCTCTCACCAAGTCTTGATCTTGTCCACAGAGCAGCTTTAAGCGCAAGTCTATTAAAATTCCATGGCTCATCAAGCTCACAGGCAATTTCATCATGATTCCCAAGCACACCCTCCGCATTCTCCATCATGATCAGTTCAATGCATTCAACAGGATTTGGATTATAACCAACAAGGTCTCCAAGGTATATTATTTTATCAACATTTAGTGTTTTGATCGCATCAAGAACAGCCTGAAGCGCCTCCAGATTTGCATGTATATCGGAAAGAATCGCATATCTCAAAGCCCGACCTCCCACAATCCTTAATGATCTGCTGAAGATCCATACCTTTTATGAAATATGTAAACCTGATACATAAATGCCTCTATTTTTGTTTCAAATGATGCATCCTCCTGCCCATCATAAAAGAGATTGAGCACTGGAATATTTTTATGCTCATCCTTTAGCCTTTTAAAAATCCCTGAAGCAACAGTCCCTGGCATACATTGAAATGGTGACGTATTAACAATCCCGCATGCACCCTTCCTTATATAATCAAGAGCCTTGCCTATACTCAGGATCGCCTCCCCTTCAAATGAATCGTGCATATAAGGTGACGCCATCTTTAACAGTTCATCAATTGATGGTTCATGAGCATGACGAAGACTTCCTTCAAATATCTTCGTATATTTTCTCTCAATCATCTCCTGATATTTTACCTTAAAAAGATTCTTTATCAAAACCCCCCATCTACCCTTTCTCCTGCTTCTTCTCCTCGATGTGAAATTGCTGTAAAGAATCCATTCAGTTATCGGAGGAAGCATAACTTCTGCACCATTTTCCTCCAGTCTCATCACAATCTGTTCATTACTGAATCTGTTTGACCTTACATATATCTCCCCCACAACCCCTACAAGAGGCTTTGTCCCTGGCGATGAAACTCCTATACTTTCAAATCTCTCCCTTGCCCTGATGAGAACAGGAACTGGGTCAGCCTTCCTTCTTATTGTATCCCTTATCTCCTGAAGACATTCATTGTAAACCCCCTCACTCTCGCCGCTTTTTACCTCATATGGTCTTGTTTGCCTGAGCTTCTTATCAAGTAGATCAATACTTACAATTCCCTTCCACACAAGACTTGCAAATTCATCACCGAGCATACTCATCTCCGCATAGTAATCCTCATCGTCCTGATCAGGTGACATTATGGGGACATCAGGATAGCCGAGTTCATCAAGGATTATCCTGTGAAGCCTGTAATAATTTCCAAACCTGCAAGGACCCCTTCCTGTTGGCATAAAGAATACAGAGTTTTCCCTGTCAAAGTCAGGGCGTCTTAATACCTTGACCATATCACCCGTTGTTAATAAACAGGGATAGCATTCCTTACCTGTAACAAGGGTCCTTCCAACATCCACACTCTCAGCATCCGTTTCCGGCATAACTTCAGCATCAACACCAAATGCCTGAAATGCTGCCTCTAATGCATATGCATGATCACACATATACGGAATATAGATCTTCTTTCTCATATTTTATTGCCTCCGTATATCCATTTGCCTTGTATCACCATAATCTACCAATTTTTTTCTCTCCCTGTAATTCTCAAGACTATCAAGGAAAGCCTCGCACCTTGTTATCATACCTGCATCGGCACTGTGTTCATCTATCTCTATCTGGAGATAGGGTTTTCCCTGGAGTAACTTTTTGAAAAATGTTCCTATAAAGGAATCAGGGCCACAGCCAAAATTTGTAATGTAAACACCAAAGAGCCTTTCATCATTTTTGATAATATTGCCGGCAGCAAGAATCTTCTGACCGCATTTCCAGTACATCTCTCTGAAATAGCCGAGATCCAAATCCCAGATCGGAAGATAATCCATGGGAATGGGGAGGACCCCGAGATCACGGAATATCTTTGGGAGTGAAAGATTCACACCCTGATCACAACTATTATAAGGTCTGCCGATAATGACAATTGCAAAATCAACATTTTTAAGAACCTCTTCGCCTCTTGAAAGCATGGCGTTGTAAAATCTTTTCTGATGATACTCTGCCATTTCGATCGCCATTCTTACCTGAGATGCTGATCTTCCAAGCTCACGACCAAACTGAATGAGTTCCTTCTCAAGAACCCTTCTTTCACCAGCAAAATGAATAACAGGGGTAAGAACCTTTACATTACTGAAATCAAAAGCTGATCTTGCTACATAAGGGAGGGAAATGGTATAGGGACAATTCTGTGCTTCCTTGCAGCCAGGATTTGTAATCTTCATGTTAACAATACTGGGAAGGAATATCGTATCTATTCCTTTCTCAATGAGATTCATAATATGTCCGTATGCAACTTTAACAGGAAAACACTGCTCTGCAACTGTTAATTCAACACCTTTTCTTATAATAGATTTGTTTGTTTTTTCAGAACAGATAATTCTATAACCAAGTGCTGTAAAAAATGCCTTAAAAAATGGAAAAAGCTCGTGATAGAGAAGTAGCCTCGGATAACCAATTATCGGGGCATTGTGTGAAAGTAAATCCTCGCCTTCACATGGAGCCTCAAGTAGCTCTTCCCTTTCAGTAAATAGATCAGGGATGTGAACATCCTTCTTTCTCTTCTTGTCGATATCAAACTTCTCACATCTGCTTCCATAAAAAAGTGGCTTTTCACCCTCTAAAGAAACCTTTCTTATCTCGCATAAATTCGAGCAATCGCGACACTCAAATGTTGATATTTGATAGTTTCTCCTGCTTATATCGAATCCCTTAAATTTTGTTTTAAGATGCGGATTCTTTTGCATATACTCCTTTGCAATAATAGCAACACCTATTGCACCTGTTACATCATGATGCTCGGGAACAATAATCTTCTTATTCAATACCTTCTCAAAGGCTGCAACAACTGATAGGTTTGATGCAGTTCCACCCTGGAAAAATATTTTATTACCTATATGCCTGTCACCAACAACTCTGTTTAGGTAGTTTTTCACTATAGAATATGCGAGACCACTTACAAGTTCACTTCTTGTTGCTCCTCTCTGTTGATGGTGAAGCAGATCGGATTCAATAAAAACAGTACATCTGTCACCAAGTGAAGCAGGGGTGGGACATGATAATGCAATATCGCTGAATTCCCCTTTTATTGATATCCCCAGCCTCTCTGCCTGTTCTTCCAGGAATGAGCCCGTGCCGGCAGCGCAGACTTTATTCATTTCAAAATCAACAACAGCACCATTCCTTATTGAAATATATTTGCTGTCCTGACCACCAATCTCAAAAATTGTATCTACCTCAGGATCTATATTTATTGCAGCGGTTGCCTGTGCTGTTATTTCATTTTTAACAATATCAGCACCTATTAGATCGCCAATTAGATATCTTCCGGAACCTGTTGTCCCTGCTCCTTTAACAATAACCCTATCACCAACCTCCTCACCAATTTCCATAAGACCCTGCTTTACTGCTTCAATAGGTCTTCCTGATGTCATAAGATAACGTCTTGCAACAACATTCTTCTTCTCATCAATGAGAACAACATTTGTGCTTATAGAGCCCACATCAACACCAAGATAAACAGGTATCTTCTCATCCTCTGGTATCTCGATTTTTCTTTTATTGTAAAGATTAAATTTTCCATCACTGGAAAAAGATAGTCTCGGTAGGGATTTTCCCTTCTGTTTTGGTTTTATTATATATTCCTCAAGCTTCTCCATCGAATATTCATTTCTCTGGCTATCCAGCTCATCCTTTGCTGCGATAACAGCACCTATTGCACCCATAAATGCAAAATACTGAGGGACTATAAGCTCCTCTTCCTTTAATCCAAGAACATCCCTGAATGCCTTTCTTACACCGAGATTTGCCGCAACACCTCCCTGAAAGGCAACTGGTTTTATAAACTCCTTTCCCTTTCCAATCGTGCTTTTAAAGTTTCGTGCCACCGCATAACAAAGCCCTGCAACAATATCATAATCAGGCGTTGCTATCTGCTGGAGATGAATCATATCACTTTTTGCAAAAACGCTGCATCTTCCTGCTATCCTGGGTGGATTTTTAGACTTTAGTGCAAACTCGCTGAATTCCTCAATCGTAAGCCCGAGTCTGCTTGCCTGCTGATCAAGAAATGAACCTGTGCCAGCAGCGCAGAGAGAATTCATTGAAAAATCCTCAAGATTATATCCGCAACCATGCCCAGATGATGAAAGAAATATGAGTTTTGAGTCCTGTCCTCCTATCTCTATGATTGTTCTTACATCAGGGTGATAGAAACTTGTTGAAGTTGCATTAGCAATGATTTCATTTACAAAGGCAGCCCCGATTAGTTCGGAGATAATTTTTCCGGAACTGCCTGTAACAGAAATTCCTTTTATCTTCTCCATTCCCTTGCTCTCGAGAATTTTTGAAAGTATATCAAAAGTGGTTTCGAACGGTTGGCCTTTTGTTCTTATATAGTGGTTTTCATGGATGTTTAGTTCCTCATCAAGCAATATTATTTTTGCGGCAACTGATCCGACATCAACACCAATATAAAATCTCATGATATATGCTCCATTTCTATAAATTTACTGGAAACAGGCCCAATATGGTCTCAAAACGTCCCTTACCCTTCTTATAATTACGCCTATAGCAACCTGCGAATTTCTTATAAATCTGACAATTTCATTTTCATCCCAAACAATCGATCCTGTAAGCTGCCTTATCACTTCCCTTACACATCGTCCGATTCCCTCAATACTATATCCTCCCTCCAGCACAAGAATCAATCTCCCAGAACAGCATTCATCTGCAATATCCATAAGCTGCTTGGTTATAAAGGAAAACCCATCCTCTGTAAGCCTCATACCCCCGAGTGGATCCCCATGATAGGGATCAAATCCTGCAGAAACAAGTATGAGTTGCGGTGAAAACTCCATTGCAACAGGCTTTAAAATATTCTCTATCACCATTACATATTCTGAATCACCAAGGCCTGAAAACAGTGGCACATTTATCGTGTATCCCCTTCCACGATCCATACCTATCTCCTCTATCCTCCCTGAGCCTGGATATGATGGAAATTCATGAATAGAAAAATACAGTACCCTTGGATCATCGTAAAAGAAATCCTGGGTGCCATTTCCATGGTGAAGATCCCAGTCAACAATGAGTATCCTCTCCATCGAATATTTTTTGAGTGCATACGCAGCACCAATAGAGATATTATTAAATATACAGAAACCCATACCTTTTGCAGGTTCAGCATGATGACCCGGTGGTCTACAAAGAACAAAGGCATTCGCTATCTCATTTTTCATTACTGCATCGATAACCTCAAGAACACCTCCAACTGCATAACAAGCAACATCAAAGGAATATCGGGAGACAACTGTATCCATATCGAGAAAAGAAACAAGTTTCGCTGACTCTATCTTTACCCTTTCAATATAATGAAGTTTATGGAAGAGCAAAAGATCCTCTATCTGCGCAATCCTCGGTTTTATCATCCTTATATTCTTAAGAGAGGTATCTTCTGAAAGAAGTTTATAGATTGTCCTCAGCCTTTCAGCACTTTCAGGATGACCATCCATTGTGTGATGTTTAAGATAAACGGAATCTTTTACTATCCCTGTTACAGGCATTTTGGTATTTATAACCTATTGATGCCTATATTGTCAACGCATCGATCCCTTTCTTGACACATCCCTTATAAAGGTTTATTTTATGGTAGGCGGAGAAAAATATATGTTTAATATTGGATTACCTGAACTCATCCTCATCCTTGTTGTTGCCCTCATAGTGCTTGGTCCCAGGAGACTTCCTGAAATTGCAAAGGCACTTGGAAGAGGTCTTGCAGAATTCAAAAGGGCAACAGAAGAGGTCAAAAGACAGATAGAAGAGGAAGTAAGCTCACTGGAGGAGGAGGTAAAGGTAAAAGGTAACCAGCATGAAGCCGGAGATCATAAGGCAGGTGGAGAAGGAAAAGGTTGAAGAAGTCCGGATGCCCATTACAGCACATCTGGAGGAGCTGAGAAAGAGGATTATCATCTCACTGCTTTCCCTCGGTGTCGGCTTTTTAATCTCATATTATTTTGTTGAAAAAATTGTATCATTTCTCATCTGGCCTGTTATCCATGCAATGCCATCCATATCCAACCTTGTTTTTACCGGTGTAACGGAAGGATTCCTCGTATATATAAAGGTAGCATTTATCTCAGGGATTGTCCTCTCCTCACCCATCATTATCTATGAGACATGGGCCTTTATTGCGCCTGGTCTTTACAGAAATGAGAAGAAGATGCTCATCTTTATTACGGTAACTCTTACCCTTTCATTCATAATAGGATTCATCTTTTCATATATTATCTTTCTTCCTGTACTGCTGAAATTTCTCCTTAGCTTTTCCACCCCTTACCTTCTTCCCATGCTTTCCTTAAGGGAATATATAAGCTTTTGCCTCTGGATCTATCTTGTTACGGGATTATGTTTTGAATTTCCCTTGCTGGTCTATTTCCTTTCAAGGGCAGGAATTGTGACATACAGAGGACTTAAAAATTTCAGAAAATACGCGGCGGTCCTTATTTTTATAATTGCAGCAATCCTTACCCCTCCCGACATAATTTCCCAAATCCTTTTTGCAATACCACTTCTCCTGCTTTTTGAAATCGGGGTTCTCATATCACGTTTCACCACCCATTAAAAAGAAACCCGGTCCTTCCCGGCCTCTTTAGCTTGGAATAGGGCTTTATCTGCCTTTGCAACAAGGTCATCAGGGGTTGATATCCCTTCTCCAGGATATGTCGCCACACCAAGACTCACCGTGAGGGATATCTCTCCCACAAATACACAAAATCTGAAATCCCTTATTCCTGTCCTTATCCTCTCAGCCTGAAGAATTGCACCGCTTTTATCTGTATACGGAAGTATAATAGCAAATTCCTCTCCCCCATATCTTACAAGAATATCGGATTTTCTAATGATATTTTTTATTAAATTTGCGATCTCCCTGAGAACCATATCACCCACTTTATGACCAAATGTATCGTTTATTCTTTTGAAATTATCTATATCCATCATGATACAAGAAAGGTTTGTTCCGTATCTGCTGGCTCTGTTAAATTCCTCATCAAGACGGGTGTAGAAATATCTGTAATTGTATATTCCCGTAAGGGCATCTGTTATTGCGAGTTTTTCGAGATTAAGCTTGGCTGCCCTTGTTGCTTCATAAAGGAAGCTGTTGCTCAGGGGAAATTTTGAAAAATCACCGATGATATCGAGTATCTTCAGTTCCCTCTCAGTAAATCCTCGCCCCTGTTTTCCTACCCTCAGGAGTATGGTGCCTGCAATCTCATGATTATAAAGAAGGGGGAAAATGGCGAGGGCGTCCATCTTCACATCGCGAAATCTCGCCCTGATATCCCATGTGTATGGGTTTTCATTTATGTTATCTATAATAACCCTTTCCTCCGTCTCCATAACCTTGAGGATCTCCCGGTATTTTGATATCTCAATCCTTAAATTCTTCACCCTTGGATTATCACTTGATGCAAGCACAAAACCCTGATAGCCTTTTTCAGTTGTATATATCCTTACAATTGAACATCTTGTGACATCTATTAAGGTACATACACCTGAAATGATGTTGTTTATTATCTCTTCATGCTCCAGAGATGAATAAAGATGCTTTGATATTTTAAGTAGTTCAATTATATCCCTCTTTTCCCTTTCAAGCTCGTCCCTTAGCAGCTTTATCCTTTTGTAAAGATTAATTTTTAACTTTAATTCATAGGGGTGCAGCGGAGTCGCTATGATGTCATCGATCCCTATTGAAAGATACTCCCGAAGGTTTTCCTGATTTTCACATATAGCTATAACAGGAATTCCTTTACGGGAAAGCTCAAACCCTTCGATAAATCTTTTAATAGATTCAACCGGATAACCCTCTTTTATGAACACCATATCTATATCCCTTAATTCAGAAGGAAATTCCGTTGCCTCCATGGTTTTGAATCCCATGGAATTGAGGCTCATCCTCATCAAGAGCCGTTCGTTGCGATCAGGATCAATTATAAGAATCCTTTCCACAAGATCGTCCCGTAATTTTTTATAAAATATACCAATTGATGATATTTTATATCACATATCCCAGCCACAGACAAGGCTTAAACGGTCTAAATTAATATATTGAAAATTAGAGCCTACTCGTATAAATTTTTATAAACTTAAATTACGGAGGCAAATCTTGATAATACAATGTGAAAAATGTCAGAAGAAGTTCAGGGTTGCGGATGAAAAGGTCCCCGCAAAGGGTGCAAAGGTAAGATGTCCAAACTGTAAGCATGTTTTTGTTGTTAAAAAGAAGGTGGAGGAGGAAAAACTGGAGGAGAAAGCATTCTTCAGTCTTGATGTCGAAAAGGAAGTGATACCTCCAGAACCCGTAAAAACTCGGGAGGAGATGGCATTCAAACCTCCTGAGGAATCAGATCAGAAGGCGGTAAAGGAGCCTTATATAGAGATTCCAAGGGAGATAGCTATTGAAGAAGAGAGGGAAAAGACCCTTGAGACGGAAAGACATTTTATTGAAGAAAGCCATGCAAAGGCTGAAGAAATAAAAGCCCCTCCCATCCAACCCCCTATTGAGGAAGAAGCTCCAGCGGCTGAGGATCTCAGAAAAAAAATTCCTGTAATAAAAAGGGAAAGAAGGGTTCATCCGCTGCTTCTGATACTTTTTATTATAACGCTGATTTTTGCCGCAGTTTATTTCCTCATAGGTTATACACAGATCACACTTCCCATCAGATTTTTTTCAGCAACACAGAAGCCCCTTTCGTATTTAAAGATTAGCGATATCAGCGGTTTCTTTGTGAATAATCAAAAGGCAGGAAGGCTCTTCGTAATATCAGGTAAGGTTATCAACGGCTCTGATGCACCGCAAAGCTTTCTAAGGGTAAAGGGGTCGCTCTTTGATGCAGCTGGCAAAAAGGTCTCCGAAAATGAGGTATTCTGTGGGAATATATTTAGCCGCGAGGAGCTTATAACCCTTGAAAGGGAATTTATCGAGCAGCGTCTTTCAAATCAGATTGGATCTTCCCTTTCAAACCTTAATATCCTGCCAGGAAAATCCATTGACTTCAATATCGTCTTCTTCCAGCCACCCGAAAGGATCTCAGAATATGCAGTAGAAGTTGCAGGTGCACAGGCAGGAACAAGATAACCTATTTTTTCTCTTCTTCAGTTAATGATTCCTTCTCAGATTTTTTGGGTGTTACATCAATAGCATCCGGCTCCTTCAGGGATTTCTTAAAATTCCTTATCCCCTCTCCAAGTCCCCTCCCGATCTCAGGAAGCCTTCCAGCGCCAAATATGATGAGCACAATGAAGAGGATAACAAGCAGTTCCCACATCCCTAATCCACCAAGCATTTTGTCCTCCTTAATTCTCTATTAATCATAACCCCTATTATCCCTGATAGCAAGGCATTTTGATTCAAATTCACCCTCCAGATATCCACTCTTCCCCCTCTCCCCTGAATTCCTTCTTCCATATGGGGGCCTCCTTCTTTAAAGACTCTATGAGATATCGTGAAGCCTCATATGCCTCTTTCCTGTGCGGCGATGAAACAGCAATAACAACACTTACCTCCCCTGGATAGACCTTTCCTATTCTGTGTGTAATGGATATATGCTTAACACCAAACCTCTGCTTCGCATCCTCTGAGAGTTTGGAAAGAAGCTTTTCAGCCATCTGTCTGTATGCATCATATTGAAGATACAGGACCTTTTTATCATCAGTCATATCCCTAACCGTTCCGATAAAAACCACAACTGCACCACAACCACTATCCCTTACTGATTCAATAACCCTCTCAATACTTATTGGGCTCTCTGTTATCTCAATCATCTTCCACCCCCTACAGGCGGTATAATTGCAATTATATCACCATCCTTGAGCAGATAATTGCGTGAAGCATATTCCATATTAACTGCAACCATAAAAGAATCGATAGGGAGTCTTTCTAACATGGGGAGGCTCTCCTTTATGATTCTCAATGCATCACTAACTGTTATGCCATCCTCTACTTGAAGCACTAACTCTTCCTTTCCTGTCAGATCACGAATATTTGCGAATAGCATTACCTTTATCTCAATCACCTTTTACCTATCCTTGGCCACAATTTTTTATAAACCTATACATCTTTGAGCAGCATAACAACTGCCTTTCCATCTATAACATCAACTCCATCCTGATTTGTAACCCATGTCCTCAGGGTAAGGATCCTCTTGTCATCCCTTTTTTCAAGAACCTCTGCACTGGCAGTTATTGTATCCCCTATCCTCACAGGTTTGAGAAATCTGAGCTCCTGTGAAAGATATACAGCTCCAGGACCCGGCAGATGCATCCCTATAACAGTGGATATGAGTGATGCCGTAAGGAGACCATGCACTATCCTTCCTTTGAAGATGGTCTTTTCTGCATATCTTATATCCGTATGGATGGGGTTAAAATCTCCGCAGATCCCCATGAATAGCACCAGATCGGTTTCAAGTATTGTCTTTGAAAATGATGCCCTATCACCAACCTTTATGGATTCGAATCTGTCCATCGCCCACCTCTTTTTATTGAGAATCTTATTCTGCCCATCCTTAATCCTTTTCAAAGCTTGTGATGAATTGTATATTATTTTATTTCATGAAGGAAGTAATTCTCCCATACATCCATCCTCTTTTTCAGATCCTTGTGCTTCTCATTGGATTGAAAACCACCCTCTCCGGTTTCAGGGTGAGATCTGAAAGGAGATATCACAGAGAAGGGGGAAGACGGCTTAAAATGAGGAATAACCATATAAGATGGGGTATCCTATTTATCTTACTCTTTACAGCTGGTTATGCGGCTGGAATACTTTCCATGATCCTGATAAGGGGGAAAAACCCCCTCAGGACCCCCCATGCATACTTTTCTACATTCTGCCTGTCTCTCTTCCTTATTGGCGGAATCCTCGGAATAAGGCTAAGAGGGATGGAAGATCCACCGGAGGATGATCTTCAACTCCATGCACTCTTTACCCTTTCAGGCTTTATCCTTTCTCTGCTTAATGTAATCTTTGGCTATGGCCTTCTCCCTTAACTATATCTCCATCTTCTTTGCTATTATCTCCTTCATAATCTCCGATGTTCCACCACCTATGGTCATCACCCTCATATCCCTGTAGAATCTCTCTATGGGATATTCCTTCATATAACCATACCCGCCATAGATCTGAAGGCAGTGATAGGCAACCTCATTGGCAAGTTCACATGCAAAAAGCTTGCACATGGAAACCTCCTTTGTGCAATCCATGCCATCATCGTAAAGTTTTACAGTATGATAGATAAGATGCTTCGCAGCCTCAATCTTTGTTGCAAGCTCTGCAAGCCTGTGTCTTATCACCTGGTACTCGGAAAGGGTTTTTCCAAATACCTTTCTTGTCTGTGTATATCTGATGGCATCCTCAACTGCTTGCTCTGATGCAGAAAGTGCAGCAATTGCCATAACGAGTCTCTCCCCCTGGAAATTTCGCATTATGGCATAGAATCCCTTATTGACCTCTCCAAGCACCATTCTTTCATCAACCCTGCAATCTTCAAAGAGAAGCTCTCCTGTGTCAGATGACCGCCACCCCATCTTTTCAAGTTTTCTCACAACCCTGAAACCAGGGGTCCCCTTTTCAACAATAAACATAGTAATTCCAGCATGCCTTTTCGTCTTATCTGTTTTTGCAGCTACAACAAATATATCTGCATTTATGGCATTCGTTATAAATGTTTTACTACCATTGATGATATATGCTGATCCATCCCTTATTGCTGTTGTTTCAATCCCTGCAACATCAGATCCTGCATTGGGCTCCGTTACTGCAATGGCACAGATTCTTTCACCCCTTATTATCGGAACAAGGAACTCTTCCTTCTGCTCCTCTGTTCCAAAATAGGCAATGTGTGGTGATGCCATATCTGTATGCACAAGAATACTTATGGTAACTCCTGCTGAACGACACCGGGCAAGCTCCTCAACAAAGACCGCTGTTGCCAGCATATCCGCTCCCGCACCACCATACTTCTCAGGATACTTTATTCCCAGCAATCCAAGCTCACCCATTTTCCTGAATACATCCCTTGGCACTATCCCCTCTTCTTCCCATTTATCAACATTGGGCAGGAGCTCCTTTTCTACAAAGCCCCTCACAGTTTTTCTGAGGATCTCGTGCTCCTCTCTAAGAAAATAGCTCCTCATAAATCCTCCTTATCAACTGTTTGGTTAAATTTTATAATAATAAAAAATGATATTCAACTGCTTAGATCTATAGTTACCTTTTATTTTTTAACTATCCCATTGAGAAAGATTTCGGTGAATATCTCTGATATTTCATCAACTGTTAGCCTTCCACCCTCCTTGAACCATTGAGATGCCCAGTTACACATTCCGAGCATTGCAAATGCCGCCATCTTTGGATCGAGAGTTTTAAACTCCCCGCTTTTCATACCCTCTATAAGTGTGTCCACAACAATCTGCTCGATCGCATCCCTCTTCTTTATCACCTTGTTTAGTAGATTCTCGGGCAGAAGATTCTTCTCTTTGAAAAAGATCGTAATATAAGCCTTTGACTGACCCATATGCCTCATGATCTCCTTTATCATGGAGCGTATCTTCTCGGACCCTGTTGCCCTCTCAGCTGTTATGATCTTTATCCTCTTTGTTATGAGTTCAAGGTAATCGTGTATCATCTCGTAGAGGATCTCTTCCTTGCTCCTGAAATAGTAGTAGAGGCTTCCCTGCGTCAAACCAACCTCCTTTGCGATATCCCTTATCGTTGTTGATTTAAAACCCTTCTTTTCAAAGAGATTAAGAGATACATCTATTATCTGCCTCTTTCTGTCCAGCCTGTGTGCCTCCTTCCTTTTTTCGATATTTAACATGGGTGTTTTTTCAGCCATAAATTCTCCTTTTTGGCCTGAATATTGAGATTTATATATCAGAAATTGACTAATTTTTCAAATGATTATTTGTTTCATATAAATGGAAGGAATAACTCTTAGATAATCCCTTTCGTCCTCAACTCCTTTAGCTTCTCACTTCCAAATCCAAGATACCTTTCATAGATCAACTCATTGTGAAAACCCGCGGGTCTGCAAGCCCATTTAACACGCGGTGGAGTTTCGGTCATCTTCCAGGGTGGCATCTGCAAAATTAGTTCTCCATAGTGGCTATCATTCAACTTCCTGAAGGTTCCCCTCTCCCACCAGTGAGGCTCTTTCAGGGTATCCGGAGGTTCGTTCACCCTTCCGAATACCACAACCCCCTCACCCTTGTAGGAAAGGACCTTCTCAAGTATCTCATCGGAGGTATAGTTTATGGACCATTTTTCTATCTCCCTGTGAAGGGCCTTTTCATTTTCCGGTTGTGTCCTCGCATCCATGGTTGAAAAGCGAGGATCATCGATAAGATCCTCTCTTTCCATTATCCTGCAGAGTGCCCTAAAATTGGGGTCTGTATAACCAGCGATAAATGCGTAGCCATCCTTTACCCTGATAAATGTATAAGGAAATACAGCAAGATCGTAATACCCTATCCTCTCC
>CAZDGM010000008.1:0-102571 GCA_964505185.1 uncultured Thermodesulfobacteriota bacterium
CCCTATCCTCTCCATCTCCTTTTCTTCCAGAACCCTGAGGACCTTCGCCTGCATCTCTGGGGACATATCCCCCACCTCATCAAGGAACAGTGTTCCATGATGTGCAAGCTCAAATTTTCCAGGCTTCCCATGTCTTGAGGCACCGGTAAATGCACCTGGCTCGTAGCCAAAAAGCTCACTTTCAAGCAACTCCTTGGGTATGGCGGCACAATTCACACGCACAAAGGGTTTATATCGGCGTAATGATGCATAATGGATTGCATGGGCAAAGATCTCCTTCCCTGTCCCGCTCTCCCCTATGAGGAGAACTGTTGCATTTGTTTCAGCAGCCTTCATTGCAAGGATCTTTGCATTCTCTATCGCGTGGCTTTTTCCGATTATGTTTTCAAACGTATATTTGGAGTATTTTAGACTCTTTAATTCCCTTTCGTAATACTCAACCTTGGATTCAAGCAGATTGAGCCTGCTTGCAAGCTCCCTTACTTCCTCTATATCCCTGAACATCACCTGACCCACCGCACCCACAATCTGCCCGTCTATCTTTATGGGTATCCTCTGCACAATCATATCCTGCCCTTTTATCCTCTGCCTCCATCCGATTTCAGGCTCACCTGTTTTCACAACTATGTGCATGCGTGTATTTTCTATTACCTCTGTTACATGTTTACCCAATACGTCTTCCTTTTTAATTCCCAGGAATTCCTCATAGGTTTTGTTAAAAAATACTACCTTCCCTTCCCTGTCAACGACTATAATGCCAAAGTATATGTGATCAAGAATTACATCAAGGGGTATCATATTTTGAGATTTTATATCTTGCAAAACATAATATCAAATCCTCAATTAAGCCTTTTCATCCTGATGCTATTTTTATAATGTCCCACTGCATACTTAACGGATCCTTTGCAGGATGGATGCGTGAATCTGGATATATGCGTGGATAATTAATTCAATTATCAACGAGATTTCCTGGCTCGATGTTTGTAGAAAAAATTATCAGCTTGTCGAACGGGATTTCGAAAGTTAATCCAATTCACAATAACTTTAAACAATCTCGATCCTGTCTCCAATAGTCGTTCCTGTTTTTTCAAGAGTGCCAGCAGGAAGTTCTACAGCACTGAAGGCACCAAAATAGAATCCAGCTAATCGGTTTGGGAGTAAACCTTTTCTTATCGCTACAACAGTATTATCCTTCCCGAGAAAAATAACATCTATGGGAAACTTCATTCCGAGCGTATGGATTGCAACACATGGCCTTAATACAAGAGCCTCACTATCAGAGATACATTCCTTACCAAGGAGTCCCTTTATACGCGAAAAGAAACTATCGGCAATTTCTACCCTTTCAGCAAGAATCTTTCCTTTTGAGACATTAATTATCCTCATATATTAATGTCCATTAAATGCCTAAAGGAAAATTTATATTTGTAAAGGTTTTGAAAATTTTACATAATTTATTTAAATAATCAATGTGATTGGAAAATTGCCATGAATATTGAAACACTCCTTTTGATTATTGAATCCATACTGCTTATTTTCACAATATTTCTTCTTCTATATAGTATCAAGGAGGGGAGGGAGAGAAAAAAACTCATCCTTCAGGTTGAAAGGGCAACAAAAACCCTTACACGTCATGAATACTTTCTCACAGTTATCGAATCCATGATGGATGCAAAAACTGAAGTGATTGCATGCATTACAGGAAGACATCCATCGGGAGATGATGAAAAAAAGGTAAGGGAAATAGTTGATGCCATAAGAAGGCTAAGGGCAAAAGGAATAACGGTAAGATATATGCTTCCAAAATTTTATGATCGTCTCTACACAGGGTATCTCTATACAGTAGCAGGTGCTGAGGTAAGGTTCAGTGCATGCCATATGATTCACAGTATAAGATACATGATTGTTGATCAGGAAGTTGTTGTTATTGGAATACCAGAAAGTGCAGGAGAAAAGGAGGCAACAAAGAAAGGCTACAGAATACTATCGTCCGGACTTGCCCTGATACTGAGGGATAATTTCTACCGTTGCTGGGGTGAAAATTTAGATCTTTCAGGATACTTAATGGAGGTCCTCCACCATACAGGCGCATCAGTAGACCAGCTTGCAATGGAATTAGGCATACCCCGGGAGGAATTGGTGAAATTTACAAGAGATTAAGCTCATGGCGGAAGCGGATGGGAATCGAACCCACCACAGACGCCCCTTAGCGCCTGCCACTGGATTTGAAGTCCAGGAGGGCCACCAGTGCCCCTTCCGCTTCCCTGATATATCCTTTTGAATTTAAAGGCCTCTTTAGCATATGCTCAATATGCTCGGCTATTTTCACCATCAACTATCACCAAATTGTAACCGACTTTACCAAGAATCTCTATACCTTTAAGGAGCTACACGTGCTTTTACCAGGGAATCATCAGGCTCTATAACAAATAGTGAACTTATCGATCACTATAAATTCCTCATCTTCAGTCTTTCTTAAATTCATACACAATCAAGGAATTAAAATCGGAAAATAAAAAACCCCCTCCGAAGAGGGGGTTTCTCCGCAAGCTAAATTCCTGTAGGATCAGGCAACCCCCTGATAAGCCTTCCACCTCTCTTCAAGTCTCAGATCGTTTATCGTATCAAGCAAGTAGTTACAGAAATCCCTTCCTGTTGCACCTGTTGCCCTTCCAGTAACAACAAGTTTCTTTTCATATTGACCGCATATATCAAGGGCCATCTCCAGTTTTTTTCCTAACTCCACATACCCGATATGATTTAGAAGCATTGAGCCAGCCCTTATTACACTTGATGGATCCGCATACTGGGTTCTGCCTTCCTGAACCATTCTTGGTGCACTTCCATGGATGGCCTCAAACATTGCGTATCTCTTCCCGATATTTGCAGATCCTGCAGTTCCAACTCCTCCCTGAAATTCAGCAGCCTCATCCGTGATTATATCCCCATAGAGATTTGGTAGCACAAGGACTTGAAATTCCGTCCGCCTCTTTGTGTCTATCAGTTTTGCCGTCATTATATCGATAAACCAGTCATCCGCATTGATCTCCGGATATTCTTTTGCAATATTGTAAAAGGTCTTCAGAAAGAGACCATCTGTTGTTTTAACCACATTTGCCTTCGTTACGGCGGTTACCCTCTTTTTCCCGGTTTTTCTTGCATACTCAAACGCAAGCCTTATTATCCTATCGCTTCCAGGTTCCGTAATTACTTTAAAATCTATTGCAAGTCCAGGAATAACCTCCAATCCATAAGGACCAAGGGCATACACATCCTCAGTATTTTCCCTGAAGAATATCCAGTCGATACCTTCAGATGGAACCCTCACAGGTCTGACATTTGCGAAGAGATCGAGCTCCTTCCTGATTGCTACATTTGCTGATTCCACATTGGGCCAGGGATCCCCGGCTTTCGGTGTAGTCGTGGGCCCTTTGAGAATCACATGGCACTTCTTTATCTCCTCAAGAACATCATCAGGTATTGCCTTCATAACTGCTGCCCTTCTTTCAATAGTAAGACCCTCTATAATGCGGAATTCCACCTTCCCATTCTTAACCTCATCCCTGAGCAGATGTTCAAGCACACGATGTGCCTCAGATGTTATATAGGGGCCAATCCCATCTCCACCTACAACCCCTATGATTATAGGCTTCAGCTCAGCAAAGTTGATCCATTCCGTTTCTTTTTTAATAGTCTCAAACCTCTTGATCTGTGGTTCAAGAATCTTTGCAAAGTGTTCCTTGGCCTTTTCAATCTGCTCCTTATAATTTAATAAAACATTCATAAGGCCTCCCTTCTATTTTTAATCTTTTATTTGAAAGTCAATCCAATTAATAATAAATTTTTATGATAAATAAATCAATAAAAATTCTCCTGCTCGATACTCCATTAACCGTTCTATAATTAATGTTCACAAAAAAGGGAGTTCCTGTTAATATTTCAGAAAATCTTACCCTTCAATTTCATATTCAGGGAGGCAAAGCATGTTTTACAGGTCAAAAGAAAAGGATGAGGCAAGGGCAATTGTAGTGCTCACACCTTCTGAGTCAAAGAGACTGATTGCAAAGGGAGTAAAGGAAATGCCCGAAGTAAAAGAGGCAATGAAGAACGGAAGAATTGTGATCATCGGCGGGACCACAAATGCCTTTGTTGTTGAGGAGCTAACAGGAAAGGAGGTTCACAAATTCTGGTTTGCTGCTGGAAGAATTGCTTTTGGTGAGCTTGGTGCAAATGATCCAGAAAAGAGGCTTAAACCCATAGTACTTATAAATGGATCCATCGTTGATATGAAGCCTGATGAGGCCCTGATGGAATTTACTGCAAAAGATGTTTATATAAAAGGAGCAAATGCCGTGGATCCTTATGGGAACGCTGGTATTTTGATGTCCAATGATAGAGGTGGAACCATTGGCGCATCGCTTGGTATCCTCCAGGCAAGGGGAAGCCATATCATTGTCCCCGTTGGTCTGGAAAAGCTTACCCCATCAGTTGTTGATGCATCAACAAAGTGCGGAAAGGGTCGCATTAATTTTTCAACAGGAGATACAGTGGGTCTTATGCCTCTTGTGAGTGCAAAGGTTATAACCGAGATTCAGGCCATTGATCTGCTTTTTGGTAGTGCTGGGGTCAAAGCCACACATGTTGCATCCGGAGGTGTTGCGGGCTCAGAAGGTTCTGTGGTTCTTCTTCTTGAAGGTGAATATGATGCAATCAAAGAGGCATTTAATTTCATTAATTCGTTGAAAGGTGAAAAAGCCGTTTACCCATAAATATATTAACAATTTGTGATCTAAATGCAAAAGGGATCGCTTTTTATTAAAGATGAATTAAAGGATCGATTGCGGGTATTCTCTGATAGAACCCATGCGGGAGAAATTCTTGCAGAGATGTTAAAAGAATTTCGAAGCTCAAACAGCTTGATCCTTGCTATACCTGCTGGTGGAGTACCTGTCGCTTCAAGGATTGCTGAGCTACTTGATATACCGATGGACATCATTCCTGTAAGTAAAATAACGCCTATATGGAATACGGAGATCGGATATGGCGCCGTATCTTTTGACGGAACAGTTCTTCTCAATAACGAGCTCATAATAAAACTCAATTTATCAACAGAGGAAATAGAAAGGGATCTTAAAAAAACCCGTGAAAAGGTATACAGAAGAATGAAAAACCTGAGAGGGAAATGTCAGTTTCCGGACCTTTCCGGCAAAAGTGTCATAATCGTTGATGATGGGCTTGCATCTGGATATACCATGAAGGTTGCCGTGGATACGGTAAGAAAGAGGAAGCCAGCCCGGATCATAATCGCTGTTCCAACGGCACACGAGGAATCGTTAGATATATTATTAAACGAGGTCGATGCAATCTACTGCGCTAATATCAGGAGAGGATGGCATTTCGCTGTTGCTGATGCATATGAGCGATGGTGCGATGTAAATGAAGAAGAGGTGAAGGCTATACTTCAGAGAGTTATTCTATCCCTTCAGTAACCTAAGTAATTTATCTTTACCTGTAATAAACCTGACGAGAAAAACAAAAAACATTGATAAAAGAACAAGCGGAACAACAGGTGAATCAAGGATAAGATGTTTCATAAAGGATCTCTGCGGATCATATCTATCCCAGTGTATTCCGTAGCAATTACTGTATTCCCTGACATGTATAGATCTTCCATTCCTCATACAGATTCTGTAATTTCTCCTTTCACCTTTTGGAATTGCATAACTGTCAATTCTAAAACCAGCCTTAAGTGGATGAATAACAGCATTTTTTGCAATCTTGATCTCATGGTGTGGAGGAAGTCTTCTTATCCTCTTTATAATTATGCTCCAATCGACCTTTTTATGTGTTATCTCTCCCCTTTTCATGTTAATTTCTATTTTAATAAAGGATCTTATACATTATAGAAACCATTCTCTATAATCTTATCCGCAACCTTTCTTCGCATCATTATGGTATTTGCCGGAAGATGGCGTATAAGTTTTCTAAGCATTGACAGCTGAGTCCTCAACATATCCCCCTCAGATGATGCGCTCAGAATCTTGACAGCCATATCTTCAATTCTTCTGATTGAATCGTATATATATACATCTGTTGCAAATATCTTTGTTTCCGATTTTTCCTCGCCATCTCTTCCTACATTCTTCAATGTTCTAAGAAGCGCGCTCTCCACGGCATATATTTCAATTGCCATATCAGCAATCAATCCCAGAATCTCCTGCTCCTCGGATATTCCTTCACCAAATTTCTGAAATGCACTTCCAGCACAGAAGAGAAGGCAGTTCTTCGCATTTCTCAAAATTGTTTTTTCAATGGAAAAAGGCTCTCCGGAAGGCTCCAGAGTTCCTGTGGAAGAAACTATATTCTGCAAAACCTTTTGAGCCATTGCAAGAACAGGGAGTTCCCCTTTCATTGCCCTTCTCAGAAGCAACCCTGGAATTAGCAATCTGTTAATCTCATTTGTTCCCTCAAATATCCTGTTTATTCTTGAATTCCTGTAATACCTCTCCATGGGATAATCTTCAATATAGCCATAACCACCAAATATCTGCAATCCTTCGTCAACAACATAATCTAAGATCTCACTTCCAAAAATCTTCACAATCGAACATTCAATAGCAAACTCCTCAATCCCTTTGATTCTCTTCATGTTTGCCTCTCTGTCCTCACCCTTTATATCCTTTATCTTTTCATCTATCATTGATGCCGTTCTGTAAACCATGCTTTCCGCAACATAGGTTTTTATCGCCATCTCTCCTATCTTATGTTTTATTAATCCGAAATCACATATCGGTCTTCCAAACTGCACCCTTTCCTTTGCATATCTCACAGCCTCATTTATACAGCTCTTCGCAGTACCAACAGAGCCTGCCCCCAGCTTAAGCCTTCCCAGATTCAATATATTGAAGGCTATAATATGACCCTTACCTTCCTCACCGAGCAGATTTTCAACAGGTACATAAACATTTTCAAAATTAACTGCCCTTGTTGATGAACCTTTAATACCCATCTTCTTTTCCTCAATGCCGGTTGAAACTCCATTAAGGTTTCTTTCAACAATAAATGCGGTAAATCTCTCACCATCGATTTTGGCAAATACAATAAAAACATCAGCAAATCCCGCATTCGTAATGAACTGTTTTTCTCCGTTCAGGATATAATATCTTCTATCAGGGCTGAGAACGGCTGATGTCTTACAAGCAAGTGCATCTGAGCCCGCACCGGGCTCCGTAAGGGCATACGCTGATATAAGCTCTCCCTTTGCAAGCGGTGGAAGATACTTTTTTTTCTGTTCCTCTGTCCCGAAGTAAACAATGGGAAGAGCGCCAATCCCCGTATGTGCGCCGAAGGATACAGAGAAGGATCCCCCTTTTGCAAGCTTCTCAGTTATAAGTGATGATGTTACCCTGTCAAGTCCAAGGCCTCCATAATCTTCCGGTATATCGACCATCATCAGTCCAAGATCCCCTGCCTTTTTTAACAATTCACGCATAACTCCTTCCTTAAGAGACTCTATCTCGGCCATCCTTGGAATTACTTCTGTCTCAATAAAATCTTCTGTTGTCTTTGCGAACATCCTCTGCTCCTCTGTAAAATCCTCTGGTGTAAACACTTCATCATGCGGGATATTCTCGATAAGAAACATTCCTCCCTTTTTCATTTTTAATCTCCTTAAACGATCTTTATTAATTTACTGATTCAAAAACAGCAGCTGCTCCCATTCCTCCCCCAATACACATGCTAACAACACCATATCTTAATCCCCTTCTTTTCATCTCATATAGAAGCGTTGTTGTTAACCTTGCCCCGGTGCATCCAAGTGGGTGTCCAAGTGCAATTGCACCTCCGTTTACATTTACCTTACCCTCATCTATTCCAAGCTCTCTTAAAACATAAATAATCTGTGAAGCAAATGCCTCGTTTATTTCAAATAGATCGATATCGCTCATAGTTAATCCTGCAAGCTTAATGGCTTTTGGAATTGCAAACACTGGCCCTATCCCCATTATTTCAGGTGGAACACCACAAACTGCAAATGATCTGAAAATAGCAAGCGGTTTTAAACCGAGCTCTTCAGCCTTTCTCATTGATGTAACAACAACAGCCGATGCACCATCACTCATCTGGGAAGAGTTCCCCGCAGTTACAGTTCCATTTGCTTGAAAAACTGGCTTTAATTTCGATAGGGCATCCATACTTGTATCCCTCCTCACCCCCTCATCCACATCAAATACAGCTCTCTTTTCAACGATGCCTTTTTTATCATCAAAATACCTTTCCACAACTTCAACAGGAACTATTTCTTCCCTGAATCTGCCTGAATCAATAGCCATTGCTGTCTTCTGATGACTCCGCAATGCAAACATATCCTGCTCCTCACGCGTTATACCAAATTTCTTTGCAACCCTCTCAGCTGTAAGTCCCATGGAGATATACACTTCAGGATAATGATCCACAAGATATGGATTTGGAGAGAAACGATTACCACCCATGGGTACCATACTCATTGACTCCGTTCCTCCTGCTATAATCACCTCAGCAAAACCGCACATAATCCTTTCTGCAGATATTGCAATTGCCTGAAGACCTGAGGAGCAGAATCTGTTAATGGTCATTCCAGAAACACTATACGGTAATCCTGCCCTTAGAAGTGCAATCCTTGCAACATTCATTCCCTGTTCAGCTTCAGGAAATGCACATCCAATAATAACATCATCCACATCTTCACCCCTTAATGGCTCTGCCCTCCTTATGGCTTCCTTTATAACAATGGAGGCAAGCTCATCGGGACGAAAATTTCTGAGTTTTCCCTTTTGAGCCTTGCCTATGGCTGTCCTTACCGCTGATACAATAACTGCCTCTCTCATATAGCCTCCTTCCTAATTTCTGAGGGGTTTCCCTGTTCTTAGCATATGCCTTATCCTATCCTGTGTTTTCTTCTCACCACAGAGACTCAGAAAAGCCTCCCTTTCAAGATCGAGTAAGTACTCTTCAGTTACTGAAGAGTACCTTGGCAATCTTCCCCCAGAAATGACAAAAGCAATCTTGCTGCCGATGAGATAATCGTATTCAGAAATATACCCACCTTCCTTTAAAAGATAAAGATATGTTTTGAGGGCAGAATAAACATCTTCACCTCCCACCCTTATATGTTTCTTAAGAGGGGGTTTATATCCTGTTGATACCAAGTAAAGCGCAGTTTGCTTGGCATCATGGATAAGAAAGTCCTGATTATATGTTATGGAGTCTATCTGCCTCAGCAATCTCAATTCACGTGCCTCCTCCGCACTTGATGATACCTTTGCCCTCGCGATGCATTCAAAGGCATTCCTTATAAAAGGGAGGAGATCAATGGATGGATCATCCGGAAGATCTTCTGTATTTCTGATAAGAAATTCTTTTATACCTCCGCCTGCTGGAATAAGACCAACAGCCACTTCAACGAGACCCATGTATGTTTCAGATGCCGCTTGTATCCTCGATGATGAAAGTGCAATTTCACATCCACCACCAAGTGCCATTCCGAAAATAGCAGATACTATGGGTTTTTCAAAATATTTTATTGTCATATTTAACTGCTGAAATTCTCTCACCATCCTTTCTATCTCATCCCAGTTCTCATCCTCTGCCTCAAGCAATATCAACATAAGATTTGCACCTGCTGAAAACTGTTCACCCTGGTTACCTATAACAAGTGCATCAAAATTCTCTGAAACAATTTTTAATGCTTCCTTTGACATCTGTATCGTATCTATACCAATAGCATTCGCCTTTGAGTGAAATTCAAGACATGCCACACCATCTCCAATATCAATTAGTGAAGCACCGGGATTTGACCTGATAATACCTCCTGATCCCTTTATGGAAGAGAGGAGGATAATGCGGGGATTCATCTGCTCCTCACTGTATGAATCATCCTTTAAGTCAAAAAAATATCTTTTTCCTTTTTCAAACCTGTAAACACTCTCAAAATTTTTCTCCGCTATTCTTTCGATAAGTGGAGGAACCTTTCTCCCTTCCTTTTTAACTCTTTCAACAAAATCTATCACATTTAGTGAATCGAGGATCTCGAAGGGACCTAATTTCCATCCAAATCCCCATCTCATTGCCTTATCTATATCCGTAATTGTATCGGCAATCTCCGGAATCTTTGATGCCGCATAGAGAATGACCTCACTTATGACTTTCCATATAAAATTGGACGCAATATCACTTCCCGAACAGATCTTCCGTATTCTTTTCCCAACATCCTCTATATTTCTCGCAAGCTCAATAGAGGTAAAAACAGGATTTTTCATTGGTTGATACTGAAGGGTATTATAATCAAGAAACAAGATCTTCCTTTCCTCCCCTTTGAGCTCCCTTCTGTAAAAACCACCACCTGTTTTTTCACCGAGAAGATGCTGTTCCTTCATCCTCTTGATAAAATCCGGTATCTTGAATATATCTCTCATCTCATCATCCTTAGCATTATTGTAAAGGTTCTCAGCAACATTCATAATAATATCAAGCCCTACCATATCAGCCGTTCTGAATGTTGCACTCCTGGGTCTTCCAATAATTTCTCCTGTTAATAGATCAACCTCCTCTATGGTCAGTCCCTCTTCCATCATAAGTTTAACTGTATACATAAATGAGAAGATACCTATCCTGTTTGCTATAAAATTGGGCGTATCTTTTGCAATAACAATACCCTTGCCAAGATATCTCTCTGCAAAATCAACGATCTTCAGAAGCACATCCCTTTTCGTTTTTGAGGCGAGTATAATTTCGAGGAGTTTCATATACCTTGGTGGATTGAAGAAATGCGTGCCAAGAAAATATTCCTTCATCTCATCAGGAAACTCTTGAGCAATCTTCTCTATGGATATACCCGATGTATTTGTGCTGAAGATGATCCCTTTTCTCCAGAACTTTTTGATCTTTTCAAATACAGATCTCTTTATCTCAAGATCCTCAGCAACGGCTTCAATCACCCAGTCCGCATCTGAGACAACAGAAATGTTATCCTCAAAATTTCCCGGAATAATGTAATTAATATTTTTTCTCGAAAAAAGAAGCGGAGGCTTTGCGTTGAGTATCCTTTCTAATGCATTCAGTGAAAAACGGTTTCTGAATTGCGGATCATCCTTACTTATACCCCTGACCTTTTCATCATCCGTAAGCTCCGGGGGAACAATATCAAGAAGATATACAGTTAACCCTGCATTGGCAAGGTGGGCAGCAATTCCTCCACCCATGGTGCCTGCCCCTATCACAACAACCTTTCTTATTTTCCTTCCCATTGTCCCTCCTTTATAAGCAGATTTCCATTTCAGATTACAGCCCATATTATTACAGCTGTCAATATTATTGACTTTAACATATAATTGTATACTGTCAACCAATGAAATTTGATAATTTATCAAACAATCCACATGAGGGGAAGGACCATGGGTTTTACAAACATACCAGAGATGTTTTTCAAAACAGCTGAAAATTTCCCTGAAAAAACAGCGCTTCTCTTTAAAAAGAATGGCATGATAAACAGCATAACGTGGCAGGAGTTCTCGGACAGGGCAAAAACAATTTCCTCATTTCTTATCAGGATTGGAACAGCGCCGGGGGAGCCCATCATCATACTATCAGAGAACAGACCGGAATGGATGTATGCGGATATGGGTATTCTTTCATCTGCTGCAGCAACTGTTCCCATATATCCAACCCTTACCCCTGCTCAGATTGAATATATCATTAAGGAAACTGAATCGCGGGTGTGCTTCTTATCCACAGTGCAACAGCTTGAAAAGATCGTGCAGATAAAAAACAGGATTCCATCGCTTCGATTCATAATTACCTTTGAAGATATATCTCACAGTGATCCAAATTTCACTAACCTTAGGACGATCCTTAATGAAAAACCATCCAATGAAATGATGATAGCAATTGCAAATAGAATTTTCTCAATCAAAGGAGATGATCCATTTAGTATAATTTACACCTCAGGAACAACAGGTGAACCTAAAGGCGTTATACTTACACATAAAAACATTTTATCCAATATAGAATCATCCATTAATCAGCTTCCTGTAAGAGATGATGATCTGTTTCTTTCTTTTCTTCCTCTCAGTCATGTATTTGAGAGAACATGCACATACTATGGATCAATTTATAAATGTGCAACTGTAGCTTTTGCCGAAGATATAGAGCATGTGCCTCAAAATCTCATGGAGTTTAAACCAACAGTTATGTGTGCGGTTCCAAGATTTTTTGAAAAGTTTTATGAGAGGATTCATGCATACTTAAAAGAAAAGGGGGTATTTTCAAGGATTATTTTTAATATATCAATTTCCATTGCCGATAAAATCTGGAGGATAAAAAACAGCGGCAAGAAAATCCCTTTACTTCTCTCGCTTGCTGGAAAGGTGGCTGATACCCTCGTCCTTAAAAAAATAAGACTAGCATTCGGGGGAAGAATCAGATTTGTAATCTCGGGAGGAGCACCACTTCCAAATAAAATAGCTGAATTTTTCCTTGCTGCCGGGATCCCCATTATAGAAGGATACGGCCTTACCGAAACATCCCCTGTTGTGTCGGTAAATCCTATAGACAAGATAAAGATAGGTTCAGTTGGAAAGCCCATACCGGGTGTTGAAGTTAAGATTGCCGAGGATGGCGAGATCATCGTAAGGGGTCCAAATCTCATGAAGGGATATTTCAAAAAACCAGAGGCGACCATGGAGGCTATAAGAGATGGCTGGTTTCATACGGGAGATATAGGTTACATAGATCATGAAGGATATCTCTACATTACCGACAGAAAGAAGGAGCTTCTTGTTACATCGGGTGGAAAAAAAGTAGCACCACGGGCTATTGAATCGATGCTTATGGAAAGCCCATTTATTCAAACTGCCATGCTCATCGGAGATGGCAGAAAGTTTATAAGTGCATTGATTATTCCAAATTTCAAAATCCTTGAGCGTTATGCGCGTGACAATAACATAAGATTTCAAAATATAAAAGAAATTATAAATGACCAGAAGGTAAGGGATCTTTATAGTACCATTGTGGAGGATGTTAACAAAAATCTCGCACGATATGAAAAAATTAAAAAATTTGCACTCCTTGAAAATGAATTCTCTGTCGAAAGTGGTGAGCTCACACCAACAATGAAAATAAGAAAGAGTTTCGTTGAGAAAAATTATAAGGATATCATAGAGGAGCTTTACAGGGAATGATGAATGAAAAAGACAGAAGCGTTGAAATAAGAGAGATGTTTTCATCGATAGCGGAAAGGTATGATTTTCTCAATCATCTGCTCAGCTTTGGTATGGATCTCCACTGGAGAAAAAGATGTGCCCTTGAGATCTCCTGTATAGATAGAGGAAGGATACTCGATGTCGCAACAGGAACTGCCGATCTTGCAATAGAAATAGCAAGATACACGAAAAAAGATGTTAAAATTACAGGAATTGATTTCAGCAGAGAAATGCTCCTTATCGGAAAGAGAAAGGTGGAAGAGAGGTCTTTAGAGGGAAGAATCTCCCTCGCCCTTTCAAGGGGTGAGGCGCTTCCTTTTGCTGACGATCTCTTTGATGGAATAACAATTGCCTTTGGAATAAGAAACTTTGCCGACATAGTTCATGGATTGAAAGAAATGAACCGTGTATTGAAACCCGGCTCCCCTATTCTGATTCTCGAATTTTCCAAGCCCAGGGGGTATTTCTCGAGTATTTACAGATTTTATTCAAAAAGGATACTCCCTGCGGTAGGCGGAATTTTTTCAAAAAAATATGCATACCAGTATCTTCCCGATTCAGTTGAAAACTTCCCATCGAGGCAAGATTTTATGGAAATGATGAAGATGTGTGGATTTTGTGAGGTAAGTTTTATTGATATGACCTTCGGAATAGTAACACTTTTCAGGGGGAGGAAGAAAGTAGATTCATAAGCGCCTTCAAAAGTATCTTGTTTTCCCTTCTCTTCATCAATGTAACCCTTATATACTCCTTCCCCAACCCCCTGTATGAACTGCAATCATCCACAATAATCCCCTTTCTGGACAATTTTTCGACAATCTCTTCTGCATCTTTTATTCTGATAAGGTATGAATTTGTGCATGATGGAATGAAATCGATACCTGCCTTTCTCAACTCCTTTTCAAAAAAGCTCTTCTCCTCATTAAAGAATTCCAATGTATTGGCTACATATTTCTTATCCTTAAGTAAAACAACAGCAGCAGCCTGTGCCAGGGTATTAACATTCCATGGTTCGATATTTCTCCTTATCCTCTCTATAACCGAACTGTGAAAAACCCCATATCCAATCCTAAGTCCTGCAAATCCATAAAAAAATGAAAAGGACCTCAAAACAATAAGATAAGGATTTATGCTTACTTCATCAATCAACGTTATATCACTACAGAATTCAACAAATGATTCATCAGCAACAAGAAAACATCCCATATTCATTGTCTGCTTAGCTATCTCTAACATGTATTGTTTATCAATTTTCCGTCCTGTTATGCTATTTGGATTTGAAATAAACAACAGATCATATTTTTTATTCCTGATAATATTAATCAGAGACCCAATATTGATCTCAAAATTATCATATTCTTTTAGAGGAAAATAGTCGATAGATGTCGGAGCCTTACAATCCTTATGTATCTCATTATTAACCAAAACAGCCCTTTCATATTCAGAATAACATGGAACCATAATAAGAACATTTGATGGATTAATCGACCTTACAATGAGATGTATTAGCTGCGATGTTCCATTTCCAATGATTATGTTTTCTGGATTTATACTATGGACACGTGAAATCACCCTTTTCAATCTCAATGCATCTGGATCGGGATAATAATGAAGGCGCTTTAGCTTCTTTCTCAGAACTGCTTTTACCTTTTTTGATAAACCGAGCGGATTTATTGCTGAGGAGAAATCTATTATTTTTCTCTCATCTATTCCTGTTTCTTCAGAAATCCTGTAGATGTTCCTCCTGTAAATAGTTTCAGGATCATAATGCCCCATCTATCTATCACTCAATGTTAATTATAACCATCAGCACTCCACCCTTATATCTTCTTCCACCAAGCACAAGGGGAGATCCCCTCCTTGCAAGATACTCTGTGTCGAGTGAATCACCCTTTATTGTTGCCCTTATTCTAACCCTGTTTTTATATTCTCCGAGTGGTGTAATGTAAAGAACCCTTCCATCGGGAAGGTGGAATTCCCCCACCTGTCCGGTTTTAAGTGACTCCTTCCTTGTTTCAAGACGTCTGTAGGATCTGTATTTAAAATAGGGTGAGAATTCCTCCCTTAAAGAAGAAAATCCTGGATCAACACTTCCTGGCTCCTGGGATGCATGAACAATCTCGACCTTAATCATAAATCTCTCCTCACAATAAATGGGCCTGGAGGTAAATAACATTATCAATAGCATAAATGGAATGGAAATATTAGCTCTCCTCATGCACATCCCCTTCCATCAACCATATGACAGTTAATTTCCTCTCAGTTTTAAATATCATAACAGGTCCACCCTCCACCTCGACCTTCTCAATCAGAATATCAGCATCATGTTCAGCGGGTCTTTTTTCCTTCCATATACCATACAAATAGGGAAAAGAGAAGAGCAAAAGAAGAATAGCTGCAACAGTGAAGGAACCAACGATCCTTGGAGCAAAAACAGGTCTTATCCAATCCAGGATCAGATCGCCAAGACCCTTTTTCTTCGGAAGCCGTTCTTCTATGAGTGGCCAGATAGACCTGTTTAAACTGTAATCAGGATCGCCTTTTAAAGTCTCCCTAATAAAGGATCTGATCCCTTTTAAGGCCTCCACCTCTTTCTGGCAGTCCAGACACGAAATCAGGTGCCTCTCAACCAAGTTTAACTCACCGCCACTGAGTAACCCATCGATATAAAGGGAAAGTTTTTCCTCTTCTGGATGGTTCTTTCTCATATCTCAATCCTCATAAGAAATCCCTGAGTTTTTCCTTTAATTTCTTTCTTGCATAATGAATCCTTGACATCACTGTTCCAATGGAGCAATTCATTGTCTCCGCGATCTCTTCATAGGATAACCCCTCTATTTCCCTGAGGATAATAGCAATCCTCTGGTCCTGGGGGAGTGAATCAAGCGCCTCCTTTAACACCATTAATCTTTCCCTTCCTGCAGCTGCCTCCTCCGGGGTTTGCTGATGAGCGCAAAGGCGAGCATGGGCTTCGCCTGGATCAATTGCATCGATATATTCAATCTCCCCTTTTGCCTTTTCCCTTCTTGTGAAATCGATACACAGATTTACCACAATCCTGTAAAGCCATGTAAAAAACTGTGAACCTCCCCTGTATCTGCTGAGCCCTTCATAGGCCTTTATAAATACCTCCTGTGATATATCCATTGCATCATCCCTGTTGAGAAGGATACTGTAAGCGAGGCTGTAAACCCTTTTTTCATATCTCCTCACAAGCTCCCCAAAGGCTTCCTTCTTTCCATGAATAGCATCTTTTATGAGCTCTTCATCGGATATAGAAGATTGATTTTCATTCAAAAATTTAGACATATTATTTCCTGAAAAATTCAAATCATCCATCCATAATCTCAATCTGAGAGGGGCTTCTGATGATTATTTCGGGACCCCTATAAAATCGAACCCTCCCCTTAATCCTTACCCTTTTTCCATAAAAATCCCTTAATGGATCTATCCCCATTATAAGAAACTTATCCCTTGCATCGTTAAATATCACACCCTTGAAATTCCCATCTCCTCTTCCTATAAAAAGGTGGATAGCCTTTCCTGAATCAACCGCCTTCCAGACCCTCCCCTCAACTGTTATCACTTCACCAATATGTTTTCTGGCCCTTTCAGGCGAAATCGGAATATTTTCTTTAAGGCCCCATAACCCCCTCCCCTCACTGCGCGCCTTCCTCTGCAATCTCAAAAAGCCCCCTATCATCTCAATGCCGCAGGGTGGATTTGTGTAAACCTGTGCGTATCCCTCCTCAAGTAGCTTTGCATTGACAAATATATCTCCCACATAAACATAAGCAAGAAGCCTTGAGTATTTATCCCTTTGCTGGGCCCTGCAAATCTCCAGCCTAACCCTTTTTCCAAGCACAAGCTCCCTATTCCTCCTCTTTGCCTCTTCATAGAAGGGCATCCCTTTCTCAGGGGTGTCAATTCCGATGTATCTTACATGTTCTTCCCCATCTATAACTATGGTGTCCCCATCAATAACATCAGTTACCGTTGTATAGATTACATCCCTTTCACGATCAACCGATCTATGTAATGGGTATCTTGAATAAAGGAATAGAAGCAGTAGGGAAAGGAGTGATGAAAAATAGACAAAGATCCTCCTCCCTTTTTTAACCCTAATCATGAGCCTCTGCCCAGCTTTTTCCGATCTTAAGATCCACCTTGAGAGGCACACTGAGGAATACGACTTCCTGCATCCTCTTTTGAACAATAGAGCTTACTAATTCAATTTCTTCATCAGGAACCTCAAATAGTAGTTCATCATGAACCTGCAAAACAATTTTTGTTCTCAATCCCTTTGATCTGACCCGCTGGAAAATATCAACCATTGCCTTCTTTATTATGTCGGCTGCTGTTCCCTGAATAGGGGTATTGATGGCAATCCTTTCTGCAGAGGACCTTACAGATCTCACTTTACTGTAGATTTCGGGAATATACCTTCTCCTTTTAAACAGGGTCTCCACATATCCTCTCTCTTCTGCCATTTTTATAATCTTTTCTATGTATGATTTAACCCCGACATATCGGTTGAAATACATCTTTATATAATCTTCAGCAACAGCCTCATCAATTCCGAGCCCGCTGGCAAGACCATGTGGACTTATGCCATAGATTATTCCGTAATTGATCATCTTTGCCTTCCTCCGCATATCCTGATTGACCTCATCAGGCCGAATGCTGAATATCTCAGCTGCTGTGCTCCTGTGTATATCCTCATCCCTTATGAATGCCTCACATAACTTCTCATCACCACTCATATGGGCAAGGATTCTCAGCTCAATCTGTGAGTAATCTGCTGAAATAAATACCCACCCATCTCTGGGTACAAAGGCTTCTCTGATTCTCTTCCCCTCCTCACCTTTAATGGGGATATTCTGAAGGTTCGGATCACTGCTACTTAGCCTGCCAGTTGCTGTAACTATCTGATTAAATGATGTATGAAGCCTGCCGGTTCGTGGATTGACCATCTGCGGGAGCACATCGAGATATGTTGTTTTTAATTTCGTAAGGCTTCTGTGTTCAAGAACAAGGGATGGAAGGGGGTGATGTGATGAAAGGGAGAGAAGAACCTCACTATCCGTTGATTGCCCAGTCTTTGTTCTTTTTATATGGGGTAGCCCTAATTCATCAAACAGGATTACCCTTAGCTGCTGTGGTGAATTAACATTGAACCTCCTTCCTGCAATTCTGAAGATCTCCTCTTCCAGCTTCAGGATTCTTCTTTCATACTCCTGCGATAATCTCTTCAGTCTCTCAGTATCAACCTTTATCCCCCACTCCTCCATCCATGCAAGCACCTCTGTAAGGGGCATTTCGAGATTAGAATACAGATCGAGGAGTCCGTTTTGCTCAATTTCAGGGTAAAGTTTTTGATAGAGCAGATATCCTGAGGACGCCCTTTGAGAAAGAAACCGCCGTCTCTCCTCATCAGATGAAAGCGGGGCAGTGTCCCTCATCACGGAGATATTCAGGTATTCATCAACGATATCCTCAAATTTATGACTGTGCTTTGATGGATTTAATATGTATGATGCAATCTCAGGATCAAAACATATACCCTTAGGATTTATCCCATTCCTCAACAGTATCCTGAATTGCATCTTCCAGGAGGCACCTATCTTTGTGATATTCTGATCCTCGAGGATCCCCCTGAGCATATCGATAAATCTCCCATAGAGCGCTAAATTGCACTTCATTATCTGCTCGAGGGGCACATAGAATGCCTCTTTTCCATCAGTGGAAAATGCAAGAGAGCCAATCCCTCCATTCAATGGTGTTTGAGGACCTTTTAAGTAGATTGATATAATACCGGCTTTAACAATGCGTTCTATAAGCTCCTGTAATCCATCTTCATCCATCACCATAACTACAGGAATCTCTTTCTTCTCCGGTGCAGGAATATCCCTGAGAATTCTGTAAAATTCAAGCTCTTTAAAAATCTTCCTCATTAATACAGTATCGCCTTTTCTGAATCGAAACTCCTCCGGATCTATTTTCAATGGAACGGATCTATTTATAATTGCAAGCTTTTTACTTATAAAGGCCTGATCTTTGAACTGGATAAGGCTTGATCTCCTCTTCTCGCTCCTGATCTCTTCAATCCTTTCATATACACCCTCGAGTGAACCAAACTTCCTTATGAGTTCAGATGCCCCCTTCTCACCTATACCTGGAACGCCAGGTATATTATCTATTGTATCACCAGCAAGTGCCATCACATCGGGAATCTTTTCCGGCTCCACGCCAAACCTCTCAATAACCTCTTTTAAACTGATAATCCTATCTTTCATAGTATCGAGGATCCTTATCTTTTCGCTTACAAGTTGATACATATCCTTGTCACCACTGACAATAAAAACATCGAATCCCATCCTTTCCAGTTCCTTTGAAAGGGTTCCTATTACATCGTCTGCCTCATATCCCTCTACCTCTAAAGAGGCTATTCTCATTGCCTCTACAATCTTTCTTATATAGGGCATCTGAATAGCCAGTTCATCTGGCATTGATGGTCTATTCGCCTTGTATTCACCCCATAGTTTATCCCTGAATGTCGGGCCCTTAGCATCGAACACCACACACAGGTATTCTGGATGCTCCTCCCTAATGAGTTTTAAAATCATATTGGAGAAGCCCAGAATCGCATTGGTTGGAATCCCTTTTGAATTTGAAAGGAAGGGAATGGCATGGTATGCCCTATAAGCATATGAGGATAAGTCAATAATAAATATCTTTTTCAAGAAAATCCCCTGATTATTAAAGGATAATAAGATATTAAGGATCCTGTCAATTGTAAAGGTTTTTGACAAAATGACAAAGATAACAGATTTTTAAGGAAAAACTGTCAATCCTCCATTATAATTGACAAAAATGACAAACACTTTTGTCAAACAGGGAGAAAAGAAATTTACATCTGAATGCAAAATTGGACTTTAAGGATGGTATTCAAAGGCTTTTTCAATGAAAATTACAGTGGATAATACTCTTGGATTGGCATTCATATTGCTATTTATAAAAATTTGAGTAACCAAAAATATTACATGAATCCCTTTAAGACCCTGATATTTATTATATTTATATGCCTTTTCACAGCTTCCTGCTCTCCCCCTGAACCAGAGAAGAGTACCCAGAAGACCATCATTAATGTATCGGGATCAGCTGCTGTTGTCCCTCTGTTTGAATTACTGAGAAGCGAGTTCTCAAGAATCGCGCCTGATATTGAATTAAGGCTCCTTCCGTATGCACATTCAAAGGCAGGCATGGAGGGTGTGTTTATTGGCGATTATGATCTGGGGCTTATATCCAGGGAACTTACCGATGAGGAAAGAAAATATGGACTGCGCTATATCCATCTGGCAGAGGATCTCCTTGTCTTTGCAACAGGCAGGAATATAAAGATTGATAACCTTACCACCAACCAGATACGCGCAATATACTCAGGAAGGATCAAGAACTGGAAGGAGGTAGGCGGACCTGATGAAAAAATAGCTGTACTCGATAGGCCTGAGCACGTATCGCCAAAAAAGGCCATGAGGAAGCTTCTGTTTGGAAAAAACTTCAAGATTACTCCAGATGCCATAGTACTCGAAAGACCTGATGATATGGATCAGGCACTTGTAACCATTCCAAATGCAATCGGATATACCTCACTGGGAAACTCTCTTCTCAAAGGATACAGTTTCAACATTATAAAAATAAATAATATCCAGCCTACCCTGAGCAATCTTCAAAATCGGACATATCCTTATTCAAGACCTTTTGCAATAGTGCTAAAGCCCAAACCTGAAAAGAAGGTTATGAGATTCGTTGAATTCATATTCAGTAATGAGGCCCTTCAGATAATAGAACGCTCAGGATTTTCGCCCATCAAGTTCTCACTCATTATTGGCATTCTCCCTGAACAGGACCTGATCAGGCAGCAGCTCCGATATCAGGCACTTGCGGACTACCTCGCGAAGGAACTGGGACTCGGTGTGAATGTAAGCATAAAGCTTCTGCCCAATTACAGGGAACTTGTAAGAGAGCTTAAGAATGGTCAGATAACGGCTGCATTTTTTGGGAGTCTCATTTATGTGCTTGCAAAAAAGGAGCTGCCCCTCGTCCCTGTCGCACGCCCCGAGAAAAATGGCGTCTCCATGTACCGTGGACTTATCTTCGTAAGGAAGGACAGCAATATAAGAAGCCCTTCTGAGATGAAAGGCAAAACCCTTGCGCTGGTTGATAAGGCGACGACTGCTGGATATCTGTATCCCGTTCTTTATTTCAGAAATAACGGTATCTGGGACTTGAATAAATATTTTAAAAAGGTAATTTTTACGGGAAGCCATGATCTTGCATTTCTTAAGGTCCACAGAGGGGAGGCGGATGTAGGCGGGGCAAAGGACCTTGTTTTTTACAGGCTTGATCCCTCTGTTCAAAAGGATATCAAGATATTGGCCGCATCACCTCCTGTTCCAGAGAATGGTCTCGCCATTAACGCTAATGTGAGATTTACATGTTATGAATGCCATGTCAGGACTAAAAATGCAAAGAGCGGGATAAAACATCTAAACATTGAAGAATCGTTAAGAGATATATTCCTGAATCTTGACAAAACAGAAGAGGGAAGGGAGATCCTTAAATCCCTTGGGGCAGATCGATTTATAATTAATAGAGACGAGGATTATATGAATGTAATCTACATGCTGAAAGAGTCCGGGATGAAGATAGAAGAATTCATAAGATGAAAAAGTTAATAGAGCATGTCATAGAGAAGGCAACTTCAATAATCGGAAGAAGGATTCATAACAAGATTCTTATCCCTTACATATGCATTCTCCTGATACCAGCTGTCACAGGCATCTGGCTCACCCTGAAAGCCCTTTCTGAATTTTCAGAAAAGAGGATCGAAAGTGAACTTGATCACAGCCTCTACATAGCCAGAAAATCCTTTGAAGAGATTCAGGAAAGTGTCCTTTTTTACAGCAAATTTATGGCCGATGCAGAACGACTCACGGAGGTCCTTGCCAGCAGTGAAACCAGTAGAAACATTCTTATCCTACTTATTCAGACACTGAAAGAGAATCGCATGACCATGAATATCTACAGCAAGGCAGAACCTGATATGCCTAACTTCTCCATTCTAAGAAAGGGATTTCTCGGGCTCAGATCAATTGGTCTTGTTGTAACAGATCATGAGCAAAAGAAGGGCGTCTTTATAGAAGCGGTAGCCCCCATTGAGGAGGAAAAAATCATTAGAAATGTTATCTCTGTTAGATTTCCTTTAGATGAAAATTTCCTTCAATCATTGAAGAAGAAATCCGATTGTGATATCAGCCTCTACTTTCCTCAGGATATATTCCTTTCAACCGTAAACGATAAAGAGTGCAGACAGCTGATTTATAACATGATGAAGAGAAGGATTAATGCTAAAAGAGTTGCTGGATCATTTAATTCAAAAGGAGAGCGATTTAAATGTGGGTTGGGCACATTTCAGATAAAACTATCTGACTTTAAAATGAATGATGTTCCATTCGGATTAATGGCAATAAGCATACCCATTACGGATGTTATACATGCAAAAAACGCATTTATTGCAAAAGCGCTTATCTATTTTACCCTGGCACTCATTATTCTCTTCGTTTTCTATAACTATCTTATTAGAAACATTACCCGACCCCTTAAAGATCTATCATATGTGGCACAGAGAGTGGCGAAGGGTAGCCTGGATGAAAAATTACCCGTAGCGGGAAGCGACGAAATCGGCGAATTAATACATGCCTTCAATTACATGATGGAGGAACTCAGGAATTATAAGAATCAGACGGAACAGTGGACAAAAATTCTTGAAAAAGAAGTGGAGGATAGAACGAGGCAGCTCAGGGAAACACATCTCCAAATAGCAAAAACTGCAAGGCTTGCTGCCCTCGGGGAACTCGCAGCAGGTGTTGCTCATGAGTTGAACAATCCTATAGGAGGAATACTTGGATATGCTCAGTATTCCCTGGAAAAGATTCAGGACAAACCACCTGAGCAGATCAGCCATGAAGATATTCAGAGAATAAAAAGATATCTTACATACATAGAAAAGGAGGCGCAAAGGTGCAGGACCATAGTCCATAATCTCCTGAAATTCTCTCGTGGAACACATATGTCCTTTGAAACCCTTGATGTGAACAATATACTTGATGAAACCATTGTTTTTACATCACATATTTTGAGGATAAATAATATAGAACTTATAAGAAAAATGAACCAAGACCTTCCGCCGATAAGAGGAAGTGCCCATCATCTTCAGCAGGTATTTACAAACATAATTATTAATGCACAGGAGGCGATGAAAGGTGGCGGACGCCTTTACATTGAAACCAGACCTCTGGTAGAAGGTCAGGTGGTCAAAGGGGTTGAGATCGAGTTCACTGATACAGGTCATGGAATACCTGAAGAGATTCAGGATAAGATATTCGAGCCTTTCTTCACAACGAAAGAAGGAGGTAAGGGCACAGGTCTCGGTCTTTCAGTAAGCTATGGTATAATAAAAGATCATGGTGGAGACATCAAAGTAAGAAGCAAACCCGGTGAGGGTGCTACATTTATTATATTTTTGCCTGTGGAAAAAACATGAGTAATCCCAGAATACTTATTGTAGATGACGAGGAGATCATTAGAAATCTGGTCCTGGAAGTCATTGAAGATCTGGGATACAGAGGAAGTGCTGTGTCTGATGGATATAAGGCAATCGAAAGTCTCAAGAAAGAAAGATATGACCTAATGATCACAGATATAAAAATGCCAGGAATCGATGGCCTTGAGCTGATCAATAAGGCAAAAGAGGTAAGCCCTGAACTTATAACCATTATAATCACAGGATATGCATCTATTGAAACAGCAAGAAAAGCAATCAGGGAAGGCGCCTATGATTATATACTCAAGCCTTTTGATCTTGGTGAGCTGAAAACTGCCATAAGCAACGCAATAGAAAAGAGAAGGCTGGAAAGGGAAAATGCAAGATTGCGTGAACTTGCAGAACTCTTTCATGTCAGTCAGGCAATAAGATCTCATATTGCAGGGGAAGAGGTCTTTAATGTCCTTCTGGGTACAGCAGTTGCACAAAGTGATTCAGATAGAGGTCTCATTCTTGCACTTGATGATGAAGGCAGATATCTACTCTCCATTTCATTTACACGATTTACAGAAGCGGAAAAGGAATGCTATCCTGTTGATGAAAAAGTAAAATTGTGGATAAATGGAGAAGATAAACCTTTTATTATAGGAAGCGATCCATATCTTCAAAAGCACTCCGTCCAAAATGGAATCCTTTACTTCAAGGCAAATGAAATCTCCTTGGGTTCCATGCTTGATAAAGATGAACAACTCATAGCATTCCCGCTAAGGGTAATGGATAAGTTCTACGGTGTTATGTGCGTTGTAAAAAAGGGAGAAGGCGTTTTATTCACAAAAGGTGATATAATCCTTCTTGGTATAATCGCCAATCAGGCGGCCACATCAATTGAGAACATGACCCTTTTAAGAAATATCCAGCATACATACTACGATACGGTAAAGTCTCTTGCACTCCTACTCGAGGCAAGGGATCCATACACACACGGTCACTCCGAAAGGGTAGGAGATATATGTGTATTTCTCGGTCTTAAGATAGGGCTATCTTCAAAGGATCTGGAATTATTAAAAATCGCATCAAACCTCCACGATATTGGTAAGATTGCAATAAACGAATCCCTCCTTAATAAGCCGAGGAAACTAACTGAAGAAGAGTTTCTTATGGTCAGAAAACATCCTGTTATCGGAGATGAAATTCTGAAACCAATAAGATTTCTTGAAAAGGCAAGACCTCTAATCAGAGGGCACCACGAAAGATATGATGGGAAAGGATATCCTGATGGTCTTGATAAGCACACACTTACACCTCTTCTTAATATCATAATTATTGCTGATGCATTTGATGCAATGAATTCATCTCGACCCTACCGCAATCCACTTACGATAGAGGAAATCAAGTCAGAGCTCAGAGAAAACAGTGGAACGCAGTTTGATCCTCAGCTCAGCATGCTTTTGCTGAATAACCTTGAAAATGGAGATCTTGTAAAATTTATCGGTAAATCTAACCCTGCTGGTAATCAGTAGGCACTTTTTCGACGACAATTGTATTTGCTAGATGGTCTCCGACCCTGAGGCCTTTCTCATCGCTCAAAATAAAATATGCTTCGAATGACAATATTACCAACCCTCCGGCGAGGGCAAGGAACCAGCCAATAAAGGGTATAAGGTATAGCATAAATATTACTCCGATTGGTGCATTCCGAATGAGCGATTGTCTGAAATCGCAGGGGGCACCTGTTTCAGATTTAATGACTTTCAGCCTTATTATCTGCTTCCCTATACTCCCACCTTTATCAAGACCATCAGAGATGAGAATATAAAGCACTGCTGCAAATGTGCCCACAGGATAGATTATCTTTGCAAATGCAGCACAGATCGTAAGATCTATCAGCTTTGCAATAAAACGGTGAAAGTAGTCAGCTTTTTGAGGTGAAACCTGCACCTCCTTCCTCCCCTCCGCATTTATCCTCTCTGTAGAATATGACAAAAGCCATTGCAGGTCTCTTTGAGCTCTCCCTCATGGCAAAAGCAATCCTGTCAAACTCCCAACCTCTTTTAACCCATTCGTTTATTATCTCTTCAAGCGCTTCATCGGTTACAAGAGAGCATTCTACCACTTTATAGCGCAACATTATTGAAAACCCTTTTAATCAGGATTTACTTTCTGACCTTTGCTGGCATATATATACAGTAAGGCTCCTCCTCAAGATAATCACCTGTTGCTGCATATGCCCTTGCCCTGCATCCTTCACATATAACCCTGTATTCACACATCCCGCATTTTCCCTTAAGGAGAGACGGGTTCCTTAATGAATTAAATACAGGGGATTTTTCCCATATTTCTTTGAATGACTCCTTTTTAAGATCACCAGCAGTCACTGGGAGGTAACCGCAGGGAAAAACCTCACCTTTATGAGAGATAAAACAAACACCGGTTCCCGCGAGACATCCTCTTGTAACGCTATGAAGACCATCGCTTACTGTACTTCGCTGTCTTTCATGGCTTGGCGGAAGCCTCTCGCCTTCTTTTATCCTCTGTCGCATTATACGAAAATAGTGCGGGGCGCATGTTGCCTTGAGCTCAATTAACCCTTCTCTGTCCCTGTCGTAAAACCAGTTAAGTAATCTCTCATATTCCTCGGCAGGAAGCATCTGATCATCTGCAATATTAACACCACATCCAACAGGAACAAGCATAAAAATATGAAGTGCATCGGCCTTTAATTTGAGGCAGATGTCATATATATCTGGAAGTTCATGCGCATTCATCCTTGTTATTGTAGTATTTATCTGAACACTCATTCCAATTTCCTTAAGATTCATGAAGCCCCTTATCGCCATGTCAAAGGAACCAGGGATTGCACGGAATGTATCGTGTGTTGATGCCTTTGCACCATCAAGACTTATACTCACCCTCCTTATCCCTGAATTCTTGATCTTCTCGGCAACCTCCTTATTTATAAGCGTCCCATTTGTTGCAAGGGCAACTTTTAGTCCTCTGGTGGTTGCGTATGATGCGAGATGAAAAATATCCCTCCTGAAGAGTGGTTCGCCCCCACTGAAGATAAGTATGGGTTTTGCATATTCAGTTATGGAGTTGATAATAGCTTCGGCTTCTTCTGTATTCAGATCATCGGGAGAACAGAGTTCTGTTGCACTTGCCCTGCAGTGTATACATCTTAAATTGCAACCTTTTGTTACTTCCCAGAAGATAAGCCTCGGAATAAATCTGTTAGTATGTCCTTCCATAATCACCCATTAAGTATCTTTGCAGCTTCCTTTGCAAAATATGTGAGTATGAGGTTTGCTCCCGCCCTCTTTATAGAGATTAGCATCTCCATCATTGCTTTCTTCTCATCTATCCAGCCCATTCTTGATGCAGCCTTTACCATAGTATACTCCCCGCTTACATTGTAGGCAGCTATCGGAACATTAAATTTCTCCCTTGCCATGGCGATTATATCAAGATAACAGAGCGCAGGCTTCACCATGATTATATCAGCCCCCTCCTCTATATCGAGCTCCATCTCCCTTATGGCCTCAAGCCTATTTCCGGGATCCATCTGATATGATTTTCTATCGCCAAACTTCGGCGCTGATTCTGCTGCCTCCCTGAAAGGTCCATAGAATGATGATGCATATTTTGCAGCATAGCTCATTATGGGTATATCATGATAGCCATTTTCATCCAGTGCCTTCCTGATAGCTGCTACACGACCATCCATCATATCCGAAGGTGCAACCATATCAGCACCCGCCCTTGCCTGAGAAAGGGCTGTCAATGCAAGAAGCTCAAGTGTTGGGTCATTGAGTATCCTTCCATTCTCAACAACACCACAATGACCGTGACTCATGTATTCGCAGAGGCATACATCCGTAATTATTATAAGATCCGGAACGGCATTTTTTATCTCCCTTACTGCACGCTGTATAATTCCATAATCCGCATATGCGCCGGATGCCCTTTCATCCTTCTTTTCGGGAATACCAAAGAGTATGATTGCTGGAATACCAAGGGAGAACACATCCTTCGCTTCAAGAGCAAGCTGATCTACCGAGAACTGAAATACATCAGGCATTGAAGGGACTTCTCTCCTGTACCCCCTTCCCGGAACAACAAACATCGGATATATGAGTGAATTCACGCTTAGTGACGTCTCCCTTATCATATTCCTTATAGTTTCTGTCCTTCTAAGCCTTCTCATCCTTGTTGATGGGAAAGACATCACTTCCTCCCTATTTCTGAAATATTATTGCTTATCTCCTCATCTGTTAAATAGCAAGCAGGATCCTGCTGCCATGGGTCGCCATATACCCTTTCAGCCCTTACCCTGAAACTCCCTCCACATAGTTTGATCCATCTACATCTTGCACACCTACCCTTAAGCAGGGGGATTCTGTTTTTCAGACCCCTCATTAAAGGATCGGATGTATCCATCCATATCTCACTGAAAGGTCTTTCCCTTACATTGCCAAGTGTATAGTGGAGCCAGAACTGGTCGGGATGAACGTTGCCGAGATAATCTATACATGCTATACCAACACCTGATGAGTTTGCACCGCCACCATTCCATTCAAGAAATCTGTATACTTCCTCAGCCCTCACAGGATCCTTTTCCCTTAATCTCAGATATAGATAAACACCATCTACATGATTGTCCACAGTTAAGATATCCTTTTTTACCCCCCTCTTTATAAAGTCCTCGGTTCTCTCCAGTATTATATCCATCGCCTTTCGCGTTTCTTCATGTGTTAGATCATCCTTTTCCATATCGGAACCCCTCCCGGAATAAACAAGATGATAGAAGCACGCCCTCTGGATCCCCTCTTTCTCAATAAAATCAAAGATTACATGAAGGTCGTGAAAATTTCTCTTTGTTAATGTTAGCCTCAACCCTACTTTCTGACCAACCTCCATACAGTTTCTGAACCCCCTTACTGCAAGCTCAAATGCACCCTTAACCCCTCTGAATCTATCATTGGTTTCACCGACCCCATCGAGTGAAATACCAACATAACTGAATCCTGTTTCTTTAAGTTTCTTAGCTGTTTTCAAATCTATAAGTGTTCCATTTGTAGAAAGGGTTAACCTCAATCCAAGATCCCTGGCATATCCGGCAAGATATAATATATCCTTTCTCATCAAAGGTTCTCCGCCGGAAAGTAGCAGCGCTGGTATCTGAAAATTTGAAAGATCCCTTATCATTTCCTTTGCTTCCTCTGTTGTTAGCTCTCCGGAATAATTAACATTGTGCGAATCCGTGTAGCAGTGCACACATGCAAGATTGCATCTCCTTGTTACATTCCATACTGTTACAGGCCTTCTCTCACTTGCAGATTTCGGGACAGTATGCTCCTTTACTTCGGTTGGATGAGGATCCCCATGCCTGTGTCCCCTTTTGTGCCCATATCTCAATGGATCACCTGTTGTATCAACACCGCACCACAGCTTTGTTATATCTATCATTACTAGTCCTCCTTATTAGTGAAATACCTCTCAATTGCATCGACAAGAGAAGGAATTGTAAACTTTTCAGCAACAACCTCAACCCTGAACCCCATCTCATCTGCCTTTTTTGCTGTGATAGGACCAATGCATGCAACGGGTACTTTCTCTTTCCAGGGCTGAATTTCATCGGATGAGAACATGGAATGAAAGTTTTCCACTGTGGAAGAACTTGTAAATGTAATCATGTGTATCCTTCCTTCCTGAAATGCTCTTAAAAGATCAGACTTCTTCCCCTCCGGCATCACTGTTTCATAGACTTCAACAACATCTACAACCGCACCATTTTTTGATAGCTCCTCAGGTATAACATCCCTTGCAACCTTCGCCCTTGGAAGTAAAATCCTCATCCCCTCGATACCCTGATTTTTCATTGCCTCAACAACGGCCTCTGCCCTGTATTCAGATGGAATCACATCGACTCTGATATGCATCTCTTCCAGTGCATGCCTTGTTGCTGGGCCTATTGCACAAACTTTGAGTCCTTTTAAATCCCTTATATCAAAACCTTTCTGAAACATCCTCTTTAAAAAGAACTTAACCCCATTGACACTTGTAAATATGATCCAATCATAGCTATTTAATCGCGAAATGGCTGAATCAATCTTATCATAATCCCTGATGGGAACGGTTTCAATAGTTGGAAACTCATAGACAAATGCGCCACTCTCTGAAAGGAGCGAGCTCAACGCACTTGCCTGTGCCCTTGCCCTGGTAACAACAATACCCTTTCCAAATAAAGGTTTTGTTTCAAACCAGTTTAGAAGATCACGAAGTGAAACAACTTCGCCAACAACGGTAACTGCTGGCGGACCTATTCCTGCCTTTTCTACCTTTTCAATAATATCCGAGAGTTTTCCAGTAACAACACGTTGATCGCCCCTTGTCCCCCACTGAATAACAGCAACCGGGGTTTCCTTTATCTTCCCTCCTTTAATAAGATTGCTTACTATAATCGGTAGATTCTTTACACCCATAAGAAATACGATCGTTCCTTCAGCTGCGGCTATCTTATCCCAGTTTATTCCTGATCCATGCTTATTTTCACCTTCATGCCCTGTAACGATAAGAACTGTTGAAGCAAAATCCCTGTGCGTCAATGGGATTCCTGCATACGCAGGAACTGCAATTGCTGAACTTACACCAGGAACAACCTCAAAGGATATCCCCATCTTTGCAAGCATTTCAGCCTCCTCTCCTCCCCTTCCAAATAAAAATGGATCACCCCCTTTTAGCCTGACAACCTTTTTCCCCTCGAGTGCTTTATTCACTATCAGTTTATTTATCTCATCCTGACTCAATGAATGACATCCCCCTTTTTTTCCTGCATATATAATCTCTGCATCATCCCTTGCAAATGATAATAACTCCGGGTTTGCAAGGTAATCATAGATTATCACATCAGCCTCCCCAATAAGCCTTCTTCCTTTAATTGTTATCAGCTCTGGATCCCAGGGACCTGCACCAACAAGATAAACAATCCCTTTTTTCATTTCTCAAACCTCTCCCTTCCATAAATCTCTTCAAGAATCTTCTTTCCACCAGCGCTAAGGATCCTTTCAGCCAGCACATATCCTGCACCCTCAGGATCATCAACTCTGCCTGTGATACGATCCCTTATCAGAATATCGCCAGCTATTGTCGCAACCATTCCATGAAGCTCAACGGTATCAGATGCTACCTTTGCATATGCAGCAATGGGCACCTGACAGCCCCCCTCAAGTCTTTTAAGAAATGCCCTTTCCGATCTTATAGCAATTGATGTTTCTTCATGGTTAAGTCTTCTAACGATCTCTCTTATCCTGTCATCTGATTTCCTTATCTCTATACCGATGGAGCCCTGCCCGACTGCAGGAAGGCATATATCCAGTGAAAGAATCTCTTTTTTAATGTTGCTAAATCCCATCCTCTCAAGCCCCGCCAGGGCAAGGATAATACCATCCATCTCCCCTTCCTTGAGTTTTCTTAACCTTGTGTCAACATTACCACGAAGGGGAATAAATCTCAGGTCTGGTCTTCTGTGTAAAAACTGTACCTGCCTCCTCAGACTGCTTGTTCCAATAATTGCACCGCTGGAAAGTTCACTGAAGGGTATCCCTCTTTTTGAAATGAACACATCACGAGGATCATCCCTCTCGGTCATTGCACATATCTCAAGTCCATCGGGAATCTGCGTTGGAATATCTTTCATGCTGTGAACAGCTATATCAATATCACCCTTTATAAGAGCCCCCTCTATCTCCTTCACAAAAAGCCCTTTTCCACCTATTTTTGCAAGGGGTGCATCGAGAATCTTATCACCCGTTGTCTTTATCTTTACGATTTCGATCTGAAGGTCCGGAAAATTCTCGAGGATCTTCCTTCTTACATAATCCGTCTGCCATAGGGCAAGTGCACTCCCCCTTGTTCCAATCCTTATCCTTTTATTCACCTTCCTTTGCCTCATCATCAATATTGAAAAGCTTTCTCGCAGCGGCTATATAAAGATTGCCGTCTCTACCTGCTGCCTCTTCCTTAAGGATAGTTACAGGATGATGCAGAATCTTATTAACAATGGATGCGCTCATGAGTTCAATTATTCTTTTTTCTTCTTCAGAAAGATTTTTAAGGGAAAGAAGCGTTTTCTCGAGCTCCCTTTTTCTTATCTCTTCCGCCTTTTCCCTGATAGAAACTATGGTGGGTGTGACTTGAAGGACACTCATCCAGTGTATGAACTGTTTCACCTCGGCAGCAATAATCTGCTCAGCCTTCTCCGCCTCTTTCATCCTCTCCCTTAAATTTGTCTCGACAACCTCCTTGAGATCATCTATGTTGTAAAGGAAGACATTGTCAATAGCATCTACTGAAGGATCTATGTCCCTCGGAACAGCGATATCTATGAAAAATATGGATCTTCCCTTCCTTAACCTCATAACTTCCTTTACCTTTTCAGGAACTATGATAAAGCTTGTTGATCCTGTGGATGTTATCACTATATCCACATTCCTCATCGCACTGTAAAGTTCATCAAAGGGAATGGCTTTTCCTTTAAATTCCTGAGCAAGTTTTATCGCACGCTCATAAGTTCTATTGGTGACATATACATCCTTTATCCCCGTATTTATCAGATGCTTTACAGCAAGCTCAGCCATCTCTCCAGCACCAACGACCATAACAATCTTATCGGAAAGTGTTTCAAAGATTTTCTTTGCAAGCTCAACAGCAGCATAACTAATGGAAACAGCACTGGATCCAATCTTTGTTTCCGTCCTTATTCTTTTTGCAACTGAGAAAGCCTTATGAAAAAGTTTATTAAGGATTGCGCTGCATGCTTTATGTTTGCATGCTGCACTGTAAGCCTCTTTTACCTGACCTAATATTTGAGGCTCACCTATAACCATGGAATCAAGACTGGAGGACACCCTGAAGAGGTGGAAAACAGCGTCCTCATTGCTGTAACTGTAAATATGATTTTCAAGAACCTCAGGAGAAATAGAATGGTACTTTGATAAAAAGAACTTAACCTCGCTTATCCCCGCATGAACTTCGGGCGTTACTGCATAGACTTCAACACGATTACATGTACACAATATCACGGCCTCCCTCACACTGGCGAGGGAAAGGAGCATTCTGAATGCATCTCCCATCTCTTCCTGGGAAAACGTTATCGCTTCCCTTACCTCAACTGGTGCTGTTTTATGATTGAGACCAACAACGATCAGATGCATAATAACCCTTTAATAAAAATGATGGTAACCAGTAAGAAATATATTAACCCCAAGATATGAGAAACTCACTATTATAAATCCAAATATTGCAAGAATCGCAGCCTTCTTCCCCCTCCACCCCTTTATTAGTCGAGCATGGATCATACCCGCATATAAAAACCATGTCAGCACTGACCAGATTACTTTCGGATCGTATCGCCATGGTATATTAAGTGTATATTCTGCACCGATTGCACCTATAATGAGACCAACGGTAAGTAGCGGAAATCCTATGGTAAGGCACCGAAAATTAACCCTGTCCAGCGTCTCAAGGGATGGGAGTGAAGAAATCCTGACAAGTGCCTTCCTTTTCTTTAACCTATATTCCTGGATTAGATAAAGGATCCCCGCACAGAATGCAAGTGCGAAAAGGGAATCCCCTATCAGGGAGAAGGTAACATGAAGCGGCACCCATGCACTTTTAAGTATACCTGACCATGGTTCTCTTGTGGTCACACCGCTCCACCCCTTTGAAAATGAAATAAGAACAGCAATAAATGCAAGTGGTGAAATAAAGGAACCCATAACATGAATCCTGAAGTTAATAAGCATGAGTAGGAAGATTCCAACAAGGGTCCAGCTGTAAAAGGAGAGGGAAAGTGGAAGACTACCAAAGGGAAGGCTTCCAAATACAAGGAATCTATAAAGCAGTGATAGTGTATGCACAGAGAAGGCAAGGATCATGCACCATGTTGCCCATCGTGAAAAGAAATCCTTCTGATGAACGAGGTGTCCCAGATAAAGAAATGTTGAAAGGAGATAGAGGAATATTGTCAGATTGAAAAGGACCGAGCCCATTATTAAGCCTTTATTCCAAGTTTATTAAGGGAAAAATCCTCACCCAATTTTTCCCTGAGTAAAGAGTCGATTTCATTAAACCTCCCCTCCCTTATCCATTGAAGTATAGGAGAATTTACAAGATATTCAAAGACCGCCTTTCTTTCCTCAGGTGAACCTCTGTACCCACTTATTCTCTTCCTTACGGCACCAAGTATCTCAAGCAAGATTCCATATTCATCTCCTATGATCCTTTCCAGATCTTCCCTTAACTTTCGGGAAAGTGCAGGACTTTTCCCCGATGTTGACACAGTTATAAGAAGATCGCCCCTTTCAATTACAGAAGGAACAGTGAAATGACATTTTGCAGGATTATCCACAACATTGAGAAGGACACCCATTTCTTCTGCTTCCTTCCACACCTCTTCATTCACCTCATCTTTATCCGTAGCACTTATAACAAGAAAGAACCCCTTGAGATCACCCTTCTGGTAGCTTCTATCTATATAATCAACCCTTCCCTCATCCACAAGCTTCCTTATGCGCGCTGTTATGGTTGGACTGATCACGGTAACCAAACCTCCACACCTTAAAAGAAGCTCCACCTTCCTTTCCGCGACATTCCCACCGCCTATTACCAGACACCTTTTCCCCCTTATGTCAAGATTAACAGGATAAAACCTCATTGGATTGACACCACATTTTTTAAATTATAGCATTTTTTGAACACGAGGTATCATAATTTTGACCGAAATGAAAATCTACATGATCCTTCCTGTAATTTTGTTATCCCTCATCTTCACCCCCTCATGCTCACAACCATCGATTCCTGATGGCTATGTGGTTGTTGCACTTGAGTCCAATCCATCATCCCTTGATCCAAGAATAGCAACGGATGCATCCTCACAGAAGATAATAAGGCTTATATTCAATGGCCTGGTAAGATTTGATGAAAATATGAGACCAGTTCCGGACCTTGCCATTCGATGGGAAAAGATCGATAATGTTAGTTTTTTATTTTGTCTCAGAAGGGGGGTGAAATTCCACAATGGTAAGGAGTTGACTTCAAGGGATGTGAAATTTACATTCGAAAGTATCCTCGATCCATCACTTTCATCTCCCCACAGAGGCTCATACCAGTATATCAAATCGATCGAGGAGAGGGGAAGGTATGCTGTTATCTTCAGATTAAAAAAACCCTATTCACCCTTTCTTACAACTATGACCATGCCCATTATCCCTGCTGATTACAATAATAAGGAAAATCCACCACCAGGGACAGGCCCTTTCAAGTTTGTCAGATGGATTCAGGATGAATGGATTGAGCTCAAGGCAAATAATGGATTCTTCGATGGGGAGGTTCGAATAAAAGGGGTTATTTTCAGGATCATACCTGATGATACAAGTAGATTCCTTGAGCTTCAGAAGGGCAATATCCATCTCATACTGAATGCCATTGAACCTGAGGTGCTGCCACTTGTAAATAAAAAATCCCGATTATTTAATATCATGACCCGTCCTGGAACAAACTACTCATACCTTGGATTCAACCTCCATGATCCCATACTCCGTGACAGAAGGGTAAGGGAGGCGATAGCCAGGGGTATTGACAGGGATGCAATCATAAAGGAGATATTAAAAGGGTTTGCTTATCCCGCAAAGGGTATTCTACCTCCTATGCACTGGGCATATGAAGGGGATGTTGAAGTATACACATACAATCCTGAGAAAGCCAAGGCTCTGCTGGATGAGGCAGGTTTCTTTGATCCAGATGGTCCGGGTCCAAAGAAGAGGTTTAGGCTTCTTTATAAAACCTCACAGAATAAATTAAGAAGGAGGATTGCAGAAGTCATACAGGCACAGCTTGCACAGATAGGGATTGATATTGAAATAAGAAGCTATGAATGGGGAACATTCTATTCTGATATTAAATCAGGGAATTTTCAGATCTACTCCCTTACATGGGTTGGTGTAACTGATCCAGATATCTATTATTACATCTTTCACTCATCAAGCACTCCGCCAAATGGGGCGAACAGGGGCGGATACAGAAATCCCGAGGTTGATTCACTCTTAGAGAATGGGAGAACAGAAGGAGATGAAAAAAAGAGGAAGGAGATATATTCAAAGATTCAAAAAATCATCGCAAGGGATCTTCCATATATAAGCCTTTACCATAGTGTGAATATAGCAGTTGTTAAAAAAGAGCTCGTCGGTTTCATCCTCTACCCCGATGAAAGTCTCATTTCACTCAGATATGTGTCGTTTAATAGGGAGTGAATTTATGAGGAAATTTTTGATAAGAAGAATACTTCTTTTCATTCCTGTTTTGCTTGGAACCCTCACACTTGCCTTCTCTATTATCCATTTCATTCCAGGGGACCCAGTGGATATAATCCTTGGTGAAAATGCATTGCCTGCAGATAAAGAGGCACTAAGGAAGGCCTTGAAGCTCGATCTTCCACTTCACAAGCAGTATATTGCATTTCTTTCCGGGTTCTTCAAAGGAGATCTTGGATATTCAATCTATACCAAACAACCCGTGATAAGAACAGTAATGGAAAGGTACCCAGCGACGATTGAGCTTGCCTTAGCCTCCATTATTTTCTCTGTATTATTTTCCTTCCCCCTGGGAATAATTGCAGCTATCTACAAGGACAGATGGCCTGACCATATAAGTCGATTCTTCTCACTTGCTGGCCTATGCATGCCAAACTTCTTCCTTGCTCCCATCCTTATAATCATCTTCTCCATAGAACTGGGACTCCTTCCTGTATCAGGTACCGGTGGGGTACAGAACATCATACTACCCTCGATCACCCTTGGCCTCGGGATGTCCTCTATATTGACAAGGATGATCAGATCATCACTCTGTGAGGTCTTAAATGATGATTATATAAGGGGAGCAAAGGCAAAAGGGGTTGATAATTTTTCCATTCTATTAAAACACGCACTTCCCAATGCCTTTATCCCCGTGTTAACAATCCTTGCCATGCAATTCGGGTCACTCCTTGCAGGATCCATAATTACGGAAACCATATTTTCATGGCCTGGAGTTGGAAGGCTTGTGATCCAGTCCATTTATGCAAGGGACTACCCCCTGCTGCAGGGTTGTTTAATTTTTATCTCGCTCAGTTACCAGTTTATAAATCTTATACTTGATCTCCTTTATGCCTTTATAGATCCAAGGATAAGATATGAGAAAGGGGTTCTTTAATAAAAAACTGAATATCTTCTCCCTCCTGATCCTCTTCCTCTTCCTCTGCTGTTCCCTTTTCGCCCCCCTTATTTCCCCCCATGATCCTTTTGAGATCCACCTTGATAGTAGCCTCCGTGGGCCATCCAGATCATTCCCATGTGGGCAGGACAACCTTGGAAGGGATGTATTAAGCAGACTGATTCATGGATCAAGGGTTTCGATGACTGTAAGTATAGCAAGTGTGTCTGCTTCCCTTATAATAGGGATACTTATCGGTTCAATAGCAGGATATTTCAGTGGCTGGGTAGATGAATTGATAATGAGATTGATAGATATACTTCTTGCCTTCCCTGGGATACTCCTTGCAATTGCTCTTTCCTCCGTACTTGGTCCTTCTCTCAAAAATATCGTGATCGCTCTTTCAGCGATAGGCTGGACAGGTTATACAAGGATCACAAGGGCACAATTCCTGAGCATAAGGGAGAGGGATTTTGTAATAGCTGCAAAATCATCCGGGGCCTCTGCGGGAAGAATAATAATAAAACATATCCTGCCAAATGCACTTTCTCCACTCCTTGTGGAGGCGAGCTTTGGAATGGCAGGGGCAGTAGTTGCAGAGGGAGCATTGAGTTTTCTTGGACTGGGAATCCAGCCTCCATATCCCAGCTGGGGCTCAATGCTTGGTGAGGGGAGGGATTATCTCTTGATTGCTTCCCATCTTACTATTTTTCCAGGAATCGCCATCATGGTTGTTGTTCTCGCCTTCAATTTTATAGGTGACGGCTTAAGGGACCTCATGGATATCAAAGAAACAAAATAGATATGACTACTTGACCCTTATGGAGGTGTATCATAAGATTTAATCTAAGGGAAATGGAAGAAATTCATATGCTCTACGAACAACTGATCGTTGTTGACGAAAAAGGGAGGAAGGATATAAGCCCCCGTATAAGGGCCTGCATCTTCAAAAGGATTATTGAACAACTTAATGCATTAAGAAGGGACATAGAGAATGTGCCCTTTGGTTCAAAAAAATATATGGAGATAGATGAGAAGATAAGGAGACTTCTGCTGACTGAAATTCAGATAATACTTGATGACTACGAAATAAAAAAACAGAATGGAAGGCTAAAAGACTGGCATGAGATGTACGGAGATGTGGATTATTACAGAGACCTTTACTACTACTACAGGTTCAACGGAAAGGACAAGATGCTGAGGGACTATCGATTGCTTTTTTAAAACCATCCTAATCAGTCACTTTATATATTTGAAAAATAATAGGGAGGTTTAATATGCAGATTGAGGTAAGAAGGGGTGATATACTTGAAGTTGCTGATGAAGCAGTCGTTATAAATATTTTCGAAGATGTAAAAATACCTGGAGGAGCAACAGCTGTTATCGATAAGGCCCTTCAGGGTCAGATAACAGACCTTATAGCATCCGGTGATATCAGGGGAAAACATATGGAAACAACATTACTTTATACAAGGGGTCTCATACCCTCAAAAAGGGTCCTTGTTATGGGATTAGGTAAAAAGGAAAACTTCGATACGGAGAAAATCAGGCAGGTTTCTGGAAAGGCAGCAACATTTCTTAGAAATCTCGGTATTAGAAGCTTTACAACCATAATCCATGGTGCAGGAACAGGAAACATATCTGTGAGTGATGCTACAGCGGCAGTTGTGGAAGGAACGATCCTTTCACTCTACAGATGCGACAGGTTCAAGAAGGATAATGAGGAAAAGTCAAAGGCTATAGAAAAAATGACAATAATTGAGAGGGAAGCAGATAAGATCGATGAAATTCGAAGGGCAGTTGATTCTTCAAAGATTCTCGCTGAATCAGTGGTAATGGTAAGGGATCTTGTAAACTTCCCCTCTAATGAAATCACCCCTCAAAGATTGGCGGAAAAGGCAAAAGAGATTTCAGAAAGATATGGGCTCAAATACCAGATCCTTGATGAGGCGGATATGGAAGGGATTGGAATGGGTGCAATTCTTGCAGTTGCAAGGGGGAGTGCAAACCCACCCAAATTTATTATTATGGAATACGAGCCTGATGACTACCAGGAAACGGTCGCTATTGTGGGAAAGGGGATTACCTTTGATAGCGGCGGTATATCAATCAAACCTGCAGAAAATATGGAGCAGATGAAATACGATATGGCAGGTGCAGGTGCTGTGCTCGGTACACTTCATGCATGCTCCCAGCTTAAACCTCCTGTGAGAATAGTTGGATTAATACCTGCAGCAGAAAATATACCAGGACCAAAGGCATATAAACCGGGTGATATAATCACATCCCTTTCAGGCAAAACCATAGAGGTTATCAATACGGATGCTGAGGGGAGACTGATCCTCGCTGATGCTATAACATATGCCCTTCGATACAAGCCCTCTGGAATAATTGATCTCGCAACACTTACAGGGGCATGTGTGATAGCACTGGGGCATCATGCAATAGGTATGATGGGTAATGATGAAAAACTCAAGGAGAGGATAAAGAAGGCCTCAGAGATCACAGGAGAAAGGGTCTGGGAGCTTCCCATATGGGAAGAATATGAGGAACAGTTAAAAAGTGATATAGCCGACATCAAGAACGTGGGTGGAAAACCAGCAGGCGCCATAACAGGAGCCCTTTTCTTGAAAAAGTTTGCAGAAAACTACCCTTGGGTTCATCTTGATATAGCTGGAACTGCATGGGTTGAAAAGGACAAACCCTATATTCCTAAGGGAGCATCAGGCGTTGGTGTAAGACTCCTTACGCAACTTTTCATGAACTGGAAATCTTAAAATCAGCAAATAAAATTTCTTATCCTCTCCCTCAAAACCTCTGCCTCATCGAAGAGGCTTTTTACTGATTGTTCAACATGCTCAACACGCGATGCATTCTCATGGGCAGCAACCCTTATCTTCTCAATCCTATCCATTGCCTTGGAAAGGGCGCTTTCCTGTTCTTTAATAAGGGAATTTATATAATGCAGGGTCTCATTGAATCGCTCTATGGATTCCATCACATTTCTACTTTCCAGCTCATGTCTTCCAGTAATCTCTTTAACATTTCTTGATATATCCCTCATCTCCTCTGATGCAGCAACTATTTGCTGACTGCCTATGAACTGCTCCTTTATTGTCCTCGCTATCTCTTCTACCATCAATGATACATTCTCTATGGATCTTGTAACATTGCCACTTGCCTCGGACTGTTCGACAGTTGATCTTGTAATATCTGAAACCATCTCACTCACCTTTTCTGATCTATCAAGAATACCTTTCAATGATTCGCCGATCTCAGAGGATTTCTTCATACTTTCATCAATCTTCTCAAGGGACCTCCTCATTGCCTCTGTTGTTTCCATAGCCCTTTCCCTGAGTTCCTTTATTATCTGACCTATCTCTTTTGTTGAAGAAACAGTACTTTCGGAAAGGGATCTTACCTCTTCAGCAAGCACAGAAAATGCCCTTCCATGCTCACCGGACTGGGCCGCAATTATCGCCGCATTTATGGAAATAAGATGCGTTCTGTCTGCAATATCCTCAATCACCTCGAGGATTTTCCCTATTCTTCCAACACTCTTTTCAAGATGATCAAGTGCAGATGATGCATCACTCGATGTGTATTTTATTGCCTCCATTCCAGATATCGTTTTGAGCACAGCGTTGACCCCGATCTTGCTGTACTCCATCATCTCCTCCATGAACTTCTGTGCCTCGACAGCCCTCGCCTTTATCTCCTTAATAGCTGCATCCATCTCCATCATAGATGTGGCAACGTTCTGTGCATTCTCCCTGAGCTTATCAACCCTCTCAGAGACCTCCTTCAATGAAGCTGTAATCTCCGCAATTGAGGAGGATGTCTGATCAACAGATATAGCAAGATCCTCCGCCCTGGATACAACCTCCTTCACTGATGATGACATCCTGTTTACTGATTGGTTTGTTCCCTGTGATAGATTGTTAAGCCACTGAATTCCGGAGGTAACATCACCTACTGCCTTTTTTGTCTGCTCCATACAACTTGCCACATCATCCGCCAAAAGCGCCTGTGTTTTTGAACGATCAGCCACTTCCTTTGCATCACTCATGATATCCTTCGATGATTCTTCAACCTTTGCTGCAGAGATTGCAGTCATGTTTATCATCTCGGCAAGGTTTCCCCTCATCACCCTTATACGGGATGCAAGGAAGCCCACCTCATCCTCGGAAATCACCCTCACCTCTTCCTTCAGGTTTCCCTTTGCAATCTTTTCAACCGAAACCATTAATGAACGGATCGAAGAACTTGTTTCACTGGCAACCATCACTGAGATAATAGCTATTGTCATCAATCCTACAAAAGCAACCATGAGATATATCCTGTTCATCCTCATGATCCCTCTCGATCGGGAGATATCATCCGAGGCCTTTGCGATAAGAAGCTCCTTCCCCTCAATAGGAACGATGGCAAAGATCCGATTATCGACCCTTCTTACAGAGGGAGACACAATATACCTTGCATCCTCAAGTATTTCACCAGGAACCCCTGAGCTGTCCTTCCCAAGGATCACCTTTCCATCCCTCGAGAAGACATATGAGGGATAAAGATCCCCTTTTCTTTTGATAGTCTCAAACTCCCCCTCACTTAAATCCTGGAGGAGACGCGCTTCCTTCTCTGTTTCCGCCATAAGACTGAGCGATATGGTTTCGTGAAATATATTAGGAACATATTGAAATACCATTATTCCCATCATGACGAGAAATACGGATGATACAGAAAGAAAGGAAACAAGGAGCTTTCTCCTTATCGAAAGACTAACCTCCTTTTTTTCGAGATCAAAGATTGTGCGGCTAAATGGTATAAACTTCAAAAGATTCGTATATACAGGCTCCTTTGAAATAAGATCTAAAGCTTCCTTTGTCACCGGAAGATCAACCATTGCGGGCATAAAGATGAATTTTGTTATATAGTATTGGAACAGGGTAAAAAGAACCCCACTGAAAAATCCAACAAGTGTTACCGGCCATATATCTTTCCATGTATATGAATAGATAAACACCATTGCAAGCATACTCATAGAGTACACAATAAACCACCATATCCCGATAATGATGAAGGATGCCTGGGGCGCAATAAGGATAACTTTAAGGGCGGATGCCAGATCAACATTATCAACTTTTTCACGTGAATGGATACGATCAAGGTAGCTTACAAGGGGCTTAATGAGGTGATCCATAAAGATAAGGAAAATAGAAAAGCAGAGAAGGCCGATGAATTTTATGGCGATCACTTTATTGTTAAATTGAAAATCTATAATATGATATAGATATGCATGCACAATTAAAAGCGCCAGAATGACATTGAATATTGTAAGGCAGTGAAACCTTTTCCTTATAGATGAACCTTTATACATGAAAAAACTCCTTTCTGATTTAGAAACAATATTATATCATTATCTTTACTTTTTCCAGATTAATCATATCTTTTAAAGCTTTCAGAAGGGGGGTTATTCATTGAAAAATAATTATTTATTTTACTTATTTATGTTTTTCACTGTCATTATATCTTCCTGTGCTACAAAAGGACCCGTCTGGGTAAAGATCGATTATTCATTTAAAAAACCAACCCCTTTTGTGGTCCCCATGGATAAAAAGATTGGCATCCTGGTCTCGGATGTAAGGGATATAAGGGAGAGAAGGGATATAATCGGGGATGTCCTCGGCTATCCCCTCCTTCCCAAGGAAGCACCTGAAAACTCTATTAAATTAGCAATCATTGCAAATTTAAGAAGGGCCGGATTTGAAATTATTTCTCCAGAAAAGAAGGATACTCCATATCCCATCTATACCATCGACTGCAAAATCAAGAAATTCTGGGTTGATGTAAAAAGTCCAAGGACCTTCGAGATCATCACCAATGCAAATATCGAAATCTCGGTGAGAATCTTTAATACCGCAAAGGGAACAGTCCTGTGGGAAGGAAACATACAGGCATCATCCGTAAGAAAGGACATTGTCCTTTCTGAAGAGAATATCGAAAGGGCAATTACTGATTGCGTCAGTGACGCAGTCGAAAATATACTGTTCAGTGACGCATTTTTAAAAATCATGAAATCACAATAATCGAGGTAACCTATGCAGAGGCTTCACTATCTTATTCTTCGGGAACTAACAACTGGAGAAAAGACATACTGGGAGCTTTTGAAAAAGGTTTATGCCCAGGCATCCATGGTTATTGCATCGCTTAAAGAGCTGGAAAGGGATGGATTTATTAAATCATCTGCCTCGGGTTTTTGCCTCACAGATAAGGCAAAGGCCCTTTTCCCCATCCGGAATACATATTATAGCTCCCCCCTCTGCAAATATTGTAATGGGAAAGGGTATCTTATTGAGAATTATCTTGAGTTCCTTGAGCAATTCAAAAATATAACATCAAATAGACCAAAGGCTATCCCCGATTTTGATCAGGGACCCATTACGCCTGAGGGAACGATCTTAAGGGTCCTTGTCCTTTATGAAAGAGGGGACCTGGAAGGCAGGGAGATCCTTTTTCTCGGGGACGATGACCTCACCTCAATAGCAGCCGCCCTGACAGGATATCCAAAGAGGATGGTTGTTCTTGAGGCTGATGAACGGATTGTGAACTTTATAAATGAAAATGTGGAGAAGATAGGGTTGAATTCTCTCCAGGCAATGGTTTATGATGTGAGGAATCCACTGCCACAGGAACTCAGGAGATCATTCGATACATTCTTAACGGATCCGGTTGAAACGCTTCGCGGGTTCAATCTCTTCCTTTCACGATGTGCACTTTCATTAAAGGGAGAGGGATCTGCTGGATATTTTGGTCTATCACATCTCGAGGCATCTTATAGAAAATGGCATGAAATACAGGGGAATCTGAACAGGATGAATTTTGTTATTACGAATATCTGGGGCTCATTTCATGAATATATGCTTGATCCGCGGGAAATCATGGAAAGAGGATACAGGATCGTAACGCATGCGGAATGGGATATTAACTCTCCTGACATGAACTGGTATACAACCTCCTTATTTAGAATCGAACTTATCTCTGACCCAAAACCTCTTTATGCAGATCAAGTAAATTGGGGAAGGGAGCTATACTATGATGAAGAGGCTTATGTAACACTTTCCTGAATGACTACTCTCCATTCCCATTCCTGTATTCTTCAACAATTCCCCTTTTTAACATTATCTCGTAGATAATAGCAGCCCTTCTTTCCACAAATGAAGATCCATCGAGCGGTGAGTGCTTCCGTGGCGAGGGGAGCACTGCCGCGAGTCGAACTGCCTCTTCAGGTGTAAGATCCGATGCATGTTTACCGAAATAGTGAATCGATGCAGCCTCCACACCAAAAATACCCTCTCCCCATTCCGCAACATTTAGATAAAGATGCAATATTCTACTCTTCTTTAGGTGCATCTCCAGCTGAAAAGCAATGGCCATTTCCCTGAGCTTCCTTAAAATACTCTTCTTTGAATAGAGGTAGAGATTCTTTGCAAGCTGCTGGGTTATGGTGCTTGCCCCATAAGCATATCTTTTCTTCTTTATGTTTCTTTCCAATGCCTCCTTTATCGCCTCATAATCTATACCCTTGTGATGCCAGAATTTATCATCCTCCGCAATCAAAACGGCATTAATAAGATATGGGGATATCCTGTTCAGTGGCACCCATACTTGTTTTATCCTTAATGCCTTACCCTTTTTTCTCCACTCCTCCTCCCTTTCCTTCATTAATGCTGTTTTTCCTGGATTGGTTTTTTGGAGAATTGAAACATCAGGAAGCGAAAGCCAGAATATTGCAGATGAACAAAAAATCAGACCAGCTATGATTAAAAAAATGGCTCTTTTTCTTCGAAATAACATACAAAATAATTTATAATCACTGTTATTGCGAAGGTCAAGGAATTGGGATGGATAAGATCTTATTAAGGTTATAGAATTAAAATCAATGATGGAACAGAAAGGGATGCTTTATGTAGTAGCCACTCCCATAGGAAACCTTCAGGATATCACAATAAGAGCAATCGAATGCCTAAGGGATGTCGATTATATTACTGCAGAAGACACAAGACATGCATTGAAACTTCTTAACCACTATAGCATTAAGAAACCCCTCATCAGCTATTACTATCCGAGGGAGAGAGAGAAACTACCAGTGATATTGAGACTACTTAAAGAAGGGAAAAAGGTTGCACTTATCACAAAGGCTGGAACACCCTGTATTGCAGATCCAGGGATGCTCCTTGTAAGAAGGGCGCTTGAAGAAAAGATAGAGGTTCACCCCATCCCTGGACCATCTGCCATCGTTTCCTCACTGAGTGTATCAGGTATTCAAGCAGATTCATTTATTTTCCTTGGATTTCTTCCAAAGAAGACCAGCAAGAGATCAAAACTTCTCCGTGAGGTAAGCAATCTTCCATTCTCCATAGTTATATTTGAAGCACCGGAAAGGATAAATAAAACCCTTGATGAAATCGCCTCCATAATGGGAAACAGAAAAATTACCATAACGAGAGAACTTACAAAGGTTTTTGAAGAAATAAGTCATGGATTTGTGGATGATATCAGAATTAGCAGGAAAAATTGGAAGGGAGAGATTACAATAGTCATTGATAAAGCAGGAAAAAAGAATCGACAGGTAAGGAAGGAATGAAAAGAAAAAGGTCAGGTTTAGCAAAGATTTTAGTTTTATTAACTGCCTTAAGCCTTGTTTCCTTTATTCTCATCTATGCTGGAGCAGGAAGATTCCTGATTTCACTCGGTGAAAAGATTATATCTGCGGGTAGATATACGGAAAAGGTTGAAGAGGGGGTAAAGAAAAAGACATCCGATATTGAGAGAAAGGCTGAAGGATGGATTGAAAGAGCAAAGGAACTTACCAAAGAAATCGAAAGGAAGGCTGACTGAGTTTAAATCTTCATATTAAGGTCAAATCCACAGGCAGAACACTTTCCATTTTTTACCTGTTTTAACTCTATATGATACCCTTTTCTCACAACACATGCTGAATTGCATGAGGGACAGAATGTTGTTGATGTTTTATCATCCCATACATTTCCCAGATAAACAAAATTAAGTGACTTCTTTGCCAGCTCATATGCAAGATATAATTTATCAAGCGGTGTTGCGGGATATGTGAACTTATAATGTGGAAAATAACGGGAAAAGTGAAGTGGTATATTCTTATCTATTGATGAAACAAACTCTATTATTTCTTCTATCTCTCTCTGGGAATCGTTGCATGATGTGATAATGAGATTTGTTATCTCAATATGGCATGCTGTAGCACATCTTTTGATGGTCTCTTTTACCTTCTCAACCCTTCCATCACAGTAAGTCTTATAAAAATCGTCCCTTGAAGACTTAAGATCAATGTTCATCGCATCAATCCAGGGAAGAAGCTCTTCAAGTGGTTCTGGATTTATGAGACCATTTGTGACAAGAACATTCTTCAATCCCTCCCTTCTGAAGGCCTTTGCTGTATCCAGAACGAACTCATACCATATGAGTGGCTCATTGTAAGTGAAGGCAATACCCACAGAGTTGTATCTTTTTCCCGCATCGATGAGGCTCTTAATGCTCACCTCCTGGGTTGCTATTTTCCCCTCGATCATATGCCAGTTCTGGCAGAACTTGCATCTGAGATTGCAGCCCGATGTTCCGATTGAAAGTATCTGGGTACCAGGATAGAAGTGATAAAGGGGCTTTTTCTCTACGGGATCAAGATGAACTGCAGCACATAGACCATAATGGGTAGCATATAGTGCTCCTCCCCTGTTCTCCCTTATATAGCAAAACCCTTTTTTTCCATCGGCGATAACACAATTCTTCGGGCAGAGCAAGCATTGAACAAAGCCCCTTTCCTTTTTAATATAATATTTTGCTTCAACCATCTAATTTACCTTTCAATATTTTATAAAAAACCTGTCGAATTCCCCTCTGTAATCCTCACATTCTACATGAACTTTTGTCACAATGGCAGCCTCAGGACCCCTGTGGCACCATTCAATCATCTTCCTCACACTCTCATTATCCCCTTCAAATACAGCCTCAACAGTTCCATCCCAGTTGTTTCTAACCCATCCTTTAATTCCGAGTCTATTTGCCATCTCTCTTGTGTGGGCCCTGAAATAAACACCTTGAACCCTTCCTTCAATTATCACATGTGCACGTATCAGATCCATAATATCACCCTATGATATCATCTTCATAAATTCCTCTTCAGTAATAATGCTGATCCCTAATTTTTTCGCCTCCTCCAGTTTGCTACCAGGTTCGGAACCAACAACAAGGTAATCAACCTTTTTGCTCACAGATGAGGCAACACTTCCGCCGAGCTCCTCCACCTTCTTTTTCGCTTCACTCCTTGTCATTCCTGACAGCGCACCTGTAAATACAAAGGTTTTTCCGGAAAGTATACCTTTCTTTTCTACCTTTTCACTCTTTATCTTAACACCAGCTTTTAAAAGTTTTTGAATAACCTGATTGTTTCTCTTCTCTCGGAAGAAATTATATATACTTTCTGCAACAACCGGGCCTATTTCTCTAATACCCATCAGCTCCCCCAGACTAAGTTCCCTTATAACCTCAATACTTCCGAATTCCCTTGCAAGAACCCTGGCCAAATGCTCACCAACATTCCTTATACCAAGCGCATAGAGAAATTTTTCAAGTTTTGTTTCCTTACTTCTCTCTATTGCATTCAATATATTATCGGCAAGTTTTGATCCCATCCTGTCAAGTTTAAGAAGATCATCCTTTTTTAATAAATAGAGATCAGCGATATCCTTAACTATACCTTTATCGACAAGCTGCGAGATTATCTTTTCGCCAATCCCTTCAATATCCATCCCCTCCTTGGAACAGAAATGCTTTATGGATTCCTTAAGTTGCGCAGGGCATGAAAGACCCCCCGTACACCGATGGGCTGCTTCCCCCTCTATCCTTATGACCCTGGCTCCGCATTCGGGACAGGATTCTGGAAATACGATTCTTTTTTCACTTCCTTTTCTTTTTGAGACAATTACTGAAACAACTTCTGGAATAACATCACCGGCCCTCTGAACAACAACAGTATCCCCTATCTTAACATCCTTTCTTTTTATCTCATCCTCGTTATGAAGGGTTGCCCTTGTTACTTCAACTCCGCCTATCTTTACAGGATCAAAAATGGCAACAGGTGTTATTGCTCCTGTCCTCCCAACATTGAATACAACATCCCTTATAACTGTTGTTGCCTGTCTTGCCTCGAATTTAAAGGCAACAGCCCATCTTGGTGCCTTACTTGTCGAGCCCAGCCTTTCCTGAAAATCGATCCTGTTAACTTTTATGACAACACCATCTGTTTCATACTCCAGCTCCTCCCTCAGTTCTGCCATTTCTCTGTAATATCTTATCACCTCATCAACACCTTTCAGCAATCTGTTCTTACTATTAACCCTGAAGCCCCACTTTTCAAGTGCTTTGAGAAACTCCCAGTGCGTTTTGAACTTTATCCCCTCCACAACACCAGCTGCATAAAAAAATACATTGAGTGGTCTCTTTGCTGTTACCATGGGATCGAGCTGTCTTAATGAACCCGCAGCGGCATTCCTTGGATTTGCGAAGAGCGGCTCCCCCTTCTCGCCCCTCCTTCTGTTCAGGATTGCGAACTTCTTCTTCTCCATATAAACCTCACCCCTTACCTCGAGGCGACGGGGAATCCTTACCGAGGGATCCGATTTCAGAACAAGTGGAACATCAGGGATGGTCTTGAGGTTGGATGTCACATCCTCCCCAATAAATCCATCCCCCCTTGTGGATCCAACCTTGAATACACCATCTTCATATACAAGTTCTACACCGACTCCATCCATCTTTGGCTCACCAACATATTCGATATGCTCCCTGTCTGCGATATTGAGAAACCTTTTGACCCTTTTATCAAAGGCAATGAATTCATCCTCATTGAATACATTATCCAGACTCAGCATGGGAATCGTATGCGGAATGGTGTTAAATTTTTCTGCTGGTGGGTGTCCTACCCTCTGTGTTGGGGAATCAGGTGTCTTGAGATCAGGAAACTTCTCTTCAAGTTGCTGGAGTTCCAGGACGAGTTTATCATATTCTGCATCCGAAATCGCTGGATCATCAAGGACATAATATCTGTAGTTGTGGTAATTTATAAGTTCCCTTAACTCCTCTACCCTTTTTTTGGCCTCTTCCATTTCCATAAAATGTCACCCTTTCACACTTCCATAAAGAGTATATATAAAATTCTAACCCCCTATATAAGTTTCATCAAGTCCAGCTATCTGTAAAAACTGTGGGAATACCGAATATGTATATCGTTTTTTGGCTTATCACTGATCCTCTAAGGAAAGTACTCATATTGGAAAAGTGGTTTCATCTGGACTGCGAAGATACAGGATCGTTTCAAGCAGTTAAACCCCTCCATTGATAATATAAGGCTCTACTATTAGAATTAATTGGTATGGATTCAACATTAAATCTTACTGTAGGGATAATTGGAGGTGGGCCTGCGGGGTCATCCTGCGCACTGAGGCTGCTTAAAAATGCTGAGGAAAGCCAGATCAATATCAGAGTGAACATCTTTGAAGGTAAAGAGTTTGGCACACATCACAATCAGTGCGTTGGTGTTCTTTCACCACCTCTTGAAGACATCCTTCTCAAAGAACTCGATCTATCCCTTCCTTATGAACTTATAAAAAGGCAGATATTCGGATATCGTCTTCATTCGGATGGAAATGAGATCTTGCTTGTTGGAGAAGATAAAACCGGACCAACATATACTGTAAGAAGAGGGGAGCTGGACAGATTCCTTCTTGAGGAAGCCATAAAGAGGGGTGCCAATTTTTTCAAAACAAGAGTTACTGATATAGAATTTGTTAATACGGGCAGGGGAAGAGAGGTGAGGATATACATAGAATCCGGTTTCTTCAAGGCTGATGTTGTTGTAGGTGCATTCGGTCTTGATGAAGCAATGCTTGGCGTATTCGAGAGGAAAACACCCTTCAGAAGACCGGGGAAATCCCTGAAAACCTTTATCACGAAGATTTATACGGAGAGAAGATTTATCGAAAGAAATCTCGGAAATATCATATACGCATTTCTATTCCCCCACTCCATTCCAAATATTGAATTCGGGGCGATAACACCGAAAAGGGACTATGTTATAGTCAATATTGCGGGAAAGAATGTAAATTCACATGACCTTGATGCATTCCTTGAACTTCGAGAAGTCATTGAACATCTTCCACCCTTTAAAAAAGAAGAGCTGGATTACTTCAGTGGATCATTCCCAACATCTCCCGCAAAGAATACATTTGGAGATAATTATGTGATCGTTGGTGATGCGACGGGGTGGCTGAGGTCCTTTAAGGGAAAGGGTATAAACACAGCAATAATTACGGGTATAAAGGCTGCAGATACAATATCGAAAAGGGGCTTTTCCCATGCTGATTTCCGCTATTATCATGATGAATGTATGAAACTCCTTAAGGATTTCCACGCGGGAAATTCCATAAGGCTTTTTACGAAAATAATCTGCAGACTGCATCTTATGAATCCTATCATAGAGCTCGCGAAGGTTGATCCTATCCTTTATGATGCACTCTTTAATGCAGTCTCAGGGCATGAAACATTCAGGGAGATATTTAAGAAAATATCTTCACCAGATGTTATGAGAAGGACTGCATCATATTTACTTCTCTGGAGAGCGAGAAGGTTTGAAAAAGGAAGGGGTAATCAATGGAAGTCAAAATCAGAAGGATGAATGTAAGAGATATAGAAGACATCCTTAAAATTAATGAAAAGATAACAGGAAAACCACACGAGGCATACTGGGAAAGTAAGATTGCAAGTTATATAAACAGGGATCCGCTTGCATGTTTTGTAGCCGAGTTTGAAGGAAGGACAGTAGGGTTTATCCTCGGCGAGATAAGGGGCTGGGAATTTGCAATACCGAGATGCGGATGGCTCGAGATAATGGGTGTTGATCCGTCTTTTCAGGGAAAGGGGGTTGGCAGAAGATTGGCTGAGGCGCTTTTCAACTATTTTATCGAAAACGATATTAATGCAGTGATGACGATGGTAAACTGGAATGATGTCCACCTTGTTGAGTATTTCAGATCCCTTGGGTTTCAGAGGGCAGATTTCATCAATCTCGTAAAGATCCTTAAAAAATAGAGATACATATCAGCTTCAATTTACTTCCCTCAAAAGCCTTGCTGATTCCTCCGGTGATACAGGATTAACAAAGAAGCCTGTGCCCCATTCAAATCCACCTGAAATGGGTATCCTTGTCCTTATTTCAATATGCCAATGATACCGTGGTTCATAGAAATTCTGAAGAGGTGTAGAGTGAAATACAAAACTGAAAGGTGGATCCTTTAGCAGTTTCTTCAATTTACCAAAGGTATCTTTCATTACTGTTGCAAGCTCAAGTAGTTCCCCATCCTGGATCGAAGCAAAGTCAGGGATATGTGTCTTTGGAATAATGATAAGTTCAAATGGATATCGTGACGCATACGGGCAGAAAACAACAAAGCCCTTTGTTTCCATCACAATCCTGCTCCTTGATGAAATCTCCTGCTTGATCATATCACAGTGAACACACCTCTCCTTTCTCTGATAGTAATCTGCTGTACCCCTGAGTTCCTCCTCAATCCTTCTCGGAACAATAGGGAGGGCAACAATATGAGAATGAGGGTGGGGAAGTATGGCAAGGCCCGGACCATGATTCTTTGCAATGACTATCTGCCGGAATCGAAGATCCTTTCTCAGATCTATCATTCGCCCCCTGTATGCATAGAGGATATCCCTTAAATGCTCGGCCGGCTTCGTTGCCCAGTCACCGTTATGATCGGGCATATCAATTACAATCTCGTGGGCACCTATTCCATTCATTCTGTCATATATGCCTTCACCTCTTCTGTCAAAATCACCCTCAATCCTCAGGAAAGGAAACTTATTTGGAACAACCCTTACCTTCCATCCTTTCTGATCACGCCCTGTAGACATATCCCTTATCGCAAAGACCTCAGGGGGTGTTGCCATCTCCCTCCCCTCACAAAAGGGGCACACCTCAACCTTTTCTCTTCTCCTCGCATCTTCAAGCAGATCGGTTATCTCCAGCCAGCTCTGCGCTGCAATAACCACCCATCGGTGTAGAACAGGTTCTCGTCTTAATTCGGACATATTTAATCCCCTTATCTAATGATCTCATTTTTGCTTAAATTAATCTATCAAAACACAGATCAATTATCAAATCCCTGACCTCATTTCCATTTTCCATTGACACTGTATATATTTTTGGGATAATAATAGACAAAAATCAATTTAAGAAAAAGATGGAACACAAGCACAGGATACTTTTTGCTGATCCCGATAAAAATTTAACCGAATTTCTAAGACCTTTCCTGAGGTCAAAAGGCTTTGAATCTATGGGAACAGTTTCAGGAAATGAATTTTTAGATGTTATTGCCAGTGTGAACCCTGATGTTGTAATAATGGATCTTGATCTGGATAATCCTTCAGCCATTGAAGCGCTTCGTATAATCAAAAAAGATGAACAACTGAAATCGATTCCAGTAATACTAACATCAAAGGGCAATCAGAGGGAACTGGTAAGGAAGGCGATGAGTGAGGGCGCTGATGATTATCTCGTAAAGCCCTTCTTTCTCGATCTGCTCTGTGCGAGGTTGCGTATAAATATAAAAATAAGGGAGATTCTCAAGAGCTCAGAGAAGAGGAAGAATCATCTTGAAGAATTAATTAAGGAGAAGGCAAGGCTTAAGGACTGTTTGATAAAGACAAATGCAATCCTTTCAAGTTTACTGCTCATTGATGATCCCCTGCTCGGCGGACAGCCACACTTCATAATGGAATATGCAAGATCAATTGCACAACACTTAAGGCTTGACGAAGAGACTATAGATGCTGTAACACTTGCAGCCCTATTTCACGATATAGGAATCATCGGTGTTGACAGGGAGATACTGATGAAAAAAGGTGAGCTTTCAGATGCAGAATTCGAAAGGATAAAGACACATATAAGCACCTGCATTAAACTATTCGAGCATGTTGATTTTCCATGGAACATAAAGAAGATAATTAATCATCATCATGAGCGATTTGATGGAACAGGTTACCCTGAGGGAGTTTCGGGTGAAGAGATACCAGTTGGATCACGAATCCTCGCTGTTGTCGATTCATTCTATGCAATGATTGCACCCAGACCATACAGAAAACCCCTTTCACCAGAACAGGCCCTTGATGAAATAAGGAAGAGGGCGGGGACTCAGTTTGATCCAAGGATCGTCTCGGCCCTTGAGGATGTGATCAAAGAGGACCAGCTCAGGTTATCTATAGGGTTGAAGAAAAAGATACTCATTATCGATAGAGATCACAGGGAAAAGGCAATTCTTAAATTGAGATTGGTTAACGAGGGATTTGATGTCACATTCTGTGAAGGAATTGATGAAGCCATTGATAAAATAAAGGCCGAACCCCCTGACATCATCCTCTCAGAAACAGAGTTAAGCGATGGTGACTGCCTGAAGTTAATGAGGAGATTGAAATCTGATGCTACATCAGCAAATATCCCTGTTGTGATCTACACTTCAGATCCATCATCTGAGAAGAAGATGAAAACAATTAAAGAAGGAGCGGAAGATTATTTCAGTAAAGACATTGCATGGGACGAATTCACAACAAGACTTAAATCCATCCTGAGGAGGTACAAAAGGAGTTTCGGTGTATCGGTAACACTTTCCGGAGGTGTGAGGGGAACGCTGGATCTCTTATCCTTTGCAGATATGGTATATCTCTTCCACATGAGAGAAAAAACAGGAAAGATCACATTAAAGGGAAAAAGGGTTGGGGGAGAGTGCTATTTTGAAAAAGGCAGGATTGTGCATGCATCATGCGGTGAACTCACCGGAAGGGATGCATTCTTCCAGTTATTGATGGAGAAAGAGGGTGAGTTTTCCATAGAACATGACATAAAATCACCAGTGGTAACAATAAGCGGTGACTCAATCGAACTTCTCCTCGAAGGGACAAGGAGGTTCGATGAAAGGAGTGTGCGTGCTTAACAGAAGGGAGATATTCAGAGGCAGGATAGTTGATCTCGAGATACATACTGTGGAGCTTCCAAACGGTCACAGGGTCGATCTTGAAATTGTTAATCATCCAGGTGCCTCAGCAATAGTTCCATTTATAGATAATGAAAATGTCGTCCTCATAAATCAGTACAGATATGCTGCGGGTGGTTTAATATGGGAAATTCCTGCGGGAAAGTTATCGAAAGGTGAGAACCCTCTTGATTGTGCTAAGAGAGAGCTCAGGGAAGAAGTTGGATACAATGCACAAAGATGGATAAAAATCCACGAGATCTTCACAAGCCCTGGATTCTGCAACGAACGAATCCACATATTTATGGCAACGGATCTTAAGCCATGTAAGCAGCATCTGGATAAGGACGAAGTCCTCAGTGTCGAGGTCATCCCATTAAAAAAGGCGATCTCAATGATTCTGAAGGGCGAGATAAAGGATGCCAAGAGTATTGTGGGTTTGACAACAGCCTATATCATTACAACAGGTCTCAATAGGTAATCTTATCAATAACAGGGATTCCGCCATGAAAATTGTAGCACTTAAAAATGGAGAAAATTCCGATTAAGGCTCCCCCTCTCCTTACCTCAAATATCTCCTTCGAATACTTATCAAATAGATTCTCTAAGGATTCTGGAAATCTGGAATCACCTTTTGTAACATAGATCGCATTCCAACCCTTAAGTCCTGAAAAATCCTCCCAGAGATCATATTGATTCATCCTTCTTCCGAGATTTACACAGTATGTAACAGGATGGGATTCCATATAAAAGGCTAACTCACTTGATATGTTGTAATCATCACTGAAGATAAATACATTCTTTTCACCCATTGTTCTCCGGATTCGCGATACCTCCCGGGAAAGCTCCTTCCAGCCCTTCAGTCTGTTTGATATATTCAACTTCGCGTTTATCCCTGGGTCCACGTATTCTGACATTATTGATATACCGTAGGCAAAAATAAGCATAAGGGAAGCCATTACCAATGCAGAAATTGCCAGCAATCTTCCCTTCGAAGGGTTAAAAAATAACCCTTTTTCGACAAGCATTGCCACATAAATATATGCGGTAATATAACAGGGTGCAGGCCAGTTTCCCTGTGTTTTTCCATGGAAACTTAATAGAAGAAAGAACAGAAAAATGGGAAGTGAAAAGGAAAGCAGAAAGGCATCCTCATCACCCCTCCTCCATGAAAAATTTATAAATCCCTTCACCCATCCAGCGATAATCATGAAAAAAATAAGCGGTGAGAGAAGAGCAATCTGTGAACCAAGGAATTCTGCGAAATATTTTGGAGCGAGTGTAAAAATCCCCCTGCCCCTCATTGCAAGTCCAGCTGTGTGTCTGAAAGAAACCCAATCATGCCTGTAATTCCAGTAAATAACAGGGCTCAGGATCATGAGCGCTACTATAATGGATAGCCACGGATGTGGATTTTTAATTATCCTTAAAAATCTTCCTGTTAATAAAAGATAAAGAATGGCACAGGGTATAAAGAAAAACATGGTGTATTTACTGATCAATCCTGCACCAAGGGCAATGCCTGCAATTATCCACCAGAGAAGTTTTTCTTCACTCAACGCCCTCTTCATGCTGTAAATTGCTAAAATCCAGAAGAGAACAAGAGGTATATCTGTCGTCATCAGGATGGATCCACCAAAAAACATGGGAGATAACACAAAAAAAAGAAATGAATAGATTGTTGCACGAGGAGTCAATTTAAATTGCTTGCAGAGGAGAAGAAAGAGGACCGCACTAAGTGCTGAAATGACGATAGCCCCCATCCTTACACCGATTTCATTATCACCGAAAATAGAGGTAAACAGCGCAATTATATATGCAACCATTGGCGGCTTGGAATAGTAGGAAAGGTCCAGCCGCCTTGACCACTCCCAGTAATGGGCCTCGAGCGGGGAAAGATCAAATATGCCCGATCCAACCAATCCAAGATTGAAGAGGGCAAGGAGTGAGATGATAATAAAGGGTATTGAGAAAAAGGTATTAGTTCTTCCCTGAAAACTGCATTCCATTCCTGTATTCCGTAAGTGATGCTGTTACTGATCCGAGAGGGATCCTCGCGGGTCCCACCTTCACCTTTATATTACTCCTCATCTTCATCGGAACCATACTGTTGTCCTTTGTCACCCATATAATCACATCACCTGTGTCCTGAATTTTACCCTCGTATTTTGCAACAGGCTTTACTATATAGCAATCCACTTCTCCGTTCGGTGTTTTCACCCTCTCCTCCCCTACGATGGAGACCTCGATCACCCATACCTTATTGCCCGCATATACGGAAAATGACAGTGGGGAACCAGGGCTTATTCCCTTTGCCCTCATAAAGTAAAAGCACGAAAGGATATCCTGGACATCGGGTTTTATATTATATCTTTTTATCTTCTCTCCACCCCCCTTCTTTATAAACTCCGTGGCTACAAGTGAGGACCTGTTGAATATAACGGTCTTCTCCAGATCTTTCTTTCTCTCCTTTCTTATAACAATGCTTTTCATCGGGAGAAGCGATTCGATATCCAGATATGTTTCAATCCTGTCCTTAATGCTGTATATCACAGAAAGTGCAGGTGAACTTTCGGCAACACCAACTATATGAATGGCATTCCTTCCCCTCATATTTACGGCACCTTTGACCTCCATAATAGCCCTTCCAGCGTAGAGGCTCAACCAGTATACATCAAAAACCATAACTTCGCCTTCACCAAAGGGAAGGTTTACCACCGCACCATGTTGTGATGGATAGACTGATGGAAAAATTGCAGCGATACACACAAATATTAATAAAAGAATAAGTGCCTTCCTTTTCATCTATAGGGATAGCCTTCTTGCAGTTGTTATAAATCCTGTATGTGCTACCATTCTGTGTTCAGGCCTAACGCTCTGCTCTGTTATATGCCAGTTCCTCATCAGGACCTCGAAGCTGGAGATCATCGTAAATTTCTCGTTCTTTTTCAGTTCAATGCAGGTTCTCTGGGATTGAATGATAGTGGGGCTGTAACATAAAATTATACCTCCAGGCCTTAATGCCTGGGCGGCTTCTGCAACAAGTCTCCATGGCTCCGGAAGGTCAAGTATGATTCTGTCAAGCTCCCTCTCCTCTATACCCTCATATATGTCCTTCTTCTTAACTATAAGATTGGCAGGTTTCCCCATAAAGGTTTCAATATTCCTCAATGCCCTGGTAATGAAATCTTCCCTTATTTCATAAGAGAATACGACACCACGTTCACCAACAACCCTCAAAAGTGACATCGTTAGTGCCCCTGAACCAATACCACTTTCAAGGACACGAGCGCCAGGAAAGATGTCTGCCCACATAAGAATGATACCTATATCCTTGGGATATATTATCTGGGCGCCCCTTGGCATCTCAAGGATGAATTCGGAGAGGGTCGGACGAAAAACAGCGAGTTTCATACCGAGTGATGATTTTACCAAAGTACCCTCATCCTTACCAATTATTGCATCATGCTCAACATATCCACCGGAAAAATGAAATATCCCACCCTTCTTTAACCTCTGCATATATCTTCGATCCTTCGCATCTATGAAGATTACAGTATCACCTTCAGCAAGTGTCCTTGAATTCATTTCTGAACCTCTGGATGAAGGCTATTTCTCATTAATGAACAGTAACTGCATGAATCGGAAATGGTTGGATAACCACATGACGAACATTCCTTAAGAACCTCATCTTTTCTTTCAGTCCCTTTTCTCTTAAGAAAGCCAAAATAGAAGGCGTGCTTTGTTCCTGGCATCCGGCTCTCCAGATGATTTAATAGATCCTTGTAGATGAGTGTTGTTGCACCTTCTGAAAGCGGACATTCATCCATGATATATTTGATGTTTCTCATAAATGCATATGCTGCAATCTCCCTTTCTGTAAGCCGGAAGAGCGGGCGAACCTTCTTAACAAGCTTCGGATGCGTTGCTTCAAGAACGGGGCTCTGTCTTCTAAGCATATCATCCTGCCAGCGAAGGATATTAGCCATAAGCCTTGATGCCTCGTCGTCGAGATTGTGCCCTGTTGCAAGAACATCAAAGCCATTCTCCACTGCAACCTTGTTAAAAATGTATCTTTTCACAATACCACAGATAGAGCAGGGGTTTCTGCGAAGTCTTTTTGCCATGTGAGCTATTCCCTCATCCGGTGCATCAGCAACGATCAGTTCAAGACCATTTGCACTGGCAAAATCTTTTGTCACTTCCATTGATTTCTCGGAATACTCGCCTATTTTCAGATTGATATGAAGTCCGGATGCCCTGTATCCCTTCTTTATAAGTATATCCCACAGCGAAAGACTGTCCTTTCCTCCTGAAACTGCAACAAGGATCCTCGTATTCCTGTCAAACATATCAAACTGACCAATTGCCCTCTCCACCTGATTGCCAAAATATTCGATAAAACATCTCCTGCAAAGGGAAAGCCTGCCGTGAGGTATTTCCATTGCCGCTTTCTTATCACACCACCTGCACTTCATAAAAGACCTCCTGATACAACTGGAATGATAAGAATGGTATCCCCATCCTCAACCCATTCATCCATTGTAATAAGCTCCCCATCCTTTGCGATAAGCCATGATTGGGGAACCAGGTCCAGTTCACGGAAGATATCCTTTACCCTTCTGCCTCCTCTTATTTCAACCTCTCTCTTTGTATGGAAGAATATAACCTTCATAGATCAACCCCCACAGAAATTTTAGACGATCCATAATCCCTTCTCAAGGCAATTGCCTGTTTAAGATATAAAGTTGACATCAGTGATAGATGCATATTTATAATTATCATGAGTTCTTACCGAATATTTGTTAAAAAGGGGTCTTATATGGATGTAATCCAGTCAGGCAGATCAGAATTTCGATTTATACACCCTGATGAATTCAGGGCATGGGTAAGGGAAAAGAAGAAAAGAGAGCCTGTATCAAAGCTTATGTCTGAAAGGGAAGCTGTAGAAAGATTTGTTAGCGATGGCGACTATATCGTTTATGATTTTTCCACGCTAACGCGCGGTCCACAGGCACTTATAAGGGAAATCATAAGGCAGAGGAAAAAGGACCTCTGGATAGGTGCTGAATTCACGTTACTCGAAAGCGCTCTCCTTACTGGTGCCGGGTGTGCATCCCGAATTGATGTAGGATTTCTTGGTTATGGCAACTACATAGGGAAGGCTGTCTGCGAGGGAAAGGTAAAGGTATATGAATGGACAAATGGAGGGATTGCACTACGCATACTTGCAGCAGCCAGGGGGGTTCCTTTTATGCCCACGCGTGACCTGCTCGGTTCTGATAATATCACATATTCAGGTGCAAAGGTTGTCAGGGATCCTTTTACAGGTGATCCTGTATGCCTTGTTCCTGCGCTGAATCCCGATGTCGCCCTTATCCATGTTCATCAGGCAGATATCTATGGAAATGCGAGGATTTTCGGGACAAATCTCTTTGCGCTCGAGGCATCCATTGCATCAAAGAAGGTTATTATCTCAACAGAAGAGATTGTTGATCCGCTTGAATTCAGGAAAGAACCCATGAAAACAACAATACCATATTTTCTTGTTGATGCGGTCGTCCACCTCCCCTTTGGTGCCTACCCAGGTGCTATGCCTGCTCGTTATGAGCTTGATCTCGAACATATAGATATGCTCAATGCCATTGATAACGATGAAAAGATGCAGACATATCTAAATGAATATGTTTACAGCGTAGAAAATCATGAAGAATTTCTGGAAAGGAAGGTTGGATGGAAAAAGCTGAAGGAACTTATAAGAAGGGCAACAATAAAAGAAGGGTATATGTGAAAAGGGGATCGTAAACGAACCATGAGAAATTGGAAATGGATTAAAAGGAGTAAGGTATGAAAAAAACTATCGAGTTTACTGATACGGAATTTATGATTTCACTGGGAGCGAGACTGCTTGAGGATGGAAAGACCTTCTTTGTTGGATGGGGGATCCCACAGGTTGTGGCAATCCTTGCACAGAGACTTTATACACCAAATATAGTTCAGGTTTTTGAGTTTGGTGCAATAGGCCCGCAGTCACTGACGCCATTTGTGAGGGGCACAATGGGAGGACCGCAGAATACATACAGATCACTCCAGTGGCTTAACATGAATTGGGCTTTTGCATACGCAGCAACAGGCTATATCGACTACGGTATGCTCGGAGCCCTCCAGGTGGACCCCTACGGAAATATTAACTCCACAATGTTAGGTGGAACCTTTACCAGACCCATGCGAAGATTTCCTGGAAGTGGCGGTGGAAATCAGGTGGCCTCTTTCTGCTGGAAGACCATAATCGTTATGAAGCATGAGGGGAGGAGGTTTGTGGAAAGGGTCGATTTTATTACATCCCCGGGTTTTCTGAGTGGTAAAAGTATCAGGGAAAAGGAGGGACTGCCCAGGGATACAGGACCCTGGAGAGTTGTTACATCGAAGGCGCTTTTTGGTTTTGATGATGAAACAAAGAGGATGAAACTCATCGGTGTGCTTAAGGGCCTTGATGTGCAGGATATAATAAATGATATGGGATTCAAGCCTCTGATTGCAGAAAGGATCGAAGAGATTCAGCCTCCAACAGCTGATGAACTGAAAATACTCAGGGAAGAGATAGACCCATCACGGATAATAATAAGGGGGGAATTAATAAAGATAGAGGTTTGAATATAGCCATCCTTTGACCCTTTATTATTTTGAGTGTTAAATTATAATTGATTCATGAAACATTTCCTGCAGCAGAAGGCTTCTCTTTTTAGATCGTTAAGTCTCAAAGTATCACTCTGTATCATTGCGCTGTTCCTTATATTTACCTCCATCTTCTTTTATTTTTTTTATACCTTCCACAGGGATCAACTTCTCGAAAGCCTTCAGGTATCCACGGAGATACAGAGCAGGCTCATCCTTTATACCTTAGAACAGGCAATGCTTCTCAACCGCAGGGAAATTCTCCAGAATAGCATCGAGAATCTTCTGAGAGAGAGTGAAAACAAGATAGAAAGGGTCATGATCCTTAACAAAAGAGGGGAAGTGAGGGTTTCAAATGAGGGTGCACTTCTCGGAAAGCGGATAGACAAGAATGATGCATCATGCATTATATGCCACAGATATACACCTGAGGAAAGAAGTAGAACTGTGCGCTTCCAAACATCAAGTGGGGAGATGGTTTTTAGAAATGTAAGCCCCATTTTTAATAAACCGCTCTGTTTTGGATGCCATTCCCCTGCTGATAAGATAAATGGCGTGTTGATCCTTGATTATTCACTTGCACCAGCTGAAAGGATCCTCTCATCGAATATCAACAAGATATTGGTGCTTACCGGATCCCTCATATTTGTAATCATGGTAACGGTCTATCTTCTCATGGACAGGATTATACTTCGAAGGATTAGGAGTTTCATAAAGGTCACAAAAACCATTGAGGAAGGTGATCTCCATGCAAGGGTGAATCTAGATGGTCATGATGAAATAGCGCACCTTGCAACACATTTCAACAAAATGGCGGAGAGTGTTTTTCAACTTATGGGTGAGGTTACCAGGGCCAAGGAGTATCTGGAGAATCTAATAAATAGCCTGAATGAAGGGGTGATTGTACTGAATAAAGAATTAAAAATTATTGATGCAAATAGAGCATTTGTCACTATATGTGAACTCAAAAGGGAGGATATAATCGGGAAAAAATGCCCCGCGATTATTGAAGATGTGCTCTGCAAGGATAGACCACTTGAGTGTCCCTCCTTAATTACCCTTGAATCGGGAACTGTTCAGACCAGGATAAAGTCACTCAATATAAGGGGGAAGGAACGCTACTTTGAGATATCCTCATCACCCATTATGGATGAAAAGGGCAGTGTAATACATGCAGTTGAAGTATGGCGTGACATCACGCAGAGAAGGCAGATGGAGGCATACCTCAGCCACTCCGAAAGGCTTTCAACAGTCGGGCTCCTTGCATCCGGGATCTCTCATGAGATAAATAACCCGCTTGCCTCGATATTAACATGCATTGAAGGACTTCAGAGAAGAATCAAAAGGATAGAAAGGCTCCCTTCTGAACTCAATGAATTTCCCCACTACCTTGATCTGATCCAGAAAGAGGTGATGAGGTGCAAGACAATTACAGAAAAGCTCCTCATTTACTGTCAGAAAAGCCCCCACAGGATTCAGCCCATAGATATAAGAAAGATCATAGAGGAGATAGTTTCACTTGTAAGATTTGAGGCATCCCGACACAGGACGGAAGTGCTGGTCAAATGGAATGCTGATATTCCGTTAATAAAGGGTGAGGAATCACAGATAAAGCAGCTTTACTTCAATATAATTATAAATGCTATCCAGGCATGCATTGAGAATGGAGGCCGTGTCATAATTGAGGGTGGAATGGAGGGGGATTACGCAGTCGTAAAGGTGGTTGATAATGGAAAAGGTATAAGAAAAGAGGATTTGGATAGGGTCTTTGATCCATTTTTCACAACAAAACCCCCTGGAACAGGCACAGGACTCGGCCTATTCATAGCGAGAAATATTGCTCAAAATTACGGTGGTAGAATAGAACTGTCAAGCCAGTGGCAGCGTGGAACCTCTGTAATAATTCGTCTTCCTGTTAAGACCTTATCGATCCAGGTAAGTATTTAAATAATGGCAGGTTAAACTTTATGGGTGAAAAAATAAAGGTTCTCATAGTAGATGATGAAAAGACATTCAGGGAGGTCCTGGAGAGGGAACTTACCCTCTGCGGATTCGATACCACTTCGACCTCAGACTCCATGGATGCCATTGAAAGGATAAGTGAATCAAATTTTGATGTAGTTCTCCTCGATATCAAAATGCCCGGTATAGATGGTATAGAATGTTTAAAAAGAATAAAAGAGCTGAGGCCAATAACAGAGGTTATAATGCTCACAGGCTATGGGAGCATTGAGAATGCAATAGCATCAATGAAGCTCGGTGCCTACGATTTTCTTACAAAACCCTGTAAACTGGATGAGCTTGAAGCCGTAATAAGAAAGGCAGGAGAGAAGAGAAACCTCATCCAGGAGAATATCGCTATAAAAAGAAGATTGATGAAGCAGGATGAGGGTAAGATTATTGGGGAAACCCATGCTATAAAGAAGATCCTGGAGTTGGTGGAGAAGATCTCTTCATCCAGTTCTACGGTTCTTATCTATGGAGAAAGTGGAACTGGCAAAGAACTCATTGCTAAAAAAATCCATGAACTCAGCGACCGAAGGGAAAAACCATTTATCGTTGTTGATTGTGCATCCCTTCACGAAAATCTCCTTACGAGTGAGCTCTTTGGCCATGAGAAGGGCTCCTTTACAGGTGCATTCCAGCAAAAATATGGGCTTTTCGAAATCGCAGATAAGGGAACGATCTTTCTTGATGAGATCGGTGAGATAACACTCCCGCTTCAGGCAAAGCTGCTAAGGGTTCTTGAAACAGGCACATTCAGAAGGCTTGGCGGAACAAAGGATATAAGGGTTGATGTAAGGATAATTGCAGCAACAAATCGAAACCTTAAGAAGATGGTGGATGAAGGGCAATTCAGGCTGGACCTTTTCTATAGGCTCAATGTGGTCACCATAGAGATACCTCCACTTCGTGAAAGAAAGGAGGATATCCCTCTCCTTGTAAAATATTTCCTTAAGGAAAAGTCACCCTCCAGATCAAAAAAGAGGGTAAGCAGTGAGGCAATGGAACTCTTAATGGAATATCAGTGGCCTGGGAATATAAGGGAGCTTGAGAATATAATAGAGAGGGCATGTATCCTTTCGGGAAATGCAGACGTTATTACACCTGAATTCCTTCCCTTTGAGATAAGGGAGAAAGACAGACTTATAAGTAAACAGAAGGATCTAAGGCTTAGGGAGCTTGAGAGGAAACATATCATTGAGGTCCTCAGACTCTGCAACGGAAACAGGAAAAAGGCAGCCCAACTACTCGGTATAAGTGAGAGGAGTATTTACAGAAAACTTAAAGAGCTCTCCATAAATGAGAAACCCTGACAATTTGTCATGCTTCATGAAAATCTGGCAGTGGAGAATCCAGCCATACAACCACGCTTTTAATAAAAGAGTACTGACATTCTGTCAGCCTTTAATCCCCATCCCATCTGATCAAAAATTTTCCCTTTAATATTCAATAATTTATAAACAGTTTTCGCGATCAGATTCTGGCATAAATCCAGCAAGAATTTTTCTCGAAAGGGATCCCATGAATAGAATTCTAATTAAGATTTTTTTTCCTTTTTTAGCAATTTTTATCATCTCTATTGTACTTATAGAAATATCGCCAGCAATCCATCAGCCCATCAATTTCAGCCATAAAAAGCATATTGAGCAGGGGCTGGAGTGTGAAGGCTGCCACGAGGGTGTAAAAAGGGGGATTCATGCTACACTGCCTTCCCTTCAGATATGCATGAGCTGCCATCAATCTGCTATTACGGATAGCAGAGAGGAAGAAAAGGTGAGGGCTATTTATAATCAGGGGAATCTTTACCCCTGGAACAGGATTTATAAGCTCCCTGATCACGTATTTTTCTCACACAGAAGGCATGTTGTTGCAGGAGCGATAGGGTGTGAAAGATGTCATGGAAATATGAAGGAGCAGACATCTCCACCCCCCAGAGCGCTTTTTAAGATAACCATGGATGATTGCATGGACTGCCATTATAAGCGAAAGGCAAGTGTTGATTGCATCTCATGCCACAGGTGAGGAGATCATGATATCGAGAAGGGATTTTTTGAAAATCGTTGGCCTTACCACCTTTGCAGGCGCACTTACCCCATCACTCTTAAGGGAAACAGGTGCCTCTTCTTCAGGGAAGAATTCGCTTCCCGGTATAGAATCATGGGGGCTAACCACCTGCACAGGATGTCCCGGTGCATGCGGACTCAGGGTCAAGCTCGTGGATGGAAGACCCGTTCGTGTAGATGGAAATCCGCTGAGCCCCATAAACAGAGGGAAGCTCTGCCCTGTTGGTCTGACAGAGCTTCAGCAATTCTATAATCCTGACAGGCTCAGGAGCCCCTTAATAAGAAAAGGGCCCAGGGGGAGTGATAATTTTGAAAAAATAGGGTGGCAGGAGGCATATAAGTTACTCTTCTCAAGATTAAGTGAACTTAGATCCAGATCAGAGCCACATAAGGTCGCCTTCCTTGATGGGGATTTTCCCGGCATAACAAAGCAAATAGTCAAAAGGTTTATGGATGCATACGGTTCTCCCAATTATATAGACCTCAACCCCCTGATCATCAGCAATGTTTCGAATGCAGTGCTCCTTACCTTCGGGAAAAGAAGCCTTCCCGCCTTTGATATTAGAAATGCAGAAATCGTGCTATCCTTTGGTGCCCCGATCCTTGAATCCTGGTATGTACCTGTTCTCACCCAGAAGAATTTTGGATTCTGGCGGAGGGAAAGAAACATAAGGGGTAGATTCATATATGTTGGTCCAAGACTGGGAACCACCGCTTCAAAGGCAGATGAATTTATCGGTATCCATCCAGGCACAGAAGGTGCACTCGCCCTTGGAATGGCACATGTAATTATAAAGGAAGGTCTTTATGATAAGGATTTTGTGAACACCCATACACACGGCTTTGATGAGTTCAGGGACCTCGTATTAAGGAAATATCATCCCGACAGGATTTCAGGCATAACAGGTGTCCCTGTTATAGAAATCCTCAAGATATCAAGGGAGTTTGCTGCAGGAAAACCTTCCATAGCCATTCCAATGGAGGATATATCACATTTCTCAGCCCGCCTTTACGACATCATGGCAATAATGGCACTAAATGCACTTGTGGGAAATATAAATAAGGAGGGAGGTATATATATCTTTCATCACGATTATCCAGATCTTCCTTCTCCTGTAGTGAGGGACGAAATTTCGAAAAGAGGCCATTCAAAACCATCGGTGCTTCAGGCAGACGCGATGTATCCTGTGGATACACACCCCCTTCTCCCATTTATGAAATGTGCAGTTACAGGAAAACCATATCCCATCTCCATCCTCATGATGAGGGAAACAGATCCGCTTTACAGTTATCCGGCAACAGAGGATCTGCTCAAGGCATTTGAATCTATCCCATTTGTTATCAGTTTTTCCCGCTTTCTTGACGAAACCTCGATGTATGCTGATCTTATATTGCCGGATCTCTCACCTTTTGAGAAATGGGAGATTGCCTATATGCCCAAGGTCGAGACCATGCTTTGTATCGGGATTATAAAACCCGTTTTAAAGGCAACAGATGGCACCTTATCAACCAGTGATCTCTTTTTACGGTTATCAAAGGACATAGGTGGGTCTGTAAGATCATCCCTACCATGGGAAGACACCCATACTACCATCCGATCACTTATAAAGGTCCTATATGATGAAAGCAGGGGGAGTCCTTATGGTTCTTCCTCAGATGAAATCCTTGAAAGGATCCTTGAAAAGGCTGGACTGAAATTTCCTTTTCCTCCGAATTTTGAAGATTTCTGGAAGGAGGTTGAAGAAAAGGGTGGATGGTGGAGCTTTATCCATCCAGGGGAAGAGACATTAAGATTTTTCACTCCATCTGGAAGATTTGAATTTCAATCCTCAATACTCCGCTCAAAACTTCAACATTATGGCATAAGGAAAAATGGAAAAAATCGATCTTCAATTGATGAAACCATATCATCCCTTGGGGTTAATGCGAAGGGAGGGGAGCTCTTCCTCCCCCATTTTGAACCATTATCAGAAGAAGGCTTCCACCTTATCACGGAGCCACCCCTTGTTTTTTTGACAGGAAGGGCTACAAACAGACCTCATTTAATGGATATCTCCGGACAGTATCCGAGGGAGTCATGGGAAAGTTTCGTTGAAATAAATCCCTCCACAGCCCTGAGGCTTGGAATAAAGGAAGGAGATCTGGTCGTTATTGAAACTGCAAAGGGCAGGATAAAGGTGCCTGTAAAGTATAATCCAGGCATCCACCCCAAGGCACTATTTCTTCCCCTGGGGATGGGGCACAGGGCATATGGCAGATGGGCAAAGGACATCGGAGTAAATCCTGTATGGATCATGTCATGGAATCCAGATCCACTTACGGGTTATCCGCTGAAGTATATTCACGGGGTAAGCATAAGCAAGGCATAGGGAGGTTCTTATGCCAAAATGGGCCATGGTTATAGATCTTGATAAATGCACAGCCTGTCAGGCATGTACCATTGCCTGCAGAACAGAGAACAATATTCCCTTCTCCAGTCCTGAAGAGGCAGAAAAAGGAAGGGCAATACTCTGGATAGAGATGATCACAATCACTGAAGGTGAATTCCCGCATCTGAAGAGAAGGATTATACCAAGGCCCTGTTTCCATTGCGATAATCCTCCATGCATAAAGGTCTGTCCTGTTGGTGCCACATATAAAAGTGAGGATGGGATTGTGGGGCAGATCTATCCAAGATGTATTGGCTGTAGATACTGCACAACAGCCTGTCCTTATACCGCAAGATACTTTAACTGGTATGAGCCGTACTGGAATAGTGAAATGGGTAATGCTGTAAATAATGATGTTTCTGTAAGACCCAAGGGTGTTGTTGAAAAATGTTCCTTCTGTCACCACCGCCTGCAGAAGGCAAAGGAAAAGGCAAGGGCAGAAGGAAGGGCCCTTCTTCCCGAGGATTATATACCTGCGTGTGTTGAGGCCTGTCCAAGTAACGCCATGTTTTTTGGTGATCTTGATGATCCAAAAAGCGTTGTATCCGAACTTTCCAGGAATCCGAGGGCGTTCAGATTCATGGAGGATCTTGGAACCGAGCCAAAGGTTATATATCTCAGGGAAGGAGAGTAACATGAACACTCCTGAAATTATCAATGAAGATACCGTTCTATTTGATCCGATTCTCAGGACAACACGACAGTTCTATGCAATTGTAATCATTCTTCTGGCTATTATAGGATGGGCTGTATTTGCATATCTCTGGCAGATTAAAAATGGGCTCGGTGTTACAGGGCTCAACAGACCAATCTACTGGGGAATATATATAACAAACTTTGTTTTCTTCATAGGTGTCAGCCATGCAGGAACACTTATCTCTGCAATTCTGAGACTATCGCAGGCTGAATGGAGAAGATCAGTAACAAGAATGGCCGAAGTTATTACAGTGCTTGTGCTTTTCTTCGGTGTTGGCAACATTCTTATTGATCTTGGAAGACCTGACAGGCTTTTCAACGTTATAAGACACTCAAGATTTCAATCTCCGCTCCTGTGGGATGTAACAAGTATTACAACATATCTTACTGCAAGCACCATATACCTCTATCTTCCATTGATTCCCGATATCGCACTTCTAAGGGATCGTGTTATAGGATGGAGAAGATGGATATACAGTGTGCTTGCACTTAACTGGAAAGGAACAGAAAAACAAAGGCATATTCTTGAATGGGCTATATCCATAATGGCTGTTGTTGTTATCCCAATTGCCGTTTCCGTTCACACAGTTGTTTCCTGGGTTTTTGCAATGACAGTGCAGCCCATGTGGCATTCAACAATCTTTGGTCCGTATTTTGTGGCTGGAGCTATATTTTCGGGCATAGCAGCGATCATTACAGCTATGGTTATCATAAGAAAGATATACAGGCTTGAGGAATATCTAAGACCTGTTCACTTCAACAATCTCGGAATTCTACTTCTCGTTATGACAATGTTGTGGTTTTATTTTACATTTGCAGAGTATCTAACAACATATTATGGAAATGAACCTTTCCATATGACAGTTTTCTATTCAAAGGTAACGGGTAAATATGCACCACATTTCTGGGCAATGGTTATCTTCTGTTTTGTTATACCATTTTCAATCCTCTGCAACAGTAAAACAAGGACAATAACAGGAACATTTATAGCATCAATCTCAGTAAATATCGGTATGTGGCTTGAGAGGTTCACAATAGTCGTTCCATCCCTTATGAACCCAAGGCTTCCATATGAAAGGGGGATTTATAACCCCACATGGGTTGAATGGTCTATAATGGCGGGATGCTTTGCCGCATTTATCCTCCTGTATATGCTTTTTACAAAAATGTTTCCGATTGTGTCCATATGGGAGGTAAGGGAAGGAAGAGAAATTGCTGTTGATGAAACTGTGAAGCGTATAGTTACATACTTTCCATCCGAAAAGGCAGTAATCGCTATAAATCCAAAGGAAAAACCTGAAAGGGAGGAGCTATGAGCTCATCAAAGGAGAAGGAGATAATCCATGCCTTTCAGTTTCTTATATATATCCTTTTTTGCATTTTTGCACTATCCGTTATCTTATGGATCAGCAAATCCATCTACAGCGCATGGATTTACAATGATGCACCCATTACAGCAACAGTGATTGGAGTTGCAATTATCCCACTCTTTATACTCTTCATAATCCTTGTATCAAGGGTCTTCTGGGCACTTGTAAGAGAGGACCATGACCTTGGATCTGATGAAGGCGTAAGGAGGATTTAATGAAAAAGGCAATCTTACTGATCCTATTAATCATGATCACTGGATCACTCATATATGCAAAGGATGAATCCTATCAACTGCCAGGTGATGTAAAGAAGGGGTGGCAGGTATTTTACAGTAAAGGCTGTATAAAATGTCATTCCATCTGGGGAGAAGGTGGAAAGGAAGGACCTGATCTCGGGGGTGAACCCCCCTATCCGCTCACACAATCACAGATAGCTGGAATTATGTGGAATCACGCACCAAGAATGTGGGAAAAGATCAAGGAGAAAAACCTCCAGTTCCCCACAATCAGTGAGCAGGAGATGGCGGATCTATTCTCATTCCTTTACCTTATCCGATATGTGGATGAACCGGGCGATCCTGCGCGCGGAAAAAGGGTGATGGAGAGCAAAGGTTGTGCGAAATGCCATTCCCTTGGTGAAAGAAAACATTCTATAGGTCCTGATCTCAGTAAATGGGCATCCCTGACAAATCCTATCCTGTGGGCCCAGCTTATGTGGAATCATGCCCCAAAGATGGCAGCAGAGATGAGGAAGATAAATCTTAGATGGCCAAAATTTGAAGGAAGGGAGATGACGGATCTTGTCGCCTATATCAGGAAAAAGGGTGCATCAACAGAAAAGGTGTTTCTCAATCCTGGTGATGCACAAAGGGGGGAAAAGCTATTCGCAGAAAAGGGGTGTAGTTTCTGCCATGCCATCAAGGGAAAGGGGGGTAAGATTGGGCCTGATCTCGGGATAAGGCACCCTTCAGCAAGAACCCTGGGTCAGATGGCAGGCCTCATGTGGAATCACTCGCCTGCAATGTGGGAGGCTATGAGGGAGGCACGCATAAAGAGACCCACACTGGAAGCACAGGAAATGGCTGATATAATTGCATACCTTTTCACAGTGAGATACTTTGATGAACCGGGCAATATACAGGCAGGAAGGAAGATATTTGAAGAGAAGCACTGTATAAGATGTCATTCCTTCGGAGGGAAGGAAAAGAAGAGTGTGCCTGATCTGGCAGAGTTAAAGAGGGAATTATCACCAATTGTGATTGCAACACTTATGTGGAACCACGGTATAACAATGCTGGAAAAAATGAAGGAGATGGAACTTCAATGGCCCCTATTTCAGGGCAAGGAGATGATAGACCTCATAGAATTCCTTAATAACCGTGTAAAAAGGGGGGGGAGATGAAGAAGATTTTTACGATATCTTTGATACTTTCGGGAATTTTTATTCTCTTTCATATAAGCCCCGTTCGAGCAAAAGACAGGGGAGGGGGTATTTTTGAAAAAAGTGGTTACTGCGGTCAATGCCATCAGGAGATCTACAAAAATTGGAAGAACTCCCTCCACGCACTCTCCTTCCATGATCCCATATTTTACACGGCATACCTTGAGGCCATAAAGACATCCCCTTATAAGGCAAAAAAGACATGTTTCAAATGTCATGCACCTGTTGCATTCCTTCAGAATGATTTTGATTTAAAGAAGGATAACTCAAGGGAAGGTGTAAGTTGCGACTTCTGCCACAGAATAAAGAATATAAATCTTGGATCCCACTTCCCATTTTCCATAACAACCGATAACACAAAATTCGGACCATTTAAAAATAGAAAATCCCCTGTTCATAAAACTTCCTATTCTCCGCTACATAAATCATCCCTGTTATGTGCGGGATGCCATGAATACAGGAATGAGAAAGGTGTTCACATACTCAGCACCTATTCTGAATGGAAAGAAAGCTACTACGCAAAAAATAATATCAACTGTCAGGAATGCCATATGCCCGCTGTAAAGGGAAAGATTGTTTCTGAGAAGATTAAGTCTGTATCTGATGAAAAAATAAATCTTCATGAGGTTTCAGGTGGGCATTCCATTGAACAGCTGAAAAAGGCAATCAAAGTGGAAATCATCGATGTTCAGAGAAACCGCGATAATCTCATTGTCAGGGTAAAAATTTCAAATATTGGCTCCGGTCATAAGGTGCCAACTGGTCTGCCCACGAGAAAGCTTATACTTTCATTCGAGGCAAAAACTCAAAGATCCTTGTTATACAAGGAAGAGAGGACATATCAAAAAGTTCTTGTAAACAGCAATAATGAAATTATTGAGCATGATCCTGATCTATTCCTCAGAAGTGAAAATATATTTTCCGATAACCGGATTGCCCCGAAGGAGGAAAGGATAGAGACTTTTACATTCAGCGCACCGGATAATGAAAGGATTAATCTCTCAACAAAGGTATACTATCTCTATCAGCCCCATGTTCTTGAAAAGATTAATATGAAGATCGATTTCTCAAGTGATGAGAAGGTTATCAAATGATTTATCCTATACTTTGATCGCCCCCGATAGAGTGTGGTAAAATTTTTACATGCTTGGGGATCATACGGAAAAGAGTGAAAGAACGTTAGTCTACACGCTTCTCCTATCACTTGTAATTCATATCCTATTTATAATGATCCCATTTAATCCGCATTTCTCCCGATCCCCATCTGCCGATACATTAATTGAGCTTGAACTCATGAGTCCGAAAATAAAGGAAGCATTAACTCAAAATGTTAAAAAAGAGGAGATAAAGGAGAGGTTTGATCGAAAACAGATTGTTGCACCCTCACAGACGGAAAGGGAGGAGGAACCTGAAAGGAGTAGATTCCTGAGCGAAAGATCCAGTAGAACGCAGAGGGAAAGCGTAGCATTTGGGGATCCAATAGCAATGCAGAGAGAGAAGAATCCTGCGCAGGAAGCACAAAAGGGGTCAGAAGCAATAAAAGAAAGGTCACAGAGGGAGAGAAAATTGGAGCTTTCTCCATCAGGAGAAGTAATCACGAAATTTTTAAAAAAATCTGAGAGAAGCCCTGACCAGGGAAAGGGTTTGAGTCTTGAAAAGAAATCCCCACCCTCACCTGAAGAGCTTATTGCAAGGGCAAGAACTGAAACACCAGGAACGAGGGATTATCTACCGGGCATTCCAAAAGGGGAAATAACACTCCTTAATGCCAAGAGCTTCAAATATGCAAGCTTTGTGAGGAGGGTGGCATACAGGGTCTTTGATAACTTTATTTCATCACTTAAAAGACACAATCTCATGGAAAATGAAGTTCCATCCTTGAGGAGCTATGTATGGATAGAAGCCATAATGGACAGAAAAGGGAATTTCAAGGATGCCCGCATAATAAATCCATCGGGCTCCGGTCTCTGGGATCAACTCCTTCTCAAGGCCTCAAAGGAGGAGATATGGGATTCCAATCCCCCACCCGGGGCTGAGACAGCAGATGGTAATATCCATTTCCTCATAGGAGCAAATAGGGAGCTTCTTATCGTTGGACTAAAAGAATAGATTATCTTTTGATCTCCGCAACAAGTGATCTATAACTTTCTACATCCATAAGTTCATTTAATTCTGAGCTATCCGCACCATCAATTCTTATCAACCAACCCTTTCCATAAGGCTCCTCATTGAGCCACTGTGGGTTGTCGGGCAGCTCCCCATTTATCTCAACGACATCTCCCGATAGAGGAGCAATAAGATCAGAGACGGCCTTCACAGATTCAACAACACCAAAAGGCTGCCCCCTGTTTATCCTCGCACCAACCTGTGGAAGCTCAACATAAACAACGTCACCAAGTGCATCCTGAGCGTAATCAGTAATCCCTATTCTGCATCCATCACTTTCAACCTTTACCCATAAGTGATCCTTTGAATATTTTAGATCAACAGGAAAATGCATCATCCCCTCCCTCTGGATTTTTTATATTCCTGCCTTTTCCAGGATCTCTATCACCCTCTCCTCATCCCCTATTGCCATTATATGGACACCGTGAGCAAAATCCCTAAGCGATCTTACCTGCTCGGATGCCCATCCTATAGCATACCTCATGGGATCAGAAGAATTCTCCAGATCCCTGATGAGAGATTCTGGAACCTTTACACCAGGTATCCTTTCGTTTAGGAAACGGGCCATCTTTACGGATTTTATAAGAAGAACACCCGCCATTATCTTCACAGGGTATAAAGAGGCATACCTGTAAAACTTTTCAACCTTCTTCAGATCGAAGACTGCCTGTGTCTGAAAAAATACCGCACCAGCTTTTATCTTCTTTTCAAATTTCATGAGCTGCAACTCTATTGGCTCCGCCTCAGGTGCAACAACTGCACCTGCAACAAAGTCTGTTCCTCCCTTGAGTTTCGTTCCCATCATGTCATAGCCTTTGTTGAGGGATGATATGATCTGAAGGAGATGAACCGAATCAACATCGAAAACCGGCTTTGCCTCTTTGTGATTTCCGAAAATAACATGATCACCTGTTAAGGCAAGAACATTTCTTATACCAAGAACCCATGCACCGAGAAGATCTGACTGGAGTGCGAGTCTATTCCTATCACGACATGTTATCTGAAATATTGGCTCAATGGATTCCTGAACAAGAAGGGCAGAGGCTCCAAGGGAACTCAATCTCATGACAGCACTCTGATTGTCTGTAATATTGATCGCATCAATATATCTCTTGAGAAGTCTCCCTTTCCTTAAAAAATTATCGATCTCGGTCCCTTTTGGAGGGCATATTTCAGCAGTAATTATGAAATCCTTATTCTCGAGTGCCTCGCGAAAAGTCATCTTTCTACCTTTAAATACTTTACACGGCTTTTGATGGAATGGTCAGCAGGAGGAAGTATTCTCCTCATAATATCCAGCTCACCCCTTGTTTTTAATCTCTTGAACACAGATATCCATACACACTCCCTTCCATCCCCGATTTCACACTTTCCGTCCTTTATTCCACCGCATGGACCATTGATCATATGCTTAACGCACCCCGTAATTACACATATTCCACCTGTGTATGCAAGCATACAGTTTCCGCACATACTGCACTTCTCTTCAAAATGTCCATATCTGAGGGTTGATGCAAGAAAAAGACTGTTGCATCCTGGATATACTGGAAGAGTAAGAAGTGAGGCAACTGTTTGAACCCCCGCTCCACAGGACATGATGATGCTTGCCTCTGACGATTCCAGCTGCCGTGAAAACTTTTTAATCTCCCTTCTGGTAAGCAGAAGATGGCATGGCTCCTTAAGAACCACTGTTCCTGTAATCTTCTTTCCCCTTGCCTCAAGCTCCCCTGCTATTGCCTTAACCTCATCCTCCCCACCGCTCCGTGAGAGGGTTGCACACTGCGAGCAGCCAAAGATAAAGACCCTCTCTTTACTATCAAGGTACACAAGGATCTCATCGATTGGTTTCGGGCGTGTAACTATCACCTCTGTGACCTCTGCATAATGAAGGCATCGAGTGTATTTGAAAGGAGCATTGCAATCGTCATAGGTCCAACACCCCCCGGAACAGGTGTTATAGCTGATGCCTTCTCCTTTACCCTTTCAAAATCAACATCACCTATAAGCCTTCCATCCTCAGTTCTCGTAATGCCAACATCAATAACAACTGCACCCTCTTTTACCATATCCTTCTTTATTATTCCAGCCTTTCCTGTTGCGGATATCAATATATCGGCCCTGAGTGTCTTCTCCCGGAGATCCTTACTCCTGGTATGACAAACTGTGATAGTAGCATTTTTGCTTATGAGCATAAGTGCAAGAGGTTTTCCCACGATGTTGCTTCTTCCCACAATAACAACATCCTTTCCCTCAACTGATATGCCGTAGTGTTCGAGGAGCTTCAGAATACCAGCAGGGGTACAGGGCTGAAAGCGTGGCCTCCCAAGGAAAAGCCTCCCTATATTTTCGGGGTGAAAACAATCGACATCCTTCTCAGGTGATATATGCTCTATGATCCTGTTTGGATCAAGATGGGGGGGAAGAGGGAGCTGGAGAAGAATACCATTTATATCATCCCTTGTGTTCAGCTCCTCTATACACTGGATCAATTCCTTCTCAGTGCAGGTCGATGGGAAATACCTCTCAACTGAGAGTATTCCTACCTCCTTGCAGGCCTTCTCCTTTCTGGCTACATAGATCCTTGATGCGGGATCATCGCCAACAAGTATAACTGCAAGTCCGGGTGGTGAAGGCAGGATTGAGGTGAGTCTTTCGATCTCTTCCCTTACACGGGATGCTATCCTCTGCCCTACAACTGTTCCACTTAGGATCTCAGCCATTTATCCAGAAATGCCTCTCACTTTTTCTCCTCACCGTTCTTACGGCTGCTTTCCTTTGGCTTCTCTGAATCCTCCTTCCCTGCCTTTTTTCTTTTCTCCGAATAATCGGTGAGATACCAGCCCGATCCCTTCAGTACAAAGCTTGAAAGCGATATGATCCTCTCCACTTCTCCCGCACAGTAAATACAGTTCTTTATGGCTTCCTCATTAATCTTCTGTATGACCTCGTAAACCTTTCCGCATTGCTTGCACTTATACTCATATATAGGCATCGGACAAGCACCTCCCTCCTGGATTTGAAAAACAGTATAATATTTTAATTATTTGCAAATTGATAAATCAAGCCTAAATTGGCAGCCAAGTCCTGAACCCTACATTATACCTTTTATCTCTATGGCAAACCTCTGAGGATAGGATTTAAAGTTGCCCAATCACGACTAAATCCTTTCCAAGTTTTCAAAGGGGCAAAAGGTGAGATACAGATGCTGCGGGTTTCTAAATAGACCTAGTCTCAATCATCACAATCTTCCTCCTGCTTTTATTACCACGGAGAATCTTTATATGTCGCCTTTTTACACCAAAAGTCCGTGAAAGCAGATCTATCATTGCCTCATTTGCCTTTCCTGAAACGGGCTTTTCCTTCACATACACATCCAACCATCCATCCCTTTCCTCTCCTATACCCTCCTTTGAGGAGGAAGGGTGGAGGTGGACTTTTATGATGAAGCCTTCTTCCATTGATTCACATCCTCTTCAGGGCTGCAGAGAAATCATAGATGGAGCCTACTATAAAGGTTTTTATAAAGATGATCAAAAGTATTGCGATAATCGGTGAGATATCCACACCGATCCTGTAGGTTGGTACAATTCTCCTCAGAGGCGATAAAACGGGTTCTGTTACCTGATGCAGAAATCTAACTATCGGATTAAATGGATCAGGGTTCACCCATGAGATAAGCGCCCTTATGATAATCATGAACATGTAAATGTTAAAAACGATATCAAGGACCTCAGCAATTGCCCTTAGAAAATTTGCAATAAAAAACATATAAAACCTCCTATAGGGAAAGTTCTCTACTCCTTAACGTTGCAGCCTCAACAGCCTTCATCACCAGTGCCCTGAAACCACCCCTCTCCAGCTCCATGAGCCCATATATTGTCGTTCCTCCCGGCGATGTAACCCTGTCCCTGAGGACTGCCGGGTGAAGTCCGCTTTCAAAATAGAGTGAGATTGCACCTAGGATCGTTTGTGCAGCAAGTAGCAGGGAAATATCCCTGGGAAGCCCCATCTTCACACCACCATCAGCAAGCGCCTCAAGAAATGCAAACACATATGCGGGCCCACTTCCACTGAGTGCTGTAACAGCATCCATGAGATCCTCTCTGTCAATTATAACTACTCTACCAACCGATTGGAAAATCTTCTCTGCAAACTCCCTGTCCTCAATACTGCAGTCTGGCGAAAGGTATATTGCTGATGCCCCCTGCAGGCATGCTGCTGGTGTATTGGGCATAACCCTTATTATGCGTGCCGATGGGCCGAGAAACCCTTTGATCTTCTCTACCCTTATCCCTGCTGCAATGGAGATGAACAGTTTCCCTGATATGGGTTTATCCCTGATTTCGCTTAAAACATTATCCATCTGCTGTGGCTTGACACACAGTATCACCGCTTCTGCCTTATTTATCGCCTCGATGTTGTTTGCGGCTGCTTCTATTCCGTAATTTTTAACAAGTACATCCCTCCTCTCACTCCTGATTTCCGAAAGTATAATCTCCTCTCTCTTCAATATACCTGCCCTTACAATCCCCCTTATGAGGGCCTCGCCCATATTCCCACCCCCTATTATGGCAAGCCTTCCCATCGAACCCTCACCTCCTTTCTCCGAATATTGCTGTGCCAATCCTTACCAAAGTGGCACCCTCCTCAATTGCAATCTCAAAATCGTTTGACATTCCCATTGAAAGTTCTCTTATCTCCACTTCCTTGATACCCCTTTTTTCAATCTCCTCCATAATCCTCCTCATCCTTCTAAAGTAATGGCGTGTCTTTTCCGGATCCATTTCAAAAGGAGGTATAGTCATAAGACCCATGATTTTAATGCCTGGGAGAGGAGCTATCGTCTCGATAAATCTGAAAACATCAGAAACCGATACACCATATTTACTTCCCTCACCGCCAACATTGACCTCTATAAGTACTGGAAAAACCCTTCCCTGCTGAATGGCCCTTCTGCTGATCTCCTTAGCAAGTCTTCCGCTGTCAACAGTCTCAATCATATGAAATATCTCCATTGCATGCTTAACCTTGTTTGTCTGCAAATGCCCTATGAGATGCCACTCAACATCGCCCCTGAGTGCGGGGATTTTCCTCTTTGCCTCCTGCACATAATTCTCACCAAATAGCCTATGGCCAAGGTCAATGAGCAACTGGATCCTTTCCACATCTACAGATTTACATGCCGCAAGAACCTTCACATCGCTCATCTTTCTGCCGCATCTTCTTACAGCCCTTTCTACCCTTTCAATAACAGAGAGGTAATTTTCCCTTACCCCATATGATCCTCCGATGATTTAAGCTACTTCAGCAAACCCTTTATTGTCAAGCACAATAAGCCCAACATTGACCCTGTTTATCAATCTGTGATATTATTCAGATTAAAATGGATCACGGAATATTGAAGAGGATATCGATCAGGAGTTCAAAGAGGGTAGAGTTTATTGATCTTACCCGGAGGATCGAGGAAGAGATAAAGGATGCTGGTGTGAAAAAAGGGCTCTGTATTGTTTATGTCCCTCATACCACAGCAGGTATCACCATAAATGAAAACGCTGACCCTGATGTTGTAAGGGATATAATAGCAAGGCTCGATGCCATAGCCCCTGAATCCTCAGATTATTATCATACAGAGGGGAATGCCCCCGCACACGTAAAGGCCAGTATTGTAGGAAGCAGCGTTTATCTCATTGTAGAGGATGGAAGACCACTTCTGGGAAGGTGGCAGGGTGTATTTTTCTGTGAATTCGATGGACCCAGGAACAGGGAGGCCTATATAAAAATTATGGGATCATAGAAAAGATGGATAGATCAGGTAGCTGGCATGAAGCATTTAATTATCTGATCAATTCAAAAAGAAGCCTCCTTTTTGCTATAAGGGCAATGCTGGATGCCCTTCTCCCACCAAAAAAGGGGCGGGGCAAAAACAGACATGACCTCAGGTCCAATATCATATATGAAGCAAGAAGATACCTGGATCTATTAATCAGGGAGCTTGACACCCTCTCCACTGATGGGCAATCACTTCAGAAGAGAACCATGATCAAACAGATCAAAGACCTTCTGGAGGAGAAAAAATCATCCCTCACCCCAAGGCAGAAAAGGGAGCTCCTTGCTGGGATAAATTTTTGTCTGAAGGTTATTGATGACGAGCTAAAGAGATATAAACCTGAGAGGGAGGCAAAAAGGATAGAAATCCTTTAAGTATGTTATTTTTGTTGTTGAAATATATGTTCGAGTTGTATATTATAAAGAGAAACAGTATCACAAAATGGTAATAGTCAAAAGAAAAACAGATGTTTTGAGAATGATATCATCCGGGCTAACTGGTATACGGAAGAGCCTTTATTCCCTCCAGCGATCAATAGAACCAACCTTGAAGGAACTTACAAAAAGAAATATAGAAAGATTGAATAGACTTGCAACACCAACAATAAAGGAACTGGGTAAGAGAAGAAAAAGACTTCAGAAATTTATCCTATCATTAAGACCAGGAAGAGGGGAAACAATACCCGCTTCATATAAGAGGGACATAGACAGAATCTCAAAGAAGCTTGATCGATTATCAAGACAGATAAAGGAATTAAGGGATTCAATAGACAAGGGGAAAAATCCATAGAGAAAGGAGGTATGAAATAGGTGAAAAAAAAGGTTGGATCCCAGCCAAAAGAATTAAAAGAATTGAAGAAGGTATGGGAGTCTCTTAAAAAATCTGTTGATCGTGCTGAAAAAGAGATGAAGAGGGTGGGAGAAAGGATAAAGGCGGGAAAGTTACCTACATCAACGCAGTTGTTGAAGAATATCGTAAATACTGCTAAGTCCCAGCTTAAAAAGGTCAACAATCTTTCAGCAAAGGCAAAGAAGGCAGGATTGAGTGTGAAAGAGCCAGCTGAAAAACAGGTTGCCTCCATCACCAAAAAACTTGATGCAATAGCATCAAAACTTCCAGAGCTTGCAAAGAAGGCCGCAGCCAAGAAGCCTGTTCCTGCGAAGGCGAAACCTGCAAAACCTGCTGTAGCAAAGCCGAAGGTGGAAAAGAAACCCCCTGTTGAAGAGGTAGCTGTAAAAACTGAAGTGAAACCATCAGAACCTGAAGCACCACCTCCATCTGAAGCACCAGCTTCAATTGAAGAAAAGCCGGAGCAATGATATGGGAGGGCTTATTTGCCCTCCTTGTATCATAGATTGAGAGGGCTTTTTCCTGCCAATTTTTTGATGCTAAAATTGGAAAGGTGGAATTTCCCCTCTATATTTTTACCGGGAAAGGATGCGCAGGTAGAAGCACGTTTGCTGCATCTTTTTGCATCCTCCTTGCAAAGCAGGGCAGAAGGGTTATATCAGTTGAACTCTTTCCCCTGCTTGGAAAAACCTCTGTCTCAAGGATCATCAGCACCCAGCCATCCAGTATAAGAAAAAGGATCACACCACTTGTGCTCCACGCGGAAAAGGTTGCAAGGGAATATGTGTTGCGGAAGGTAAAGATTGAAATTCTTACATCTATTCTTACAAGAACAGAGCTATTCAGATATATCCTTGCAGCAGCACCGGGTTTAAAAGAGCTTCTATGCCTTGGTAAAATATGGCAGCTTTGCAAAGATGGAAAGAGGATGGGATACGATGCAGTAATATGGGATGCACCTCCTTTTGAAAGGCTAATGGAATTAGTAAATATTCCCCTTCTTGCAGCTGAGTCAACAAAAGGATCACCTGTTTACAGAGAGGCATTAAAGATAGTTTCACTTCTCAAAGACAGATCAAGGATCAGGATATTTTATATTATGGGTCATGAGGATAGCATGCTGATAGAAAACACAATCACTCTTCCCTCAAACAAAATGGGCTTAGATCTTACCCCATGCATAATAATAGTTAATAAATGGGAAAAGGGGGGTGAGGTAGAGGGTCCAGATAGCCCCGCGGCCACTGTCTCCTTAAATCATCGAACAATCCCCGTATATAGGGTTCCATATTATTACAAAACCAGCAGGGATATCCCATTAATGATTATTGAAGAGTTGGAAAGATGTCTGAAAAGGATCGCATAGGGCGATTATTTCAGGGACGCAATATTGTGGTATGCTGTGGAACATCGGGCTCAGGAAAGAGCACAATTGCACTCTCCCTGGGATTACTTGCAATCAATCATGGGAAAAAGCCCCTAATATTTACAGCAGTGCCATCCACAGGGCCTTCTCCATTAAAAGAATTGAAACCCTTCATAAAGGAGATAGATGCTCCCTCCTCATTCAGCAGATTCCTGAAAAACCTGTGTTCTGATGCTGATATATATAATGGACTTTTAAAAAATTCTCTTTACCGCTCTATCGCCACAGCATTCAGTGGCTCAAAAGAGTATGCCATTCTGCTGGAACTCTTTTTTGAATGGGAAAGGGGCAAATATGATCTCTACATAGTGGATCTGCCCTTCTCCGAAAATCCACATATTATTCTTGAATCTCAAGCAAGAATAAGCAGAGTGTTTGAAAGCAATGCACTAAAATGGCTCATCCCTGATGAATCAAAAACTACCCCGCCATCCATATTAAAAAAGGGAGGTCGCACCCTCATTACCAAAATCATAAGCCGTCTTTCTGGAAGAAACCTTCTGGATGAATTGAGGAATTTTTTTATCCATTTTCAAGGGATCTCCGATAAATTTCTTGATACATTCAAAAAAGCGGACATAATCATTAAATCGCCCGAGATCACATCTTATGTTGTTGTCACAAATCCATTCCAGGAAGCAGCCCATATAACACGATGGATTCTAAGAAGACTACACAGGGATGGTATATTACCATCTCTCCTCATTCTAAATAAAATAAGAGCCTCCAATGAGCTGGATCTAAAAGGTATGAGAGCTACATCAGAAGATCAAAGGCTTCCATTTATAAGTGAAGAGGTCCATATTATTGAAAGCATGAGGCAACTTATTGATAAAAATACAAAGGTCCTGTGCATCCCTTACTTTCCATCACCATTGAAGAATATAGAAGCCTTAATGCGGATAGTGCATCGGATAGATCTCTTTCTGAAAGACAATTGAATCGCCAATCAACCCTGCAGTGCCCTTCTCCACTGCCCAAGGAGCATATCTTTATCAAATCCCGTATCTATAAGTTCCCATGGCATAAGTTCATCCTCCCCTATCTCCCTGTAAACATAAAAATCGGGGTTTATTGAAACCTTCCTTGAAGCCTTAAAAAAATCACCATCCTCATTTAGTGTAGCTTCAAGAATCGATCCAACCCTCCTGTCCCCTCTACTCATCAGGCACTGCAGATACCCCCACTTTGGTAGATCATGATGCACTATGATACTGGACTCATTCTTTACCTCATTTTCTATCATCCTGATTTTTCTTTTAAACTCCCTCAATTCTATGAATGACGAGAATTGAAAAGGTGTATGAGGTTTAGGAATGAATGGTGAAACATTGAGTATTAACTTTATTGCAGTCCTGTTCCCCCTTGTAGCCTTTAATATTCTGTGCCTTATCTTTTTGGCAAGGATCCCTATGTGTCTCACATCATCATCATTCTCCGCAGGAAGCCCTATCATAAAGTAGAGCTTCAGATTATTTATACCGTTACTTGCAAGCAGTTCTGCTGCGTGGAACAGATCTTCATCGGACAATGACTTATTAATAATCCTTCGAAGCCGTTCTGTTCCTGCTTCAGGGGCAAGACTAACTGTTAGTTGATTGCTCTTTCTCATGTATGAAACAATCTCATCGTCCAGACTGTCGGCCCTTAAAGATGAAAAAGAAACCTTCCCTCCCATATCCGTTATGTATTTGCAGATCTGCAAAATATCCGGATGATCCATAACTGCTGTTCCAATAATTCCAACTTTTTTTCTCCTTTCCATCCCTCTACAGATAGATTCCGTCAGTACATCAAAATCGCGGAATCTTGGATTTCTATAAAGATACCCAGAAGCACAGAACCTGCACCACATGGGACATCCTCTGTTAATTTCAATCAGGAACATGTCTCCAAATTCTGTTTCCTCCGTAAATATCACTGTTGAGCAGTTGTATCTATTAAGATCATCAATCTTCCTCTTTTTGATCCTTGCCGGTGCATTATTCTTTATAATGAATTCCTTTATCCTGCCCGATGGATCATAAACGATACTATAAAAGGAAGGTGCATAGATACCCGGAATTTTTACTGCTTCTCTTATGAACTCACTTTTTGTTATTCCAGCCAATTTGCATGATTCATACAGATCCAGTAGTTCGCGCAGTACATCCTCACCTTCTCCAATAATAAACAGATCAATAAATTCGGCAAGCGGTTCAGGATTGATAAAGCAGGCAACACCTCCTGCAATAATAAGTGGGTGGAACTCACTCCTCTGCTCCCTTTTTAAAGGGATCCCTGACAGCTTCAATATCTCAAGGGCATTTATAAAATCCTTTTCGAAAGATATAGAAAATGCAATTATATCAAATTGGGCGAGCGGTTTTTGTGATTCAATTCCGATGATTGGAATCCCCTTTTCCTTTACTTCCCTTAACTCACCTGATTCAGGATAAAATGCTCTGTCACAGGAAAAACCTTTGTGCTCGTTCATAATGCTGTAGATCACATGAAATCCGAGATTTGACATACCAACATAATAGGTATTCGGATAAATTAACACAACATGGCTTCGTCCAGCCCATGATTTTGCATAAAATCCCTCCTCCTTTGAAAGCCTGTACCTTGCCTTTTCAATATATCTCCAGATACTCATACGCCTGGATTCTATCTATCGATTTTACCTAGCTATAGTAGAAGATACCAGAGTGAGAACTACTCTAAGCGCCTTCTTATGAATGTGGGTATATCGTATTCATCATCCTCAAACCCTATAACTGGCTCCTTCTTCTTTTCCAGCTGTTCTTTTACCTTTTCTCTGCGTAGAAATGTAGGTATATCAGGATTATCCCTCCTTGAAAATACACTGGAGTATTCCCTGATGTTTATAGGTGATTGCGCTTCTTCTTTAATCTCATATCGAGTTGCTATTATTGTTACCTTTATCTCGTCTTTCATCTTCTCATCAATAACAGCACCAAAAATTATATTGGCATCATCATGAACCTCTTCCTTTACGAGATTTGTTGCCTCGCTGACCTCGTGAAGTTTCATATCGTTTCCTCCTGTTATGTTTATCAAGAGGGATCTTGCTCCGTTGAGCGAGATTTCCTCAAGCAACGGATTATTTATTGCCCTCCGTGCTGCCTCAACTGCTCTGTTCTCTCCAGATGCAACTCCTGTTCCCATAAGTGCAAAACCGGCATCTGTCATTATAGTTTTTATATCGGCAAAATCCAGATTTATCAGACCATTTACAGTAATCAGATCCGATATACCCTTTACAGCTTGATAAAGCACATCATCAGCCATCCTGAAAGCCTCGATAAATGTTACTTCCCTTCCTGCAATGGAAAGAAGTCTATCATTGGAAATCACAATCATTGTGTCCACAACCTTCTTCAACTCTTTAAGCCCCTCGGATGCATAGTTAGCCCTGACCTTTCCTTCAAAACTGAAAGGTTTTGTAACTATAGCAACCGTCAGAGCACCTATCTCCTTTGATATCTCTGCTATAATAGGAGATGCGCCAGTCCCTGTTCCACCTCCAAGACCCGCTGTTATAAATATCATATCTGCTCCCTCAAGATACCCTCTTATCCCGTCTTTATCCTCAATTGCTGCATTCCTTCCGATATCGGGTCTTGCACCGGAACCAAGACCCTTCGTAAGCTTTGCACCGATCTGGAGTTTCTTCCTTGCTCGAGATTTTTGCAGATCCTGTACATCGGTATTGCATGCTATGAAATCAACATTTTGTAACCCATAATTTATCATTGTATTTATCGCATTTCCGCCTCCACCACCCACTCCGATAACCTTAATATTAGCTCCATATGTAATGACCTCTTCCATTTCAAATACCGTCATCTTTTCCTCCTTATCCGTTTTAAAAAAATTCAAGAAACCATTCTTTCATTCTCCTCAAAACCCTGGCAAACAATCTCGAGTCTCCATTTGTAAATCTTTTCCCTCTAGGATTTCTCGCACCATAAAGAACAAGACCAACGCCTGTTGCATACATCGGATTTTTAACAACATCAACAAGACCGTTTATCCCGATAGGTATTCCTTCTCTTACCGGAAGATCAAAAATCTGCTCTGCAAGTTCACATAACCCTGGCATATGAGCAGTCCCTCCAGTTAAAACAACACCTGATGCCATAAGATCATCATATCCAGATTTTATCAACTCTCTGTGAGCAAAAGTTAAGATTTCTTCCATCCTTGGCTGTATTATATCACATAGTGCTCGCCGAGAAACAATTCTCGGTTTTCTTCCACCAATTCCAGGAACTTCAATGGTCTCTTCATTATCAACAACACCGGACCATGCACAACCATATTTTATTTTTATCTTCTCTGCTTCAGCCGCAGGTGTTCTTAATCCAACGGCTATGTCTCCCGTTACCTGATTACCTCCCATTGCTATAACAGCTGTGTGCTTTATACAGCCTTCATGGAATATCGCAATATCTGTTGTTCCTCCTCCTATATCAATAAGCATAACACCGAGTTCCCTTTCCTCCTGTGTAAGCACTCCTTCGGATGAGGCCAGTGGCTGAAGAACAATATCACAAACCTCAATTCCAGCTCTGTTTGTGCACTTTATTATGTTCTGAGCAGATGTAACAGCTCCTGTTACTATATGCACCTTTGCTTCAAGCCTCACACCGGACATTCCGAGAGGTTCTCTTATTCCATCCTGATCGTCTATTATGAATTCCTGGGGAATAACATGAATTACCTCTCTATCAACAGGGATTGCAATTGCGGCTGCTGCGTCTATCACCCTTCTTACATCTTCCTCAGTAATCTCTCTGTTTTTAACAGCGATCACTCCATGACTGTTAAAACTCCTGATATGACCACCTGCAATTCCTGCATATACACTTTTTATCTCACATCCTGCCATAATTTCAGCTTCTTCAACAGCCCTTTTTATTGAATTAACAGTTGCATCAATGTTTACAACAACACCTTTCCTCATTCCCCTCGATGGATGTGTTCCAATACCGATTATATTAACTCCATCTGAAGAAATTTCACCAACTATTACACATATTTTTGTTGTTCCTATATCAAGACCAGTAACAATATTTTCTTTTCTCTTCTGTTTGCCCACTTTCTCCTCCCTCTTTAACTTATTTCAATTTAACTATAGCCTTACCTTCGTATTTTAAATCTATATATGATGGCTCCGTATTTCTGGACCTAAGGTCTTCCATTACCTTTTTAAATTTCATGAGTTTCTCTTCATAATCTGTAAAACCCAGCTTTACCTGCACACCCCCTTTTTTTGTAAAAAAACTCAAACCGTATATCTTATCTATATTTATTTCCGAAATATCCTCATCCATTCCTGATCTTTCTATTAAATCCAAAAGCCTCAATGCCATTCGTAAACTATTCTTACCATAATCATTTCCGGTTAATATTTCGTCTCTGTTCAATCCTGTTATAACTGGGAAATTTACAGGCTCTCCAGGCTCAACTTTTTTAAAAACATTACACTCATCATCAACATAGTATAAATGGTCCAGTGCCACCATAGCCCTTGGAATTCTTTCGGAAAATGATATCTCAACAGTATCCGGAAGAATCCTTCTTATCGTAACTTCCTTTATCCACGCATTCGTCATTATCCTTCTGGAGGCACGTTCCATATTAATTGAAAATATATTGATACCTGGTGTATATCCGGATAGGTTTTGCACTTCCTCAGCTTTTACCATCTCACCTTTTGATATATTAAGGTTTTTTATCTCAAATAGCCTTGATGTGTAGAGAAACATGTAAATTCTGTAAACTGCATAAGAACAAAGGATAAACATTAAAATAAACATAAGCATGAGAATACGCTTTGAGCGAATATATTTATTAATACCATCATAAATCTTCATATTTTCAGTCTCGCATTAAGAAGAATACTCTCAACAAGGTCCGGAAAACTTATACCTGCATACTGGGCGATCTTTGGAAGAAGACTCGTTGCTGTCATACCGGGGATTGTGTTGACCTCCAGAACATATGGATTCATATTCTCATCAATCCTCATATCAACCCTGCTGTAATAATCACAACCGAGGCACTTATGCGCTTTTTCTCCAAGTTCCATCGCCTTATCATAAACATTAGATGGAAGCCTTGCTGGCATTATATATTCTGACATACCAGGAGTATACTTTGCTTCATATGTATAGAATTGAACCTTTGGCACAATTTCAAGGACACCTATTGCCTTATTATCTAAAATTCCCACCGTAACCTCTTTACCAGGAATAAATTTTTCAATAAGGATATATTCATCGTAACTGAACGCGACATCCATTGCTCCATACAATTTCTCAGATGTTGATACAACATTCACGCCAACAGTTGATCCCTCGCATGAAGGTTTAACAACAACAGGAAATTCAAAAGGAATATCATCTATTTTAAATCTTTCCCTATCTCCTCTTTTCAAAATAATATATGCGGGAACAGGTATGCCATGATATTCGAAGAGTTTCTTAGCAAATATCTTATTCATACCAAGGGCACTTCCAAGGATACCTGATCCTGTATAAGGAATCCTCAGCAGTTCAAGCAATCCCTGTATTGTACCATCCTCCCCAAACTTTCCATGAAGTGCAATAAATGCGACATCAATGTTAGATTTCTCAAGAACAGAACATACATCCTTATTAACATCGATAGGAAATGCATTGTATCCTTTTTCTATAAGTGCTTTAACAATTGCGCTGCCCGTTTTTATGGATACCTCCCTTTCAGACGAAATCCCACCTATTAAAACCCCTATCCTTTTCTTTTTCATTTCATCACTCTTAAACATCTGACACCCCTAAAATTTAATTTTTTCATAATATCTTCACCTCAGGCTCCAGCCATATACCCTTTTCCTCAAAAACCCTCCTCCTTACAATATCTATAAGCTCTATAATATCCCTTGCGCTGCATCCGCCTCTGTTTACAATAAAATTGGCATGTTCATGCGATATCATCGCTGCTCCGACTGAAAATCCCTTTAATCCAACATCTTCAATTATTTTCCCGGCAAAATCTCCTGGTGGATTCTTAAAAATGGATCCCGCATTCGGAAAGCCCGATGGCTGTAATTTTTTTCTTTTCGATTTAACTTCCTCTATCCTTTCATCAATGGCACAGATGTCCGTGTGTTCAAGCTTTAAGTAACATCCTGTTATCAATCCTTTTTTTGGAATCGAGGATTCCCTGTAATCAAATTTTATCTCACAAACAGGAACAACTTCTTCCTCTGCTTCCCAGTTAATGATAGCCACTTCTTTCAAAACATCTTTTATTTCTTTGCCAAAAGCTCCAGCGTTCATCGCAACAGCACCTCCGATGCTTCCCGGAATACCATACAGAAATTCTAATCCTCCAAGATAATTCTCTCTTGCAATTTTTATGAGCTGAGAGAGCCTCAAACCGGAATCGCTATATATGGTCCCCTCTCTATCTATAATGCGATAATCCGTAAAATACTTTAGAGGTATGACTGTTATCCCTCTCAGACCTTCATCCCTGATGATAATGTTTGTACAGGCACCAAGTATGTTTATTTTTATATTGTTATCTTTTGCAATCTTGAAAATATATCGCACGTCCTCCTTATCCCTCGGGTAAATTAGAACCTCTGCAGGACCTCCTACTCTGAATGATGTTATTCTACTCATGGGGAATTCGAAATATATATCGCCCTTAATCCCTTCTTCTAAAATTCTTTTCCACATACTATTCAATTACCCATCGCTTATCACTTGATAATATCCTCACTATCTCATCACCTATCTGCCAAACATCACCAGCCCCAAGTGTGATTATCATATCACCCTTCCTTAATTCACTCAAAACAGCTCTGATAATATCATTCCAATCCCTTATATATCTTACATATCTGTGACCCGCATCACTGATAGCCTTTGCAAGTCTCATACCGCTTACATCCTCAATCGGATCCTCACCCGCAGGGTATATGTCTGTTATAAAAAGGATGTCCGCAAGATCAAATGCATTTATAAAGTTATTGAAAAGATGATATGTTCTTGTATAGCGATGTGGTTGAAAGATAACAATTGTTCTGCTTCCCCATCCATCCTTAGCGGCTCTCAGCGTTGCTTTTATCTCTTCCGGATGATGACCGTAATCATCAATAATGATTATCCCTCCTTCATTAAATTTTATCTGGAATCTTCTTTGAACACCGCTGAACTCCTCGAGTGCCTTTTTAACAATTCCGGTATCTATTCCCAATTCGAAAGATATGGTGATTACTGAAAGACTATTCAAAACATTATGAATCCCTGGCATTTTCAGATTTATCCTTGTTATATAGCTTTCTTTCCAGTAAACATCAAATGAGGAACTATATTCTTTAAGGGTAATATTCTCTGCCCTGCAATCAGCTTTCGAAAAAATTCCATATGTAAAAAATTGTTTCTCAACTTTTTTTAATATATCCCTGACCCCGGGATTATCAATACAAAGAACTGAAAAACCATAAAAGGGCACCCTGTTTATAAAATCAACAAAGGATTCTTTAATTTTTTCATAACTTTTATAGTGATCAAGATGTTCAGGATCGATATTTGTTACAACGTTCACAGTAGGATATAGCTTAAGGAATGTTCCGTCGCTTTCATCAGCTTCAGCAACAAGAAATTCACCGCTTCCAAGTCTTGCATTACTCCCAAAGCTGTTTAACTTTCCCCCAATAACAGCTGTTGGATCATATCCAGCATAATAGAGAAGCGTGGCTATCATTGATGTTGTTGTTGTTTTTCCATGTGTTCCAGCAACAGCTATTGAATACTTCATTCTCATTAATTCAGCAAGCATCTCCGCTCTCGGTATAACAGGAATAGATTTCTCCCGAGCAGAGATAAGTTCCACATTGTCTTTCTTTATCGCTGATGAATAAACTACAATATCTGCATCTGCTACATTTTCACTTGAATGTACGTAATATATTTTTGCTCCAAGTTTTTCCAGTCTTCTTGTTATCTCCGTCTCCTTTATATCAGAACCACTGACCTTATATCCGAGGTTCATTAGCACTTCAGCAATACCGCTCATTCCAGCACCACCAATTCCGACAAAATGTATCTTCATATCCTTCCTGTACATGAAAAACTCCTATTAGCTCCCATCGATAAGTCTTAAACATTCCTCAATGATCCTTCTTCCCGCATCAGGCATAGCAAGTTTTCTTGCGCAATTCCCCATGTTTTCGAGAAGCTTCCTGTTAGAGTAAAGCGTCATTATATGGGAGGCAATCAGTGATCCAGTAAGTTCTTCATTCTTAATCATGATAGAGGCGCCATTTTTCACCATATGAAGCGCATTAATCTCCTGATGATTGTGTGCTGCATAAGGATAAGGAATAAGGATCGAAGCCTTTCCGGATATACAGATCTCTGCAATACTGCTCGCACCCGATCTGCATATAATGAGATCTGCATTTACAAGGGCATCCGCCATATCGTATATAAATGATTTTATATTAGCATCAAAGCCTTTCTTTCTATAACACTCCTCCACAAATGCCCTTTCTCTCTCACCTGTTTGATGAATTATCCTTAAATCCCCTTTTATATCCTGCAGATAATCCAGTGCTTCTACCATCTTTTCATTAATATGATGTGAGCCTTGGCTTCCGCCAAACACGAGCAGTGTAAACCTGCTGTCTCTCTTTTTAGAATATTCAATAGCTTCAAGAAACTTTCTCCTTACTGGAAGCCCTGTTATCAAAACCTTCCGCTCCGGGAAAAATGCACTGCTTTCCGGAAATGTAATGAAAATCCTGTCAACTATCCTTCCAAGAAATCTATTTGCTATTCCAGGGATGCTGTTCTGTTCATGAATTACTGTTTTCTTCCCAACTATTCTACCAGCAATAACACCAGGAACAGAAACATAACCACCAACTCCAAGAATAATATCTGCGTTCCATTTTTTAATGATCCGGATACAATCTAATACTCCTTTCATCAATATCACAAATGCTTTAAATTTTTCCACAAGCCTTTTTCCTTCAAATGCGCGAGCCTCTATCCTTATAAAATTCCACCCCTCTTTTGGAAGAATCCTTGCCTCTATCCCCCTTTCTGAACCCAGAAATGCAACATCACCATCAGTGAGTATCCTCCTGAACTCCTCAGCAATCGAAATTGCTGGAAACAAATGACCTCCTGTTCCCCCACCACAAATAAGAAGTCTCATCTCTCCTCCATTCGTGAATCGATGCTCATCAATACTCCTGCCTCAATCATATTTACAATCAGTGATGAACCTCCGTAACTTATAAATGGAAGGGTCAGACCTTTGGGTGGTAGCAACCCCATTACAACACCCATATGAATGAATGCCTGAATGCCAATTGCGGATGTAATACCTGCAGCGAGAAGACAACCGAATCTATCATTTGCTCTCAATGCTATCCTGAAACCTTCCATTATAAACAGGGAAAATAATGCTATAATAAATAAAACACCGAGAAATCCATATTCCTCAGCTATTACAGAAAAGATAAAATCCGTATGTGCCTGGGGGATATAAAAAAGTTTTTGTTTACCTTCTCCAGGACCTACGCCGAAAAGCCCTCCCGATCCAAATGCTATGAATGACTGGATGATCTGAAACCCATAACCAGCAGGATCCGCCCATGGATCAACAAAAGCGAGGATTCTCCTGAACCTATACTTTTTATTCGCTATCACATAATAGAGCAGGGGAAGTGCAGTTATAAAGGATACAAAAATATATCTCAATCTCAGACCGCCAGCTAAAACCATTGTTATCAATATAAGCATAATTATCACACACGTGCCAAGATCTGGTTCTTTGTATATAAGAAAGATAATCGGCGTTATAATAATTAAATAGGGAAGGAGACCATAGAGAAAACTTTTCATCCTCTCTCCCTTTTTTTCAATTGAATGTGCAAGGTATACAATAATTGAAAGCTTTGCAAGTTCTGCAGGCTGGAAGGAAAATCCACGGATACCTATCCACCTTCTCGCCCCATCCACTGTTCTCCCAATACCAGGCAAAAGCACGAGAACCAGGAGTAAAATTGTAAATATGAAAAGGGGAAAATACAATTTTCTCAAGTTTTGATAATCCATTTTCCAGTTTATAAACATCAAGGCGAATCCTATTATCATATTGATCAGATGCCTTTTAAGGAAATAGGCCTCATCACCAAACCTTTTCATACCGAGTATTGAACTTGAACTGTAAACAGCTATAATGCCTGCAGCAAGCATAAGTAATACAATGAATGCTAAACGAGGAATCCTGATCAACTATTAATTCCCTCCTGCTTAATTTCTTTTGATACCAGAAGGTTTCTAACAATATTTTTGAACATATCTCCTCTCTCTTCATAATCCCTGAACATATCAAAGCTTGCACAACCCGGAGAAAGGAGCACGACATCACCAGGATCCGCGATCCTAAACGCCTTCTTTACAGCATCATCCATGTTTTCCGCAAATTCTGTATATGTTACCTCACAAAGCGCATCCTTTATTTTATCCCTTGCCTCACCAATAAGGATTGATGCCTTAACCCTGCCTTTTACCTTATTCTTCAGAATATTAAAATCGCTCCCTTTATCCCTTCCACCGGCAATCAGGATTATACTTTCATTAAAACTCTCAATTGCCCTTATAACCGCATTAACATTTGTTCCCTTTGAATCATTGTAGAACTTAACACCTTTTATTTCTTTTACAAACTCAATTCTGTGAGGAACACCCTTGAATGTTTCTATTCCATTCTGAATATCATCCCTGCTTAGACCCATTATTTCACTCACAGCAACAGTTGCCATAAGATTTTCTATATTATGAATTCCCCTCAGATTAAATTTCTCGAGAAAATACTCATGGATTAATTCTTTTGCAGATGAGATTATGGATTTCCCATTAAAAATAACAGTGCCATTCTTTAAATGTTTACTGTTTTTGGTGAATGAAATTACTTTACTCCTGATTCCATCCGATGCCTTTTTAACATTTTCATCATCCATATTGATAACAGCAAAATCCTCCTCCTTTTGATTTTTAAATATTCTCGATTTTATATACCGATAATTTTCAAAGGTTTTGTGCCTGTCAATATGATCTTCAGTTATATTCAACAAAACAGCAATTTTCGGTTTGAATTCACAGATACTCTCAAGTTGAAAACTGCTAACCTCAACAACAGCAATCTCCCAGTTGTCATAATCGTTTAGAAATTCAATCAATGGCCTACCTATGTTTCCCCCGACAAATGCTCTTCTTCCGGATACCAGGAGAAAATGACCTATCATTGATGTCGTTGTTGTTTTACCATTCGTTCCCGTAATCCCGATAATTGGCTTATTGATATATCTGAAAGCAAACTCAATTTCACCAAGAACAGGAACACCCCTTTTCATCTGTTGCTCAAGAATCTCCAGATCATAAGGAACACCAGGGCTTATAATTATCATATCCGTATCTTTATAAGCTTCTTCACTATTTCCACCAAGATAGCACCTATCCGCAAACTGCAGTACTCTCCTTGCTTCATCCCTCAGTTCATCTTCCTTCCTGACATCAGCAACAGTTATGTTTGCTCCCATTTTTTTAAGAAACTCTATTAATCTGATCCCTGTTATCCCAAGACCAACAACTGTTACTTTCCTACCATTCAGCTCAAACATCTCTACCTCAGCTTCAATGTGCTTATAGCAATTAGTGCGAATATTACTGATATAATCCAGAATCTAACGATAATCTTTGGCTCAGCCCATCCCTTCAACTCAAAGTGGTGATGAATAGGTGCCATTTTGAAAATCCTTTTTCTCCACATCTTGTAAGAGAAAACCTGAAATATCACCGAAAGTGCCTCAATGACAAATACACCTCCTACAATTACAAGAAGGATCTCCTGTTTTGAGATTATCGCAAGGGCTCCAAGGGCAGCACCGAGTGATAGGGATCCAACATCACCCATGAATACCTGTGCAGGATATGCATTGAACCAGAGAAACCCGAGCCCCGCTCCCAGAAGTGCACCGCAAAATATGGATAGTTCCCCCGCACCGGGAACATAAGGAATCTGCAGATACTGTGCAATCTTCACATGACCTGAAAGGTAACAGAATAGCATATATGTTCCTGCAGTAATCATTATCGGCCCAATAGCAAGTCCATCCAGTCCATCAGTCAAATTAACAGCATTCGATGCACCGACTATAACAATGATCATAAGGATCGGATATAAGATACCAAGATCAGGCCTTATATTTTTGAAAAATGGAAGTGTCAGTTCGGATTTAAAATCAGGTCTGGAATATATGTAAATCGTGAAGGCTGTCGCGAAAATGATCTGCCAGAGAAGCTTATATCTCGGCCAAATTCCTTCAGGACTTCTCCTGATAAACTTTTTATAATCATCTATGAACCCAAGGATTCCAAAAGACAGGACAATAAAAATAACAGACCAGATATAACCATTTGTGAGATTTGCCCAGAGTAGTGTTGGAATAACTGCTGATATAATTATCAGGACTCCCCCCATTGTTGGTGTACCTTCTTTTTTAAAATGTGTGGGCGGACCATCGTTCCTTATTGTCTGAGATATCCTATGGGAATTAAGAATTGCTATAAGTTTTGGACCGATTATGAAAGCGATAATAAGTGCTGTTAGAGTGGCATATATCGTCCGAAATGTTATATATTTGAAAACATTAAATACAGAGATCTTTGTATGTAATGGGTATAAAAGATGATATAGCATACTTTCAGCTCTCCTCTCCAAAAGTATGTTTCAGATGATCAACAAACCATTCCATCCTCATTGCCCTTGATCCCTTAATGAGAACTATATCGCCAGGTTTAATGTAGGATTTAAGAAGATTAAGAATTTCTTCCTTATTATCCGCCCTGAATACACTTCTCATACCGCAACATCTCGCACCCTTCTCAATAAATGACGAAAACTCACCCACAGCAAAAATACAATCAAAACCAAGCCTTGCAGCCTCCTCACCAACTTCCCTGTGACCCTGTTCTGAATAATCACCAAGTTCCTTCATATCCCCCAGAACCGCTATTGCCCTTCTCTGACCGGAAAACTGCTTAATGGTTTTCATTGCGGTTACTGTGGAAAATGGACTTGCATTATATGTATCATCTATCAGCATTATTCCATCTCTCAGATAAACGATATTCAACCTCCCCTTCACCGCCTTAATCTCAGATGCACCCATAACAACTGCATCCACAGATGCACCAAGAGAAATTGAGACACCAGTGGCAGCAAGAAGGTTATATAAATTATGTTCGCCAGGAAGGGGAAACTGCAGGGTTATTTCCTTTCCTAAAATTTTTAAATTTATCATCCACCCCTTTAGACCGAGTGACTCCTTTTTTGGAATGCAGATATCTGAATCATGATTGAGTGAGTAGAAGATCTTTCTTCCATTGAAGTTTTCTGATTCTCTCACAACAAGTGAGTCATCGGCATTTACAATAGCAATCCCATCAGGAGGCAGTAACCTGTATACATACCCTTTCTCCCTTGCTACCCCTTCAAGGCTCCCCAGTTTTTCAAGATGAACCTTTCTGATATTAGTTATAACACTGACATCAGGAAGTGCTATCTCCATAAGTCTCTTTATTTCACCTCTCTCATTAGTTCCCATCTCGAGGATACACCTTTCATGAACTTCATCAAGCTCGAGAAGTGTAAGGGGAAGTCCAATGAGATTATTCCAGTTCCCTTTGCTTTTAATAACACTGAATTCTTTTTCAAGAATGGATGATACAATTTCCTTTGTTGTTGTTTTTCCCGCTGAACCTGTAATGGAGCCAATCTTAACACTGTGCCTCATTCTCCACCATCGTGCAAAATCACCCAGTGCAACAAGCGGATCATCAACAGCGACAATACATGCATTCTCGAGAAGCTCCATACTGAAATCCGCCTTAAAATCCATCCTTACAACAGCTCCTGCTGCCCCTTTGTTGATTGCATCCATTACAAACTCGTGACCATCCCTTTCCGATCCTTTGAGGGCAAAAAACATATAATCCTTCTGTATTGTTCTTGAATCGATGGATACACCATAAAAACAACGATCTGAACTTCCCGAAATAAGCCTCCCCTTGCAGGCCTTAAGGAGATCACCTATCCTCATGGGATGGTTGCTCATATAGTTCACCCTTTTCTTTTTCTATCAATGCCCCCTTTGCCTCCACCCTGTCATCAAAGGGAATTGTTGATCTTCCTATAATCTGATAATTCTCATGACCCTTGCCCGCTATAAGAAGTATGTCCCCCCTTCTAAGGAGAGAAACACCATACCTTATCGCCTTCTTCCTATCCTCTATCACAACATAACCCTTCATACCCTTCCTTATATCTTCAATCCCAATTTCCTTGAGAGGGCCCCTCCTTACACCCACCAATATATCTTCAATTATTTTTATAGGCTCTTCCATCCTCGGATTATCGGAGGTAATTATAAGGATATCAGCGAGCCTTGACCCAATCTCCCCCATGATGGGTCTTTTAGTTCTATCCCTCTCCCCCCCACATCCAAAGATCAGGATCAATCTGCCGTTAACGAACCTCCTTATAGTTTCTAAAGCATTCCGTAGTGCATCCGGCGTATGTGCATAATCAACAAATACCGTCTCACCGTTCTTCCCCCTTATGATCTCCATCCTTCCTGGAACGGATTTAACCTTTTCAAGTCCACGCACAGCTATATCAGGAGGGATTCCTAATGCCTCAGATACCGAATATGCACAGAGCATATTGGAAAGATTAAACCAGCCCACAAGCGGAGAGTTTACCCTGATCTCTCCCATTTGCCCTGATATCGTGGCCCTAATCCCCTCCATGGAGAAGACCGGATCCATCGCCCTCACCTTTGCTGAAGGAGATGAAATCCCATAGGGAATTGTGGATATACCTGCCTTATTAATATCACTTTCAAGTTCAATTATTCTGTTATCATCGGCATTGAGGATTGCCCATTTCTTTTTCTTTTCGCTTCCTGGAAGAAGATGTGTGAAGAGCAGTGCTTTCGCCCTGAAGTACTCATCCAGATCTCCATGGAAATCTAAATGATCCTGGGAGAAACTTGTAAAACATGCTATATCAAAATGACACCCTTCCACCCTTTTTAATGAAATGCCGTGAGATGAGACCTCCATTATCACGTGTGTCACGCCATAATCCCGCATCTCCTTTAAGATTCTCTGAAGATCAACAGATTCAGGGGTTGTATGGAGCGATTTAATAATCCTGTCTCCATGTCTGAAATTTATAGTCCCAATTACACCCGGCTTAAAACCCGCTTCCTTGAGGATCGATTCTATAAGGTATGTTGTTGTCGTCTTCCCATTTGTCCCCGTAACACCGATAATTTTAAGGTTTTTTGATGGATTACCATAAAATGATGCGCTTATCCTCCCCATCGCTTCTCTTGTATCCTCAACCCTTATAATCATCCCCTTCTTATGGATAATCCCCCTTTCCACAACAGCTGCCACTGCCCCCATTTCAAAGGCTTCATCCAGATAGTCATGACCATCAGCATTTAAACCTTTCAGGGCAAAGAAAAGGGACCCTGGCTTTACCTCAGATGACCTGTAATGGAGGGACAGGATATCGACATCCTTTCCATTGGAAATTCCGAGAACCTTTACCCCTTTGAGTAAATTATAAATCTTCATTATTTATGCTTCATATCTCAAAAAGGCTGTGAAAATTCTATCACACATCTTCTTTCTTTGCTCAAAGGGGTTCCGGGAAGTGGATACTGTCTCACCGCAACACCGCTCCCAATGATTTTTACATCTATTCCTGTCTCCATTGCGATTTCAAGGACTTCCTTTATACTCAGACCTGTGAAATCTGGCATCAGGATCTGATCACCATTTGTTATCTTAAAACCATGTTCTCTATCCCTCTGATCCATCCGGTCCAGCTTTTGAAATCTAACCGTGCTCTCCTTCGGAGGAAGGTTCATCGTGCTCAAGCATTGATATGCAATGGATTTAAAAACAGGAGCAGCAACAATCCCACCATACTTCACACCCCTTGGTTCATCTATAATGACAAGGATTGCCAGCTCTGGATTATCTACAGGAACAAATCCCATAAACGAGGATATCCTTTTGTCAGGGGAATACCCCTTCTTTCGAAATTCAACCTTCTGTGCTGTTCCCGTTTTCCCTGCGACCTTGTATCCTGTAAGGGCAGCCTTTTCACCGGTTCCCCCTTCTTCTACTGCACTACTCAGTATATTCTTAATTTTCTTTGATACCTCCTCCGAAATAACCTCCCTTATGACCTGTGGCTGGAATTCTTTTATTACCTTACCATCGCGATCAATGATCTTCTTTACAATAAAGGGTTTCATCAACTTTCCACCATTTGCAATTGCACATAAAGCATTTATCAGCTGTATAGCTGTTACAGAGATACCCTGCCCGAATGATACCGTTGAAAGGGTAACCTTTCTAAAGCTCTCGGGATCAGGAACTATCCCTGAGGCCTCCCCCGGAAGATCGATACCCGTTTTCTCACCAAATCCAAATTTTCTTATATAACTGTAGAATCTATTACCTCTGAGCTTCTCACCTATCTTTGCTGCGCCTATATTGCTCGAATATTTTATCACCTCCTCAACGGTCAACCATCCATAAGGATGAACATCGCGTATGATTGCATTTGCAACTCTGAAAGAACCATTCTCACAGTAGATCCTGTCAGTCGGTTTTACAACTCCCTCATTGAGAGCCGCAGCAATGAGAAATACCTTGAATGTTGATCCTGGCTCAAAAGAATCGGACACCACTCTGTTTTTCCACTGCTCGGGACTATACCTTTCAGAAACATTGGGATCAAAGAACGGGTAGTTGGCAATGGCAATAATCTCACCTGTTTTTGGTTTCATCACCATCGCCATACCTCTTTTTGCTCCTGTCATCTCTACAGCATTTCTCAACTCCCTTTCAACAATATGTTGCATGGCACGACTGATAGTAAGAACAACACTGTAACCCTCAGAATGAACCTTATCTCCAATACCGCGGGTAAATATTGGTGCACCTGTTGCATCACGCTCAACAAGGAGTGTAATTGGTTTTCCAGAAATAAACTGATCATAGTAATACTCCACTCCTGCAAGTCCCTGTGAGTCAGTTCCTTCAAAGCCGATAACTTGGCCTGCGAGCTCCTTATTTGGATAATATCTTTTTGACTCGTTAATTATTCCAATACCTTCATATTTTAAAAGCTCAGCTTTTGCCTCTTCGGAAAGCGGAATTCTCCTCTTTATCCATACAAACTTCTTTTTGCTTTTAAGCTTTTCAAGGATCTCTTTAAAGTCCATTCCTGTTACGGAAGAAATTTTCTCAGCTATAAATTCGGGATTATTAATTTTTAATGGCTGTGCGTAGATGCTGTCCACATTAATACTTATCGCAAGCTCATTCATCTCGCGATCATATATCACTCCCCTTCTTGATGTTATCGTTATTTTTGTTAAATGTTGTTTCTCTGCGAGCTTTGTTAGCTTACTTCTCTCAACAAACTGCAGTTTGTATGCTCTGAAGATTGTGATGCATGGAAGAAGTGTAAAAAGAAAGAAGATGATCCTTACCCTTCTTTTCAATAAACTTTTCTCATTGCCAATCATTTTATAACAATCACTTCCTCCCTCCTCGGGATAGTCAATCCAAGATATTTTGTTGCAATATGCTCAATTCTCGCAGGGGACTTCAGTGTTGCAACCTCTATTTTTAACTCCCTGTTCCTCTGGATTATGGCCATCTGTTCCTCTGCTACCCTGGAGATCTTATATCCCACTTCAATTGCCTGTGTTCTTATCCATACATGTAAAAATGTCATCCCAAGTATAATGGTAAAGAAGATCACCCATAGTGATAATCTGATATGGAGTGGAGAAATTGTTAACAAAGAACCCTTTCCTGATGTTGCTGTATATGTGACCCTTGAGGAAATTACCCTTGCCATGTTTTACTCCTTTCTATTTTTTCAGCAACTCTTAACTTTGCACTTCTTGATCTTGGATTTTCAGCAAGTTCAGTTTCTGATGGGGTGATAGGTTTTTTTGTTATAATTTTGAGAACCCCTTCTGATGCCTTCTTTTTAAACAAATTTTTAACTATTCTATCTTCGAGTGAATGGAACGATATAACACATATTCTTCCGCCACCTCTCAGAATTGATACAGCACCCTCAATCCCCTTCGTTAGGTTATTAAGTTCGTCATTTACAAATATCCTCAATGCCTGAAATGTCTTTGTTGCAGGATGAATCCTTCCACTTCTTCTGACAGCAGATCTGATGATTTCTGAAAGTTCTGTTGTTGTTCTTATCGGAGCAGCGGCCCTTCCCCTAACAATTGCCTTTGCAATGGCAGCTGCCCTCTTCTCCTCCCCATAGGTTTTTATAATCTCCCTTATCCTTTTTTCTGGATACGTGTTTACGATATTGAAAGCCGTTATGCTTCCCTCCATGTTAAATCTCATATCCAGTGGTCCTTGCCTTGAGAAGCTGAACCCCCTTTCGGGATCGTCAATTTGATAGCTTGATAATCCAAGATCAAAAAGGACCCCATCCACCTCGGTAATACCTTCACCTTCAATAATGCCTTTGATATCTCTGAAATTTCCCTTCCTTAGAATGACCATCTTCCCATATTCCTTCAGTTGCTCCGCCGCAAGGTCCAATGATTTCTCATCCAGATCGATCCCTATGAGCAACCCCTTTCCTTTCATTGATTCAGCAATTTTTACAGCATGCCCTCCGAGTCCCACTGTTGCATCAACAAAAATTCCTCCTTCATAAGGGCGCATAAATTCAATCACTTCGTCTAAAAGAACAGGTTTATGCCTGAAGAGCATTCATAGCTCATATACCGAGATTTGAAAGATCCTCCCTTATCGAATCAAACTCCTGCATAGCCCTTCTGAATTCATCCATCCATACCGCCTTTGACCATATCTCCAGTTTGTTTATTGCACCAACGATCACGATATCCTTTTGAAGTCCTGCAAATTCCCTCAATGCCTGGGGAATGAGAATCCTTCCCTGTTTATCCATCTGACATTCTGTAGCAGAAGAGACTACAAACCTTAAAAAAACTGTTATCGATTTTTTCATTGAAGGAAGTGAGGATAATTTTTTTTCAAGGGCGTTCCACTCCTTGAGCGGATAAAGGACAAGGCATTTGTCAAAGTTGGTTATCACAACCCTGCCACCATGTTCCTCCTCAATGATCTCCCTGAATCGAACAGGGATCATTATCCTCCCCTTTTCATCTATAGTGTATTCAAATCTACCTTTAAACATTGGGAAAAATTATACCACTAAATTCCACGAATTACCACTTATTGCCACTATAAGTATGACTTAGGAGGTTTGTCAAGGAAAAAATTTTTAAGAGAATCGTTATTTGAAAAGGCAGGACTCTGGCATTAATTCCTTCATTGACTTCCCATATCTTTCAGGAAGTGTCTGATAGAGCTTTGTTCCCCACCTTGCAAATTCCCGTGCCTCTTCACTCGCATCACCGGCAATCTTTGCAGGAACTCCAAGAAGGAGTTTTCGGGCTGGGGCCTTAAAATTGCTTGGAACAAAACACAATGCTCCTATTATGCACTCATCACCTATTTCTGCACCATCCATAATAACAGCACCCATTCCTACAAGAACATGCTCGCCCAGGATTGGACCATGCAGGATGGCGCCATGGGCAATATGGGATGAAGGTCCAAGGATAGCCTTTTTGTCCGGCAAGCTATGGATAATAACATTATCCTGAATATTACTCCCATCATATATCTCCACATACCCCCAGTCACCCCTTATTACTGCACCAGGTGCTATAAAACAATTTTCACCAATTGTTACCCCTCCGATAAGAACAGCTGTCGGATGAACAAAACTGGTAACATGAACAGCAGGTTTTTTCCCTTCAAATTCATAGAATGGCATACCCCCTCCTCAAAAAATTTTCCCTTAAAGGCCGGAAGATCACCTGTAAGCCGGCTTCTGTGCCTGAAGGTTTCCCTCAGGCGATGGTCATTCATCTTGGGAAAGGGTTTCCCCTTTCCTCATGCGACCTACCCGAGAGCTTGGAAGCGGGCCACTTCCCCCTGTCCCAGCTGACAGGTTGCTCTCCTATTTGGTCTTGCTCCGGATGGGGTTTGCCAAGCCAGGAAAACCGCTTTCCCTGCTGGTGAGCTCTTACCTCACCTTTTCACCCTTACCCGATGAATCTTTTTATTTCATCGGGCGGTTTATTTTCTGTGGCACTTTCCCGGGGTTTCCCCCGGTCGCTGTTAGCGACCATCCTGCCCTGAGGAGGCCGGACTTTCCTCTGATTCAACTGA
>CAZDGM010000009.1:0-100268 GCA_964505185.1 uncultured Thermodesulfobacteriota bacterium
GGTGGGCTGTCGGTTCATCGGCAATAATGGTAGATGGATTGTTTATCAGTGCCCTGTCGCTTCGTTAGTCACCGCATCGAGCATCTCATCCATCATTTTTGCCATCTCAGCCATGCCGTAAGCGCCAAAGGCAGCTGTAGGTTTATGATAGGATACCGTTGTTTTTCCTCCTGATTCGAAGACATAGATCTTAAGCGGCATCTCAAGACCAATAGCAGGATTCTTTGGGAGCATTTCTTTCATCATATCTGGCTTTCCGAACTCCAGGGTATAAGAACCATCCATCTTGACTCCCACCATTGAGATCATCTTCTGGTGATCTATTTTGCTTACAATCATAAATCCTTTACCTTTAACTGCTTTTTCTAATCATTTAATTGTGGTCTTGTAGTCATATTTGGAGACCTTATCCACTCGGCTCTCAGGCATCTTCATTCCTTTCATCTGTGCATTTACCAGATAACCAGTAAACATAAATGAAATTATACACATTAAATACACTAACTCTTTAGTTACTTTCATTTTTAATTACCTCCTTTTAAGAATCTATTTTACAAATCTCAAAAATACTGAGAAGAGCAACCTCTTCCCTCCTTTGCAGATAGCTTCAAGGTGTCTTATAACCTGCCCCATTTATTGCCTTTTTAAAATCATCCACTTTTGCTTTTTTGCTATCAAATCTTATAAATACTTCACCCCTTAAGTGGTCTGCCCTCACTTCCATTACTCCTGGAACCTTCTTAATCGCCATTTCAACGCTGGATTCACAACCGGTGCAGGTCATACCCTCAAAAGGAATAACAACCTCCCTGACCTCACCTGCATGTTGAACCCGAGCATTGATTGTGGTTGTGAAATTAGAATATGGAAATAGAATAGCCAGCAAAATTATAAAAGCGGCAAGCCATAAGACAATCTTGTTCCACTTTCCTGCACTCTCTATCCTGCATGTTCCGTCCTCGCATTTGATTTCCCTTTTCCTGTAAGTAAGATAGAATGCAGAAATGAGAAGAATTAGCGTAATCGCAATAAAGAATGGACGGATGTTTTCAAATCCGGCAAATATGCCTGCACCCGCGATGCCCAGAAGGGCAAGTATGGCCGGACCAATACAGCAGGAGGAAGCAATTATCCCTGAAAAAACTGCAACAAACAGAGTTATTTTACTTATTTTCGTCTTATCCATAAATAAACCGCCTCCTACACACAGCAGGAGAGCTTCGATACATCCTTAATAAACGAAAGTGCACAGAGTTTGATTGCTTCGGAGAAGGTCGGAAACATCGGCAGAGTCTCAACCACATCGTAAATGGTCATCCTGTTTTTGACCATTAGCATCGCCTGAGAAATAAGTTCTCCTGCGTATGGAGCAAGGATATGGACGCCAAGAATCTGCTTTGATTCCGGATGAACTACGAGTTTAACTGCTCCCTCAGTCCTACCCTTGATTATTGCCTTTGGCACACTGGAAAGTTTAAGGGTTCTGCAAGAACATCTGCCAATGCGCTTCATTAACTCCGCCTCTGTTAACCCCACACCCGCAAGTTCAGGGTCTGTAAAGATTGTATATGGCACAGCGGTATAATCGATTGACTTCTTTGAAATGCTGAGTGCATTCTCAGCCGCAAGGCTTCCCTCTTTACCTGCTGTTGTCTCAAGCCGCAATGGCTTATTGATTGCGTCACCTGCTGCGTAAATGTTTTTATTTGATGTCTGAAGGTATTCATTAACCATAATCGCCTTTCTATTATCAATCTCTACTCCTGCCTTTTCGAGTCCAAGTCCTTCCGTATTTGGGATTTTTCCCGCTGCCAAAAGTATTTCATCACCTGATACGAAATTCTCTCTTCCATTAATTAGATATTTAAGAACCTTTTTCCCTGATTCCTTCTTTGCACTGACCACCCATGCATCTGTCTCAATTATTATTCCCTCCATCTCAAGGAACTTATGAAGTCGCTCAACTATTTCTCTCTCGCCTGGCTGGAAGATTGTGGGTTGAGATTCAAGTATTGTGACCTTTGTCCCAAAACGCGAAAATAGTTGTCCGAACTCAAGCCCCATGGGACCTGCCCCTATAATCAGTAATTCACGCAGCTGTTTCTTTAAACTCAGTGCCTCAATATGGGTTATGAAACCAGTTTCTTTTAAGCCCTCAACAGGAGGGATCGCTGTCTTTGAACCAACAGAGAGTATGAATTTTTCTGCAGTGTAGCTTTCGTCATTAACTTTGATCTCTTTATCTGAGAGAAACTTAGCAAATCCTTGAACAAATTTAACATTCTTTAAATTTGCAAGAACTTTCTCATATTTCTCCTTCCGAAGAACTTCTACAAGTTCAAGTTTATCCTGAACTGCCTTTAAATATTCAAAATTATTAAGAGAAATCTCAATCCCCTTAGCACTGTTGCTCCTCGCAAGCTGAAGAATTTCTGCGATATGTAGCAATCTTTTTGAGGGAACACAGCCGACATTAACACATGTTCCGCCTATTGGAAGCCCTGCGTTTACCATCAGGGTCTTTGCTCCCAGTTCGTCCGCTTTAATCCCTGCAGCAAAGCCCGCCGCACCACCACCTATAATGATAAGGTCAAATTTGTTACTCATCCTTTCCTCCTCTCATTATCCAATGCATTGAGAATGGGACATGGGCCAGTGATTTTTTCTTCCTGCATGCCGTAATCAGCCTCTGAAGTGATTTTTTAATCCTCGTCAATTTACTAATTTTATCCTGAACATCGGCAAGTTTTCTTTCTGTATTTCCCCTTATCATTTCGCAGTCTGCATTTCTATCAACCCTCAGCTATAAGAGTTCATGTATCTCCTTTAGAGAAAATCCGAGGTTCTTTGCCTCTTTAATAAAGAGCAACCGCTTTATCACCTTTTCCTGATATATCCTGTAACCATGCCCCCAGACTAAACTCTTCCTCTCAGGTGGAGGAAGAAGCCCTATGCGTTCATAAAAACGAATGGTATCAACACTAACACTTGCTAACTTTGCAACCTTTCCAATTGTGAATCCTTTCATATTTCTTTCCTGCTTTAAATTTTAGAGCCTGTACTATACTCCAGAGTCAAGATTTTATTGTAACGATTTAATAAAAAAATTCCTGCGGCAATGCAACTGGAATCGGGCCTTGCTTTTTGCCTATTCCTTTCGATAGGATTTGTATCATCCATAGCACAGTCATTAAGGGTGGAGTTTGGATGAACAAGAATGAGGCTGTTATTGTATCCATGTGAGCAGGGATTTTGAAGGAAGCAACAACTATGTTTAAGCCAGTTACACCTGATACCGCCTCGCCGCGCAGCCCAGAAGATGATGACAGCGAAGGATAGGAACTCATCATCCCAGACTAAGAAGATAATGAACCCTTTACTCTGGCAGATTTGTGCCATAAAATTGCAAAATGGATGGAATCAATGGAATGGATGGAATTAGTGCAAAGCTATCTAAGATGTTGATTTTAAAGGAAAAACTGGGAGACCAGACCGTTATCAGTCCCTCTGGATTTTTATCTTGATGAAACTACGAATCCCCAGGTCGGAGGTTCAAATCCTCCTGGGCGCGCCTCTAACTCTTGAAACTCCTTAATAAGGGAGGGCCAGATATCTGAGGGATTTTTATTGAATATAATATCACTTTCTGCTTTCTTAATGATCCAGCCTCCACGGGCTATCTCAATTTCAAGCTGACCCGGTGCCCAGCCTCCGTATCCGAAGTAAGCCCTTAATCCTTCATAATCGATTTCATTATTTTTAAATGCATGGATCACTGTATCCAAAGATCCTGTGAAATAAACATCATCAAATACCCTCTGTGTTGTGTTGATCTGTTTTCTTGAATGAAGCAGAAAGAGGATATAGTTTCTCCCAACAGGTCCTCCAAAGAAGAGTTTCAGTTTTAAGGATTTTACTTCTTCTCTCTCCGGTAAAACACTTTCAAGAGAGAGATCAGTAGGGCGATTCACTATCAGACCAAATGCACCATCGTCTCCATATTTTATAAGAAGGACAACAGAATGATAAAAATATGGATCTTTTAAATAAGGGGATGCAACAAGGAAAACACCCTGTTCTAATGGGATTGTAGATTTCTGTGATTTCAAAGGTTCCCCATGCTCAGGAATAAGGGCTATGGGGAATAATGCCATAAGGAAGTAAAACAATAAATTTTTCACATTAAAAAATTATATCAAATAAATTTACCAGAGAAACTAAAAATTTAAAGGGAACCCGAGAACATTAGGGGAGACAATTGCATTAAAACCAGTGCAAGATTATGGCGGAGTGGTGGATAAGACCATTGAGCCAGACTCGGATGAGGGCAGCAGAGATAATGTTGCAACAGGCCTGATGATACTTGATGTGCCAGAAACAGTATGGATAAAAATCGATACATGTGATATGTTATCAAAAATAAGTTTCTCCTTAGAATCATGAATCTAAAAATATAAATTATGTAACTTATGAAAATCGCGCTTATCCATGACTGGCTTGTAAATTTAGGAGGAGCAGAAAAAGTCCTTGAGGCGATATATGAGATTTATCCCTCCCCCATATATACGCTTCTCAGTGATAAAGAAAGGTTAAAAGGAACGATTTTTGAAAGAGCCAAGATTATTAATTCTTTCATTCAGAAGATGCCGATGGCTGGGAAAATATATAGAAACTACCTTGTTTTCTTTCCACTCGCTATTGAGGAGTTCGACCTTTCTTCATATGATCTGATCATCTCTTCATCCCATGCTGTAGCAAAGGGTGTATTGAGAAAAACAGATCAGATACATATATGTTACTGTCATACACCAATTAGATATGGATGGGATCTATACCATGTATACATGAGGGAAAGTGGATTGAAAAGGGGTTTGAGAGGTGTGATTGCAAAAATTATTCTTCATTATATCAGGATATGGGATCAGGCAACGGTTAACAGGGTGGATTATTTTATAGCAAATTCAAAGTATACGGAAAAAAGGATAAACAAACATTATGGGAGGGAAGCAGTGGTCATCTATCCCCCTGTTGATGTAGATTGTTTTGAACTCTACACAAAAAAAGAGGATTTTTATCTAACCGTCTCAAGAATGGTGCCATATAAGAGGATTGATATAATTGTTGAGGCATTTAACAGGATTCCGGAAAGAAGACTTGTTATTATTGGAGAAGGGACAACCCTTAAAAGGATAAAATCAAGGGCTCGCAGCAACATAGAGATACTTGGCTTTCAACCATTCAGTGTACTGAGAAGCTATATGGAAAGGGCAAGGGCATTTGTATTTGCAGCGGAGGAAGATTTCGGCATTGCTCCTGTGGAGGCAATGGCCTGCGGAACACCTGTTATTGCTTATGGAAAGGGTGGAATCATAGAGAGTGTCGTGGAAGGGAAGACAGGACTATTTTTTGATGAACAGACACCTGAATCTTTAATCGGGGCAGTCAGAGATTTTGAGAGGCTTGTGGATAAAATGGATCCATTTGAGATCAGAAAAAATGCTGAAAGATTCTCCAGGGAAAGATTTAAAAGGGAATTTAAAGAGTTTGTGGAAAAGAAGACAAAGGGATTATGAATGTGCTTTATATATTATCGCTGATCCTTGTTGACCTGTTTCTTTACTATGTATCACTCTTTATCGGTTATTATGTAAGGGAGTTTTTAGATGGGTATTTTAATTTGCCTGAATTCAATATATCCATGAGATTCCTGATCCTTCAAATATGGATACCTATCATAATTATTCTAACTTTTCTTTACAATGGCCTGTATACGAAAAGGAGGGATTACTGGGATGACCTCGCCTGTATTCTGAAGTCATTTGCCCTATCTGTTATTCTGATTTTCTCTGTTATAAGCTTTATAAAATTCTCTGATAGGATATCAAGGCTTCATCTGATTATTTCATTTTCAATATACCTTTTGCTTCACAGTGTGATGAGATACCATATAAAGGTTCTATTAAATAGGGTGGGGATTGGAGTAAGGGAGATTTTTATTATTGGTATAACGGATAACACGATTTCCATCTCAAATATAATTCAGAATGACAGATACACAAGTTATCACATTGCCGGGTTCTGGGATAACACATATCCGGAAGAGATCATAAGATTAGAAAGAGAAGATTTAAGGGTTTTTAAGGATGATAACATTGAGAGCATACTGAAAAATATGAGGATTAACTCTGTGATAATCTCGGAAAGGTATTCAAAGCATATTGATTTTGTTACAAGGATAAGGAAGACTGCTAAAAATATATTTATTCTTTCTGATACTTCATCACTGTTTAATTATTACAGCTATCTATTTTCAACCCTCTACTCGGACACACTTGTTCTATCTATAAAAAACAACTTAATGGAGCCTTTCAATGTTATTACCAAAAGACTTTTCGATATTTTTATATCTCTGTTGCTTCTGCCATTAATCACTCCGATTATGCTTATCATTTATCTTCTGATAAAACTTGATTCAAAGGGGCCTGCGATATTCAAGCAAGAAAGGATTGGAAAGGATGGAAAAAAAATTATGATATACAAATTCAGAACGATGTATATGAACTCTGATGAAATTCTGGAAGGTTATTTAATGGGGAATCCTGAGGCAAAGACTGAATGGGAGGTATTCAGGAAACTTAAAATAAAAGATCCCAGGGTTACGAGAATCGGAAATTTTTTAAGGAAGACATCACTGGATGAGCTCCCGCAGATATTTAATGTATTGAAAGGAGAGATGAGCCTTGTTGGTCCAAGGCCTGTATCTGAAGAGGAGATTGAGAAATATTACAGGGAGTTTTCGGATTTCTACTATGAAGTTCGTCCAGGGATAACCGGGCTGTGGCAGGTTTCGGGGAGGAATGAAACAGATTATTCCCGAAGGGTTTATCTTGATTCCATCTATGCCCTCAACTGGTCTCTATGGCTTGATATAGTGATTATTATAAAAACTGTAAAGGTCGTTCTTATGGGAGAAGGTGCATATTGAGACTGCTCAATGATGAGAATATTTTTGTAAATTAGGAGAGTTTTTGATAAAATTTAAAAAATTTAATATCAACTGGCTTGCAATCGAAAAGAATCAATTAAGGAGGTTAAAAATGATTACAAGGAGGGATTTTCTTAAATATTCAATGTTAACAGGTATTACATTCGGAAGTATACTGGGAGCAAACACACATTCATTCGGGCAGCTCAGGATAAAGGGGCCGATTAAGATCGGTGGTCAGGGTGCAACATCAGGAGCTCATGCAGATTATGGATGGCAGATGATGGCGGGTGCAACGCTGGCTATTGAGGAGATAAATGCAAAGGGAGGTATTCTCAAAAATAAGCTGGAGTTGAAGTTCATGGATGAGGAGTTAAAACCAGCAACAGCTGTGAAAAATGTGAGGTATCTTGTCAATGAATGGGGCGCACATTTTCTATTTGGTGTGGACTCAAGCGGAAGTGCAATGGCAGTTGGTCCTGTACTTACAGAGCTGGATCGAATCCACTTTTTCACACATGCAGCAACACACAGGCTCACGGAGGAGCTTGTGGCGCAGAAGGGTATAAAGCAGATCTTCCGAATGTCAGCACCCATATATCAGGACTCCATCCTTGCTGCCATGATTTTCAAAGATTTTCCGGAAGTAAAGAGATGGGCAGGGATAAATGCTGATTATGAATTTGGTGTTGTTGCATGGAATCTTTTCAAGGAAACGCTGAAAAAATACAGGCCAGATGTGGAATTTGTTGCTGCTGCATGGGCGCCTTTCTGGACCATGGATTTCTCACCACACATATCAGCAGTAATGGCAGAGAAACCTGATGCAATATTTGCAACGCCGTGGGCGGGTGAAGGCGTTATGCTATTAAGGCAGGCACTTCTTCTTGGTGTCTTTGATAAAATCAAGGTATGGTGGCAGGCAACAGGTGGCTCAGTTGACATCCTGGAAGGGATATCAAGGGAAGTTGCTGCAAACAGATTCCAGGGAAAACTCTGGGCAACAGCGCGCTACATTCACAATTATCCACCTACACCGGAGAATAAAGCATTTGTTGAGAAATTCAGGAAAAGATGGGGAAGGTTCCCCAACTACTCTGCCGAGGCAAGTTATTCTGCAATCTATGCGATAAAGAAGGCTGTTGAAAAGGCAAGAACACTTGAAACATCAAAGCTGATTGCTGCGCTTGAGGGGATGGATATCATGACACCCGCTGGCTTAAGACACATAAGAAAAGATGATCATCAGGCTGTATATACGGTTCCGGGAGGAAGGGTTGTCAGTGATCCTAACTATCCTATCCCTGTGCTTGGGGATCTGAAGGTAATTCCGGCAAAAGACTACTATCGTCATCCACCATTCACTCCAATCGCAACAACTAAATAGATATGGGGGCAGTTAAAACTGCCCCCATCCATAGTAAATCCGGGATTAATAGAATGTTCGAAAAGCTCGTTTTCCAGGGATTAATAGGTTTGAGCAATGCAATGTATCTATGGGTGCTATCAGCAGGACTTACACTTATATTTGGTGTTGCAGGGATCCTTAATTTTGCCCATGGAAGTCTTTTTATGCTTGGTGCCTACTTCTGTTTCACATTTTATGGAACGCTGGGGATGAATTTCTGGATATCGATTGCACTGAGTCTTGTGTGTGTTGCTGTTATTGGATATATAATGGAGCGCTTCTTTTTGAGACGCATCTATGAAATCGATGTTTCATATCAGCTTATATTAACATTTGGATTTATTCTTATCCTGGATGATGGTGTGAAAATGATATGGGGTGGTGTTGCAATGATACCGCCTCTCCCTCAATTTCTTGAAGGGAGCATTAACATATTTGATAGACCATTTCCTATTTATAATATCTTTATCATTATAACAGGGATAGGAGTTGCTGGTTTGCTTTGGCTTTTTCTTGATAAAACATGGTGGGGAAGGATGGTAAGGGCTGCATCCTCGGACAGGGAAATGGCTGCAGCGGTGGGTATAAGGATCCCGCTACTCTTTTCTTCCTTGTTTATTGCTGGATCTATGCTTGCCGCCCTTGGTGGTGCATTGAGTATACCTGTTCGTGTTGTTGCTCCTGGAATAGGCTCATCTATGATAATACAGGCATTTGTTATAACAGTAATCGGTGGATTGGGAAGTTTAAAGGGTGCATTCGTTGGATCGTTGATTGTTGGAATTCTTAATGCATACGGAATCCTCCTTTTCCCATTTTTTGAACTGTTTATGATATTTGTTCTTATGTCAATAGTTCTACTTATTAAACCGGAGGGTCTATTTGGTAAATAATCTTGTAGATATACTGTATAAAAACAGAGAGAAAATTTTTGTAGCAATAATAATTCTCTTTCTTCTTATGCTTCCACGATTAAGTGGTGTTTACACTGTATACCTTGCCATGCATATATGCATACTTTCCATATTTGCACTTGGTTTCAACCTTCTTCTGGGATACACAGGGCTCCTATCATTTGGGCAGGCAGGTTTTTTTGCGGCAGGCGCATATGCCTGTGGAAAGATTCTTCTGGCATACCCATCGCTTATTTTGGGATTTATTGGAGGGGTTATATTTTCGGGTTTTGTTGCGCTGATTATAGGTTTTTTATGTGTAAGACATACGAGGATTTACTTTTCAATGCTGACCCTATCCTTCGGGATGATGATCTATTCTATTGCATGGAAGTGGAGGGATGTGACAGGTGGTGATGATGGCTTAGTAGGTATCCCGAGGGGGGCGATTTCAATACCTGGTCTGATGAGGATAGATATGAGTCCAATGGAGAATTATTACTATTTTGTAGTATCAATATCGATTGCATCGATATATTTGCTTTACAGGATTATAAACTCCCCTTTCGGACTCATTATCAGAGGAATAAGAGAGAATGAAACAAGGGTGTTATTTGCTGGAGTGTCACTCAGGAGATACAGGCTTATATCCTTCGTGATTGCAGGTATCTATGCAGGTATTGCAGGTGCAATGCTTCCACCGCTTGAGAACACCGTTACCCCGGTAATTGCCCACTGGAGTTATTCTGCGGAACCTGTGCTTGTAACGCTTCTTGGAGGAATTAATAGTTTTTTCGGTCCTGTTGTTGGAGCCATACTTTTCTTTTCAATAAAGGATATCATTGTAAGATTTACAGAACACTGGCTCATTATATTTGGATCAATTATAGTTTTACTTGTTATGGCTTTCCGTGGAGGAATTATGAGTTTTATAAATGATATTATTTTCCCCGAATTAAAGGCTTACTTAAGGAAAAGGTCGGTAAATGAGTGAGATACTGAGAACTGAGAAACTGAAGAAATATTTTGGCGCCGTTTCTGCTGTTGATAATATTGATCTTATAATTGAAGAGGATCTTTTAACAGCGATTATTGGACCAAACGGTGCTGGAAAGACAACATTGATAAATGTTCTAACGGGAATTATTCCTGCGGATTCCGGAAGAATATATTTTATGGGTGAGGATATAACAGATATTCCAACACATAAAAGAATTATTAAAGGAATATCTCGTTCATTTCAGATTACAAATATATTTCCAAAATTGACTGTATCAGAGAATATAAAGATTCCATTGATTTCAATAAATAAAATGGGAATGAATATGTTAGCTCATATTGATAGTATGAAGGACATCAATAAAGGGGTAGAGGAGATTCTTGAAGTAACAGGTCTTCTTGAAAAAAGGGAGATTGTTGCAGGAAATCTCTCACATGGTGATCAGAGACTCCTCGAAATAGCCATAGCGATTGCAGCAGGACCACGTTTGCTCTTCCTTGATGAGCCAACGGCAGGAATGAATCCGGTGGAAAGGGAGAAGATTCTTGAGAATATAAAAAAACTATCCAATGAAAAAAAGATAACATTTGTTATTGTTGAACATGATATGGATGTGGTTTTTTACCTTTCAGAAAGGATAATCGTTATGGATAAAGGAAGGATTATCGCCGATGGAAAACCCGATGAGATAAGGAAGGACAGAAATGTGATAGATGTATATCTCGGAGAAGAGATCTTTTAAAGGGATTGTATGCTTCTTCAGGTAAAAAATTTAGATGCCTTCTATGGGCAGAGTCACATACTCTATAATGTCTCATTTCATATAAATCAGGGTGAGATTGTGTGTTTGCTCGGGAGAAATGGAGCAGGAAAAACAACAACACTGAAGAGCATTATGGCTCTTGTTCCATTAATTAAGGGGAGTATAAGGTTTAAGGGTTTGGAGATCAGCGGTATGAAGCCCTATGATATAGCGAAGATGGGAATTGCATATGTTCCTGATGATAGCAGAATTTTCCCCGAGCTCAATGTTTATGAGAATCTTGAGATTGTCAGAAGGATTCATAAGGGAAGGGGTGGCGGATGGAGTGTTGAAAAGGTATGCGAACTTTTCCCCATATTCAGTGAGATGGCGGGAAGAAAGGGTGCCCTCCTGAGTGGAGGTGAAAAGAGGATGCTTGCCATAGGAAGGGCACTCATGCAGAACCCTGATCTTTTACTTTTGGATGAGCCATCCGAGGGGCTTGCACCCATAGTTTTGAAAAATCTCATTTCTGTGATATTGAGAATAAAGGAGGAAGGCGTAACAATTCTTCTTGCCGATCAGAACATAAAGTTTTCAAGGAGGATTGCAGACAGAGGCTATATCATGGAGAAGGGTGTTATCCAGTATGAAGGGAGTATGGATAGTATATGGGCGAATGAGGATGTTGTGAGGAGGTATCTCTCTGTTTAGCCCTATAACGTTTCACGAAACGTCAAAATATATATCAATAATATTTCGGTGAGTTCATTTGTTTAATTGCGGCATTTACGGCCTGAAGGAATAGGTTGAGCTTCCGCAGTAATGGATTGTTGGAATGAAAATTTCGTGAGGTATAGAATTGCGGGGAGGAGATGGTATAATTGGAGAAAAAAGGAGGTTTTTCAATGCAGGAGAGAAAGGGTGTTGTTACATTTAAGGGTAATCCTCTTACACTTGTGGGTTCTGAGATAAGGCCGGGTATGAAGGCACCAGAATTTCAGGTACTCGGGAATGATCTTTCAACTTATACATTGGATCATTCAAGGGGGAAGATAAGGCTTATTTCTGCTGTTCCATCACTGGATACCCCGGTTTGTGATCAGCAGACAAGGAGGTTCAATGAGGAGGCAGCAAGACTGCCCTTAGATGTTGAAATTATTACGATCAGTATGGATCTTCCCTTTGCCCAGAAAAGATTCTGTTCGGTTGCAGGCATAGAAAGGGTAAGGTGTTTCTCCGACCACAGGGATGCATCCTTCGGGATTGCTTACGGCGTTCTCATAAAAGAATTAAGGCTTCTTGCAAGGTCTGTTTTTGTTATTGACAGGGATGGGGTTGTGAGATATGCGGAATATGTTCCTGAGATTACAAATCATCCCGATTATGAGAGACCCCTTCAGGTTATAAAAGGTCTTCTTTAGTTTATTCGTATCTTAACGCCTCAATGGGATTTAGCATCGATGCCTTCCATGCAGGATATAGACCGAAGCTTATTCCCACAATTGCAGAAAATGAGAAGGCGATGAGAATAGACCACAGCGGTGTTTCGGATGGCCACTCGATGAAGAAGGGCACAAGAGAAGATATTCCTATACCAATAAGTAGACCCACGATCCCACCCATAATGCTGAGGACTGATGATTCGATGAGAAACTGAAGAAGTATATCCCTTCTTGTTGCACCAACTGCCCTCCTTAAACCTATCTCCCTTGTCCTCTCCGTAACAGAAACAAGCATTATGTTCATTATGCCTATTCCGCCAACAATCAGTGATACCGATGCGACACTTCCAAGAAGTATCATCATTATTTTTGTTGTTCTTTCTGCTGTTGATGCAAACTCTGCCTGTGTTCTAATTGTGAAATCATTGTCAGCTAAAGGAGAAATCCTGTGTCTCTGACGGAGGAGTTTGGTTATTTCTTCTTTAGCGGAATCTATTTCCGAAGGTGATGATGCAGAAACGAGTATCAGAGGAATACTTGTACTTCCAGTAAGAAGCTTCTGTGCGGTTGTGTATGGAATTACAATTGTATCATCCTGATCTGTTCCTATTGCTGAGTATCCTTTTCTCTGAAGCAATCCAAGGACTTTGAATGGTATTCCCTTTATTCTGATTATACTACCAATAGGGTTCTGAAAGGGAAACAGTTTCTCAGCAACAGTTTTTCCGATAACACATACCTTTGCTGCTGAGGTGACATGTTGTGAATTAAAGAGATGCCCATTTTCTATAGACCAGTCCCTTATGAGAAAATACTCATCATTTGCCCCTACAATAGCGGTTCGCCAGTTAAGTGAGCCATTGACAACCTGCTGTACAGTTCTGACAAGGGGTGTGGTATAGTTGACGGAATGAAGGGATTTCAATGCATAGGAATCTTCAGGAACCATAGTTACAACACTTCCAAGTCCAGTTCTCACACCCCCCTGTGTTGTTGCTTCTGCAAAGATCATAAGAACATTTGTTCCAAGACTTGCAATCTGTTCCTCAACCATCCTTTTTGCACCATTTCCAAGTGAGACCATTATTATTACTGAGGCAACACCAATTACTATACCGAGGGTTGTAAGCGCCGATCTCAGTCTTGATCTGAGGATGCTCTGATAGGAACTCTTGAAATAGATTGAAATGCTCATGAGTCAATCCCGACTATAGTTCCATCCCTGAAATGGATCATTTCCTTTGCATAAGATGCAATCTCCCTTTCATGTGTTACAAGGAGAACTGTTATACCTTCCTTATTAAGATTTGAGATTAATTCCATTATTTCCATGCCCGATCTTGTATCAAGATTTCCTGTTGGTTCATCAGCAAGTATTATGTCTGGTTTATTTACAAGAGCCCTTGCGATTGCAACCTTCTGCTGCTGACCACCGGAGAGCTGGTTTGGATACCTCCTTATTAAATCCTGCAATTTTATCTTCTCCACTATCTGCTCACATCTCAGTCTTTTTTCAGCCTGATTGATTCTGCTGTAATGTAAAGGAAGTTCAATGTTCTCTAATACTGTGGATCTCGGTAGAAGATTGAAATTTTGAAAGACAAAACCTATCTTCTTGTTTCTAATCCTTGAAAGTTCATCATCGTTGAGGGAAAGTATATCTATTCCATCGAGGAAGTATTTTCCCTCTGTTGGTCTGTCAAGGCATCCAATGATATTCATCAGTGTTGTTTTTCCAGAGCCTGAAGGGCCCATTATGGATATGAATGCACCCTTTTCAACTTTTAGTGATATACCCCTTAATGCGAATATATCCACACCATCTAATCTGTAAACCCTCTTTATGTTTGAGAGTTCAATGAGTGCCATAATATCAGAAGATAAACCTTATCCTTGGTCTGGAGCCTTGATTTTTATCCTTTGGCTTTTTGCCTTCTGCAACAATAATATCATCTCCTTCTCTGATATCACCTGAAATAACCTCGGTATACATATCGTCAGATATACCTGTTTTTATGGGAACAGGTACAGGTGTTTTACCATTTTTCAGGATCCATACTACTGTTCCTTCCGGGGTTTGAGGATTTTCTTTCATCTCCCTTGGCCTGAATATCAGCGCTGTATTCGGGATCCTCAATACATTCTCCTTCTTGATCGCATATATATATACTGTTGCTGTCATCCCGGGTTTTAAGAGAAGTTCATCATTGTTTACATTGATTAAGACTTCATAGGTCACTACATTCTGGACAACATTCGGTGAAAGGCGGATTTCATCAACAGAACCCTTAAAAGTTTTCTCGGGGTAGGCATCAACAGTAAATATAGCAGTTTGTCCTGTCCTAACAATACCTATATCTGCCTCAGAAACATTGGCGATAAGCCTCATCTTTTTGAGATCATTTGCAATAACAAATAGTGTAGGGGATTGTAGTGTTGCTGCAACTGTTTGCCCTGCGTCAACATTTCTTGAGATAACGATACCGTCTATGGGTGATCTTATCCTTGTCCTCTCAAGATTGACCCTTGCAAGATTTACAGCCTGTTCCCACTGTCTCACCTGGGCAATCGCTGCTTTCAACGATTGATTGTCAGCATCGAACTGTGCCTGCTGTGCGTTTCTCTGTGCTATGGCAACCTCATAGGATGCCTTTGCACTGTCAAACTGACTCATTGAGATAATCCCTTCCCTGAAGAGCTCTGACATTCTTTTAAAATTTGCCTCTGCCTCTTTAAGCTGGGCTTCTGATTTCTCAAGGAGAGCCTTTGAGTAGAGAAGACTCCCTTCCGCCCTTTTAAGATTTGCCCTTGCATTCTCCAGATTTGCCTCTGCCTGATTAAGCTGGGCAACAAAGGCATCAGGATCGATGAGTGCAAGGATCTGCCCTTTTTTGACCCTGGAATTGAAGTCAACATAGATTTCTTTTATTGTCCCTGAAACCTGTGTTCCCACCTGGACCGTAATAAGTGCACTGAGGGTTCCTGTGGCAGAGATCCTGTATGAAACATCGCCCCTCTGAACCTTTTCTGTGATAAAGGAGGGAGACCTGTATGAGTTGATGCTGAATGCAAAGATAGAGAAGATGACAAGGAGTCCGAATATACCAACGATAATCAGTTTTCTTTTATCCATATGCATCTTTTGAAATTATACCATTTTTCGGCAATAAATTATCTCTGTGATGAATGATCATCCGATTTCATAAAATAGACCCGGGCTCCCCTTTATGTTAGAATAATTTCCCAAAGAGAGGAAGATCTGTGGAATATTTGCAACATATGGAGAAGGAGAAATACTTTATGAGGATGGCACTGGATGAAGCAAAAAAGGCATTTTGCAAGGGGGAGGTTCCTGTTGGTGCTATTATAACAGATGGTGATATAGTGGTTGCACGTGCACACAATCAACCGATCTCAATGAATGATCCAACAGCACATGCAGAGATACTGGCAATAAGGGAAGCCGGAAAGGTCAGGGGCAATTACAGGCTTAACGGGATGGAGCTTTTTGTTACCATTGAGCCCTGCATAATGTGTGCATCAGCACTTATGCATGCAAGGATCGCAAGGCTTTATTATGGTGCGAGGGATCCAAAGATGGGTGGCGTTGAATCGCTTTACAGCATCCTCAGTGATAAAAGACTTAATCATCATATAGAGGTAAAGGGCGGTATAATAGAGGATGAATGTTTGATGCTCCTCAGGGATTTCTTCAGGGAAAGGAGAAGGGGATAATCTATGATTGCCGGAGGGGTACCGAAGTGGCCATAACGGGGTCGACTCGAAATCGACTGTCGCTTTACGCGACCGTGGGTTCGAATCCCACCCCCTCCGCCAGGTTAAAGATTTTGGAGTCTGACAGATCGATGGTGTGATAAATTTTTAAAGGGTAAGGAGCGATGACATGGGAAGGACGATAGTTGTAACAGGAGGAGCAGGATTCATAGGGAGCAATCTTGTAAAAAGATTAAATGAGCTTGGTAAGGAAAATATTCTGATCGTGGACAATATCGCATCTACAGATAAATGGAAAAATCTGGTGGGGCTTTCCTTTGAGGACTACATCCAGAAAGATGTGTTCATTAAGGAGCTTCTTTCTGGTTCAATGGATGGAAAGATCTCTGTTATCTTTCACCTTGGCGCTCGAAGCTCAACAACAGAAAGTGATGTAGAGTATCTTCTAAAAAACAACTATGAATATACAAAGAGACTTGCGGAATGGGCTGTAGAAAAGAAAGTACGGTTTATCTATGCATCTAGTGCAGCAACATACGGTGATGGATCTGCTGGATTTTCTGATGACCATAATAAATTACACTGTTTGCGACCGCTTAATGCATATGGCTTTTCAAAACACCTCTTTGATATGTGGGCATTAAGAAAAGGGTTGCTCAATCACATTGTTGGGTTAAAGTATTTTAATGTATTTGGTCCTAATGAGTTTCATAAAGGTGAGATGAGAAGTATGGTCCTTAAGGCATACGAGCAGATAAGAAAGGAAGGGAAGGTGAGGCTATTCAAGTCCTATAACAGCGGATACGGAGACGGGGAACAGCGGCGTGATTTTATATATATCAAGGATGCAGTGGGAATGAGTATATTCTTTCTTGAACATCCTGAATTAAATGGCATCTTCAATATCGGAACAGGGATCTCCCGCACATGGAATGACCTTGCAGGGGCTGTGTTCCATGCAATGGGAAGGGAGCCGTGCATCGAATACATAGAGATGCCAGAGGGTCTGCAGGAAAAATATCAGTATCACACCGAGGCAGATATCTCCAAGTTAAGGAGATCTGGATATAAGAACGATCTCACAACCCTTGAAGACGGGGTGAGGGAGTACGTAAGATGGCTTTTAAAAAGGGATAAAGGGATTGATCATTAGAAAGTTTAATAATTCGTAACAATGATAAAAATAAAAAGGGTATACGATCCGCCATCTGAGGATGATGGCAAGAGGATCCTTGTTTACAGGTTGACATTTAGTTTTACCCGGAGAGGTGTCCGAGAGGACGAAGGAGCACGCCTGGAGAGCGTGTAGGCGTTAACAGCGCCTCGTGGGTTCGAATCCCACCCTCTCCGCCAGTTTGGATCTTCGGTTATAAGGCATACACCTCTTCAAATGTCGGATTTGCCCATTTATTTAATGGATAAACATTTTCCTGGAGGTCATCCCTATGTCATTTTTTTATCTTTTTCTCCTTGGTATTATTAGCGGAACAGTAAGCGGCCTTCTCGGCATTGGAGGTGCGATAATAATAATCCCTGCACTTGTATATATTTTTAAGCTATCCCAGCACCAGGCACAGGGAACATCCGTTGCGATTCTGCTGCCACCGATAGGATTGCTTGCATTTCTTGAATACTATAAGGCAGGTCATATTGATCTTAAAATTGCTGCCTTTGTGGCACTGGGTTTTTTCTTGGGGGGCTTTCTGGGTGGTTATCTCGCCCAGCAATTTCCTGCAGTACTATTGAGAAAGATATTTGGCTTTTTCCTCATTCTTATCGCCCTTTATATGATCCTTGAATAGATTTTCAGGAAGGAGCGATTGAATCTCGAAATCGCGGATATATAGAATGACTAATGGGGATAAGGTTTGAAAGAATACACTGTCAGGCTATTAAAAAAAGAAGAAATTGCCTATGAAACGATGGCATTTTACTTTGAAAAGCCGGAGGGTTTTTCATTTATACCCGGTCAGTTTATAACAGTTCATCTTTTAGATCCCCCTGAAGATGATCCAAAGGGCAATTTCAGGGTATTTTCCATTGCAAGTGCACCCTTTGAAGATGACCTTATGATCTCCACAAGGATGACAAAAAGTGTTTTTAAAAAAACACTGAACTCCATGCCTGAAGGGGGTAAGGTTAAAATAAAGGGTCCAAATGGCTCCTTCATTCTTGATCAAAAAGACAGAAGACCCGCTATTTTTCTCGTCGGAGGTATAGGTATTACCCCTGTTCGTTCAATTGTACTCCAGGCAACAAGGGATGGGATCTCAAGGAGGATATCGATTTTTTATTCAAACAGAAGACCTGAGGACTCTGCATTCCTTGAGGAGTTGCTTTTACTGGGGAAGAATAATCCTTTTTACAGGATTATTCCAACGATGGCAGATATGGAGCATTCATCTCTAAGATGGGAAGGGGAGAGGGGGTTTATAGATGAGGAGATGATAAAGAGGTATGAGCCTGAGCTGATGGGATGCATCTTTTATGTCGTTGGACCACCTGCCATGATTGTTGCAATGAAGGGTTTGCTGAAAAGGATGGGGATCAGCGAAAAGCTTATTATCACTGAGGAGTTTCCCGGATATTGAGGTATTTTTCAAATTTATAGGGATTCCTCTTTACTTTTCTAAAAAAATTAAGTTAAAATATCGGGAAATTTATTTTTTATTATTAAAAATGGGATACAGATTAATTTTTAATTATGGTATAATCTAAAACTTTAGCAGTATTAAAACCAAATTCCAATGTAAATCTGCAATTTTTGAGGTTTGGGCATATGGTAACACCAATTGAAAAATGGGTTGAAGAGCAAGCTAAAATCATGCAGCCTGAGAAAATCTACTGGTGTGATGGCTCAGAGGATGAGGCAAGGAGGCTTGTAGAAATAGGTATCCACGAGGAAAAGATAAACGGAAGACCTGTCTTTTATGAACTCAATCACCGCCTCTGGCCACACTCCTACCTCCACAGGAGCCATCCAATGGATGTGGCAAGAACCGAGAATCTTACATTTGTGTGCCATTCTGATAAGGATACCTCCGGTCCCAATAATAACTGGATGAGACCCGAGGATGCAAAAAGGCTCCTTTTTAATCTCACAAAGGGTTGCATGAAGGGAAGGACCATGTATGTGCTCCCCTATATGATGGGAAATCCCTTTTCTCCCCTTTTAAAGCCATGCGTGCAGATTACTGATAGCTCTTATGTGGCAGTGAATATGAGAATTATGGCAAGGATGGGGAGGGAGGTTCTCGAAAGAATAAGAAATTCCAATGATTTTTTCAGGGGTATCCATTCCATCGGTGATCTTGATCCTGAGAGACGATTCATTATGCATTTTCCAGAGGAAAATCTTGTATGGAGTATAGGCTCTGGATACGGTGGAAATGCCCTGCTTGGAAAGAAGTGCTTTTCCTTAAGGATTGCCTCATGGATGGGGTTTAAAGAAGGGTGGCTTGCAGAGCATATGGCCATTATTGGTATTGAGGATCCAGAGGGAAATGTCTTTTATGCGACAATTGCCATGCCCTCTGCATGCGGTAAAACAAACCTTGCAATGCTTGAGTCACAAATACCAGGATACAGGGTCTGGACATTGGGGGATGATATTGCATGGCTGAAGGTTGGGGAGGATGGAAGGCTTTATGCGATAAATCCTGAGACAGGACTTTTCGGTGTGGCACCTGGGACCTCTATGAAGACAAATCCCAATATCATGAAGGCCCTTAAATCCGATAAGACATTTCCCACCCTCTTTACAAATACTGCCCTTCATGTTGAAAGAAACGAGCCCTGGTGGGAAGGTCTCAGTGATCCGCCTTCTTCAGGCATCCTTGACTGGCAGGGAAGGCCATGGAATCCATCAATGAATACAAAGGCATCCCATCCCAATGCCCGATTTACTGTTTCCATCTATAACTGCCCGAATCTGTCTTCGCAATTTGAAAATCCTCAGGGTGTTCCCATTTCAGCAATAATCTTTGGAAGCAGAAGAAGCAGGATAATTCCGCTTGTAGTTGAGGCCTTTGACTGGAATCATGGGGTTTTTCTCGGTGCAAGGATTGGTTCTGAAACCACAAGTGCAGCAGCATTGAAGGAGGGGGTTGTAAGAAGGGACCCTATGGCGATGCTTCCTTTCTGTGGATATAATCTTGCGGATTACTTCAGGCACTGGCTTGAAATTGGAAAGAGGCTCACCCATCCACCGAGGATATTCTCAGTAAACTGGTTCAGGATTGATGAGGATGGGAATTTCATATGGCCGGGGTTTTCCGAGAATATGAGGGTTCTAAAGTGGATAGTGGATAGAATAAAGGTGAAGGCAGGCGCAAGGGAGACCCCTGTGGGTCTGATGCCGATCCCTGGTGAACTTGATATAGATGGGCTTAAACTTTCAAGTGAGGGGTTGAAAAGGCTTTTCCAGATAGATCCAGAGGAGTGGAAGTGGGAGCTTGATGAAATAAAGGAATTTTTCAGCAGGTTCGGAAAAAGGATGCCTCATGAGATGTGGCAGATGTATGATGAACTGAAAAGGGGGATTGAGGATGCCTGATGGGATTTATAGAAGAGTTTTTCCTGAGCATAATCCAGATAATGGTTGCAATCGATGCCCCTGGCGTCCTTCCCATGTATATTGCCCTAAAGGATAAACTAAGCGGGGAGGAGAGGCAAAGGGTTGTGAGGCAGTCGGTAATAACAGCTTTTGCTGTCACCGCAGGATTTGTATTTCTTGGAAGAGGGATCTTTGGTGTGCTCGGCATAGAGGTTGAGGATTTTATGATCGCAGGGGGTATTCTCCTTCTTGTTATCTCAATTGCTGATCTTATAGGGCTCGGTGAAAAGGTTATCCCCTCATCTTCAACACTCGGCATTGTCCCCCTCGGAACACCCCTCCTTGCGGGTCCTGCAACGCTGACAACGACGCTTGTCCTTGTTGGGAGTTATGGATATCTACCCGTCCTGCTATCACTCATGGCTAATCTGTTTTTTGCCTGGGTAATATTTCGCTATGCAGATGAGATTATAAGGATAACAGGGACAGAGGGTGCTCATGGTATAGCAAAGATCGCATCCCTCCTCCTTGCAGCAATCGCTATTAAGTTTATAAGGACAGGGCTAATTAAGGTTATGTCGGGAAGGTAACCCGATATTCTGGTGGAGGCGGCGGGAATCGAACCCGCGTCCGGAGAGCCTGAATCTGGGGTGTCTACATGCTTATTTCACTCTTTACATCTCAACTCCCCACCCGCAAGTGAACGTGCTGATGGGGAATCCAGCCTGCTTTCTTTCTGCCCCTCCCTCCGCAGGCCCTAAGGAGGAGCTCTCCTGCTTACTTACGCCCATGTGGAACCCGCAGGAAAGATTCCACAGGACGTGGCTGCATTAAGCAGCCATTGCGTAGCCGTAGTCGGCCTTTGTTTTTTTCCTGCCTGTTTTACGAGGTTGACAGGACCTCGGCATGCAACCCCGATCCCGGTAATCCCCGTCGATCCCATTCGCCCCCTTTATACATTTATAAACCTTTTCAGTTCTTTTCTCAACTCCCTTTCCTGATCCTTTTTCTTTATCTCTTCCCTTCGATCGTATAGTTTTTTACCCTTTGCAAGGGCAAGCTCAACCTTGGCAAATCCCCTTTTATTAAAATATATTTTCAACGGGATCAGTGTATACCCCCTCTCATTTATCTTGCCAATGAGGCGGTCGATCTCTTTTTTATGAAGAAGGAGTTTTCTCGTTCTTAAGGGATCATGATTGTATATATTGCCGCAGGAATAGTGGCTTATGTGTGCATTTACGAGAAAAATCTCCCTGCCCACGATCTTTGCATAACTATCCGTGATATTAGCCCTTCCTTCCCTCAGGGCCTTTACTTCAGTTCCTTTAAGGGCAATTCCTGCTTCTACTGTATCCTCTATCTGATAGTTGTGGTATGCCTTTTTGTTTGTGCATACAATTTTCTCACTCATGATAGATTAATCTTATCATTGATAGTGCCTTTTTCACAATGGGTTTAGAAACCCCTACCCCTGTATCTCAGATAATAGTAAAGGCCCATCAGGCTTGCAATCAGATTTAGAAGGGCAACAAGTAGACCCAGGGATAACCCCTGCTCCCTGGTAAACCCGGCATTACTAAAGAAGAAAACGAAGCTTGCCTCCCTTATCCCAAGACCTCCCAGTGTGAAGGGAAGTCCCGCAAGGATACTTATTGCGGGAAGGAAGAGAAGAAAATGGGAAAGGGATGCATTCATATGGAGGAGTATTGAAAGTAGATATACCGTGTATATGGAAAGAAAATTTCCTGCAAAGGAGATGACAAAAAGGAGTGGTATTAGCCTTAATGATGGTTGGAGAGCGGAAAGATCCTTTAAAAGTAGATTGATCTTCTCCTTTATGAGGTTATTCTGACTTCGGGATAAAGTCCTTGAGAAAAGCAACCAGATTCTGTTTCCAAACCAGAAGGTGCAATATATTATAAAAAGTACGACCCCTCCAGATATGTATAATGTCCTGAATGCGGAGATGGGAATCCCAACAGGAGATTTGATCCATATAAGTCCAAGGATGCCAAGTGCCATCATACTTAGGAATCCAACGATCCTGTCATATATAACAGAGATCAGTGGAAGCATTAACTTGCCTTCATCCCTGAATAGATAAAAGACCTTCAGGGCATCACCACCAAAGCTCGTTGGAAGAAAATTGTTGAAGAATCTTCCAATAAAACTGAGTGCATTTGCAGCATAAAAATTAACATGTATATCAACAGCGTGAAGGAACTTCATCCACCTGTAGGAGTTTATAATTACCGATATAAGGAAAAGGGCTGTTATAAAACCGAAACCCCAGGGATTTATACTGCTTAAATGGATCTTTAATTGATGGATATCGATGGATGAGAGGAGTATTCCAAGGAGGAGTGTGCTTATGAATATCTTCAGCAGGGGTATCTTTGATTTCATCGATGCTATCTAATCTTACTCAATATTAGAATATTAGATAAAGATCGAACCCGAAGTATGCACTATCCCCGATTTCTGTTGATCTCTTATATCCAGCTTTACCACTTATATAGAGTTTTCCACTAAGTGCAAGTTCTTTAAAAATTCCGATCTGCCAGGCCTGAAAATCCTCATTTCCCGAGCCTATTGCTTCAATTCCTGCAAAAATATTCTTTCCTGATCTGAAAAGCTCAGCAATATCCCTTTTTACCCTCACCCTTGACCAGAAGAACTCATCAACACTGCTAAAATTTAGTATCACATTCAAGTTTGCCTTTGCCGAGGGCCATATATCCAGTTCGAGCTGTCCGATGGCACCCTGTTCATCCTGTGTTTCTTTTCCACCGCCAACCTTTTCCCTTTCTGTTCTCCTGAAGTCAGCTCCTGCAATAATTGCAGATGAATAGCCCTTCTGAGAATATCTTATGCCAACTGCAGGCATGATGGTCTGAAGATCCGCATCGAGTATGTTTGCATCACTTTTAAATTTGTATCTATAGAAGCCCGCCATCACACGCGGAAATACATTGAACTGTCCTGTTATGGGATTGATGAGTCCTACACCGATAAAATGGAAACGCTGATCCTCTGTGTCAAAGTCGTTTGCAGTAAACATTTCGAGATTAAGTGCATAGACCCTTTCTGGCACTGTTAAAAACAGGAAGATTGCGATTAAAAATAGATGCCTCTTTTTCATCTTTATTCCTCCAATTATTGTTGTCGGGAAATGAGTTTTTCAAGATAAATACGTGAAAACCCATTCATATCAAGGAATTTTACCCCTATTAATGTTGAAATATGGTCCTCCTCATCCACCTCGCTGCTGCATGTATTGTAATGGAGCGATTCCCAATGGGGATCTTTATAGTAATATAGTTGGAGATCAGCAGGTGTATCTCCCTTTACCGATATAAGTGCCCCTTTATAACTGAGATTTAATATTATACCCTCCTTTAATAGATTATTAAAACTTAAGATACAATTGATTTTTACTGAAATACGGCGCTCTGATCTTTTAAGTGCCAGGCGGGTCCTCAATGTCCTTAGTGGTGTTGATAACAGTGTAATAAGGGATGATAAAATACCCTTTTTTCTCTTCAGTTCCCTCTCCTCCATCTCCCATGCATCAGGATGACAGAAGATCTGCCTTATTAATGAACTATATTGGTCCTCATCCTTTATCAGGAATTCCACACCAACGTAGAAAAGTCCATCGCTCCACTTTTCATTACGTACAATTCTTCCATCAAGTGCTGTAAGTTCTCCCCATTCGCTTGTAAGTCTTATCGTGATTACTGGAGGGAGTTTTCTGTAGGAATCCATCGTAAACAGCATGCCATTTTCACTCAGATCCCTTGTATGGGTTATAAAGCTTTCACTCTCTGATAATATGATCTCACAGGGAATCCTTCTCCATACCCTGTGATACTGTCTCATCTGGGGTTTTTCTTTTGCAGCTATAATAGCCGCGGAAAGTATAAAGATATTGTATATGGCCCAGAGAAGTGAAATGATACCCCCACCTTCAGCCCCATTGAAGATTTCAAATCTCCATACACCATAGATTATACCGAGCGAGAGAAGGATAAAAAGGAAGAGCTGAAAGAAGCTATTTGAAAGATCATATGTTGCTTCTTTTAAGACGATCCCTTTAGGTGTGACCCTGAAAAGTGATTTTCTGGGTCTTAGTATTCCGTCCAGGACAGCAATGCAGAGGTGAAAATGCATTACAGTTTCATAAACATCAGACCAGAAAGGCTGGCGGTATTTTCCTGTCATCCAGCTAAAAACAAGGAGATTTGCAAGGTAGAAGGAGAAGTAGAAGTTTACAAGATCAAAAACAGATGACCTCAAAGGTGGAATTCCTGCAAGGAGATAAGATAAGGGTGCAACAAGATATATGAACCTCGGAAATCCATGGAGGAAGTAGTAAAAGGAGGAAAAATAGCATATCCGCTGTGAGATTGTAAGTCCCTTTTTAAGAAGTGGATTGTCAAAGATGAAGAACTGGATCGAACCCTTTGCCCATCGCATCCTCTGCCTCAGATAATCGTGGTATGTCTCAGGGGTTAGTCCACATGTGATGTTCCTGTTATAGAATATCGATCTGTACCCCCTCGCATGGATATGCATGCTTGTATGGATATCCTCGGTCAGGGTTTCTGTTTTAAAACCACCAATCTCTTCAAGAACAGACCTTCTAATAACAACATCGGATCCTCCAAAGAAGTCCGCATTGAAGTAGTTTCTTCCAGGTTGTATAATTTTGAAGAAAAGGTCCTGATCATTTGCGATCGCCCTTTCAAGTCTTAGATTCCTCTGGTATATATCAGGATTGTAGAAATAGTGTGGTGTGTGAATGTATGCTACCTTTTCATCATTAAAAAATGGGATTGTTTCTTTAAGAAAGCTCCTTACCGGTGTATGATCAACATCAAGGAGAAGTATGAACTCACCGCGAGTTAGCTTCAGCGCATTGTTAATATTGCCTGCCTTGGCACCAGTTGTATCTTCCCTTGTTATGTATTTACAGGAGATTTTTTCTGCGAGCATCCTTACCTCATCCCTCTTACCATCATCAAGGATACAGACATTGAGTTTGTCCTGAGGCCAATCGAGTGCCTTGCATGCGATAACTGTTCTTTTTATTATCTCCAGCGGTTCATTTATTGTTGTTATGAAGACATCAACGGCGGGGAATCTATTACATTCCGATGGTGTCTTCCAATCGGTTGGTTTGTATGTCTGAATGTAAAAGAGGATAAGGTGAATATATCCGTATAGCTCAGCAAGATATAGTATAATGGATATTATGGATGAGAATGTAGTATCAAGATTGAGGGTGTAAAGGGCCCTCCAGAGGAAATACCTGAATCCTAACAGGATAACGAGAAGGATGAGGAATAGTTTCACGTATATATTTCTTTTGAAAAAAGAAAGGATAAGAATTATTGTGAGGATTGATACAAGAGAGAATATAATTTGAAGAAGGCTTCCAGGGACTATTCCCATCAGGATTGTTCTCTTCTATCAAGCAGTATCTTTCCGGCAACTACTACAAGTTTTATCCTTTTCTCGTCAGTATTCTCAATTATTTCTGAGATCTCGATATACCTTTCAATTCCTGAAACATCAATGGCTATGAAATCTGCCTCCTTCCCCACCTCAAGACTGCCAACCTGTCTTTCCCAGCCAAGTGTTTTTGCTCCTCCTATTGTTGCTGCCCTGATTATATCATCTGGTGAGATATTTTCCTTATAGATGTTTTTTAAGAAACGCATTTCATCCCAGAGGCTAAGGGAGGTATTGCTACTCAAGCCATCTGTTCCTATTGAAATGACTAACCCCCTCTGGAGAAAAAAAGGAATGGGGGCCTTTCCCACAGCAAGATAGTGATTACTTCTTGGACATGTAACCACTTTTGATCCACGTGCTCGGAAAATATCGATCTCATCCTCTCCAACATTTACTGCATGGACAACAATGGTTTCAGGTCCTATTACCCCAATATCAGAAAGATATCTGGCAGGCTTAACACCTTTTGCCTCTATATTTATGTCACCCCATCCGACGAGTGGAAAGAGTCTTTCAGCGATATCCCCCTTCCCTTCGGATATAAATTCTATCTCTTCGGTGGATTCTGAAAGATGTGTGCAGAAAGGTAACCCTTCATCCCTCGCAAGGTTGTAGAGGTTCCTGTAAAGCTTTGGAGAAACAGTATAAGGCGAATGAGGAGAGATACCTATGAATGTTGTAGAGCTTATGTTGAATATGTTATCCCTTATTTCATTGCCAATCCATTTTGTAATCTTTTCACTGTCCTCATCCCTGTATCCTATAACCTCCTGAAAAAGTGTTGCCCTGATGCCTGATCTCTGAAAAAGGGGGAGCCACCTTAGTGTTGGAACTATAACACCAACACAGGTTGTGCCTGATGATATGAGCATCTGTATGCCAGCCTTCAGGGATTTTGTAAGGTCTATCTGTGATAAGTCCCTTCTTAAGCTTATAATCTTTATAAGCCAGTCAACAAAGGAGAGCTTCTCTGAAAGATTTACAGGATATAGTGTATATTCGAGGTGTGCATGTGCATTTACAAGACCCGGGAGTATTGCACACTTCCTCAGGTCAACAAGTGTTGCATTTATATACCTTGGAATAAGATGTTCGAGTTTTCCCAGATCAATGATCCTGCTTCCCTCTACAACGATTGCCCCCCACTCAAGGGGAGGGGATGAGACAGGAAAGAGTGCTTTTGAAGCATAGATCTTCATTATGTGAAAATTTTACCCTTTCTGATTTTTATCGACAATTTCATTTCTCTCATTTACATAAACCAGTCTCGGTTTGTAGTTCAATATCTCCCTGTCTTCAACCATTGCATAACTCGCAATTATGATCAGATCCCCCTTGAATGCCTTCCTTGCAGCAGCGCCATTCATACAGATTTCACCCGAGCCCCTTTTTCCAGGTATCGCATAGGTTACAAATCGATTTCCATTGGAAATATTATAGATGTGAACCTGTTCAAAGGGAACGATAGAGGATGCCTCCATGAGATCCTCATCAATGGTGATGCTTCCTTCATAGTGCAGATTTGATGATGTAACTGTTGCGCGATGGATTTTTGATTTAAGCATTATTCTCCACATATATTAACCTCCAATAATGCAGTTGTCTATAAGTCTTGCATTTCCTACATAGGCTGCAATGGCAACAACTGTATTCGGACTTATTTGCTTAACGGGTGTGAGGTCTTCAGCATTGCATATTTCAAGGTATTGAAGTCTCACAAGTGGTTCCTTTTTTATCTCTTCAATAAGTTCATTTCTCAACACGACCGCATCCCGGAGCCCCATCCTGTACAGTTCCCTGGCCTTTCTCAGGGCTCTGTTTAGTACAAGAGCCGCCATTCTTTCCTCCTGATTCAGATAGAGATTCCTTGAGCTCATCGCAAGACCATCCTCCTCCCTTACTGTGGGGAAGCCTACGATCTGAACATCAAGATTAAGATCCGAAACCATCCTTTTTATTACAAGGAGTTGCTGATAGTCCTTTTCTCCGAAGATAGCAAAATGAGGCTTTACAATATTAAAAAGCTTGAGCACAACAGTTGCAACACCTCTAAAATGGCCAGGCCTGAAGGCCCCGCAGAGTGGTTTGCTTAACTCCTCTACTGTAACATATGTCTGATATCCTTCGGGATACATTTCGCTTACATCAGGGAAAAATATGGCATCAACACTATGCGATTCAAGTATGGATCTGTCCCTTTCCCAGTCTCTTGGATAGCGGTTATAATCCTCTGAAGGTCCAAATTGTGTTGGATTGACGAATATGCTAACAACAATCACGTCTCCTAATTCTTTTGCCTTTTCTATCAATTTCTCATGCCCTTTGTGCAGATAACCCATTGTTGGGACAAAGGCTATCTTTTTTCCAAGTATCCTTTGATTTTCAGAGAATTCCTTCATCTCTTTTATTTTTTTAAAAATCTGCATCGATTAACCTCGATAAATCAGTTTTAGTGATAGGAATGCTCTTCATCAGGGAACCTCCCTGTTTTTACATCATCAATGAACTCCCTTACAGCATTGCGTATTATTTCTCCACCATTGACATATGCCTTAACAAACTTGGGTCTTGGAGGAAATGTTATCCCGAGCAGATCCTGTATAACAAGTACCTGACCATCGCAGTGAACACCTGCACCTATGCCTATAGTTGGGATCTTAAGATTTTTTGTGATTGTTGCAGCAAGATCATAAGGAATCCCTTCAAGAACAATAGAGAACGCACCTGCCTCCTCAACAGCAAATGCATCCTCAACGATCCTTTCCCTCTGTCTCTCCTCCCTTCCCTGAACTTTATATCCTCCCATCCTGTGAACAGACTGAGGGGTAAGACCAATATGACCCATCACAGGTATATCCATATCAACGATTGCCTTTATGGTATCAGCCATATTCTTTCCACCCTCAAGTTTAACAGCCTCTGCTCCTCCTTCCTTAATCAGCCTACCCACACTTATCTTTGCATCCCTTATGGAGGATTGATAAGAGAGGAAAGGCATATCAGCTACAAGAAGTGCCCTTTTTCTTCCTCGAGAAGCAGCCTTTGTGTGGTAAATTACCTCTTCAAGGGTGACAGGCAGTGTGGTTTCGTATCCTGCAATAACTGTCCCTAAGGAGTCACCGACAAGGATAATCTCAATGCCTGCCTCGTCAATAATCCTTGCTGTAATCCAGTCGTAAGCAGTGAGCATAACAATCTTTTCGCCCTTTTGCTTCATTAAAAGGATCTGGGGAACCGTTACCTTATCCTTCATTTAAATCTCCATAAATTAAAAGGCCTTCCCGAGAATCCGAGAAGGCCTTCTTTGCCTGGAAATCCTTCCCTGCGATATTGGTTTTTCTGATATTAAATGCCTTCCCGTCTCGGTCCCTTTCAGGATCCAAGCGGATTAAAATAGTAAATCCCGTGCCTTATAGATTTTATTTCTTTTAGAAGTCTTTTAAAATCCTCCTCCCTTTCAACAAAATCTATATTGCTCGTATTTATTACAAGCAAAGGTGATTCATTGTAATGAAAGAAAAAATCATTATATGCAGTTGTGAGTTCCTGAAGGTATTCTATTGTAATACCCTTTTCATACTGCTTTCCCCTCTTTTTTATCCTTGAGAGCAGCACATCAGGGGTTGCCTGAAGGTATATCACAAGATCAGGTTTTGGAAGTCGAATATTAAGGATGCTGTAAATCTGATCATAAAGCTCAAGCTCATGCCCCTTTAGATTTAAACACGCAAAGATCCGATCCTTTGAAAACAGGTAATCCGCTATTACATGCTGCTTAAAAAGTTCCAGCTGGGATAGTTCAAGTTGCTGTTTATACCGACTCAAAAGAAAATATATCTGTGTTTGGAATGCGTATCTTGTCCGATCCTTGTAGAATTCATCAAGATAGGGGTTCTTATCCGTATCTTCAAGCACAAGCCTTCCATTGAAGAAGTTGCAGAGCCTTTGAGCGAGGCTTGTTTTACCAACGGCGATGGGGCCTTCCACTGCAATATACCGTGGTTTTTCCATAAATCCCTTAGGCTTTTAAAAATACTTTTTATTTTTAGCATAAAATCTTAACTGCTGTCTATTAAATTTTTATACTATCCCTGGGGGCTGTAAATTATTTGATATAGCCTTATGAAATCCTCAAGGGAAAGATCCTCTGCCCTGCATTTTGGATCAATTCCTGCCTCCATAATTTTTCCGATAAGATCTTTTCCTTCAAGCCCTTCTGCTCTTTCGACAATAGTATTCTTCAGCATTTTTCTCCTCTTTGTAAATGCCTTTTTTACAAGCATGGTGAGATCTTCGGGGTTTATATATGAAAGGGCAGGGTGTGGATCAGGGACGAATCTGATCACACATCCTGAAACAGAGGGTGGGGGGTAGAAGCTCCCCTTCTTTACTATAAAAAGCCTTTCCACTTTCCAGTAAAGCCTGCAGAGAACCGAAAGGATTCCGTATTTTTTGCTTCCTGGTGGGGAGCATATCCTTTCACCAACTTCACGCTGCACCATAAATACCATCAATCCAATATGGTTATGGATTTTCATGAGCTTGAATAGAAGGGGGGATGTTATTGAAAATGGGAGATTGCCCACGATCTTAATTCTTCTTCCATATTTTTCAGCTATCGCAGCATAATCAAATTCTATTGCATCTGCGTGTACTATATCTACATTAGTATTTTTGAAACTTTCATTAAGCTGGGATATAAGCCTTTTGTCCAGCTCAATTGCTATAACCCTTCCTGCGTATTTTAAAAGAATTGCGGTAAGGGCACCTGTGCCTGCGCCAATCTCAACGATGATATCATCAGGCGAGGGTTCACACTGTAGAGCGATCCTCTCCAGAATATCCTCACTAAATATAAAATGCTGTCCAAGCCTTTTGTCGGGTTTTATGGAAGGGATATTTTTTTTCATGAAATCCTCATAAGATCCTTCCTTGAATAGGCATTAAGGGACATGGGTGAGCGATCCCCTCTCTGAAGGCGTTTCCATCCAGCATATGCTATCATTGCTCCATTGTCAGTGCAGAGATGCGGTGATGGAAAGTAGATGGAGATGCCCTTTGTTTTTCCATCTTCCATAAATTTTTCTCTGAGCCTTGTGTTTGCAGCAACACCCCCCGATACCACAATCGCTGATACACGCATCTTTTCCGCTGCCCTGAATGTTTTATCAACGAGCATATCAGCTATTGCCTCCTGATAGCTTGCTGCGATATGGGGTATCATAACGGCTCTTTCATCAGGACTTAGGGATTTTAGAAGATATGATGCTGCTGTTTTCACCCCGCTGAAACTGAAATCAAACTCTGTGGAAAGCTGGGCCCTGGGAAAGGGTATTCTGGTTGGGTCACCATTTAAGGAAATCTTATTTATAATAGCCCCGCCTGGGTATCCCAGGTCAAGCAATTTTGCAAGCTTATCAAAAACTTCCCCTGCTGCATCATCCCTTGTTTTTCCAAGAAGTTGATAGCTACAGAAATCCTTTACGAGATAGAGATTTGTATGACCTCCAGAAACAACAAGCCCAACGTATGGGAGGGGGGGATTCATTTCAAGGAAGATTGCATAAAGATGCCCCTCAAGATGATCTACGCCTATTAGCGGGATTCCCCTTGCAAAAGCCATTGCCTTTGCTACTGAGAGCCCAACAAGGAGCGATCCTATAAGTCCAGGCCCTTTTGTTACTGCAATTGCATCCAGATCATCCGTGGTAATACCTGCAAGATCTAATGCTTCCTTTATCACATGGAGTATAACTTCAATATGTCTTCTCGATGCAATTTCAGGAACAACACCCCCATATTTTCTGTGAAAATCAAGCTGTGATGATACAATATTTGAAAGGACCCTTCCATCAGAAAGGACTGATGCTGCTGTTTCATCACACGATGTTTCTATACCTAAGATCTTCATAAATATGGATTAGAAGAGACTATTTTTATTTTATTTCGAGAAGCTTTTTCTTAGCAAGTTTCGCTACTTCACTTTTCGGGTATCTTTCGAGTATTCTCCTGAGGAGGACTTTACTGTAAGTTTTATCTCCGAGGGAGAGAAATGCAAGTGCTTCTTTGTAAAGTGCATCCGGAGCCTTTGATCCTTTCGGATATCGGTTTATTATTTCATCGTATTGAAGGATTGCCATCTCAAGGCTTTTCTTCCCTTCTGCATGCCTTCCCTGTTTGAGAAGCACTGTTCCCTCTTCATAATAGCATTCACCGAGAAGAAACAGTGCCTTTTCCCTTTCCCTGTGCTGAGGATAATCCCTTATGAATCCATTGAGCAATTCTCTTGATTCCACATAGTTCTGATTTTTAAATGCATCTTCAGCCCTGCTTAAAATATCTTCGGGGGAAAGGGCTTTCTGGGAGGGAGCCTTTGCGGCTCCCTCCTCGAGGGCTTTTATCCTCTGCTCCAGGGATTTTATCATCTCCTCGAGGTCTTTTAATTTAACCGAATAGCTTTCCTTTATCTCCCTTGCCTCCTTCAACATGATCTCGGATTGGTGCTGGGATTCTTCGAATTTGCGGATTGCAGCCTGAACATCCCCTTTAAGTGTTTCAATCCTGCCAAGCAAATCAGTCATACTCCTCCTTATGTCTCGATTTGACTCCTCAACCATCTTTCTCAGCTCAACATCGGATCTCTTTTCAATCTCTCTCATCTCCATCTGAAGCCTCGCGACCTGCTCCTTAAGCTTGAGATGTTCCTCCTGCGTTACGATTGCACAACCTGTGATTAAAAGGATAATGGGTAGAATTATTTTGTACCTCAAGGGACCCTCCCTGTTTTAGAGGTTTTCACTATTTGCTTATAATGATAAAATCTGCCCTCCTGTTTTTCCACCAGCAATCCTCATTGTGCTCCTTACAGACAGGTCTTTCCTCACCATAACTAATTATCTCGATCCTGTCCGCAGAAACCCCCATTGTAACGAGATAATCCTTCGCAGAACGCGCCCTTCTTTCACCGAGAGCCATATTGTATTCATTTGTTCCTCTCTCATCACAGTTACCTTCGATACGGATCTTAATATTAGCATTCTGCTTAAGTGTCTCAGCATTCGCGTCTATTATCTTTTTCATATCATCCCGGATGTTATATTTGTCAAAATCAAAGTAGATGGGATCCAGCTTGATCGGCTTTGCCTCCTCAACCTTTGCGACCTTCTCCTCCACAGGCTTTGGCTCTACCTTTGGAGCTGGTTTTCCAGCGGGAGGGGGTGGCGCAACCTCCGGCTTTGGCGCTGGTGGTGGGGTGACTTCCTCCTTTTTCACTACCTGTTCCCTTGCACATCCTGCAATAATGAACAATACCAGAACAAAGAGTCCTATAATCCTGTAAGCTTGCGTCTTCATTTCCTACACCTCCTTTCTTTTGTTATTTTATCAAGCGCGGAGACCATGAAGGGTTTGTGGCACCAGATTTTGCTTCTGTTAACCTTTTCTGATTTGCACCATTTGCATTCATAAGATATACTTGCGGAACCCCACCCCTTGTTGAACTGAAAGCAATAAGTCTTCCGTCAGGAGACCAGCTTGGGGATTCATTGCTTCCAGATGAGAATGTGAGTTTTTGTATTCCTGATCCATCAGGATTAATGGTAAATATATCAAAATTATTGCCATTACTCAATGAAACAAAAGCAATTCTGTCCCCTCTTGGTGACCAGGAGGGTTGGGCATTGTAGTTTCCCTGAAATGTTAATCTCCTTACATTTGTACCATCGCTGTTCATGATATAGATCTGCGGTGTCCCTGATCTGTCTGAAACAAAAGTTATATATCTTCCATCAGGAGAGAAATTTGGTGAAAGATCAATAGACCAGTGATCGGTAAGCCTGAGAGGGTTTGATCCATCAGGATTGGAGATATAGATATCGTAGTTACCATTCCTGCTTGCTGAGAATATCAATCTACTGCCATCAGGCGACCATGAGGGTGTTAGATAGTTTTCTGTACCTGCTGAGATAGACCATTCCCTGTTCAAAAGGAGGTGTCTTACAAAAAGTTTTGCTTTTCCACCTTTCATGGATATATATGCAATCTTGTTCCCATCAGGAGACCAGGAAACCGAAAGCTTTATCCCTCCATCTGTTGTTATCTGCTTAATGCCAAATCCATCATAATCCATAATATAGATGTCTTTCCCCCGGTTTCCCGAAAGGAGAAATGCAATTTTGGTAAGAAAAGGCCCCTCCTCGCCTGTAAAATAACGGAGGATTTCATTGGAGAAGTGATGGGCCACCCTTCTAACTGCGGGCTCTTCTATTCTGTACCTTCTTCCGATGAGCATCTTTGCCTGACCGACATCGTATAAACGCATCTCTATATCCACTGATTTTTTGGGATCATTTTTTATATCAATAAGACCCTTAAGTAGACACTCCGCACCTATTACAGACCAGTCACGAAAATCTATTTCCTCCCTGTAGAATGCACCCTTTCTGGGATCTTCGATAAAGCTTGCAGGATCAAGGATTTCAAATAGGCCTGAGACCTCAAGATCCATTGATAAAATGCTGATAATCTGGTTTGCAAGAGCCTCGCTATCTTTTTGATCGCCATCTACTATTTTGAATTTTGGGACTGCAAGGGCAATTTTTCTTATGAATGGCCCATAGATATCAATATAGATCTTTTCAATTGCACCTGCTGCCCCTGTTAGTATTATGAAAAGTATTACTGTAATTCTGAAGGGGGGGATATACTTCCATAACTTCGTCATGTATCTGACCCCCTGAATCTGACACCTATTTCGATATAATCCTCCTTTATCTCATCAGAAAAAGGGGGAAATGGAGCAGTTTTTGAAATAGCCCGCATTGCTGATTCATCAAAGAGCCTGTTTCCAGAGCTCTTCTCCATCCATATATTCATTATCATGCCACTCTTTTTTATCTTTATGCCAACTATGCATTCAAGGATGTTCTTTTTTGTATTAAGCTCAGGAGGGATGGACCAATTATTCTTTATTTTAAGCCAGAGTAAGTCAAAATAGGTGGCTTTTTCCTTTGATACGCCTTCTCCTTTTGCCAGGCCCTGACCTTTTTCCAATTCAGAAATTCCACCCCTGGATGAAGTAGCTACCTCCCCGGACCCCATGCTTAACTTTTGCTTGAGCCTTGCAACCACAGAGTTGATCTCCTTAAGCAGCTCCATCTCTTCTTTATGCCTTTTTGCCATGGAGATGATCTCTTCATTTTTCTTTTTTGCTTCATGGGAGATTTCTGCCCCTTTTTCCTCATGAGATCGCACTGCCTTTTTCTTTTCTAAGGCTGAACCGGTCTCCTCCCTGCTCCATATCTGATGTTTTCCTTTTATGGAGCCCACAATCCGCACATTGTATGCTGGAAGATAAAAGTGTCTATCCCCCGGAGCACCCTTCATTAATAGAAGCGAGATAGCCAGGATGTGCATGGAAAATGAAAATAGGAGTGACATTAGAAATAATCTATCAATACTGTTTTTTACGGTAGACATCATTCCTTTTCCTCTGAGGGCTGTGTTACCATGCCGAGTCTCTCTATGCCAGCCTTCCTTATCTCGGCCATAATCTCCATAACATTACCATATGGGACACTCCTGTCTGCCCTCAGAAAGACTTCCTTCTCAGGCATTCTCCTCACAATAGCCTTCAGTTTTTCATGCAGGGATCTGGGATCTATACGGGTTTCATTTATATAGATTATTCCATCCTTGGTAATGGTAATCACAAGCGGTTCTTCATCTGCCTGAAGTGGTGCGGTTGTTACCCTTGGCAGATCCACATCCATTCCATGTTGAAGCATAGGTGCAGTGATCATAAAGATGATAAGTAGCACAAGAACAATGTCAACAAGGGGTATAACATTTATTTCAGAAAGGTGTGTGAGTTCCCTTTTTGGAGTTTTATGCATCTATGCCTTCCTGATCATTCCCCTTTCGATTAAATTTAAAAACTCTGAGGAGAACTCTTCAAGTTCTGAAGAGAGGATTTTTACCTGATGAAGATAGTAATTATAAAAGATTACTGCAGGTATGGCAGTTGCAAGACCTGCTGCAGTGGCAATGAGGGCCTCCGCGATACCGGGTGCCACAACAGGGAGGCTTGCCGCCTTAAGCACACCAATGCTTCTGAAGGCATCCATCACGCCCCAGACTGTTCCAAATAGACCTATAAAGGGTGCTGTACTCGCAGCTGTTGCAAGGAAGGGGAGATATTTCTCAAGCCTTATGACTTCAGATATCATTGCCCTTTTTAGTGCCCTGTTGACATGTTCAAGTTCATCTATATTATGTGCACAGGATGAAGGATCTTGCGCCTGAGCTTCCTTAGTCTTTAATTCAGGATTTCCCCTGGTTTTGAGGATCCTTAAAAGCTCCATATATCCTGATGAGAAAATCGTGCAGAGGGGGCTGTGATTGAGATGGGAGCATCTGTCATAAAGTGAAGAGAGATTTCTTGTTTCGCTGTATGCTGAGAGAAAAAGCTTATTCTGTCTTTTTGCATTAAGGATGACCCTCCATTTGTAAAATATAATGGTCCAGGAGCATATGGAAAAGAGGAGTAAAATTAAAAGAACCGCCTTCACAACAGGTCCTGCTGAGACTATTAATTCAAAGGCGCTGTTTTTATAGAAATAGGGAATACCACCCATATTTTAAACCTCTATTTTACTACATTTTTTGAATTTATGCCCTTATTGAACAAATGTCAAATGATTTGGTATCAATTGACGGTTTTCAATCTTTTCTATTAAATAAAATATTATGCTTCCATTCATGATAAAAAGGTCTTGACAAGGATAGATTTTTTAATTAATTTGACAACAACCTTTTTCTAAGGATTTGGAAAATCATATATAGTTTAATAATTTAAGGAGAGGGCATTATATATGGCTAAGATTGAAAAGGGACTTAAATATTCCCCGGAACATCTTTGGGTCGATATACAGGGGGATATTGCAAGGATCGGATTTACCGATTACGCCCAGGATCAGGCAGGAGAGATAATCTATATTGAGTTGCCCGAGATCGGTGAGGAGATTGTTAAATCTGAAAGGATAGGGGAACTGGAATCCACAAATACCGTTGCGGACATTATTGCGCCATTGAGCGGGATCGTTATAAGCATAAATGAAGATGTGGAGGACACGCCATCCATTATAAATGAAGACCCTTACAGGGACGGATGGATTCTTGAGATTGAATATTCTGATCCCTCAGAAATAGATGAACTTATGGATGCCTCAGAGTATGAGCAGTATATAAAGGAAGAGGAATAGGATAAACCATCTGGGAATATCTATCGATAAAAATTTTATTGAATCCATCCAAGAATCTAATCTAAAATTTTTTAGATGGCTTTAAGGAAGAGGCATCGATTGTATGAATAAGGCAAAAATAAAGGTAGTTGCAGGGTCCATTATAATTCTCCTCACATTAGTTTTCCTCGTCTTTACGGGGATGAGGGAAAGCTTTGTCTATTATTTCACTGTTAGTGAATTACTGGAAAAGAAGGACTCCCTCTATGGGAGAGGTGTAAGGGTTGCTGGAAAGGTTGAACCTGGATCCATTGTATACGATTCAAGGAATCTAAATCTCGAATTCAACATCATGGATGACTCCCATAGGGTGAGGGTCATCTATCACGGCATCCTGCCCGACCTTTTCAAAGACAACGCAGATGTAGTGGTGGAGGGTGAATACCATCCATCGGGTCTTTTTAAGGCATCACAGCTTCTTGCCAAATGCCCCTCCAAATACGAGGCCCGATACGAAGAAAAGAAGAAAAACAGGGATTCGAAATGACGGATCTCGGTTATTACTGCATGATAATAGCATTTCTCTTCTCTTCCTATGCCTTCCTTGGGCCCTATATGGGTTTCGGCAGGAAAGGGGTCATGCTGAGGAGCATGGAGAATGCAATCACAGCTGTTTTTCTTCTGCTCACTATCGCATCCATCGCCCTGCTTTATGCGCTGGTAACGAGGGATTTCCAGGTGGAATATGTAGCAAATTATACAAGCCGGGAGCTACCACTTTTCTATACAATCTCTGCCTTCTGGGCAGGTCAAGATGGTTCACTTCTTTTATGGGCATGGCTCCTTGCGCTCTTCTCATATATTGTTGTATTGCAGAACAGATATAAAAACAGGGAACTCATGCCCTATGTTATATCGGTTCTTTCAGCAATTGAACTCTTTTTCCTGATACTTCTTATATTTCCATCAAATCCCTTCAGTCGGCTCCCTTTCATCCCGGAAAATGGTCAGGGGATGAATCCACTGCTTCAAAACCCAGGCATGATTTTTCATCCACCAACCCTTTATCTTGGATTTGTAGGATTTACGATCCCTTTTGCCTTTGCCATATCAGCACTGATAACAGGTCAGCTTGGTGAGGGTTGGTTAAAAAGCACCAGGGGCTGGATTATATTTTCCTGGTATATGCTGGGAATAGGGATACTGCTGGGGGCAAACTGGGCCTATCAGGTCCTCGGATGGGGTGGATACTGGGCATGGGACCCTGTTGAGAATGCATCGCTAATGCCATGGCTTACAGGAACGGCATTTCTCCACTCCATTATGATTCAGGAAAAAAGGGGGATGCTTAAGGTCTGGAATATGGTGCTCATAATTGTAACATTCCTTCTCTGCATATTCGGGACATTTATAACGAGAAGTGGGATTATTTCATCAGTTCATGCCTTTGCAAGATCATCAATAGGTTATTACTTTATTGTTTTTATTATTATTTCAGGTGCTTATTCCTTTTACCTTGTTAACAAAAGAAAGGGGGAGCTTTCAAGCGAAAGGCGTCTTGACTCTCTGCTTTCAAGAGAGAGCAGTTTTCTATTCAACAATCTTATTCTTGTTGGCGCTGCCTTTGCTGTTTTCTGGGGAACGATCTTCCCTATTGTCTCTGAAGCGGTGAGAGGTGTGAAGGTTACTGTTGGTCCGCCTTTTTTCAACAGGATAATGACACCTATTGGGTTTTCACTCCTATTTTTAACAGGAATATGCCCGCTAATCTCATGGAGCAAGGCAACATGGAGCAACTTTCAGAAGAACTTCCTTATCCCGACCATCTCTTCGATTCTCTTTTTTATCCTCCTTCTTGTTGCAGGCATTCATCACGTTAAGGCTGCCATAAGCTTTTCGCTATGTTTCTTTGTATTTATCACAATTCTTCTTGAGTATTACAGGGGAACGAGGGCAAGGATGCAGGTGCTCGGTGAGGGTATAATCAGGGCATTTGTGAATCTTAACCTGAAGAACAGGAGGAGATACGGAGGATATCTTATTCACATTGCAATGTTGATGATGTTTGCGGGTATAACAGGATCAAGTGCATTTTCCATTGAGAAAGAGGTTGTTCTCAAAAAAGGGGAATCCATTGAGATAAATAGTTATAGAGTAACATATAGTGATTTCAAAATTGAAAGAAAAATAAATAAATTCATTGCACAGGCAGAGCTTATCGTTACAAATAACGAAAAGCAGGTTGGTATAATGAAGCCTGTAAAGGCATTTTACCTGAATCAAATGGATCAACCTGTATCGGAGGTTTCTATAAGGATGGGTCTCAAGGAGGATCTTTACGCAATCCTTGCGGGATATGAGGAGTTTGGGAGAATAGCTATTTTTAAATTTCTTGTCAATCCCCTCGTGCTCTGGATATGGCTCGGCGGGGTTGTTATGACAGCTGGAACCATCATTGCTGTATGGCCGGAAAGAAAGAGGTAGGGTATGAAATCCTGCCGGAGAGAAGCAATAATACTCGCTTTGATGATCTGGGTGTATACTTTTAATTCTGCTGTTTATGCGTTGACAGTGGATGAGGTTTCTGAGTATCTGATGTGTCAGTGTGGATGTAACCTGACGGTAAAGAATTGCAATCACTCAGGTTGTCCTTCCGCTATGCCTATGAGGGCAGAGATAAAAAGGCTTATAGAACTTGGAAAAGGGAGGGATGAGATCATTGCTATTTTTGTTTCCCGTTATGGAGAAATAGTGAGGGCAGTTCCTACAAAAAGCGGATTTAATATAACTGCATGGGCCCTTCCTTTTCTCTCAATAATCGGTGGAGGGATAATTATATCAATACTGCTTAAGGCATGGGTAGCAGGTGGGAAGGATAAGGAAAAGGCGCCTATTTCCGAGGATGAAAGCGAGTACGATAGACGAATTGAGGAGGACTTAAAAAAGATTGATTAGGAGTGTGTGATTTGGCAGAGGTTGCAGCCATACTTTTTATGATCCTTGGTATAGCCTATATAGCCTACCCCTTTTTCACTGGAACTGCTGAAAGTGAGACATACTTTGAGGCAAAGGTGGATTCGGAACTCCTTTTGAGAAAGGAGAACCTTCTTAAGGGAATTAAAGAGATCGAGTTTGACCTTAAGATGGGGAAGATTTCAGAAGCAGATTACAGGGAGATGAAAGGCAGATTCAGGGAAGAACTTATCTCCATTTATAGGGAGCTTGATAAAAAGAAGGGTAAAGAGGGGACATCCTCCCCTGATGATGAGATAGAAAGGGAGATAAGGGCGATAAGGAAGAAAAAGGGGTAAAGGGATGAAAAAATCCCTGCTTATTTTTTTAGTATTTCTCTTGTTAATCTATGCACGTGAGCCCTTATCTCTCGAGAAGGGGAAGATCACGGGAAAGGTGAAGAATGGTTCAGGAGGGAATTTACCAAGAGAAATGGAGGTCATCCTGATACAGAGGGGCGCTGAAGGTGAAAAAGGTCAATGGAAGACAAAGATTGATAAAAATGGCGCCTTTACCTTTGATGGAATTCCGATCGAGCCTGAGACCTTTTTCATCGCACAGGCAAAATACAAGGATATAGAGTATACGAGTAGACCAATCAGCTTTGAAAAGACAAAATCACAGGACATAGAGCTCTATATTTACGAAACAACACCTTCAACTGAGAATATAGAGGTCGTAACGGAACACCTCATAATGCAACCGGGGGATGGATTCATCCATATAACGGACCTTATCGCATTTATCAATAAAGGAAACAGAACAGTTACCGGTGATAGGGAAATCTCACAGGGAAAAAGGGAGGTAATCCGCATCCCACTTCCAGAGGGCTCAAGGAATGTTGCTGTTGCAGAAGGGCTTATGGAGTGCTGTGCCATAATATCACAATCAGATATTGTAGATACAATGCCCTTTGCCCCTGGAATAAGACAGGTAGCTATTACCTATCAACTTCCATATTCTCTGACAAAGGCGTATTTTTCAAAGCCTATTCTTTACAATACGGGTAGAATCGACCTCTTCATCCATGGAGAAAACATAAGTGCAAGGAGCGGCAGTTTATCAAATAAAGGATTTGTTGACATATTCGGAAAGAAATACCTTCACCTGACAGGAAGTGATATAAAAAAGGGTAACAGCGTGCAGGCTGAAATTACGGGTTTATCGATTTCAAAGGCTCCTCTCAGATGGGTTGCGGCTGGAGTAGTGATTTTATTATCACTTTTTGTTATATTCTATTTTATGAAGAAGGGGAAGGTAAAGGAGAAACACACTGTTATCCATCCCAGGGCAACACTATCTGAGCTTGAGATGGAGAGGAGAAAGCTTCTCAATGCCATTGCAGAACTTGATGATAAGTTTGAGGAGGGGAAGATAGATCCCGAGGAGTATCAAAGGATCCGAAAGGATAAGAAGGAGCTGCTCCTTGAAATTACAACGAGGATAAAGAAGCAGATGAAATCGAAGGAAGGCTGAAAGCACGATGGGTGCTGAATCAGATGGAATCATGTGGGCACTTGAGCTAAAGGATATCACCAAAATCTTTGGAACAACTCCCGCCTTAAGAAATATAAACCTGAGAGTTGAGAGAAAAAAGTTCCTCACCATTTTTGGTCCCAACGGGGCTGGAAAAACAACAATGATAAAGATCCTTTCCACCTTGATGAAGCCCACATCAGGTGAAGCGTGGATCATGGGGATGTCCCTTAGAAAAAACAGGGATGAGATAAGGAAGATTGTGGGGATGCTTTCACACAATACCTATCTATACCCAAACCTCACACCACTTGAGAATCTTGAATTCTATGCATCACTTTATGAAATAGAAGAAGCCAGGCAGCGGATCCTTGAAATCCTTAACAGGGTTGGTCTATATGAGAGGAGGAATGAACCTGTAAGAAATCTATCTTTCGGTATGTGTAAGAGGCTCTCCATAGTGAGGGCCCTTATTTCAGACCCCCAGGTGCTTCTTCTCGATGAGCCCTATACAGGACTTGATGTAAAGGCAGCCCTGACACTGAGGGAGATCCTTCAGGATATCATGGGCGGGGAGAGAACAGTTGTAATGACAACCCATGATATATCAGTGGGTCTTGAACTCTGTGATGAGATCATCGTGCTCGACAGGGGGAGGATAATATTCTCAGGAAACAGATCCGATATAAATCCTCAAACTTTTGAAAAGGATTATATGGAGTTGCTTGAATGCGGAGGGGAGAGTTGAAGAGGATTTATGCGATCGTCAGGAAGGATTTGATTATAGAGTTGAGAAGCAAGGAGATCATATCAACAACCCTCCTCTTTTCACTCCTTGTTCTTGTAATATTCAATTTTACATTCGAGCCTGGTTCACAGGCATCCCGTGAGCTTGCGCCTGGCATCCTGTGGGTTGCATTCAGCTTTGCAGGGATCCTTGGACTGAACAGGTCATTTATCTATGAGAAGGATCAGGAATGTCTTCAGGGTATCCTTCTTACGCCTTTGGATAGAGGCTCACTTTATCTCGGAAAATTTTTTGGAAATATCATATTTCTCGGGATAGTGGAGCTAATAACACTTCCACTTTTTGCCCTGCTCTTCAACATGGAAATAATTAATGTTCTTCCATCCCTTTTACTTATAATTTTCCTCGGAACAGTTGGATTCTCCTCCGTGGGCACACTCTTTTCCGCAATTTCGATAAATACCAGGGCAAGGGAGGTAATGCTTCCTATCCTCCTATTCCCCATATCTGTTCCTGTTATCCTTTCATCAGTAAAGGCAACGAGTGCTATTCTCAGGGGGTCGGCTCTCTCCGATATATCCTCATGGTTGAAACTCCTTGCAGGATATGATGTAATCTTTTCTGTGCTCTCCTACCTTGTTTTTGAATATGTTATCGAGGAGTAACTGAAGGTGATAAAAAGATTATATCTCCTTGGATTCCTCTTTTTTATGGTTCTGATCATCGGGCTTTATAGTGTATTCTTCTATGCACCTGTTGAAAGGGTTCAGGGTGTTGTTCAGAAGATATTCTATATCCATGTTCCATCAGCATGGGTAAGCTATCTCGCCTTCTTTGTTGTATTTATAGCAAGCATAATATTTCTCATAGGCTCCCGTCCACTGTGGGATACAATTGCATACTGCTCTGCTGAGGTTGGTGTAATCTTCAACACCATGGTTCTCATTACAGGACCATTCTGGGGAAAGCCCATCTGGGGAACATGGTGGTCCTGGGATCCCAGGTTAACTACCACACTTATACTTTGGCTCATATATCTTACGTATCTTACACTCAGGGCATATGGTGGTCCAGGATCAAGCAGGTATGCAGCGGTTCTTGGAATTGTGGGATTCCTTGATGTGCCTCTCGTCCATGTTTCCGTAAAGTGGTGGAGATCACTGCATCCTACACCTGTTGTAATAAATCCCCAGGGGCCTCAGCTTGAAAGGAGCATGCTTATTACACTGATTATAATGCTCATCACATTTACAATCCTCTATTTCTTGATCTTATCGATAAGGGTTGCAATGAACCATCTTGAGAGTGAGATCAATGAATTAAAGACAGCCTCTGAATAATTCAGACGAGGAGGTATATTATGGAGAACCTTTTTTACCTTTTCTGGGCATACATACTCCTATGGACGGTCCTTTTTGGGTATGTATTATATCTCGTAAGGAAGTTATCCTCGCTTCGCGAGGAGATCGATTCCATCAAGGAGAAAATGAAGAAAAACTGATGCATATCCTGCCTTTAAAAATTTCCTTGACAAATACTATATATTGTGTCTTTTAATTAATCCATATACAATATAATGTGGATGGAGGCACTTATGTCTGTTGCCCATTATGATATAAAGCCGGCTTTAACCCTTAATGCAATGAAGGTCCTGGAGAGAAGGTATCTAAAAAGGGATATAAACGGTAAGGTCATCGAGACCCCCGAACTTTTGTTCAGAAGGGTTGCACACAACATAGCGCAGGCAGAGCTCTTCTATAACCCTGCTGCGGATATAGAGCTCTGGGAGGGGGAGTTCTACAAGCTGATGGCATCACTTGATTTTCTTCCCAATTCGCCGACCCTTATGAATGCAGGCAGAGAGCTTCAGCAACTTTCTGCCTGCTTTGTTCTTCCTGTTGATGACTCGATGGAAAGTATCTTTGAAGCAATCAAGCATACTGCCCTTATCCATAAAACAGGAGGTGGAACAGGCTTTTCTTTTTCAAGGCTGAGGCCAAAGAATGATGTTGTTATGAGCACAAGGGGTATTTCCAGCGGACCTGTATCATTTATGACGGTTTTTGATGCTGCCACTGATGCAATAAAGCAGGGAGGAACGAGGAGAGGTGCCAATATGGGGATCCTGAGGATCGATCATCCGGACATCCTTGAATTTATACATGCAAAGAGTGAGGAAAAGAGGCTCAATAACTTCAATATATCCGTGGCTATAACCGATGAATTTATGAAAGCCCTCGCTAAGGATGAGGAATATCCATTGATCAATCCAAGAAATGGTGAGGTTGTTAAAAGACTTCGTGCCCGACAGGTCTTCGATGAAATTGCCCATCTCGCATGGAAGAATGGGGAGCCCGGGGTCATCTTTATTGATAGGATAAATGAATCCAATCCTACACCTGAGCTTGGCAGGATAGAGGCAACAAACCCATGCGGAGAGCAACCACTTCTTCCCTATGAGAGTTGCAATCTTGGTTCTATAAATCTATCACATATGGTTAAATTTAACGGGAAGGGATACGAGATAGATTTTGAGAAACTTTCAAAAACAGTAAAGGTAAGCATCCGATTCTTAGACAATGTTATAGATATGAACAGATATCCGCTACGGCAGATTGAGGAGATCACAAAGGGCAATAGAAAGATTGGCCTCGGTGTGATGGGTTTTGCTGATATGCTCCTGCTTCTTGGTATCCCCTTTGATTCCTTTGATGCTATTAGGATTGCAGAAGAGGTGATGGGTTTTATAAGCAGGGTGTCAAAAGAGGCCTCCCAGGAGCTGGCTGAAGAAAGGGGGCCATTCCCCAATTGGAAAAGAAGCGTCTATTATGGCAAGATGAAGCTCAGAAATGCAACCACAAATACCATTGCGCCCACAGGAACAATAAGTATCATTGCGGGTTGTTCATCGGGTATAGAACCGCTTTTTGCCCTTGTGTATGTAAGAAACGTAATGGATAACACTGAACTTCTGGAGATTAACCCTATATTTGAGCGCGTCTTAAAGGAGAGAGGTTTGTGGCGTGATGAGCTTATTGAGAAAATAAAGCGGGAGGGTCGCATAAGGCATATGAAGGAGCTTCCTGATGACATAAGAAGGGTGTTTGTAACCGCCCACGAGATCTCCTATGAATGGCATATAAGAATACAGGCTGCATTTCAGAAATATACGGACAATGCAGTCTCAAAGACGATAAATTTCCCGAACTCGGCAACAAAGGAGGATATTGCAAGGGCATATCTCCTTGCATATGAGCTTGGATGCAAGGGGATAACTGTATACAGGGATGGTAGCAGGGATGAGCAGGTTTTAAGTATCCCGAAGGAAAAGGGCTCTGAATCCAGGAACCAGATCTCTTCATCAAAACCAAGGCCAAGACCCCCCATTATAAAAGGCACTACAAGAAAGATGAAAACAGGATGTGGAAATCTATACGTGACAATAAATGAAGATGAAGATGGAAGACCATTTGAGGTATTCAATCAGATGGGAAAGGCTGGTGGTTGTGCAGCATCCCAATCAGAGGCAATAGGAAGGCTTGTTTCTCTTGCGCTGCGCTGTGGAATCGATCCCGAGCTTATAATAAAGCAACTCAAAGGGATAAGCTGTCACCTTGCAGTGTGGCAGGATGGGGGGAGGGTGCTTTCATGTGCTGATGCCATTGCAAAGGCATTAGAATGGTATATACATCCCGAAGCAGCTTCAAAAGGTGGGAATGGAAGGAAAAGGGAGGAGATAGATGTAGAATTTGTGCCGGTGAGGGGTGCATGTCCGGAATGTGGAGGACAGCTTGAATATACTGAAGGGTGTCTGCTTTGCAGGCTCTGCGGATATACGGAGTGTCCTTAAACAAAATCTTTTTTTCCCATATGGAATACAACATGGGATATCTGGGTTATCGGATCAATCGTAGCTGGATAAGAAGGGAGGTCCATGGAATTAAATGACTTTCAAGGTTTCAATTTGTTATTATTAAAAAATTTTCCCATCAGTTGCAGAATTGCAGGAAAATATCTAACGCATAATAAGTTACACTCTATATTCGAAAGGTCTTAAAAAAATTAGTGTCCTCACATACCATCCGATCATGGGAAAATTTATAAGTTTTGAAGGAATAGAGGGAAGCGGAAAGAGTACGCAGGCAAGACTCCTTGCGCATGCACTTTCTGATAGGGGTATCAGATGTATTGTGACGAGGGAGCCAGGAGGGACACCCCTTGGGGAAAGAATAAGGGAGATAGTTCTTCATTCTGAACTCTCACCCATGGCAGAACTTTTCCTTTACCTTGCAGTAAGGGCAGAGCATATAAGGAAAATAATAATCCCTTCGCTCAGGGATGGCATATGGGTTATTTCAGACAGGTATTCTGATGCCACTGTTGCCTATCAGGGATATGGAAGGGGTCTCAGCATTGATAAGATTCTGGAGCTGAACAGAATTGCGACCTCTGGAATTTTTCCACATATAACATTTCTCCTTGATGTGCCCGCCGAGATAGGCATTCAGAGGGCGATGAGTAGAATAAGTAATACAGGGATGGAACCGGACAGATTTGAGAGGGAATCACTTGAATTTCACAGAAGGGTGAGGGATGGTTACTTGATGCTCGCAGAGATGGAACCAGGCAGGATAAAGGTAATAGATGGGGTTGATGATAAGGAAAAAATTCACAATAAAGTGATGTCCTATCTTGAGCCATTATTAATCAATAAAGATGCTTGATAGGCTGAAGGGTCAGAAAAAGGCAAAGCTTATACTTAATAGCTTCATCGAGAGGAATAGGATCCCTTCCTCAATGATCTTTACCGGCATGGAGGGTGTGGGAAAGAGAACAGCTGCGCTCTACTTTGCCATGGCGCTTAACTGCTTTGTTGAGGTTGGAAAGGGGTGCGGTCAATGCTCAGCATGCAGAAGGATAGAGAAAGGCGCACACCCTGATGTTTTTATTATTGAAGGGCTTCATGGCATTGGAATTGAGGAGATAAGGGGAATTCAGAAAAAACTGCATTTTCGACCTGTTGAGGGTATGAAAAATGTGATAATAATTGATAGGGCAGATAATATGACACATCCCGCATGTAATGCACTTCTTAAGACACTGGAGGAACCTCCTTCACATTCAGTTATCATCCTCATCACATCATCCCCTCATTCACTTCCTGCAACAGTAGTTTCGAGGTGCTACAGAGTTCCCTTCGAGCCTCTTGGCGAGAGGGAAATCTTTGAGATCCTCACGGAGAACTATGGAATAGATAAGGAAAAGGCCATGGTTATATCAACAATTTGTGATGGTAGCATAGGTCGGGCGCTTGAAAGGGAGGGTTTCCTTTCGATCGATGAGACTGAAAGGATCCTGTCTATACTGATTTCATTAAGAAAGGCTACTATTGAGGAAATCGGGGGTTATGCAAGGGAGTTAGGAAAAAGGGATGATCTTTATCTGGATTGCTTTTTCAATCTCATAAGGAACTTTCTTCTTGATGGATTGAAGTATAAAATAGATTCACTGGACAATATAAAATACAAGGGTTTAAAGCAGGGTATCGAGGAATTTTTAAATGGTGCGCCCATCGATGATATCTTATTGCTCATTGGAAAGACGGGGAGGTATCAGAGGATTCTCCCTCTACATCCCAATAAACCCCTTTTAATGGAGCTTTATTTACACGAAATCAGGGGTATATTTTTAAGGTAAGGGGGTTAAATGAAGCTGTTCAAGGTTCGATTCAAGTGTGCTGGAAAATTATATGATGTGGATCCGGGAGGGTTAGAGTTAAATCTTGGTGAAAAGGTCATTGTTGAGGGTGAAAGGGGGATCGGGATTGCGACGGTTGTTATGGGTCCTTATGAGGTGGAAAACCCCCCTGAAGGGGTAAAACCCATACTGAGGAAGGCAGCCCCTGAGGAGATTAAGGACTCTATTGAGCGGAGGGAGAGGGAGATGGAGGCATTCCGATTCTGTCTCCAGAGGATAGAGGAAAGGGGTTTGCCTATGAAACTCATAAAGGTTGAAGAACTCATCGACGGAAGCAAGATAATATTCTATTTTTCTGCAGAGGGAAGGATCGATTTCAGAGAACTTGTAAGGGACCTTGCAGCAAAATACAGGACAAGGATAGAGATGAGGCAGATAGGTGTTCGGGATGAGGTGAAGATGCTCGGTGGCATTGGTCCATGCGGGAGGGAGACGTGCTGCTCCACATTTCTCTACGATTTTGAACCCATATCTGTAAGGATTGCAAAGGAGCAGAATCTTATACTTAATCCAGCAAAGCTATCGGGTATCTGTGGAAGATTAATGTGTTGCCTTATTTACGAGTATGAGGCAATAGGAGGCGATGAGCAGGTATGTCAGGGCTCATTGAGTTGCAATAAATTCTGTCCGTATTTAAAAGGGGAGCCTCATTTCACAATCGATGATGAAATCATAAGAAGGGCTGAAGAAATCGAATTTGATATGGAGTAAGGGGTGAATAGTATGAAGGGCAGTTTCTATATAACAACACCAATCTATTATGTTAATGATATACCCCATATAGGGCATGCATATACAACCATTGCTGCAGATGTTGTGGCGCGGTACAAAAGGATGGATGGATATGATGTTTTTTTCCTCACGGGAACTGATGAGCATGGTCAGAAAATAGAAAAGACTGCACGCTCCCTTGGTGAGGAACCAAAGGCGCTTGCTGACAGGGTTGTGGTGAGATTCAAGGAGCTGTGGAAGAAGCTTCTTATTTCAAACGATGATTTTATAAGAACAACAGAGCCAAGACACAGGAGGGCTGTTGAACATCTCTTCAAAAAGGTTATGGAAAAAGGGGATATCTATCTTGGTGAATATGAAGACTGGTATTGCATCCCCTGTGAGACCTTCTGGACAGAAAAGGAGTTGATCGATTTTAAATGTCCAAGCTGTGGAAGGCAGACGGACAGACTCAAGGAGGAAAGTTATTTTTTCAGAATGTCCCGATATCAGGAACAGCTACTGAGGCACATAGAGGCTAATCCTGATTTCATCCAGCCCCCATCGAAGAGAAACGAAATAATCAGTTTTGTAAAGGATGGGTTAAGGGATCTCAGTGTAAGCAGGAAGAATCTTGCATGGGGAATACCTGTTCCTGGTAACCCTGAGCATACGATCTATGTGTGGTTTGATGCCCTTACAAACTACCTCACAGCGGTTGGATATCCTGATAATAAAGCACTTTTTGAGAAATTCTGGCCTGCAGACATTCATCTCATTGGAAAGGATATATTGAGATTTCACTCCGTATACTGGCCTACATTCCTTATTTCGGCAGGACTTCCCCTTCCCAGACAGATCTATGCCCACGGATGGTGGACTGTTGAGGGAAGGAAGATGTCCAAATCCCTTGGAAATGTTGTTGATCCATCTGAGATGGCTGACCGATTTGGTGTTGACCAGTTTCGATACTTCCTCCTGAGGGAGATCTCCTTTGGTCTTGATGGTGACTATTCCTTAAGTGCATTTATTAAACGTATAAACAGCGATCTTGCCAACGATCTGGGGAATCTTGTGAGCAGGGTCCTTACTATGGTTGAAAGGTTTAATGGGGGGAGGATAAGAAAACCTGCTATTCTCTGTGCAACACTTGAGCAAGGGTTCAATAGGGTTGTAAAGGAGTTCAGAGAGGCTATGGATACGCTCTCATTCCAGAAGGCGCTTGTATCCATATGGGAATTCATAAATCTAACCAATAAGTACATAGATGAAAATCAACCGTGGAACCTTGCAAAGGACCCTTCAAGGAGAAATGAGCTTGATGTGGTGCTTTATGGAGGGTGTGAGGCATTGAGGGTAATTGCCCTCATGATGGCCCCATTTATGCCAATTTCTTCGCAGAAGATATGGGAATCCCTTGGGTACAGGAGTCCAGTTGAAAAGGAAAAGTACGAGGAAACCCTGAAGTGGGGGCTTCTTAATGATGGGGTGGAGATTATAAGACCTGAGCCTGTATTTCCCCGTGTGGAGAAGGAGTAAAGATGTTTGTAGATACACACGCACATCTGGATTTTCCAGAATTTGATAAAGACAGGGATGAAGTGATAAAAAGGGCAAAGGAGAAAGGTGTGGAATACATAATCACTATCGGTGCTGGAAGGGGCTTTGAGGGGAATATTTCAGCTATTAAGATTGCGGAGGAATATGAAAATATCTTCTGTGCTGTTGGTATACACCCCCATGATGCATCGGGTGCGGCTGGGGATCTTAATAAATTAAGGGAATTTGTCAAGAGGGAAAAGGTTGTTGCAATAGGTGAAACAGGTCTTGATTTCTATAGGAGGAACTCCCCTGAGGATGCACAGATAGAGAGCTTCAGAAGGCATATTCACCTTGCACTGGAGACAGATCTTCCGCTTATACTTCATATAAGGGATGCATACAGGAGGGCATTTGATATCCTCAAGGAAGAAGGTTATGTGGGCAAAAAGGGTGTTGTTCACTGCTTTTCCGGAAGCATTGAAGATGCAAAGGAGGCCATTGATTTAGGGCTGTTTATATCATTTTCTGGATCCCTTACATTTTCAAATGCAAGAAGGCTCCGTCAGATTGCAGCCAATATCCCCATGGAGAGGGTCATGGTGGAAACGGATGCACCCTTCCTTTCCCCTGAGCCGATGAGAGGGAGAAGGAATGAGCCCTCTTTTGTTATTCATATTGCGGAGATTCTTGCCGAAATCTCATCGCTCACTATGGAGGATATAGGGAGAATAACATCACTCAATGTGAAAAAGGTCTTCGGTTTCCTTCCCTTTGATGATAGACCGAAGATTGCATACAAGATCCGTAATTCTCTATATTTAAATATAACAAACAGATGCACCCTTTCATGCACATTCTGTGCAAAATTCAAATCCTTTGAGGTCAAAGGGCATAATCTCAGGATCAAAAAGGAGCCAACTGTTGAAGAGATCCTGAACGCTATGGGGGATCCGCTGGATTACAGAGAGATCGTTTTCTGTGGATTCGGGGAACCCCTCCTCAGGCTCGATGTTGTTAAGGAGGTGAGCAGGATTCTTAAAGAAAAAGGGGCAAGGATAAGGATTGATACCGATGGACTTGCAAATCTTGTATATGGAAGAAATATAGTTCCCGAGCTAAAGGGGATTGTTGATTGTATATCGGTAAGTATAAATGCGCCCGATCCAAAAACATATGCGATAATCTGCCCATCAAGCTATGGAGAAAGGGCTTTTTTTGCAGTCAAGGATTTTATACTTGAGGCAAAGAAGCACATAGGGGAAGTTATTGCAACATGCGTTGATCTACCTGGTATTGATGTTGAATCATGTAGAGGGGTTGTTGAGCAAGAACTGGGAGTTAAGTTCCGTCTGAGAAGATATAACGATGTAGGATAGTTCATTATTTAAAATGGGATCTCAGTATTTCTCCTGCAATCATATGAGCATGACGTATGGGATCGGGTATCCTGAGTTTTCCGCAGATTCTAAGTATTGCATCCTTTGACTCAAGTATACCTGAACGATTTCCGGGAGAGATATAAACAGGTTTTATACCATCCCTGGTTCTAAGGGAAACACCAACCTTCTCATTTTCGTGATATATGAATGTAAAGCTTCCCCTTCTTTTATCTGGCTCGTCAGCTTTCCCCGTAAGTATTGATTTTGCAACGCCAATACACGGGACATCTATATGAAGTCCTATATGTGAAGCAACGCCCATCCTCCTGGGATGGGCTATTCCATGTCCATCCATGATTACAAAATCGACATATCCCCTTATTTTCTTAAGTGCACTGAGGATAAAAGGGCCCTCCCTGAATGCAAGCAGACCTGGTATATAAGGGAATGTTGTTACCCCTGCTTCTGTTCGATATTCAATGATGGTGCTTTTTTCCATATCCATAAGAACTGCACATGCAACAACAATTCCACCACTTCCATGTGCAACATCACAGCCAACCACATAACGGTAACTTCTAATTCCACCGCAAAGGACAAGCCACTTCCTTAAGTCTTCCTGAATCTTTAAGGCTTCCTTGATCGAAACCTTCCATGGATGGATTGTCTTGATCTCCATTTTTAAGATTTTTCAGGAGGATCATCCCTTTCGATGGATGATCCCTTGTAGAAGAATCTTTCAAAGAAATGATTGTAGGATGTCCATGAAGAGCGGCTCTGATCCGTTTTCAAGAAATCCATTAGCCCCCTTACTTTCGCATCCATATCTTCAAGATGGTGAAGGATAAGTGCCTCCACGGTTTTTGGCCTTCTAGGTGAGCCGAAGATATAATCGCCGTGATGACTTATTATCATATGTTTCAGTTGAAGTGCGAGCTCTTCGGGAAATCCATCAATCCTCCTTATCCTTTCTTCCACCATTTCAAGTCCAAGATAGATATGACCAAGAAGGCGTCCTTCATCGGTATAATCAAAATAACCATTAACAGTAAGCTCCCTTATCTTTCCGATATCATGGAGAATACTTCCAGCAAGAAGTAGATCACCATCTATCCCCTGATAATGGCCTTTTATCATAATTGAAAGCCTTGCAACTGAATGAGTATGCTCAAGGAGTCCCCCAAGGAATGCATGATGGATCTGTTTGCCACCAGGACACTTCTTAAAAGGCTTTATGATATTCTCATCCTCAAGGAAGAGGAGAAGAAGGGTTTTTAAATATGGATTATCAATCCCATCGATCATCCCTCTTAGATCCTTCAACATTTCTTCCGTATCCTTCATCGTTTGAGGAAGATAATCGAGGAAGTCTACATCTTTTGGGTCTATTTTCTTTAGATCAATCACCTTTAACTGAGCCTTTCCCATGAAGGTAACAACCTTTCCCCTTACCCATACAACCTCCCCCTTTGAAAAGTTCCTTGATAACTCTTCAGCATCTTCCCATACCCTTCCATCAATTTCACCTGTTTTATCCATTAGTTTTAAGGAAAGGTATGCCTTTCCATTTCTGTCAACAAGCATAATCTTTTCCTTAACAAGGAGGCATATCTCTGCGTTTTCATTTTCTCTGAGATCTTTTATGAAAACTTCCTTCATATGACACCATGTTTGAATAATTTTTTCTTTTTTCCTTGAAAAAAGTAAGATATATAATTATTCAAGTCAAGAGAGAAACCCATAAACAAACTGGAAAGTGAAAAATTAATATGATAACTTTATATCTGTCATGCGTGAGATGATCGATCTCGTAAGGGTATTTTCTGAACGGATCGGCCCCCGTCCCGCTTTTACAGAGCGTGAAGAGGAAGCAGCGAGGTTTATGGAAGATTACTGGAAGGAAAAAGGGCTAAAACCTTTCCGTGAATATTTTAAAACAGCAGCGTCCCAGAACCCGTCCTTTGTTATTTTTGCTCTACTTTCGCTTCTTTCACTTTATCTCCTCTGGCTTCATTTTTCATTCACAGCCCTGGTGGTTTCCCTTCTCGCACTCTGGGGATTTTATAGGGAGTTCCATGGTAGAATGGTAATCTCCGATCTTACACCACAGAGAACCTCACAGAATATTTATACTGTTATTGAGGCGAAAGGAGAGAAGAAGGGAAAGATACTGCTCGTATCAAATTATGACTCTCCAAGATCCGCCCTCCTATTTCATCCCCTTATTGCATGGTTTTACCCGTGGCATATGATCTTTACATTCGGGTCATTCTGTGCAATATCTGCATGTGCTGTTCTTCAGTGGATGATACCATCCCTTTCATGGGTAACAGTGGGCTTAATTCCAGCTTCATATCTGGTTTTATATATTCTTTCCATAATAGAGGGTTATATATTTGGAAGATTTACAGATGGTGCAAACAACAATGCATCTGGTCTTTCAGTTATACTTCAGCTTTCTGAGGAGTTTAAGGAACAACCCCTTGAGCATTATGACCTGATGTTTCTTGCAACAGGTGCAAAGGAAGCAGGTTTTGCTGGAAGTCACGCATTTGTGGATCTTCACTATCAAGTGCTTTCCGATGCACTGGTTATAACTATTGAGGGGGTGGGGGCGGGGAGGCTGTGCTACATTGATACTGCAGGCCTTATCCCTCCAAATCTATCTTCATCGGTGCTACTTGACATATGTAATGAGGTGGCGAAAAGACATCCGGAGCTTTATATATCCCCCGGGATATTTAAACATAGCTTTACGGAGTGCTATCCCTATCGGAAGAAGGGATTAAAAGGGATTACCATCATGGGCCTTTCTGATTCAGGTGCACCGCAACACTATCGATGGCGGGAAGACAGGATCGATTTTGTAAACAGTGAGAACCTTCATCGGGCAAAGCTATTTCTCAGAGAAATAATTTTAGAAATTAACAGGCGTCTTTGAACAGGACTTTCCCATGATTATAGGTGTTCCAAAAGAGATCAGGGAAGGGGAGAGAAGGGTTTCAATTACTGCATCGTGGGTAAATATACTTGTAAGAAGAGGGCATAAGGTTCTTATAGAGGAGGATGCTGGCGCAGGAGCGGGTTTCAGTAATTCCTGTTACAGGGATGCTGGCGCACTGATTGTGAAGAATCCATCGGAGATATGGGAGAGATCTGAAATAATTGTGAAAGTAAAGGAGCCCCAGAGGGAAGAATTTGGTTATCTTTCCGACGGAAAGATCATATTTACCTATCTTCATCTTGCAGCTAACAGGGAATTGACAGAGACTCTTATGAAAAAAGGTGTGGTTGCAATCGGTTATGAAACGGTTCAGATGGATGATGGAACCCTTCCTCTTCTTAAACCGATGAGTGAGATTGCAGGAAGGATTTCAGTTTTCAAGGGTGCACAGTATCTTGGATCACCGGAAGGTAAAGGGATACTTCTCGGGGGCATTCAGGGGGTAAAGCATGCAAAGGTTGTTATTCTTGGGGCGGGTGTTGCAGGAACTTCTGCAGCAATGTGTGCTCTTTCGTTGGGTGCAGAGGTTATATGCTTTGACATAGACATGAGAAAGCTTGAGAATCTTCACATAAAATCGGGCGGAAGGGTAAAGACATTTTTTATTCATGAGGAGCAGTTGAGGCATGAATTAGCAGATTGTGATCTGCTTATAGGAGCAATACTTATTCCTGGTGCAACATGCCCGAAGATTATTAATGAACAGATGATAAAATCAATGGAGAAGGGAACGGTTTTCATTGACCTTAGTGTAGATCAGGGAGGTTGCAGTGAGACAACAAGGCAAACATCGCATGCGGATCCCATATATAAGATTCATGATGTTATTCACTACTGTGTTCCAAATGTTCCTGCACTTGTTCCAAGGACTGCATCGATTTGCCTCTCCAATGAAACCGCACCATATATTATTGAAATTGCTGATAAGGGGTTGAAAAAAGCTATTTCGGAGAATACCTCGCTCAGGAGGGGTATTAATATTTATTATGGGAGGATTGTTCATCACTCTGTTGCCCAATCGCACGGCTTTGATTCTGAAAGTATAGAGATCAGGTAAATTGTATTGAAAAGGGATTAAGCAGGAAATATATCGAGGAATTTTTTAATGGAGGTTGGTAAAATGTCAATCAGGATAGGAATTAATGGATTTGGAAGAATAGGCAGAAGCACATTTCGTGCCCTTTTCGGATCGGAAGGGATTGAGATCGTTGCTTTAAATGATCTCACGGATGCAAAGACCCTTGCACATCTATTAAAATACGATTCAATTCATGGAAGATATGAGAGGGATGTGAGGGCTTATGAAAAAGGGATAATGGTTGATGGAAAGGAGATCATGGTGTGGAGCTTCAGGGATCCATCAGAGCTTCCATGGGATGAGGTTGGTGTTGATATTGTCCTCGAATGCACCGGCAGATTTACCGATAGGAAATATGCCGTTAAACATCTTGAGCGAGGCGCCAAAAAGGTGATTATATCTGCCCCTGCAAAGGATCCGGACATCACAATTGTTATTGGTGTTAATGAGAAAAGGTATGATCCCCAAAAGCACAATATTATTTCAAATGCATCATGCACAACAAACTGTCTTGCGCCCCTTGTTAAGGTATTACATGATAATTTTGGAATAAAGCGCGGACTTATGACAACAATACATGCATACACGAATGATCAGCAGCTTCTGGATCTTCCACATCGGGATTTGAGAAGGGCAAGGGCCGCATGTATGAGTCAGATCCCGACGACAACAGGAGCAGCAACAGCGGTCTCTCTTGTCATCCCAGAACTTAAGGGAAAGCTTGATGGTATGGCAATAAGGGTTCCTGTTCCTAATGTCTCACTTGTTGATCTGACCGCTGAGATGGTAAGCGATGTTACTGTTGAATCTGTGAACAATGCTTTAAAGAATGCATCTGAAACATATCTTAAAGGAATAATGGAATACTGTGAAGAGCCGCTTGTTTCTGTGGACTTTAATCATACATCAGCTTCAGCTATAGTCGATGCACTATCAACCAAGGTAATAGAGGGAAGATTGGTAAAGGTCATTGCATGGTATGATAACGAATGGGGGTTTTCTTGCAGGATGAGGGATCTCGTCATATATATCGGTAGATTGATGAAGTAAGGAGGAAGGGGAATTGGGTATGAGATACATAGATGAGCTTGAACTGAAGGGCAAAAGGGTCTTCATAAGAGTTGATTTCAATGTTCCAATGGATGAGAGCGGTGCTATAACCGATGACAGAAGGATAAGGGTTGTGCTTCCAACGGTAAATTACTGTCTTGATCATGGAGCAAAGGTTATCCTTGCATCCCACCTTGGAAGACCTAAAGGCAAGAGGGAGCCAAGGTTGAGTTTGGCACCTGTTGCAAGGAGACTCTCGAGACTTCTTGGAAAAGAGGTAATCTTTGCTCCCGACTGTGTAGGAGAAGAGGTAGAGAGGATTGTTAATTCAATGAGGGAACAGGATGTTGTGCTTCTTGAAAATCTCAGATTTCATGAAGGGGAGGAGAAGAATGATGAATCATTTGGAAGGAAGCTTGCCTCCCTTTGCGATATTTACATAAATGATGCATTTGCAACGGCACACAGGGTGCATGCATCAAATGTGGCTATAACAAAATTTGTAAAGGCAAAGGGCGCAGGTTTTTTAATGCGGAATGAGCTTGAGTATTTTAAGAAGGCAATGGAATCACCTGTAAGGCCTTTTATTGCAGTGATAGGGGGTGTGAAGGTATCGGATAAGATAAAGGTTCTTGAGAATCTCAGCGAGAAGGTGGACAAGTTCATAATAGGGGGCTTCATCTCTCTAACATTTATAAAGGCCATGGGATATAATGTTGGAAATGTAGAGATAGAAGAAGAATATGTATCCATTGCTTCGAAATTTATGAAAAAGATGAAGGAAAAGAGAATAAAATTCTATCTCCCTGTTGATTATGTTATTGCACAGAGGATGGAACCCTCAGCTGAAACAAAGATAGTAACATTTCAGGAAATACCAGATGACTGGATCCCATTTGATGTAGGTCCCGCAACAACATCCCTTTTCTCCGAGGCACTTCAGAATGGAAAGACGATAATATGGAATGGCCCCATGGGTGCATTTGAGATTGATGCATTCAGCAGGGGAACCTTTGCAATGGTTCAATTTATTGCAAACTGCCATGCACTAACAATTGTTGGTGGAGGAGACACGGATGTTGCCTTCCAGAAGGTTGGACAGTTTGCAAATGTATCTTATATATCAACTGGTGGAGGTGCCTTCCTTGAGCTTCTTCAGGGAAAAACTCTTCCTGCAATAAAGGCCCTCGAGGAATAGAGAGTTATGGAGAGAAGGGCAGTGATCGTTGGGAACTGGAAGATGAATAAGACAGTCAGCGAAGCGATAAGACTTTCATCTGAGTTGAAACTTCAGTTAAGGGATGTAACTGAGTGCGATGTTGTTATTGCCCCTCCGTTTACTGCACTCTACGCTGTGTATCAAGTAATCGAGAATACTCCAATTATTCTCGGTGCACAGGATACATTCTGGGAGGAAGAGGGTGCTTACACAGGTGAAATTTCTCCGCGTATGTTAAGGGAGGTTGGATGCATATATGTTATTGTTGGACATTCTGAGAGGAGAAGATACTTCAAAGAGGATAATTTGAGTTGTAACAGAAAGATAAAGGCTGCAATTAATGCCGATCTTATACCGATTTATTGCGTTGGTGAAACAATGGAAGAGAGGGAGTCCGGAAGGACGTTCTTCGTTGTTGAGGAGCAGCTTGTAGAGGGTTTGAAAGGGGTTGAACTTATAGATGGCAAAGAGATGGTCATTGCATACGAACCTGTTTGGGCAATCGGGACAGGGAAGAATGCAACACCCGAGGAGGCACAGGAGGTGCATGGTTTTATTAGAAAGCTTATTGGAGAAATCTTTAAAGAGAGGATTGCCTTAAATATGAGAATCCTTTACGGTGGTAGTGTAACGCCTGAGAATGCAGGGGATCTTATGGGGCAGAAGGACGTTGATGGATTACTGGTAGGAGGCGCAAGTCTCAAGGCATCGAGCTTTGCAAAAATTGTAAAATATAAGATGGAAGGGGAAAGAAAATGATCACATTCCTTGTGATTATCCATGTACTTGTATGTTTTGCCCTTATTGTAATCGTTTTGCTGCAGAAGGGAAAGGGTGCTGAAATTGGTGCTGTATTTGGCGGGACAACGCAGACAATATTTGGCGGGAGGGGTGCCGCAACATTTTTAAGTAAAATAACAGCTGCTGCAGCAATAATCTTTATGATTACATCATTTCTGCTCACCCGTCACTTCTCATGGAAGGCAAACCCGAAAAGCGTGGTTGGGGATATGCCTGTAAAGGAGCAGAAGTTGCCTGAAGCTCCTCAAATACCGGCTGAAAAGGCGCCTTCAAAGTGAAGCTTGACACCTGATTTCCTTATGGTTTAAATAAAATATACGGTGCCGAAGTGGTGGAATTGGTAGACACGCTGTCTTGAGGGGGCAGTGGTGGAGACACCGTCCGGGTTCGAGTCCCGGCTTCGGCACCAGAAACCCTTCCCTTCATAAATTCTCACGGATGCTGAGATCGATTTCAGGAATTGTAAAATTTCATCTCAGATCAATAGGTATGTAATCCCGATTTTCAGGACCAACGTATTCAGCCCTCGGCCTGTAAATTCTGTTATCTGAGAGCTGTTCAAGCACATGGGCCATCCATCCAGCCATGCGCCCTATTGCAAAGATCGGTGTGTAAAGATCAAGTGGAATTCCCATGGAGTAGTAGAGTGATGCTGAATAGAAGTCAACATTTGGCCATACACCCTTTTCTGAGAATCTGGAGACCCAGAGCTCCTCGATCCTTTCCGACATCTCATACCATTTTGTTTCTCCCGTTTTTTCACCGAGCAACTTTGAGTATCTTTTCAGTATAGTGGCACGCGGATCCATTGATTTATAAACCCTGTGTCCAAAACCTTCGAGTTTGCGCTTTTCTTCAAAAGCCCTCTTTACAAAATCATCAACCTTTGATACATCTCCGATATTTATCAGGTATTTCATCACTTCCCTGTTCGCTCCTCCATGAAGTGGCCCTTTGAGTGTTCCTATTGCTGCCGTGATTGCTGAATACATATCCGTTAAGGTCGAAATGGTAACTCTTGCTGAAAATGTTGACGCATTCAATTCATGTTCTGCATGAAGGATTAATGCAACATCCATGGCCCTTGCTGTAAGTTCATCAGGTCTTTCACGCTTGAGCATGTAGAGGAAGTTTGTGGCGATATTGAATTCTTTTTCAGGTTTAACAGGTTCCTTACCATTTCTGAGCTGTTTCCATGCTGCAACAATAGCGGGAAATTTTGCTGTTAGTCTGATCGCCTTCCTTTTGTTTGCCTCAATGGAGTTCTCGTCTCTTTCAGGATCAAAAAGACCAAGAATCGAAACCGATGTCCTGAGGACATCCATCGGATCCGAATCCTTCGGGAATAATTTCATGATTGAAATCAGCTGCTCCGGCAGTTCGTATTCGGACCGTATTTTTCTCACAAATTCTCTATATTCATCCTTTTTTGGAAGATATAGATTCCACAGAAGAAAGGCAACCTCTTCAAATGTTGAATATTCGGCAAGATCCGCAATATCGTAGCCAAGATAGAGGAGTTTGCTCCTTTTGCCATCAATAAAGCAGAGCCGTGTCTGATTTGCTATAACATTTTCAAGACCCTTTGAATATTGAGTTTTTGTTGCTTCCATACTTGACATATCCATCCCTCCATTCTCAGGTTAGCAGAACAACCATGGAGATTCAATCAGGGAGGGGTATACTACCTGTATCGCCTCAGGAATGCTTATTAGTGGATGTTTTTAGGTCGGTATTTTTAATCGGGTAAAGAACTATAAAACATCACTTTTTGTTATTTCGGGTGTCGCTGCCGGAACCTTCTTTTTCCTTAAGAATCTTGCTATTTCATGCTGGATTTTATCCATATATATATAGATTACAGGTGTAACATACATTGTGAAGAACTGGGAAAAGAGCAGACCACCAACAACCGCAATGCCCAGTGGACGGCGGACCTCAGAGCCTGCTCCCATACCGATTGCGATGGGAAGTGCACCGAGAATCGCTGCCATGGTTGTCATCATTATTGGTCTGAATCTTATAAGGGATGCCTGATAGATGGCATCGACCGGCGGTTTCCCTTCGTTTCTCTGTGCATCAAGGGCAAAGTCGATCATCATTATACCGTTCTTCTTTACAAGTCCAACGAGCATTATGATTCCAACGAATGAATAGATGTTCAGCTCCACATTGAAGAGCATTAATGTTACAAGTGCACCGACGCCTGCAAAGGGGAGTGCTGAAAGGATGGTTATGGGATGGATGAAGCTTTCATAAAGGATGCCAAGCACCATATAGATTACAAAAATAGCCATAAAAAGAAGAACCACAAGACCCCTGTATGATGCCTGAAATGCCTGTGCAGCACCCTGAAAGCCGGTTGTTATGGTGTCAGGAAGTATCTCCTTTGCGAGCTTCTCTATGGCAGATACCGCATCCCCCAGTGCAGCACCTGGCTTCAGGTTGAAGGATATGGTAACGGAAGGAAGCTGTCCCAGGTGATTTATTGTCATCGGACCAAGCTTTGGACTGATTTCAGCAACGGTACTGATGGGAACGAGTTTTCCCTTTGATGATCTCACATAGATCATGGAGAGCTGGGATGGATCCCTTTGGTATTCAGGTTTCAGTTCAAGAATTACCTGATACTGATTGTTTGGTGCATATATTGTTGATATCCATCTTGAACCGAATGTATCCCAGAGTGCATTTTCGATCTGCTCTGCTGTAACTCCAAGTGATTCAGCTTTATCCCTATCTATATTCACATTGAGCTTCAGGCTTTTAATCTGAAGATCACTCGTTACATCCTGAAGCATGGGGAGGGCCCTCATTCTATCTTCCATTATCTGTGCATAGTGGTAAAGCTCATCAGTGTTTGTTCCACTCAATGTAAACTGATAAAGGCTCTTTGTCAGCTGACCTCCTATACGTATTGTTGGAAGATTCTGAAGAAAAGTATTTATCCCGGGCACGGTTGCGAATTTAGGTCTAAGTTGGTTTATAAATTCATCAACACTGAGATTCCTTTCGGATCTATCCTTCAGGACCATGAACATTCTTCCACTGTTCTGACCGGGGGAACCTGGTCCTGGACCAACAGCGCTCATGAAAGCCTTGACAAGGGGTTCTCTTTTAACAATCGATACAAGTTCCTGTTGATGTCTTATCATATCATCAAAGGAGATATCCTGCGATGCCTCTGTTACAGCGAAGACCATACCTTTGTCCTCGTTGGGTATAAAACCCTTCGGAACCTTAATGAATAGAATGACATTAAGAATTAAAATTATGATTGTACCGATGAGGACATAAAATTTATATTTCAGTGTCCATGAAAGCGTTTTTGCATATAGATCAAGCATTGCTTCGAAAACCTTCTCAGATGCTGTGTAAATTCTGTTATGTTTTACCTCAAGCGGAGGACGCACAAACCTGCTACCGAGCATGGGGGTAAGTGTAAGTGAAACAATACCTGATATCAGTATGGCGACACTTATTGTCACCGCAAATTCACGGAAGAGGCGCCCAATGATTCCACCCATGAAGAGAAAGGGTATAAAAACGGCAACAAGCGAGATGGTCATTGAAAGAATGGTAAATCCAATCTCTGCTGATCCGGTAAGTGCTGCCTGCATCGGCCTTTCTCCCTTCTCCATGTGCCTTACTATGTTCTCAAGCATAACTATTGCATCATCAACGAGAAAGCCAACGGAAAGTGTAAGCGCCATGAGGGAGAGATTGTCAAGGCTGTATCCACAGAGGTACATAATCGCAAATGTTCCAACGAGGGAGAAGGGGAGTGCAAGTGCCGGTATCAATGTAGCTGAAAGGTTTCTTAGGAAAAGAAATATAACAAGGATAACAAGAAAAACTGTAAGCTGAAGTGTGAATTTGACATCATCTACTGAGGCGCGAATTGAAACAGATCTATCATAGAGAAGATGCATGGAAACAGATGCCGGTAGCTGCTTTTCAAGCTGTGAGACGAGATTTTTTACAGCAGTTGCGACCTCAACAGTATTTGTTCCGGGCTGTCTCTGAATAGCAAGAACTATTGCCCTCTGGAGGGAATCAGGGGTTCCATACCATGCTGCAACCTTATCATTTTCAACTCCATCAATAATTGTGGCTACATCCTTAAGCCTTACCTGTGATCCATTCCTCTCAGCAACAATAAGGGGTTCAAATGCCATCGCACTCATTAGCTGGCCTGTTGCCTCAAGGGTGTATGCCCTGTGAGTTCCATATATTGTTCCTGTTGGAAGGTTAACATTTCCCGTGCGAACGGCCCTCTCAACCTCATCTATACCAATCCCCTTTGCAACGAGGGTTCTCGGATCAAGTCTGATCCGCACCGCATACTTCTGAGGACCGTAGATAAGAACCTGGGCAACACCATTTACCATCGAGATCCTCTGGGCAATCATCGTGTCAGCATATTCATGCAGCATGTAGAGGGGGAGTGTGGGTGATGCAAGGGCGTAGAAGAGTATGGGTTGATCCGCGGGATTCACCTTCTGATAAGTGGGCGGATTTGGCATTCCGGGTGGAAGAAGGGGTGCTGCCTTTGTGATCATGGACTGGACATCCTGGGCAGCAGCATCTATATCCTTTTCAAGATTGAATTGAAGGGTGATCTGGGTAATACCAAGCGAGTTTACGCTTGTCATCGATTCAAGCCCTGCAATTGTTGAGAACTGTCTCTCGAGGGGTGTTGCAACAGCAGATGCCATGGTTTCAGGACTTGCACCTGGAAGGGATGCGGTAACAAGAATTGTTGGAAAGTCGACATTGGGAAGCTCACTAACAGGTAGTGAACGATAGCCTATTATTCCAAAAACAAGAATTGCTATCATCAGAAGTGTAGTTGTTACAGGGCGCTTTATGAAGGCTTCGGAAACATTCATGGCTTTAACCCGTATCCTTCTTTATTTCTACAATTGCACCGGGAGTTAATCTTAACTGTCCATCCGTAACAACAACTTCACCGGCATCTATACCCTTTTCAACAATGGCTTCTTGTTCCGACAGGATTACAGCTGAAACAGGCCTGAGTTCAACTGTATTGTCTGACTTTACAACGAATACATATTGCCCCTGCTGGCCTATCTGGACTGCCCTTGATGGAATTAAGACTGAATTCTTTCTCACTTCAACTTCGAGGAATACATCAACAAACTGCCCAGGCCAGAGGATCATATTTCTATTAGGAAATGTTGCCTTCATCATTATCGTTCCGGTTGATTGGTCTATCGTGTTATTTATAAAGGTAAGCTCGCCAATTTCCACATGATCCTCACTTCCCTTGATATGAGCTTCAGTTTTTAATTTTCGCTTTTCCATTACCTTTTTTATCCTGAGAAGCTCATGTTCCGGAACGTGGAAAGTAACATAAACTGGTGTTATCTGATTTATTATGGCCATTGTTGTTTCATTTGGCTTTATCATGTTTCCTGGATGAACGAGTATGCTACCTATGCGTCCATCTATTGGAGAATGGATGTAGCAGTATTGAAGCTGGAGCTTTGCATTCTCGAGCTGAGCCCTGTCAGCCTTGACAATGGCTCTGAGCGATTCTGCATTGGTGCGGATCTTGTCATATTGCTGTCTTGGAACGAGTTCTTCCTTCAGGAGTTCTTCGTAACGCTTCAGATCTGCCTCTGCGTTCTCTAACTGAACAAGGTCCCTTGCCAGAACAGCCTCTGCCTGTTTTACAGCCTCCTCAAAAGGACGAGGATCGATCAGGAAGAGAAGGTCACCCTTTCTTACATTCTGCCCCTCATTGAAATAAACGCGCACGAGTTGACCCTCAACCCTCGATTTTAGAGCTACTGTTGAAAATGCCTCCACATTTCCAATAGCATGGATTTTTAAAGGCACATCCTTTATCACAGCAGTTGCAACACGGACAGGAACAGCCTGTTTTGCCTCGCCTGTCTTTCCCGAACTTTTGCTTGCGGAGCATGAATTGATAAGGATCAGCAGGATCCCTGATAATATAAGATATGGGAGAATAAATCGCCTTTGTATCATATCCATTTTCATCATTCGATCCTCGCCATTTCAAGTAATGTCCCTGTTGCTCTTCTTAGTTTTAACAGGGAGAGTTGATAGTTGTATTTCGCATTTGAAAGATTCTTTTCAGCGGTAAGGAGGAGTGTATTTGCATCCATAACATCGACACTGTCAGCAAGTCCAAATTCAAACTGTTTTGATACTGCACGGTAATTCTCCTTAGCAAACTCCACTTCATCTTCAAGGAATTTAATTGTTTCTCTAAGGGTTATGATTTCAAGATAAGATTCCTCAACTTCAATACCTACATTTTTTCTCAGATCCTCATAAAGGAGCTCTGATTCCCTCTTCTTCGCAAATGATTCCATAAGCTCTGCCCTTCTTAATCCTCCCTCAAAAAGCGGAAATTCGATCCTTACGATCCCATATATCTGTTCTTTTATAAGGGTAAATGTAGCAGGATCGGTCTCATTTCTTACATAGGCTGCTTCCAGCCTGAGATCTGGAAAATATGAGCCCCTTGTGTACTTGATCTGTTCGTCTGAGATAATTTTCTGCAGTTCCATACTCTTTAGCTCAGGTCTTTTTGAAAATGCAAGTTCCTTGAAATACCTTACATCAGGCATCTCAGGATAAAGCTCCTTTATCGATGTATCAAGCTGTGATTCAGCAACATCGTAATCCCCCTCAATTCCGGCAACCCTTGAGAGAACCGCCTTTGCAAACTTTAGATTATTCTCCGCCCTTACGAACTCCGATTTTGCAGATGATAGCTCTGCCTCTGCCCTGAGGAGTGCTGTTTTTGTAACCTCGCCAACCCTCAGTCTGGCTGATGCCGCATCTCTGTGCTTTTTAAGTCTCTCCACATTTGCCCTTGCAATCTCTAAGGCCTCCTTTGCCCTGAGGACTTCAAAATATGCGGATGCAACATCAAATAGAATGGATTCCTTTGTGCCCAAGAGATCGTATTTTGCCCTCTCTATATTTTCGCGCGATATCCTGAGCGCAAAGAACTCTTTTCCACCGAGTGAAAATGATCGATCTATTTTTAGGCCCCAGTTACTGGTACTTGATGGCTGGATGAGGAAGGTGAACTTTTCTTTTTCTTCATTATATTTCTTATATTCACCGAATGAGGATATCCTGGGGAAAAGAACGGAGATTGCCTTATCTTTCTGCCTCTCGGCAATATATAATCCCTGCTCCGAGAGCATTATCCTTTCGGACTTTTTGAGGGCTATCCCGTAGAGGTCATCAAGGGTATATTTCTCAACAGGAAATGACGGAGGAGCATAAGTAAGGATGAAAATGGATATAAAAAATAAGATGGTCTTTTTCATATTTGTTCCACCTTTTTCTTCAAAATACCCTCAACAAATATATCAACGAGCTTCTGGATAATCTCTTCTTCTTTATACCCTTCATACATACTCAACATAAGGATCTCCCTTGAATTGAAGTAGGAAAAGATCATCCCCATGTAAACAGCAGCATAAAACTCAGGATCACCCTCTTTAATAAATCCCCTCACCTCTGCATCCCTGAAATATGAAGCAAGTGTTTTTGTTATCTCCTCAACAATCTGATCCCTTATCCTGTGAACTTTATCAGGGTATTTGTGGATTTCAGAGTAGATGATTTTTATAAGGTCCTTTTTCATTCTGAGTGTTTTCAGAAATCTACTTCCTATCACAGCAAGGGCATCCTTAAACGGGAGTTGCTTAATCTCCGGTAAAAGGCCTTTGAGCTCCGGCAGAAATGAAGACCATTTTAAAACCTCTGAGAAGAGCCTTTCCTTCCTTGGAAAGTGTCTGAAGAGTGTTACCTCCGTTATACCTGCCCTTCTTGAGATCTCCCTTGTTGTTGAGCCAAGATACCCCTTCTTTGAGAAGAGCTCGAGGGAGGCCCTGAGGATTTTTTCCCGAGTTCTTTCAGGATCATATTTCATATGTTTGTAATTACTTACTTTAGATCTTTTAAATTTAGATGTCAACCCCATAAAAAGGGGCAGTCCCCTTTCTCGATCTTTCAATTTCTCTTCGATTCAATTCTGATCTCGAAAGATGGCTGGCATCTTATAGAGATTCAAGAGCTGACCCCACGATAAAGGATGAATGGATAATAAAAATCTGATATATTATCCATTGATTGACAGGGAAGGGGTCAGGAAGATGCAGAGAATAGATGGAAGGGCACCAGGGGAATTGAGGAATGTCAGGATTGTGAGGCATTATCTGAAGCATCCGGAGGGCTCATGCTATATCGAAATGGGTGATACAAGGGTCATCTGCAGTGCATCCATTGAGGAGAAGGTTCCCCACTTTTTAAAAAATACGGGAAAAGGGTGGATTACCGCAGAGTACTCGATGCTTCCCCGCTCCACAACAACAAGGACACCCAGGGAGTCTGTCATAGGAAGGATAAACGGGAGAACCCACGAGATCCAGCGTCTTATAGGAAGATCTCTCAGGGCTGTGACAAGACTGGAACACCTCGGAGAGAGGACAGTGTGGATTGACTGTGATGTTATACAGGCCGATGGAGGCACAAGGACTGCATCTATAACAGGTGCCTTTGTCGCACTTGTTGATGCTGTTATGTTTTTACTGAAGGAGGGGAAGATAGAGGTATTTCCACTAAGGGATTCTGTTGCTGCGGTCAGCGTTGGGAAGGTTGGTGGTGAGATCCTCGTGGACCTTACATATATGGAAGATTCAAAAGCGCAGGTGGATATGAATCTCGTAATGACAGGGAGGGGTGAGATCATTGAGATACAGGGGACTGCAGAGGAGATACCTTTTAGCAAGGGTGAGCTTGACAGGATGATCGAGGTCGGTTATGCAGCCATAAGGAGGCTTACAGTTATACAGAGGGAAGTGCTTTCAGATATAACACATGTATGGAGGTTTTAGGAAGGATGGAGATTGTTATATCAACAAGAAATGCGGGAAAGGCAGAGGAGATAATGGAGATACTCCATGATCTTAAAAATGTAAATTTCCTCACTCTTAGTGAATTTCCGGATATAGGAGAGATAATGGAGGATGGGGATAGTTACGTTGAGAATGCCATAAAGAAGGCATTATATGTGGCAAATATAACAAAGAAGATATCCATTGCTGATGATTCAGGGCTTGAGGTTGATGCATTGGGGGGGAGACCCGGGATCTACTCTGCCCGTTATGCGGGAAAATTCGCATCGGATTATGAGAACAACAGAAAACTTCTTGAAGAGTTGAAGGATGTTCCACATCCTGAAAGAAAGGCAAGGTATGTGTGTGTTGCGGCCCTTGCGACAGCATCAGGAGAGGTGTTCTGGGAAGAAGGGGTATGCGAGGGCTATATAGGGTTTGAAATGAGAGGGAATAATGGGTTTGGTTATGATCCCATATTTGTGATAGATTCGGGAAAAACCGTGGCAGAACTTGAATCCAGGGAGAAAAACTCCATAAGCCACAGAGGGAAGGCATTCAGAAAGCTTAAGAATATCATTGAAGGATTGCTGAAAAGATGATATCTTCCTGATCTATCGGGGCGTAGCGCAGCCTGGAAGCGCGCCTGCCTTGGGAGCAGGAGGCTCGGCGGTTCAAATCCGCTCGCCCCGATTTTCCTTAAAGATGTCGGAATTAAAATTCAAAGATGATAATCGATGTTTTGTCTGTGGAAAGGAGAATCCTTCAGGGCTTCAGCTTTCCTTTTACTTAAAGGACGGTAAGGCAGTATCTGAATTCACCCTTTCTGAGATATTTCAGGGATACGCAGGTATAATTCATGGTGGTATCGTTGCAATGATCCTTGATGAGGCAATTGCTCAGGCTATTATCCTTATGGGTTATAAGGCAGTAACGATGCAGATCGAGGTGAAATTTAAGAGGCCTCTTATTCCAGGGGAAAGTGCAAGGGTTGAGGCTGAAATAAGGGATATCTCAGGACGGATCATCGAAGGCAGATCCCGTATGATTGGATCCGATTCAAGATTGATAGCTGAAGCTTCGGCAAGGTTTATCAGGGTTGGTTAGGATTCAGAGGATTCTTTCCACTATCTCCTTTATCTGTTTCAGATCAAAGGGTTTTGCAATAAAATAGTTTGCCCCTGCATCAAGGAGTTTTTTCTCTTCACAGGATCCACTGATTCCTATTATCGGGAGGGATGGATTTATGCTTCTGATATAATGGATGAGCTCAACACCATCCATATCAGACAATGAGTAGTCTGTTATTATAAGATCAAATTGTTCTATACCAATTCCCTGCATAATTTCCTTTCCACTTTTCAGGGATAAGACATCATATCCAAGGGTTCGAAAGAATTCCACAAGGAGTCTTCTTATAAAATAGTCATCATCAACAATTAAGATCCTGCGGTTCATGAATTATAATATACAACTTATGGTTGTGACTTTCAATAAAAATACAACCCCAGGTTTATAGACAATCGTTTTTCATGAAGGGAAAATGTTTTATGATCAGTGAGAGTTTCTTAGTGAATTGCAATTTATGAAAAATATCAAACTCATTATCGGGGAAAAGATCAGAAAGGCCAGGATTTCAATGAATATCTCCCAGATGCAGCTTGCAGAGAAGGTAGGAATTTCATATCAGCAGATACAGAAATATGAGAAGGGTATTAATGAAATTACTGTAACAAGGCTTTATCAGATTGCAGAGTCACTTGGTATGCATCCTGTTGATCTGCTTCCAACAACAGATATAAAAATAGCCGAGAAAAAGTCACACTATGGTAAGGGCCTATCCAGGGATGAGGATATGCTACTGAAACTTTTCAGACAGATAAAAAAGGAAGATATCAGAAAGGGGCTGCTCATGATTATAAAAGGGGCAGCTGAGATAGAGAGAAAGACCCGCTGAAGCCCCATTGATTGTAGATAAGGCATGTGAGATCATAAAATTTAGGAAAGGATCAGATTAACAGCTCAGGAAGAATTATGGCTGCAAAGGGAAAAAGTGTAATTGTAATCGGTGGAGGACCAGGAGGTTACCCATGTGCGGTGCTGCTTGCGAGGGCAGGTTTTGATACATTTCTTGTTGAAAAGAATGCACTTGGAGGGACATGCCTGCAATTAGGATGTATACCTTCAAAAACGATTATTAATGCAGCAAAGAGGGTTATCGAGCTTGAAGATCTTTCAGATGTGCTTAATCATAAGGTTCCCGGACTGATGTATCCTGAATTAATAAAACGTTCACGTCAGAAGGTTGAGGCAATAACATCGGGACTCGATGGAATAATGAAATCCAGTGGTGTTAAGGTCATAAAGGGTCGAGCAAGGTTTAAGAAAGGAAAAACTGTTGTTGTGCAAACAGACGATGGAATAGAGGGGTTTTCCGCTGATTATATTGTAATCGCAACTGGTTCCCGTGCAAGGATACTTCCAGGCCTTCCTTACCCCCATGAAAGGGTATTTACGAATAAAGAGATCCTTACAAACACGAAGCTTCCAGAGAAGCTCATTATTATCGGAGGTGGTGCCATTGGATGTGAATTTGCAAGCTTCTTCTCTTCAATTGGTGTGCCTGTAACTGTGGTTGAGCATATGTCAAGGCTACTTCCCCAGGAGGATCAGGATGTATCAAGAGAGCTCCAGATTATATTTAAAAAGAAGGGTGTTAATATTCTTACTGGAAGAAAGGTTGTGAAGACAGATATTACCACTGATTCTGTGAGGATAACACTTGATGATGAAAAAGTGCTTGAGGGCTCACACATCCTTGTTGCCATAGGGATAGTCCCGGCAACTGATGATCTCGGTCTTGAAGATGCTGGCATTGGTGTTGATGAAAGGGGGTTTATACCTGTAAAGATTCCCGGTTATGAGGTTTTAAAGGGACCATCCGGCGTATTTGCAATTGGTGACTGTATATCCATTCCTGGAAGGCAGCATCCCTGTTTTGCACATGTTGCAACAAGGGAAGGGGAAATTGTTGCTGGTGTGATTTCGGGAAGGGGTATTGATCACCTGGATTATGCAAACATACCTGTTTGCACCTTCACCATTCCGGAGGTTGCGCGCGTTGGTCTAACTGAAGATGAGGCAAAGAATATCACCTGCAGTGCACCTAATCATGAAGTGCTTTCAGCAAAGGTGAGGTATGGTGCACTTGGCAAAGGTATCTCCCTTGATCACAGAGAGGGTTTGGTAAAGATTGTTGAACACAGGGATAGATATCACAGAAGACCTATAAGGCAGATAGCGGGTGCACATATAATAGGTGAGGGTGCGTCAGAACTGATTCATATAATTGCAGCAGCGCGCCATGCAGAGGATTCTGTTGATCATATAAAGGGCCTTCTATTCCAGCATCCGACATGGTCTGAGCTCATCGGTGAAGCGATTCGTCTTCTCGATGATGAGGCTGTACATGTGAGGGGCAGGAAGCCGTGAAGCTAAGGGCCGTATGGCTTGATAAATTAACAGTTAGTGAGCTGGAGGAGATTTTAAACAGGGAGGCAAAAAGGCGCATTCATAAGGATGAAGACCTCCTCTTTCTCCTGAGACACCCACCATCATTCAGCTACCATAAGAAGGCAGACCTCGAGCACATAAAGGGTGATCTCCCTTTTCTGAAAGGGGTGGAGGGATCATGTATCACGATGAGGGGCAGATCGTGCTTGCACCGATTGTGAAATTAAGAGAAGGATTCGGGGTGACTGAGTATGTTTATGCGCTTGAGGAGACAATGATAAGGACATTGCGGGAGATTTTCTCCATCAGTGCATTCCGCATCCGCTGGTCCCGGGAGGGTTTCTGGAAGGCAGAGGATGGAAGGCAACTCAAGCTATTCAATAACAGATTCCTTCCAGGGATTCAGGGTGTATGGATATATGAGGGGGGAGTACCTTTCAAGATCGGCTTTCTCGGCTGTAGATTCGATGGGGGTGTGGTATCGAGGGGTGTGGTCTGAATATACATCCAAATCTTCAATACTTCTCCTTGATAGATCCCTGCAATCTTCCTGATATAGGCGTTACATCTGTTGAGAAGCTCAAGGGTATGAAATTTGAAGTCAACTCAGATCTTGCAAAAAAGATGGCGCAGATATTCTCAGAAGTTATGCATTACAAAAAGTTCGTATTTGAAGGATGATCAGAAGCAGTTAAACAAGCGCTGTTATCTGCTCGGGATGCTCAATAAGCCACTGAAGTGCCCTGAGGAACAGTTTTGCCTCAAATCCATCACAGAGTCTGTGATCAAAACATAACGCAATCCTCATGCGCTTCCTTCCGACCTCATAACGAACAGCTCCGAAGGAGAGTATTGCACCTGTATTAGGAGGAAATATGGGTCCTGGAAACTCATCGCCTGAAAAATGTATGCCCCTCCATTCAACAGGTGATCCCGTGTTGTTTACGGTAAATGTTGCACCCATCTGATCCTCTGGTTTTGGATTACCTGAGATGGCATCATCTATCAGTTTATTGGCCCTTTTTGTCAGTTCAATGAAGGATAACCTATCCGCATTTTTAATAACTGGAGTAACAAGCTCTGAGAATCCGCTCTTTGTTGATGATGGAGGTATCGCTGCTGCTATACCTATGTTTACATATCTATAAAGTTCAATGAATGCCTTTCCATCCCTTTCCACCCACCTTCCATTGAGAATCCTGAACTCCTTCTGCGTTAGTAACCATGCACATGCAGCAGCAAAGAAGTAGTCATACCTTAACCTTATCCCGTGTATCTTCTCGAATGCATCCTTCATCCTATCCCTATATTCGATAAGTGCCGATGCATCTATATCAATACCTGCAGATGCCTGGGGTGCAATCCAGGCCTTTGCCATATTCTTTGCAATCGTAAGCCTTCTCAGTGAAGGTCTTATAACCTCCGCCTCACCCTCCTCAGGAACAGGGGGTTTCAGTTCAATAACCTTCCTTTCCTTAGCTATCTCTTCAAGATCTCTTTCTGTAATAATCCCTTCAGGACCGCTCCCCCTTACTCCTGTGAGATCTATCCCCAGTTCTCTGGCCCTTCTTCTCACCACTGGTGATGCAAGCACATCATTGAGTCTCATTGTTTTTTCCTCTTCTGCCTCTATCTTCACACCGAGGTCCTCTATAAGTTCCCTCGCAAGCGGTGTTATCCTCTGGGGAGACTTTTCCTCTTTAATAGTTGCAGTTGTTGCTGGCTGTGGTTTTTCCGTAATATCAGTTTTAACCTCGAGTAGTGCAAGTTTAAGTGATTCCTTCCTCAAATCTATGGTAATCCGCTCCCCTTCTGGAATAAGTATCTCAACAATCCTTGCACCTATCTCCCACCCCATTGCTTTGAGGATGAAAACCCCCTTTGCGCTCTCTCCCTTCACAATGGGCTCGCCTTCAACAGTAAGCGTATCAGGATCCTCGATGCTTCCAATTACATCCCCTGGCTTTTTGAACCACTCAATGATCTCAACATCAACAGCATCTGTGACCTCCTGATAGAATCCAAGCCTCTCCTTTGTATCCAGGGTTATCTCCAGATATCTCTGCATCAGGACTCCTCCATGAGTTTTTTTGCCGCTTCAATTATATCATGAACAAGTGGAATACGTGTTTCTTCAAGATTCGGGTGGAAGGGAACGGGTGTATCGGGTGCTGTAAGTCTCACGGGTCTTGCTCTGAGTCGATAAAAGCTCAAATCCTCAACTATCGATGCAGCAAGCTCAGCCCCTACATGGAAGGAGCGGGACGCCTCATGCATTATTATTACCCTTCCTGTTTTTGAGACGGATTTCAAAACTGTCTCCTTATCCCAGGGAACAATTGTCCTGAGGTCAATAACTTCCAGCGAGATCCCCATGCTTTCAAGTTTTTCCGCTGCATCAAGTGCCCTTCTCAGCATAAGTGGTCCGTATGTAATAAGGGATATGTCCTTTCCCTCTCTCCTCACCGCCGCAACACCAAGAGGCGTGAAATACTGATGCTCGGGAACAGGGCCCTTGCTTCCGAGCTCATATATCTGAAGGAGAACAAAACAGGCATCGGGGTCCCTGATGGCTGATTTCATCAATCCCTTCATATCCTCAGGTGTGGAAGGCACAATCAACTTTACCCCCCTGAGGGATGCAAGATGTATCTCAATGCAGTCGGAATGGTAGTTGTTGCTTGAAGGAACAATACCGAATGGAGCAACATAAACACAGTTGCATCCGTATGCTATCATGGCAGGACGCGTTGGAACAAATGTAAAGAGGGGTTCACCTGCCGAAAAGGTAAAGGGTAAGAATTGAAACTCACCCACAGCAGGGTATCCAAACAGTCCTGAACCTGCCACATGACCTGCTATCGCAGTTTCACTTATAGGTGTGTTTCTGACCTGATCAGGGAATTCTTTTGAAAGACCAAGTGTTAATCCAAGAACCCCTCCTTTCGGATCAGCAACATCCTCGCCAAAGTATCTGAGCAGTGGATTGTTCTTCAACTCCTCCCTCAATGCTTCCTTGAATGCCTCGCGCATGGAAAGCTCCCTGTCTGTTTTTGTGGGTGGATATTTTGATGCAAGTTCCCTGGTTATCCTGCATTCGGGATCTATAAGGGAGGATCTGAAGGCGGTTCGATCCCTTGGTGGGTCTGGCTCCTTGAGTGCCCTGTTATATGAATCGATAACATCCTTTCTTACATCTGACACAATCCTTTTCATTGATTCATCCGTTAAAATACCGAGTTCAATGAGCTCCGTTCTTATCCTGTAAAGGGGATCATTTTCCTTGGAAGATAGTCTTTCGAACTCTTCCCTTCCATAAACCTCCTTCGCATATTCAGCATCCTCTATCTCATTGTGTCCATGCCTTCTGAAGGTAACAAGCCTCATGAATGAGGGGTGCATGGTTCTTCTTGAAAATGTAAGCATCCAGCGGGCACCAAGATATGAAAGTATTACATCGTTTCCATCAAGTGTTATTCCAGGCATTTCATATCCTATTGATCTATTTGTTAGGTCAATTCCACCGTGTTGTTGCTCTGGTGAAACGGAGATGGCGATCCTGTTGTCAAGGAGAACAAAAAGAACAGGTATATTCCACGCCTTTGTAAGGTTCATCCCTTCGTGCACAACGCCATTTGATGATGCACCGTCACCGAATATAGCAACAGCAGCAATCCTTTCATCGGGCTCAAGGCTGCGTCCGAGCTTGAGCTCCTTTTCTTTATTTGCAGGAATTACAGGACCCGGGCCTATAACAGCTGAAACCCCCATTGTTGATACCTCAAATCCAAAGTTCCTGTGCTCATAATCTATAAAATGCACATTTCCATCGTAACCTTTTGTGGGTCCTGTTATCTTTCCAAGATGATTAAGCCATATGCGATCGAGCGTTTCACCCTTTGCGATATATGCTGACATATCCCTGTGCGATGGATAGAGAAAGTCCTCTTTGCCCATGGCATGGGCAACAGCAACACCAGCAGCCTCCTGCCAGTACCCTGTGAATGCTGGACCTGCTATCGTTCCATCTCCCCCTTTTTTTATATGTTTTGTTATCTCATCGTAAAGAAGTCTCGTTGTGAGTATATCACGGTAAAGCCTTAAGGCTAAATCCGAGGGAAAGTTTTTTGCAAAGCCCATTGTTTCATCAAAGGCAAGCTGGAGCGCTGAAATATAGTATTCCCTTTTCTTCCAGGATTCAAATAGTTCAGAGACCCTCAGACACCTCTCAAAGGCTTTATTCAGGGCATTTAGCCTTCTGTCATTGAGAAAGTTTACTGATAAACCTGACATAGAAATCACCCCTTTTTCAAAATCATCCATATAATATTATGCTTGTAAAATAATCGAGATTAAATATACCCGAAATTTAATGCCGATATGGTATTGAATTCCATGGATTCTGAAACTATAGTGGTTTACATGGGGTCAGAGTTGACAAAAAAGAGATGTGTTCCATGCGAAGGAGGTGTTCATCCTTTGAAGGGAGAGGAATCTCAAAGATACCTTTCCTCGCTTAAGGGAGGATGGAAGATCGTAGGAGAGAAAAAGATAAGAAAGGAGTTCACATTTAGTGATTTTAAGGATGCGATAAGATTTGTAAATAGGATTGCTGATCTTGCAGAAGAGGAGGGGCATCATCCGGATATTTACATATTTTATAACAGAGTCACAGTTGAACTCTGCACCCATTCCATCGATGGACTTTCTGAAAACGATTTTATAATGGCTGCAAAGATTGATGAGCTCGAATAGGTTTATCAACTAAACCTTGAAAAGTTATCCTGCCTGAATAGAATATTCAGATAATTAGATCCATTTAAAGAGGGCTTATTATGTTAAGAGAAGTAAAGAAGGATATATACCATCTCCTTCACCCAAAACTTACCTTTCTCCTCACGAGCACAGATGGAAAGAGGGAAAATGTTATGGCATGCGCATGGGCAACGCCTGCAAGTGATGAACCTCCACTTGTCATTGTCTGCGTTTCCAGGGAGAGTCTTACCGCAGAATTTATAAAGAAGACAGGAGAGTTCGTGATAAACATTCCGAACCGGGAGATGCTGGATAAGATATGGATATGCGGTAGATATTCCGGAAGGGATGTTGATAAATTCGAAAAGGCAGGGTTGAAGAAGATGAAATCAATAAGGGTGAAGGCACCCACTATTGAAGGATCGATCGGCGTTATGGAGTGCATATTGAAGAATACAATTGATGCTGGGGAATGTTATGCATTCCTTGGTGAGGTTGTTTATGCATCCGCAGACCAGAAGGTCTTTAGAAGAGGCTCCTGGATCGAAGATGCAGAAATACCGATGCATCTTTCAGGAAAGACGATGGTTTACTTTGCAAAGAAGTAAACAATCCTTCGGGATCCGCAACATTTATACTGATAAGAGAGGATTAAACCTATCCCCTACCGTATTTTTTCATAATGTAAAGGGAGATGGAGATTGAAATAATGGCAAGGATCACATAAACAACAAAACCTGTTGCATAACCATTTTTACCGTAGATATCGAGAAAGACCCCAAGTATTGGCGGAACAATAAAACCTCCAAAGGCCCCGAGGCCTCCGATCCATCCTGATGCGCCACCAATTGCTTCAGGCACATATTTTGGAACGAGCTTGAAGACAGCTGCATTGGCAATTCCCATTCCTGTTCCAATAAGGATTTCACCCATAAGTGAAGGGATGAAGCTGTATGAAAACATCAGGAAAAGTGCGCCTATAAGAACGATGGTGAAACTCATTATGGATGTCACCTCACCACCAATTCTATCGCTTATTGCACCACCGAAAACCCTGATGAAGGAGGCAAGCAGGGAAAAGCATAGTGCTGTGAGCAGTCCTGCTGTTTTCAAATTCAGTCCATGAAAGATACTCCAGTAGGAGGGAAACCAGGTTGTAAGGGCGAGAAATCCACCAAAGGAGGTGAAATAGAGAAGCACAAGTGCCCATGTTCTTCCTATCGTTGCAGATTTTTTAAGTGCATCCACAAGGGCTCCAGATGGAATGAGTTCCTGTCCAAGCCTTGATGAAATCTCCACTGCCTGTGTTCTTGTGTAACCCTTCTTTATGAGCTGAAAGTAATAGGCATCCTCTGCTATCAGTGCATAGATGATAGTCCCTGTAACAAGTATTAGAAGCCAGAGTGCATATGCCTTTGGAAGTCCAAGGGTCATCAGTGCGACAGGAAGTAGAATTGTAAAGAATCCGGGTGCAGTGTTTCCAAGTCCTGCATATGCACCGAGTGCAAGGCCCTGTTTGTTTCTCGGATACCAGTAGGATGTCTGGGGAATACCAACAGAAAATGTCGCAACACCACAGCCGCTCAATGCCCCAAAGAGTAACACAAATGGATAAAGCTTGATGGTCATTTTATCAGGATAGTATTTCAGGAGGATGAATGTAAGACCCAGCATCCCGGTTATTGAAAGCATGAATAATACGAAAAAGGGTTTTTTCCCCCCAACCTTATCAACCCATGCACCAAAAGGGATCCTAAGGAGTGATCCTGTAAGCTGTGGTATGGCAACAAGGAACCCCATCATCAAGCCGCTCAGTTCCATCAACTCTTTAAAGTTCTTCGCTGCAGGACCATAGAGTGCAACTGCAGCAAAGCCTATAAAGAATCCAAAGGTTGCTCCAATAAGACCCCGTGTCGGGTTTCCTTTAAGACCGAACTGTTCCTTTGACATGGAGAATTCCTCCTTTATTTAATTCTGTTCCATATAACCAGCTGATAAGGTTTCCACAGATAACCGATCGGAATCGTGAAGATGTGAACAAGCCTTGTAAAGGGAAATAGTAAGATCACGAGAAAGCCGTTCAGAAAATGCAGTTTAATAGCCAGTGGGAGATGGATTACGGGCGATATATCAGGGTTTAATTTGAAGAGAGAGATGAGCCATGGTGTTGCAGTGTGGAGATACCATAAACCACCCCACCTGTAATGAACAGCGATATAAAGACCAAGGATAACCTCAAGCAAGAGGCAGATAAGTAAAATCCAGTCAAACGTTGAAGTGACAACCTTTGCTCGTGGATTGAGGATCCTTCTTATGATCAGTATAAGGATTCCGATGGCAGCGGCCGCTGCCAGTGCCATCCCTGTTATTTCAATGATGTAGAGTCTGACATTTTCACCGAGAATCCTCTGCCAGAGTCCTGGAAAAAGTGTAGCGAGGAGATGGGAGATCAGAATGAGAATGATCCCGTAGTGCCAGGGGATTGAGCCCCAGAAGAGCTGTTTATTTTCAAGGAACTGGGATGATAGGGCTGAGAATGAAAATCTATCACTGAAGTAGCGGTATACACCCACGGAGACTGCTATTAAAATTGAGAGATAAGGGAATACGATAAATAATGCATAATCACTCATGGTTACATCCTCCATCAATAAATGATATTTCTTTCCTTTCAAAGCCCATCTTCTCCCTGAGAAAAAGTAGTAGCGAAGTCATGAGATAAAAGTATGGATTGTTGGATGATGGATTAAAAAGTGAGGTCATTTTTTCAATAACAGGAAGGAGACACTCATTGAGAATCGTTCTGTCATCCTTCACTGTTCCCATATATCTCAGGATTATGCCTATATGATCAGGAAGTTCATCATCCGGGGGAAGGAACCCCCTTTTCCTGTACTCCTCCTTAAGCCTTGCCATGAACTGGCTTCTCCTGTAGTCATCACCAAATAGATGATAACCTGCATAGGGGTAGCAGATGGGGTGTAGATCAAAGGTGGAGGTATAGATCTCTTCGAGTTTCTCCTTGGTATGACATTCAAGGAGCTCTATGAATTTTTCCATATATGTTGAGGACTTCTCACTGTTATTCCGCAGCATGGATTGAATCTCCGCCGCCCTTCTATGGATTCCATCATCAGGATAGGAAAGGAGTCCTGCATAAAGGAGATATACGCTTCCCTCTTCCATGAATCACCATCCCCTTTTCGGTTTTTTGATAAATCCAAACCCTGCCTCTGTTTTCCTTACATCCGTTTGCTCAAGCGTCTCAATGGCACTTTCACGCATGAACGATGGGATGGCAAATCTATCTGCATATGTGGGCAGTGAGGTGAGTTTATAGATCTCCTCTGCCTCATCAGTTGATATCCCTGCCTCATCCATTACCTTTCTCATATCCATCCGTGAAATATCACCAACAGATAAGGCCCTCTTGTAAATACGAACAGCAATGAGCTTCTTATAAATATCCATTACCTCCTTTTCATTTCCCGCAGACAGTAGTGCGGAGAGATATTTGATAGGTATCCTCAGCGATTCAGCAGTTGGAAAGAATTCATCCCTGAGTTCAAAACTGTTTCCCTTTAGTGAGGAGATCACAGGAAGAAGCGGTGGAACATAGAAGAGCATCGGGATTGTTCTGAATTCTGGATGTAAGGGGAGAGCAAGCTTGTAAACCTTCAGGAATCTGTAAACTGGGGATTCTTGCGCGGATTTTATCACCTGGTCTGTGGCCCCATTTTTCCTTGCACTGGCAATTACCGATTCATCAAAGGGATCCTTTATGATATCCCTTATTGCAGTGACAAGTTGCATGGGTTCTGCTGAGGCAACCCTTTCAATCATATCGGCGTCATAAAGGATAACACCTGAATAGCGTATCCTTCCAACGCAGGAATGAAAACATGCAGGGGCCTGACCTGTTTCGAGTCTCGGATAGCAGAGGATGCACTTTTCAGCCTTCCCTGTTGCCCAGTTGTAGTAGACCTTCTTGTAAGGGCAGCCCGAAATACACATCCTCCACCCCCTGCACTTTTCCTGATTTACCAGCACAATCCCGTCCTCTCCCCGCTTGTATATTGCCCTGGCAGGACAGGCTGCAACACATCCTGGATTGAGACAGTGATTGCATATCCTTGGCAGATAAAAGAATACAAGGCGCTCAAGCTGAAAGAGCTGATGTTTCTCTGATTCAGTAAGTGCTTTCAGATTAATATCCTTTTCCGCATAGAGGGGTGAACCGCCGAGATCATCATCCCAGTTGGGACCAGCTTCTATCTCTACGGGTTTTCCCGTTATCATGGAGATAGGTCTTGCAGATGGCTGATCATCTGATTCGGGTGAATTGAAGAGATCCTCATAACGGTATGTCCAGGGTTCATAGTAGTCATCTATTGTTGGAAGATAAGGATTAAAGAATATATTGAGGAATGTACCTATCTTGCCCTGAAGCTTTAACCTGAGTTTGCCGTTGCTGACTTCCCATCCACCTTTGTATCTATCTTGATCCTCCCAGAGCGTAGGGTAACCTGTTCCCGGTTTCGTTTCGACATTATTCCACCACATATATTCGGTTCCCTTTCTGTCGGTCCAGATGTTCTTGCACGAGATGCTGCAGGTATGGCAACCGATGCATTTATCAAGGTGGAATACCATGGACATCTGTGCCCGGATATTCATTGCATACCTCCTTTAAGTGTGATTACCATACGGGTTCACCCTCAAGTTTTCTTACAAGGACATAGGTATCCCTGTTTACCCCCGTAGGTCCCCAGTAGTTAAATCCATATGTAAACTGGGCATATCCACCCATCATGAGAAGGGGATTCAGCCTTGTTCTTGTGAGGCTGTTGTGACCGCCTGCGCGGCGCATCCTGCGGGAAGGTGCCTTTGGAACGGAAATCGTTCTCTCAGGAGAATGATAAATAATACACACACCTCTTGGAATCCTCGCGCTGACCGCAGCACGGGTTACCATTACTCCATTGTCATTGTATATCTCAACCCAGTCGTTATCTTTTACACCGATCTGCTCTGCATCCTCATCGTTCATCCAGCATGGCTCACACCCCCTTGATAGGATGAGCATTCTATGGTTATCGAAATATGTTGAATGGATATGCCACTTACCGTGCGGGGTGAGATAGTTTAACATCAATGCTCTTCCATCCTTCCCACTCTTTACGATATCCCTGAGTTTTTCAGGGCTTGGAAGCGGCTTGTAAGTAGGGAGGTGTTCGCCAAAGGCAATGTAGCCCTGATGATCAAGGTAGAAGTGCTGCCTTCCTGTTAATGTTCGCCATGGAACAAGCCTTTCAATATTTAGACAGTAGGGCGCATATGCCCTTCCTTCATTCATCAATCCCGTCCAGATGGGGCTGTTGATTAAACGTCTTGGTTGTGAAAGGAGATCATTAAAGGTATAGCTCACACCCCTGAATTCATCCGCAAGATCTGTAAGTTTAAGTCCTACATGCTCCTCTTCAGCCTTATAGGCACGATGGCTCATCTCACCGTTTGTTTCAGGCGCGAGCCTCAGGATGTTGTTTGCAGCATCAACATCCTCGGCAATGCAGGGATAGGTATTTCCACCCCAATTTACAGGTTTTTCCATGCACATCTTCTCGTAAACATCATCGATTTTCCAGACTATTCCATGGAAACCAATCCCATCTGTTTTTGCCCTTGAACCATAGGAGATGAACCTGTTGTAAAGATTCACATAATCCCTTTCAACCACGATAAGATTCGGCATGGTTCTTCCGGGGATGGGATCGCACTCACCTGTTGACCAGTCCTTAATCTCAGATTGTGAAATCTCCGCAGGTGTATCATGCATGAGGGGCAAGAGGACAAGATCCCTTAGGATTCCGGGAAGATGTTTTGTTGACATTTCACTTAATTTTTTTGCAAGTAATTTGAATATCTCCCAATCGGATTTTGATTCCCAGCACGGTGGAACAGCAGCTGAGAGGGGGTGGATATATGAATGTAGATCTGTGCAATTCAGGTCATTTTTTTCATACCATGTTGCTGCGGGAAGAACTATGTCAGAGTAAAGGGCAGATGTGTCCATCCTGAAGTTTATATTAACAACAAGATCAAATTTACCCTCGGGTGCATTTCTCAGTTTGACCAGCTTAACAACATCCTCATCAACGATCTCTTCGGCTATGGCATTTGTGTGTGTTCCAAGATAGTGTTTGAGGAAGAATTCATGACCCTTTGCACTTGACATGAGTGCATTGCCCCTCCAGATAATGAATACCCTTGGCCAGTTCTCAGGTGCATCCGGATCCTCAACGGCAAATTTTAGTTTTCCCTCCTTTAGCTGTTCAATAACCCATCTTATGATTTCATCGTTCGTCCTGGCTCCACTCCTTTCAGCCTCCCTCACTATCTCCATGGGATTCATATTGAACTGCGGAAAGAAGGGAAGCCAGCCGTTCTTAACTGCCCTTACCTGCATGTCAATTGTGTGTCCTCTTGCAAATCCGTTTTCGGGAACTGGGTGATACTCTGTGAATTCTTTCTCATACCTCCACTGTCCTGAATGCACATAATGGAATGATGGAGCATTCTGAAGCCTTGGAGGCTTTATCCAGTCAAGGGCAAAGGCAAGTGTTAACCATGATGCGAATGGTCCGACTTTCTCCTGTCCAACATAGTGATTGAGCCCACCACCATTCTTTCCCACACATCCTGTTAACATGAGTGCAACGATTCCCGCACGGTAGATTAGGTTGTTATGGTACCAGTGATTCAAACCAGGTCCAATAATGATCATGCATCTTCCCTGTGTGTTTTCTGCTGTGAGAGACCACTCCCTTGCAAACTGTATCAGTGTATTTCTTGAGATACCTGAATACTTCTCCTGCCATGCAGGGGTATACGGAAGATCGCTTTCATAATCAGCAGGGTAATCACCCTTAAGCCCTCTGCTTACACCGAACTGAGCAAAGAGCAGATCATATAACGTTGCCACGGGAACCCTTCCTTCCATTGTTTCGATATATTTAACGGGGATCTCACGCCTCAGTGGCCTTCCTGTGGAAAAATCGTAAAATTCTGCTGTTAAAATGTCATCGCTGTTATGAAGAAAAGAAAGTGTTGGATCTATTGGTGATTCATCGAGCCCATCCTTAAGTTCGAGATTCCACTGCCCTTTCTTCTTCTGCCAGCGGAATCCAATGGTTCCCTTTGGCATTTTTGGCGTCTGTGTTTTCTGATCGAACATCAAAAACTTCCACTCGCCATTCTCAACATCCCTGTATCTGGATAATCGATTTGCCCTGAGGAGCCTATCAGGAATATAGGTATTGTCCGATCTTTTCAGTGAGACAAGAAATGGTGCATCTGTGTATTTTTTGAGATAATCAGTAAAATAGGACGATGTCTTTTCATAATGGAACTCCTTCAGTATCACATGATTGACAGCCATCCAGAAGGCACAGTCCTGTCCCTGTCTCACTGGTATCCACCAGTCGGCATACTTTGATACCTGGGAGAAATCCGGAGAAAAGACAACAAGCTTCGTCCCATTATGTCTTGCCTCGGAAACAAAGTGAACGTCTGGTGTTCTTGTCATGTTAAGATTGCTTCCGCAAACAGCAATGAACTTGCTGTTGTACCAGTCTGCACTTTCACAGACATCGGTCTGTTCTCCCCATGTTTCTGGCGAGGATGGAGGAAGGTCGCAGTACCAGTCATAGAAACTGAGGTTCACACCCCCAAGGAGCTGCAGAAATCTTGAGCCACCTGCATAACTCAGCATCGACATTGCAGGTATGGGAGAGAAGCCGATGATGCGGTCCGGGCCGTATTTCTTTATCGTATATATGATGGAAGAGCAGATGATTTCTGTTGCCTCATCCCATGTTATTCTTCTGAATCCACCTTTACCCCTTGACTGGAGAATTAACCTCCGCTTTGTTTCATCCTCAACAATGGAGGCCCATGCAGAAACACTGTCGATGCTGGTCCTTTTTGCCTCACGCCAGAGGTCAAGCAATTTTCCCCTTATGTATGGGTATTTCACCCTGACGGGACTGTAAAGGTACCATGAAAAGGAGATACCCCTCTGGCATCCTCTGGGTTCATAGGGAGGCAGGCCTGATTCAAGTGAGGGGTAATCAAGTGCCTGAAGCTCCCATGTTACGATACCATCCTTCACATACACCATCCATGAACAACCGCCCGTGCAGTTCACACCATGTGTGCTTCTGATAACCCTGTCAAACTGCCATCTATTCCTGTAAAACTCCTCCCATCTTCTCAGACCTGGGTTTATTATGTCCTGTATCCATCCCATCTTAATCTACCTCCTTACTTTCTTGTTATGCTCCCTGTTTTGATCATATCTTTGCGGACGTCCTTTAATCTTCCTTTCCATGCAATCTGGATCAGTGCGAAGATCAGAAGTGCACCTCCTGTGATATAAAGTGCTCCTGTAGTAAAGGAAGGGAAAGGATGTCTTTCGTCTGCTGATTCAAGGAACGATATAAGGTCTGCAACTTCCTGATCTGTTAAGGGTTTCTTTCCGTAAAGTGGCTGCATCGTTGGAAATTGCACTGTTAAAAGAACGGATTTAAGCCCATCTTTTCCGTAATTCTTGATGGATGCACTGAGATCAGGACCAAGTGTGCCACCGGGTATGGGGAGTCCTCTCATGGTGTGGCAGGAGATACAGGGTGAGCCGCCATTTTTAAAAGGGGCTCTCCCCGTAAAGAGCGCCCTTCCGCGATCTGCATCTCCCATAAGGATGATCCCCTCTTTGCCTTTTGTTATTTCCTGGGGCTCTTTCCTCTGGGAAAGGAATGAGATAATGAGTTTCACATCCTCTCTGTTCAGTCCGGTGGATGGCATCTTGATTTTATAATCCTCCAGTAATTTCAAGGCGATGGGGTCCTTTTTATCAATGAGTTTCTGTGGATCTGAGATAAATTCTTCAAGCCAATCGCTGCTTCGCCTCTCTGTTACTCCCATAAGGTCGGGACCAAGGAGCCTGCCTTTGCCGATTGTATGACATGAACTGCACTTCTGAAGGAATAATACCTCTCCCTTTTCAGCCTCTGGGGGAAGATCTCTTCCATATGAAATGTATGAGTAAAGAATTAGAAGTATTGATAGTAAAAGGATACACGAATTCTTTTTCATGGTAATTTACCTCCTTTTCCAGAGACCTCTACAGGTTTGTATTTTGGACAGTTCACCATGATATCTCTATCCGAATGCTCTACCCCGGTCAGGGAGCATAGATGGGCTGAAGGGGTGGCATTCTTCCTGAAAAATTTGCAGGTGAAGCAGACCCTTGCAATCTTCATCAATCCGCTGGAGTGGAGGGAGGAAATAAGCTTTATGAGCAAGAGAAAGGCGCGATCCTTCTCGTAATCATCGAGCTCCTTGATGCATCGGACGATGGTATCATCAATACCTGCGATCCTTTTTAATACGCTATTGCCCCGTCGGGAAAGGGTAAGGAATGTTGTCCTTTTATCCTTGCGGGAGGATCTCTTTTTAATAATGCCCTTTCTCATCAATGCCGCGGAGGCGTCACTGAGTGTTGCCTTGGTGATATTGAGATCTTCTGCTATGCTGGTTGGGGTGCATTCTTCCGGATCCCTGTTTTTGAGGAAAAGAATGATCTGGATCTGGAGCGGGGTTAAGCCCTCTTCCTTTGCGAAATTCCACAGCAATACCCTGTATACAAGCGAAACCCGCTCAAGGAGGTAGGCGATCTTCCTTTCCGTCGAAATCTGCGCGTCCATTTTAAAATAGTTAGAAGTCCTAACTATTTTTTTGCAAATCATTGTATATTTGTCAAGAAAAATCTTCGGGCTCAAAGGAATGCGCCTTATGCTGGTGGAAATAAGCGATTCATTTTTTGATCTCTTCAGGATATGCATTATAATTTTTTAAAAGGATAATTTTGTAAAAAGAAAAGGAGTAAAGATGAAGGTAAGAGACCCCATCTGCGGTATGGAATTTGATGAGAAAGAGGCAAAAACAAAAGAGATATATAGAGGGAAAACCTACTATTTCTGCTCCCTCCACTGCAGGAACATGTTTATAAAAGAACCCGATCGGTTCCTGAAGGAGGAAGGTGAGAGAAGGGTAAAGGCTGAATCCTCCACTGCGAAAGTTGCAATTTACACCTGTCCCATGCACCCTGAAATCCTCGAGAATCGCCCTGTAGATTGCCCTATATGCGGTATGGCCCTTGAGCCGCAGACTTTATCCCAGGAGGAGGAAAATCCTGAGTTAGCTGATATGTCAAGGAGGTTTATGCTTGGAGCTGCGCTTACCATCCCGCTTCTGATAATCACCATGGGTGAATATCTCCCCGGTTTTTCAAAACTTCTTAATATGCTTCCCGGTGAAGTCATCAGATGGATTGAGCTGATACTTGTCACCCCTGTTGTCCTCTGGTCGGGCTGCCCCTTTTTCGTAAAGTTCTATCACTCCCTTGCTAAGAGAAATCCCAATATGTTCACCCTTATTGGACTTGGCGTGGCAGTGGCATACATATACAGTGTTATAGCAGCCCTATTTCCAACCATCTTCCCTGAGGCATTCAGGGATGAACGAGGGGAGGTGGGAGTGTATTTTGAGGCTGCAGCAGCGATCGTCGTGCTTGTTCTCCTTGGCCAGGTTCTGGAACTTAATGCAAGGAGTAGGACAGGTGCAGCCATTAGAGCCCTGCTCGGGCTTGCTCCAAAGACTGCGCGAAGGATAAAAGACAATATTGAGGAGGACATCCCCCTCGAAGATGTGAAGCCGGGTGACTTGCTTAGGGTAAGGCCCGGTGAGAAGATACCGGTGGATGGTGTTGTGGTTGAGGGCTCAACCTCTGTGGATGAGTCGATGGTAACAGGTGAACCTATACCTGTACAGAAGGGACCCGGTGACAGGGTTATAGGTGCCACTGTAAACGGAACAGGTATGATAGTTATGAAAGCGGAGAAGGTGGGGGCTGACACAATGCTTTCACAGATAGTGAAGATGGTTGCAGAGGCTCAGAGGAGCCGTGCACCGATTCAGAGTCTCGCAGATCTCGTGGCGACATATTTTGTCTTTATAGTGGTGGCCATAGCAGTGCTTACATTCCTTGTATGGGCATCCGTCGGACCTCCACCTCGGATGGCTCATGCACTGATAAATGCAGTGGCTGTATTGATAATTGCCTGTCCATGTGCCCTCGGACTTGCAACACCCATGTCGATAATGGTTGCCACTGGAAGGGGTGCAACCTTAGGCGTGCTGTTTAAGAATGCAGAGGCTATAGAGATGATGCATAAGGTGGACACCCTTGTTGTTGACAAAACCGGGACACTAACAGAAGGAAAACCGAAACTTGTTGCAGTTTATCCTGCAAAAGGTATGGATGAAGGGGAGCTTTTAAGATATGCAGCCGCCATTGAACAGGCAAGCGAACACCCCCTTGCTGGGGCTATTGTGAAAGGGACAAAGGAAAGAGGTATTGAGCCAGGAAGGGTTGATGGTTTTGAGTCTGTTACTGGAAAGGGTGTGAAGGGTATAGTGGATGGGCATCACATAATAATTGGAAATCTGAAACTCCTTGATGATGCTAAAGTGGATGCTGGAGAGCTTGTTGAGATAGCAGAAGGGATGAGAAAAGAAGGGCAGACCGTGATATTTGTTGCAGTTGATGGTAGAGCATCAGGGCTTATTGGTGTTGCAGACCCGATCAAGGAGACTACCCCTCAGGCGATAAGGGAACTGCATGAAGAGGGTATCCGAATAGTGATGATTACCGGAGACAACCGCACCACTGCTGAGGCTGTGGCAAGAAGGCTCGGGATTGATGAGGTGATAGCGGAGGTTCTTCCTGATGAGAAGGTGGAAAAGGTAAAGGAGCTTCAAGATCAGGGGTATATTGTTGCAATGGCAGGCGATGGAATCAATGATGCACCTGCACTTGCACGGGCTCATGTGGGGATAGCAATGGGCACAGGCACTGATGTGGCTATGGAGAGTGCAGGAGTCACATTGATAAAGGGAGACCTCCGCGGGATAGTGCGTGCAAGGAGACTGAGCAGGGCAACCATGAGAAACATAAGGCAGAATCTGTTCTGGGCATTTGTTTATAATTCAGTTGGTGTGCCTGTTGCTGCGGGTGTGCTTTATCCATTTTTCGGAATACTCCTTAGCCCCATTTTCGCTGCAGCAGCCATGAGCTTCAGCTCTGTCTCCGTGGTCGGTAACGCACTGAGGCTGAGGAGGGTAATGATATAGGAATGTTCGAATCGCAATTTGTTGAAAAAGATTCAAAGAGATTAAGGGCTTCATCTATAAAGAAGAAACTTGCATATGTAAAGATCTTTCTTCTTTTGCTTCTCTCTGCTTTTCTGATCTTTTCCCACCCTGCAAAATCCGCACAGAAGAAAGGCGAAGTTCTGAAGATTGGTATTGCATCAATGGTAACACCTGTTGATGCTGCTAAATATTATCAGGAAATTGTAGAGTATATTCAGGAGCAGATCGGGACTCCTGTTAAGATGATTCACAGAAAGACATATGCTGAGATGAACAGACTGCTTGAAAAGGGGGAGGTTAAGGTTGCATTTATATGTTCTGCCCCTTATGTAAAAAATAGGGAGAGATTTAATATTGAGCTCCTCGCTGCACCAAGCGTGAATGATAAGCCCATCTATCATTCATACATAATTGTTCACAGGGAAAGTAAGATCAATTCGCTTATGGATTTAAAGGGAAGATCCTTTGCATTTGTTGATCCCGAGTCAAACAGCGGAAGGCTATACCCTGTCTATCTCCTGAAAAAGATGGGTTTTAAGCCGGAGAAATTTTTTGGAAGAATCGTTTACAGCTACAGTCACAACAAGTCAATAGAGATGGTTGCAAAGAAGATTGTTGATGGTGCCGCAGTTGATAGTCTTGTTTATGATTATATGGCAAAGAGTGGATCTACCTATATTTCCCAGACAAAGATCATCAAACGTTCTCCTCCATTTGCAGCGCCACCTGTTGTTATAAGGGGGGAAATCGATGGGAAACTTAAGGAAAGGCTGAGGCATGTATTTTTGAATATGCACAGAAGTGAGAAGGGGAGGGAGATACTTAAATCGATGATGATTGACCGCTTCGTTGAGATATCAGACAGCGCCTATGATCCTGTAAGGAGGATGTATCGGATTGTGAGTGGAGATCAGGATTTAACAAGGAGTGATACGGATAAAAAGATTGTATACTTTGGTGCAATACCAAGGGATAATCCAAGAATCATGTATGAAAGATACCAGCCACTTCTTGATTATCTATCAGAGAAAACACCATACAGATACGAGCTTGTTCTTAAGAGAAATTACGAGGAGACTGTTGAGGCCATGGGAAGGGGTGAGATGGATATTGCCATTCTTGGCCCGCTTACATACCTTGAGGTGAGAAAGAGGTATGGTGCCTACTGTATATTGAGGCCAAGGGCTTCCAATGGAAAGGGGACATACGGGAGTGTCATAATAAAGAGGAAGGGATCCCCCATAAATAGGGTTTCGGATTTAAAGGATAAAAGTTTTGCATTTTCAGACTATAAATCCACATCGGGAAATCTCATCCCACGTTATATGCTTGCCGAGTCTGGGATACATCTAAGTGAACTTAAGTCATATAAGAATTTTGATTATCAAGAGTCCGTTGTGAAGGCGGTTATCAGGGGAGAATTTGATGCAGGTTGCGTCAGGGATTCGTTAGCCAGGAAATATATGATGCTTGGAATCGAAATCGTTGCCACCTCGGGGGAGATACCAACAGGTCCTGTGGTTGTGAGAAAGGGGTTGCCAGAAAAAATGGTTGAGGATATAAGGAAGGCACTCCTCGATTTAAGATCTGAGAGCCCTGATCATGACGAAATCATAAATAGATTAGATGAAGAGCTTAAAAACGGATTTATGAAGGCATCCGATAGTGATTACGAGAGGATAAGGCGCAGGATAAATGATGTGCGCAGAGGATGCGGGAAAGGATGCCACCCAGATATAAGACTTTAGAATCATGTTAAAATCGGGACTCCAGATAAAGTTTATCCTGTTTACCACCATTTCCATCATAATTTTTATGACCATTATCGGATACCTTGCTGTTAGCAGGGAAAAGTCACTTCTTTATGCGGAATTTGAAAAGAGGGGGAGGATTTTTGGAGAAACACTTGCAATACCTATCCTCAACGACCTCATTTATGAAAGGCTGGGACTTGTTGAGGAAGGAGGTCTGCTTGATAACTATATAATGGAGATCTACAAACATCGCGATCTTGACCTCCTCTACCTCGGAATAGTGGATGAGGAAGGCAAGGTAATATCCCACAACGATATTGCGGAATATGGAAAGCTTTACAGGGACGAGTTGACAGTTTCCTCAATGGGTTCTGAGCGAACAGTTATGAAAAGGATCCATGCAGATGGACATGAGGCGATTGACTTCGCTGTTCCACTTTACATAGGGAAGAAGAGGTGGGGCACGCTGAGGTTTGCTGTATCACTGGAGAAGATGGAGCAGGAAATATTCTCCACAGTTGAGAGGATAATAATCATTACACTTATACTCATAGCAGTGGCCTTTGTCCTCATACTGATGCTCACTAAAAGGTTCATTACACCCATTACAGAGCTCGCCTCTGTAATGGAAAGAACAGGTAGTGATCTTCTGGATACAAAGGTCGAGGTTAGAGGAACGGACGAGATAGCTGTCCTCTATGAGAGATTTAACAGCATGATGGAGAGGATAAGGCAGGCAAACGAGGATCTGAAAAGGAGTCACGAGAAGCTCATGCAAGCTGAAAAACTTGCATCCATTGGAATACTTGCCGCAGGGGTTGCTCATGAGATAAATAATCCGCTGGGTGGAATCTTCAACTGCATTCAGTTGATAAGAAATACGGGTGATGATCCGAAATCGAGGGAAAAATATCTTGAGCTGATGGAAGATGGACTGGAACGGATAGAAAGCACGGTGAGCAGACTCCTCTGGATGGCAAGAAAGGGGGAGCAAAGGCCAATTAAAATAAATGTGAGGGAATTTATAGGAGAGGTATCACAGCTTGTTGAGTACAGGATGAGAAAAAACAGGATCGAATTTGACAATCAGGTTGAGGACAGGATGCATATCTTCATTGATCCCCAGGATTTTCAACTTTTAATCCTTAATCTTTTTATAAATGCAATTCATGCAATGGATGCGGGAGGAAGACTGACAGTAAGGTGTGCTGAGAAGGATTCAAGGGTAACAATAGAGATAATTGACACGGGAAGAGGGATTGAGCCTCACTTGATGGGGAAGATCTTTGATCCTTTTTTCACAACAAAGCCTCCAGGTGAGGGAACAGGTCTTGGATTGTGGCTCTGCTCGGAGATAATGAAAAACTATGACGGAGAGATCCATGCAATGAGTGAGCCTGGAAGGGGGAGTTGTTTCAAACTTATCTTTCCCGGAGAAAGGGTTATCTATGAGTGATGGGATGAAGGGGAGTATCCTGATCATTGAAGATGAGAGAATCATGAGGATCACGCTCGAAGATGCACTAAAGGGTGCGGGATATGAGGTTCTGTCCTCTGAAATGGGAAGGGTTGGATTGGAGGCAGTCAAGTCAACCCCCTTTGATCTTATTGTGATGGACGTGAGACTTCCCGATGGGGATGGCATCTCACTCATGAATGAAATAAAAAAATTCACCGATGCTGAAATCATCGTGATAACTGCCTTCGGGAGCATCAGGGATGCTGTCCAGGCCATGAAACTGGGTGCCTTTGACTATATTACAAAACCCTTCTCCCTTGATGAATTTATGATGATAGTGGAAAGGGCATTTGGGGTAAAAAGGCTCAGGGATGAAAACATAAGGCTTAGAAGGGATATCACCACATGCTACTCCCTTCCCCATATAGTGGGGGAGAGTCTTGCCATGAAGAATGTATTCTCTGCAGTAGAGATGGTTGCTGCCTCAGATGCAACAGTGCTCCTCCTTGGTGAAAGTGGAACGGGAAAGGAGCTCATAGCGACAGCCATTCACTACCAGAGCAGAAGAAGGGATAAACCCTTCATAAAGGTCAATTGCGCAGCACTTCCTGAGAGCTTGATCGAGAGCGAACTCTTTGGTTATGAAAGGGGTGCATTTACAGGTGCTTTGAGGAGGAAGCCAGGAAGATTTGAACTCGCAGATGGGGGAACGATCTTCCTCGATGAAATAGGGGATATGCCCATTTCAACACAGGTAAAGCTCCTCAGGGTTCTTCAGGAAAGGAGTTTCGAGAGGCTTGGTGGAAAAGAAACGATAAGTGTGGATGTAAGGATAATTGCAGCAACAAACAGGAACCTTGAAGAGGAGGTTAAAAATAGGCGCTTCAGGGAGGACCTCTTCTTCAGACTCAATGTAATTTCCATAAAAATCCCACCACTCAGGGAGAGGAAGGAGGATATCCCCTACCTTCTGGATTTCTTCCTTAAAAAGCAAAGGGCAAAGACGGGAAAGGATGCGCGATTTTCCGAAAGGGCGATACAGGGACTGCTGAGATACGAATGGCCAGGAAATGTGCGGGAGCTGGAAAATGTTGTTGAGAGGTGTGTTATTCTTTCGCATGGCGGATTGATTGATGTGAAGGATCTCCCCCTATCCATCCAGGGAGAGAGGGAGGATCGGATTAATTTCAGCCTCTCCGATGTGGTTACTGAAGCAGAAAGGGATCACATAATAAGGATCCTTAAGCTTACCAAGGGAAACAGGACAAAGGCTGCCCAGCTCCTCGGTATTAGCAGAAAGACCCTCTGGGAGAAGATGAGGATCTACGGGATCGAGATGGATTGACGGATTGGAAGTTAAAAGCAAACCACCTGTTTAGTTTTTGTAACATATCTTTAAAAAATCCTTTAAATATCAGTAATTTATAAGTGGCATAGCCTTTGCTCAATCTATGTGATGAAGCAGGTGTCTTTATGAGAGCAAAAATTTCATCTGCGGGGAGGTATAAAAATGGCGATAAGCCGAAGGGAATTTTTAAAACGCTCAGGTGCTATTGCTGCACTGGCTGCATTTGGTGATTTAGTCTTTAATTTTCCAGAAGTGATGGCAAAGGAGTCCATGAGCTCCATCCCCTATGCACCCAAGGAAGATCTCCTTATCCCATCTACAGATGTTATGTGTGTGAATTTCTGTGGCATAAGGGTTAGGAGGGTCAACGGTGTTACAAGGGCTATATACGGCAATCCTGAAAGTCCTCACAATGCAGGGCATCTCTGCCCAAAGGGTATTTCCGGGCTCTTTGATACCTACAATCCTTACAGGGTGAAGAAACCCCTGAAGAGGACAAACCCTAAGAAGGGTCCTGGGGAAGACCCGAGATGGGTTGAAATCAGCTACGAAGAGGCATTTGACGAGATTACAAAGAGGCTCAAAAAGATCAGGGCTGAAAATCCGAGCAAGTTTATCTGGCAGCACGCACATGGGAAATACTTAATGAGAGACCATTTCCCTAAGGCATTCTGCAAGGCCTTTGGAACGCCAAATGTGGTGCACAGGACAACTGTATGTGAGGCTGCAAGACATGTGGGAGATGAAATCACATGGGGTTATCATGGGATCCTTCCTGATCTCGACAACTGTAACTATTTTATAAATATGGGTGCAAACTACTTTGAGGCAGAGCAGTGGGCAAGATGGCTCGACAGAAAGACCATTGAAAATATGGAAAGGGGTATGAAGCTTGTGGTTGTTGAGCCGAGGCTTTCAAACATTGCAGCAAAGGCTCACGAATGGATCCCCATAAGACCCGCTACAGATGCAGTATTTCTCCTTGCCATGGCAAGGGAGCTCATTAATGCTGGCTTTGTAGATGAAAAATTCCTTGTCACATACACCAATGCACCCATGCTTGTTGGTGAGGATGGAAGGTTTTTAAGAAGGGATGGTAAGCCCTTAATATGGGATAAAAAGTCTAATGCAGCCCGACCTTATGAAGGAGATGTTGAGCCTGCCCTTTCAGGTTCCTACACAGTGGATGGCAGATCCTGCAGGACTGCCTTTGAGGTATTCAAGGATTCAATAAAGGATGTAACACCCGAGTATGCAGAAAAGGTTACAGGTGTGCCTGCAGAGACCATTAAGAGGATAGCAAGGGAATTTGGCGAACATGCACAGATAGGTGCTACTGTTGTAAAAGAGGGTCATGTTTTAAGGTATCGTCCTGTTGCAATCCATACCTTCAGGGGATTGGTTACGCATGAGTATGGTGTTCAGAACTGGAGGAGCGCACACATTGTGATGATGCTTGTCGGTGCCCAGGATGCTGTTGGAGGACTTCACCTTCACGATGTATATAAAAACCCAAAGTACATGGAACCTTCAAAGTGCGAATATCCTCCAAAGAGGGTAGACCTTCAGGAAAGTGTCTACTTCCCCCATGGCACCCATAATGTAGCACAGCAGGTTGCATTGACTATCGCTGATCCAAAGGCATACGGGCTTGAGTATGAACCTGAATTCATGATCTCCTATGGCACAAACAGGCCATTCAGTACATCGGATATAAAAAGACAGATAGAAGGGTACAGAAAGATTTACAGCGTGGTCATAGACACACAGCTCACAGAATTTGCTGATATGGCAGACATAGTTCTTCCTGACAGGACATATCTTGAATCATGGCACTGGTCTGATACAAGGTGGAACCTTGAAGCAAAGCATGTGGCAATAAGACAGCCCATTGTGAACGCATGCAATATCAAATACGATGCCTTTGATATCCTCATGGAGCTTGCAGAAAGACTGGGTATTCTGGACAAGTATATTGAGGAGATAAATAAGGCATGGAAGATCAATCTTGCCCCTGGAAGGAAGTATTCTTCTGAAGAAGTGGTAGCAGAGATTGCAAAGGCAAATAAAACAGATATTGAGTATCTCAAGAAGCATGGATTTAAGGCAAAGAAGCTCCATGCAGAGGATATTTATCTTAAGGGTATTGAGGCAAAGTTTAAAGGACCAGGAAAGCCCAAGATGAACTTCTATGCAGAAAACCTTGTGCTTACTGCTGAGAGGATTAAAGAAACCGTTCAGAAACATGGCATCAGGAACGTCAGAATAGACAACCTTGATATTGTTTATTCTCCGCTACCAAGAAAGGAGCATGCCTTCCCGACCCCGCATATAGAGGCAAGGGACTATGACCTTTATCTCATCACCCACAAGAGGATGTACTTCAACCAGAGCAATAATGCCATGATCCCTGTGCTGAGGGAGATTGCCCATGATGCTGATGAAAACTTCGTAGCCATAAATACAGAGACAGCGAAGAAGAAGGGGATAAAGGATGGAGATTATGTCTATGTAGAATCAAGGGCAGGGAAGATCAAGATCAGGGCAAAACTTACAGAAGGGATAAGACCTGATACGGTTGCTATAAGCTACCACTATGGCCACTGGTCTAACAGCATGCCTGTCTACGCAAAGAAGGGAGTAAATCCCAACTGGGTGATTGAGCTCCATCCTGACAGGATCTGTGGCATGAACAGTTTTAACGATACAAAAGTAAAGGTTTATAAGGCATAGGAGGTGAAGGATGAGATTTGGAATGGTAATCGACACGAGTCGCTGTTTTGGATGCAGGGCTTGTGTTGCTGCCTGTAAGGTAGAGAATATGGTCCAGACTGGTAATTACTGGAATTTTGTTCTCGAATATGAACAGGGCAGATATCCTAATGTGAGGAGGATATTTACTCCGATGAACTGCATGCACTGTGCGAATCCAGCCTGCATGAAGGCGTGCCCTGAGAAGGCGATATCAAAGAATGAATATGGGGTTGTACTTATCGACCATGACAGATGCAAGGGCAGGAAATACTGTATTGCTGCATGTCCTTATGGAGTGATTCACTTCATTGATAAGGAAAAAACCTTTTATCCTGATGGGAAGAGGATACCCTATGAAAACCTTCCACTGGATGCCAGACATCCACTTCATAGAAAAAAGCCCGGAACTGCTGAAAAATGTACCCTTTGCTGGCACAGGATAGAGAAGGCCATTAAGGAAGGCAGAAAGCCTGGGAGTGATTATGACACCTCACCTGCGTGCATTAAGGTCTGCCCTGCCAATGCAAGATACTTTGGAGACCTGGATGATCCGAACAGTGAGGCCTCAAGGCTTATTGCAGAAAAGAGGGCGGTTCAGCTAAAGAGGGAATTCGGCACAAGGCCGCAGGTCTACTACATAGTTTAGGAGGTGAGGGATGAAAACAAGCTGGACGATTACATTTATTGTAATAACTGGTCTTCTCATTTCTGGCAGAGTCTTTGCAATTGACCTTCCTGGCACTGCCAGGGCAATAAAGTCAGGAAAGATAAAGGTGGGAAAGACCACAGGCATGGAACCTGGAAAGAGATTTCACAATATTCACAATAAGGCACTTGGAATTCAGTGCCAGTCCTGTCATATCTCAGGTTTTGCCCAGGATTACGCCTATCAGAAGAAATATAAGGATATCGGTGGCATGGGACATGTTGACAGGGGGATATGTCTTGGATGTCATAAGGAGAATGGTCCTGCTGTAACAAAGCTTTACGGAACGGCAGAGGAGTGATTTTCTGATGGAGATAATCGAATTAACAGAGGAGGAGATCATCTTAAATAGTAAAGAGGCGGATAGAAGAAGCAGGGTTTATCTTCTCCTGAGTGGTTTTTATACGGAAAGACCAGGAGAAGAATTTATAGCCAAACTTCAGACTGATAAGTTTAGAAACACCCTAAAAATTCTGTCTTCTTCAGAAGATTCAAAAATTGCTGAGGCAGCTGAGCTATTCAATGCATTCTTGAATTCCACAAGGAACACCCTCATAGAAGAAGTGGCAGTAGAACTTGGGGTTGATTTTACAAGACTTTTCAGGGGGGTTAAAAAGGATTACGGTCCACCTCCACCTTATGAGTCTTTGTGGAGGGGCGAGGACAGGGTAATGGGTGAATGGACCTTAAAGGTTCTTGAAAAATATCAGAATAGCGGTATTAGCATGGATATGAGTGATGAGATCCCGGATTATATCGGTATTGAATTAAAATTCATGTCGCTTTTGTGTTTCCATGAGGCTAAATGCTGGAAGGAGATTAAAATTGAAAATGCATTGAGATTTCTTGAAATAGAGGCTCAATTTCTGCGTGACCATCTGGGCGTATGGACTCCAGCCTATGTTGCGAAGGCATTGGAATCAGCGAAGACACTCTTTTATAAGGCAGCATTGCATCTGACAGCTGGGGTTCTCGAAATGGAGCAAAGTGCCTTGATGTCGATGCTGTTTGGGAAAAACCATCTAGATTTAATTAACCTCACGATACAGGAGGTGTGAAATGAAAAGGATTCCATTAGTTATCGCATCGGTTATCATTTCAATTTTTACAGCATTTTCAGCATCACAGGGAGCAGATGTTGAGGAGATAAAGAAGGAGCTTGAAAAGCTGAAAAAAGAGGTTGAGGCAATACAGAAGGAGAAGGGATCAAGGATAGTAGCCACATACAAAGACGGCTTTATAATCATGAGTGAGGATGGGAACTTTAAGCTGAAGGTAAATGGATATGTTCAGCCCCAGTTTCAGGGTTTGATAGACACAAAGGACTTAAACTACGACTCATTTGTTGTGAGAAGGGCAAGGGTCAAATTTACAGTGGACATCTACAAAAATTTTGAGTTTGTGCTCCAGCCTGAATTTGAAGCAAAAGACAATATCCTGAGGGATGCCTACATAGATCTACTTCACTTAAGGGAGGCAGGCCTCAGGATGGGTCAGTTTGAAATTCCATTCAGCCTTGAGAGTCTCAGGTCATCAACCACCATTGAAACCGTTGAGAAATCAATGGTGGTAAATACCCTAAGGGGGATGGGAAAGGACAGGGACATAGGTGTTGCACTTCACGGAAAGCTGCTCAAGGATAGGATCGAGTACTCACTGGGCATCTTCAATGGAACTGGACTCAATACATCTGATACCAACGATAATAAGGATGTCGTTGGAAGGATTGTGCTTTCACCATTTAAAGGGAAAAAAGGGCTTTTTGAAAACCTCTCATTCGGTGGATCCATACAGGCGGGAAAGCAGGAGCCAGCTGCCTTTGATGCAAAACTCAACTACTCAGGTGCAAAGAAGATATTCAGTGTGACCCCTGGTATTGATGGATTCAGGACAATAGGTGGTGCTGAGGTTTCATACACATACGGTCCTGGTGCAATAATAGCAGAGTATATAGTTGCAGATTTCCAGAGGAGTAAACTCAGCGATGTAAGGGGTGAGGGCTGGTATCTACAGCTCTCATGCCTCCTTACCGGTGATAGAAAGAAGACCCTTAAGGATGTGGAGAGGGGTATTGAGGCGGTATTCAAGATCGAACAGATAGATATTGATGATAGCGGTGGTCTTCCTGATCTCAAAGGGCAGACAGTAAATGCATCCACTTTTGGCATCAACTGGTACTGGAATAAATTCTTCAAGATAATGGCGGATTTTGTCCTGTATGATATAGAAAATCTCAATGCAACGGGAAATGAGTATAAAAGGGCAAATCCAAAGGCATTTCTGGTGAGATCGCAGCTTAAATTTTAGTTTTTTCAACCCTATTGACCTCACAGGGCGTAAATGTTAATTTTTAAACTGCCCACGGAAAAGCGCCTGTAGCTCAGCAGGATAGAGCAGCTGCCTTCTAAGCAGCGGGTCGGGGGTTCGAATCCTCCCAGGCGCGCTATCTTTTTTCTATAATGGAAACTGAAATAAAATGAGAGAGGGGCATTTATGAAGAAGATCATGATCATTGCTGGTTCTGATTCAGGTGGTGGAGCGGGCATTCAGGCTGATCTTAAGACCGTAACAAGCCTTGGTGTTTTTGGAACAACCGTGATAACTGCAATAACTGCACAGAATACAGTTGGTGTTAAGAAGATATACGGACTCCCCACGGATCTCGTTGAGGCACAGATAGATGCAGTAATGGAGGACATAGGAACAGATGGAGTGAAAACGGGTATGCTCCTTAGAAGCGATATCATCCGCACTGTTGCTGAAAGGGCAGTCCACTACAGATGGGAGATAATGATTGTTGACCCTGTGATGGTTTCAAAGAGCGGACACAGGCTCCTCGAAGAAGAAGCAATCTCTTCGGTAAGATCCCATCTCATCCCCCTCGCAACGGTTGTAACGCCAAATATCTTTGAGGCTGAAGTGCTTTCAGGGGTAGAGATCAGGTCCATTGATGACATGAGAAGGGCTGCCAGGAAGATAGTGGATATGGGTGCAAAAGGGGTGGTGGTAAAGGGAGGTCATCTGAGCGGTGATCCACTTGATCTGCTCCTCTGGAATGGTGAATTCTACGAGTTTGTGGGAAGGAGGGTTGAAACAGCAAACACCCACGGAACGGGATGCACCTTTGCCTCTGCAATAGCCTCATTTATCATTAAGGGTAAATCCGTTCCTGATGCCGTGAGTCTTTCAAAGCAGTACATAGAGCGGGCATTGAGCAACCCTTACAATATAGGGAAAGGAAAGAGTCCTGTAAATCCACTCCCCATAAAGGAACCAGTGATGTAATGAAGGGGCGGTTCTTCCTCTCCATAATTGACAAAGGAGAGGATGGGTGATAACTTTTAAAATTGCACATTACATGGTGAGTGTAGCTCAACGGTAGAGCACTGGACTGTGGCTCCAGGTGTTGGGGGTTCGAATCCCCTCACTCACCTATTTTCCACTGCGAGGCAGACCCTTAACATAGAACTCTTTAAATATCTCCACACATC
>CAZDGM010000010.1:0-53711 GCA_964505185.1 uncultured Thermodesulfobacteriota bacterium
TGAAAGTGTTGAGCCTACCTATGAGGAATTGAAACCTGATGAAGATGTATATCAATACATCCGTCTATCGGTGTTGAGCCTACCTATGAGGAATTGAAACAGAATCAGATCAAAAGAGAGACCACCGCGCTGTTAAAGGCATCAGAGGAATTAAAGTGTAATAATCTTTCAATAATAACCATTGATTATGAAGGTAAAGAAAAAATTGATGGAAAAAAGGTAATATATCTATGTAAAATTAATGGTGATACCTGATAAGAATCACGGTCTGTATGGATTCCACCACATATATGTAAATAAAACAGGATTGCAGACACTGAAAATATGGAGAAGGATGTTAAGTATTTTCAACGTTTATAGAATGAGGAGATTTATCGGAATTTTTAAGGGAGATCATGAAGAAGCTGAAGAGGGTATAGATGATTGATGATGGTAGCTGGAGTCCTGATAGATGAGGATATAAGGGGATTGATTTTATTTTTGAAAGATAATATCATTAAAATGATGATATCACTAATATTAATTCCGCAACCATGAAGATATCCAGGGCTACTGATTACGCACTGATGCTTACTGTATGCCTTGCTAAGGTTCCATCTGGTGAGAGAACCAGTGTGAAGGAGGTTGCAGCACGATGCAACATCCCTCAGAGGTTTCTTGCCATTATTGTGAACAGGCTTGCGAGATCAGGGATAATAAGATCAGCAAAGGGGATGGGTGGAGGGATAAGCCTTGCACGGAGGAGTTCTGAGATTACGGTAAGGGATGTTGTTGAGGCAGTTGAGGGGAGACTTGATATAGTTGACTGCGAGAAAGAGTATGATGTATGCAGCATGAAAAGGATATGCTGTGTGAAGCCTGTGTGGAGGAGAGCGAGGAAGGCAATCCACGAAATACTTGACAGTGTGAGCATTGCGGATATAGCGAGTGCATCAAAAATAAGTGTGAAAACAGTAAATAAAAGGGGAAAAGGAGTCGTTTATGAAATCAACAGCAAAAGACAGTAGGTCGCTGCTTTTGATAAGGGATCTTCATGTAAGTGTTGAAGACAAGGAGATCCTGAGGGGGATAGATCTTGAGATAAAAAGGGGCGAGATCCATGCCATAATGGGTCCAAATGGCTCAGGCAAAAGCACACTTGCAATGGCAATAATGGGACACCCTTCCTACAGGATTGAAAAGGGAGAGATCCTGTTCAGGGGTGAGGATATATCCCGACTTACTGCAGATGAAAGGGCAAGGCTGGGACTTTTTCTCTGTTTTCAATATCCTGTTGCCATTGAAGGGGTATCTGTTGCTAATTTCATGAGAAGTACACTATCTGCTGTAAAAGGCAGGGAATTTATAGAGAAGATGTCCATACCGAGGTTTAAATTATATTTAAAGGAAAGGATTAAAGAAATAGGCTTAAATCCTGAAATAGCAAAGAGATATGTTAATGATGGATTTTCAGGTGGCGAGAAGAAGAGGTTTGAAGTGCTTCAGCTTCAGCTTATGGAGCCTGAAATCGCAATCCTGGATGAGATGGATTCAGGGCTTGATATCGATGCCTTGAAGATTGCATCCGATGGGGTTATGAGATATTTCAATCCCGAGAGGGCAATTCTGATAATTACCCACTATCAGAGGATCCTCAATTACATAAGACCACACTTTGTTCATGTGCTGATGGAAGGAAGGATTGTTCAGAGTGGTGGTCCTGAGCTTTCCCAGCAGCTTGAAGAGAGGGGGTATCAGTGGGTGAAGGAAAATGGAGGGAAGGATGGAAAGGTTTAAGATTATCGATGATTCATATAAATACGGGTTCAGAGATCCTGAGAAGTATGTCTTTAAGGCAAGAAAGGGGCTGAGTAGGGAGATAGTTGAGGAGATATCATGGATAAAGCAGGAGCCTGAATGGATGAGGAAGTTTAGACTCGATTCCCTTGAAATATTTATGAAGAAGCCCATGCCTACATGGGGAGCTGATCTTTCCGAAATAGATTTTAACGACATCTACTATTACATAAAACCATCGGAAAGGCAGGGACACAGCTGGGATGAGGTTCCCGAATATATAAAAAATACATTTGAAAGACTTGGTATCCCTGAGGCAGAGAGGAAATTTCTTGCAGGTGTTGGCGCCCAGTATGAATCGGAGATGGTTTACCACAGTCTCAAGAAGGAGATAGAGCAGATGGGTGTTATCTTCCTTGATATGGATACAGCACTGAAGGAACATCCTGATCTTGTTAAGGAGTACTTCTCAACAGTTGTTCCGCCATCAGACAATAAATTTGCAGCACTTAACAGTGCTGTATGGAGTGGGGGAAGCTTCATTTATGTTCCTGCAGGTGTTAAGGTGGACATACCACTTCAAGCCTACTTCAGGATAAACGCACAGAATATGGGTCAGTTTGAAAGAACACTCATTATTGCCGAGGAAGGAAGTTTTGTTCACTATGTTGAAGGGTGCACAGCACCTGTATATGCAAGCTCATCACTCCATGCTGCTGTTGTTGAGATAATTGTAAAAAGGGGAGCAAGGGTTAGATACACAACAATACAGAACTGGTCATACAATGTTTACAATCTCGTTACAAAAAGGGCTATCGCTTATGAGGATGCAGTTATGGAGTGGATAGATGGGAATCTTGGGAGCAAGGTTACGATGAAGTATCCATCAATAATTTTAAGAGGTAAGGGTGCGAAAGGGGAGGTCCTTTCCATTGCACTTGCAGGAAAGGGTCAGCATCAGGATGCGGGAAGCAAGGCCATACACATTGCACCCTATACATCATCACAGATCGTATCCAAATCCATAAGCAGGAATGGAGGAAGGACAAGCTACAGAGGGCTTGTTAAAGTTGTCAAGGGCGCAAGCGGTGTGAAGACGAGGGTAAAGTGCGATGCACTGATACTGGATGAGAAATCGAGATCGGATACATACCCCTACATGGAGATCGAGGAGGATGATGTTACTATTGAGCATGAGGCAACAGTAAGCAAGATAGAAGTGGAGCAACTTTTTTATCTGATGAGCAGAGGTCTTAATGAAACAGAAGCATCAACAATGATTGTAAATGGATTCATAGAACCATTTGTGAAGGAACTTCCCATGGAATATGCAGTTGAGATGAACAGGCTGATACAGCTCCAGATGGAAGGGGCTGTTGGATGAAGGTTTTCAGGGAGTAATTTATGAAGATTAATGAGATCAGAAGGTCAGACATTGAGAGGATCTCAGCATTGAAAAGGGATCCAGCCTGGTTAAAGGATATAAGGCTTAAGTCTATGGATCTTCTTCAAAGGATTGAGCCTCCCTTAAGAAATGATGAGGAGTGGAGGAGAACCAATCCAGAAGATTTCATGCTGGACAGATGGGAGGTAGATCTTGAAGGAAGATATGGCAGAGATAGTGTTACTGAAGGGTTAAGGGTTCTTCAAGGATATCGGGGAAATGGTGTTGTTTTTGATGATCTTTTTAATATCGAGGACAAAAGGGGAGATTTTATCCGTTTGTTTCTTGAGGAGATGATTAGCAGTGAGAGTAGATATTTTGATGCGATGAGGATTGCACTTCTCGACGGTGGGATTTTTATCAGTATACAGGATGGAAAAAGAATTGAGAAACCTGTTTACATTAAAGAGTATTTCAAGGCATTTGAAAGGGCGGTATTTTCACAGATAGTGATTCTCTGTGGAAGGGAAAGCAGTGTGAGTATAGTCGATGACCTTTCTTCGGATGGAGATAGTAATAGGAGATTTATAAACAGCGGAGTCGCAATATACATGAGTGAGGGCTCTTCGGTTGATTACCATATATTGAACAGACTTTCAACAGATGATCTTCTTTACAGGTATGAGTTCATAAACCTTGCTCCATACACCAATCTTAATATTCATGAGGGGATTGCTGGAGGTGGAATAATAAAGGAGAAAGCATCAATAAGGCTTGGAGGGGCATATGCGAGGGCTGATGTAACTGGATTTTCTATTATTTCGTCAAATCAGCGTGTTGATATCTTCTCCCATATGGTTCTTCAATCACAGGGAACATGTGGCAATCTCGATTTCAGGTCAGTGATTGCTGAAAAGGGGCGTTTTGTATTTCAGGGTTTGATAGACATATGGAAGGGGGCATCGAGGGCAGATTCCTTTCTTTCGAATAAAAACCTTCTTCTCGGTGAAAGGGCGAGGGCAGATTCCATACCGAAACTCCAGATAGATACAAATGATGTAAAGGCAGGTCATGCAGTAACAACAGGAAGGGTAAATGAGGAACAGCTTTTCTATCTGATGAGCAAGGGGATAAAGAGACACGAGGCCGAGTATCTTATTATAAGTGGTTTTCTTGAGCCTGTCTTTGAAAAGGTTAAGAACAGATCGGTAAAGAGGAGTTTTGCTGGAATACTTGAAAGAAAACTTGGAGAAAACAATGCACAAGGTGATAGATGTTGATATAATAAGAAAGGATTTCCCTATTTTACAGAGGATGATCCACGGTAAAAGGCTTGTGTATCTTGATAGCGCAGCAACAAGCCAAAAACCTATCTCAGTTATAAAAAGCATTTATGAATTTTACAGGACGAGTAATGCAAACATACATAGAGGTGCATACCTCTTGAGCGAGGAAGCAACGATACTTTATGAAAATGCAAAGAAAAAGGTTTCTTCATTTATAGGGGCAAAAAGCTTTAGAGAGATTGTTTTTACCAGAAACACAACCGAAGCGATAAATCTTGTTGCATACTCATGGGGGAGGAAAAACATAACTCGAAATGATGTGATAGTTATCTGCGAGATGGAACACCACAGCAACATCGTTCCATGGCAGATGCTTTCAAGGGAAAAGGGGTGCAGGCTCCTTTATGTTCCCTTCGATAAGGAAGGACTGCTTGATATTGAAAGGCTGGAGGATTATCTGAAGATGGGGGTAAAGCTCCTCTCCATAACCCATGTTTCAAATGTGCTGGGGACAGTAAATCCTGTTCATGAAATCTGCAGGATGGCAAAGCTATATGGCACAACAGTCCTTATCGATGCTGCACAGAGTGTTCCTCACATGAGGGTGGATGTGTCCGAGATAGGGTGCGACTTCCTTGCATTCTCAGCTCACAAGATGCTCGGTCCTACAGGGATAGGTGTGCTGTATGGAAGAAAGCAGTTGCTTGAGGAGATGGAGCCTTTTATAACAGGCGGTGATATGATAAGCAGCGTAAGCTTTTATGAAACAAGGTGGAATGAGCTTCCCTGGAAGTTTGAAGGCGGAACGCCAAATATCTCAGGTGCTGTTGGTCTTTCAGCAGCGATAGAATATCTTGAAAAGATAGGTATTGAGCGTGTATATTTGCATGAAAGGGAGATTACGGAGTTTGCATGGAATAGGCTCTCAGAAATGGAGGGTATAGAGATTTACGGTCCAGCTCCTGAGAAAAGGGGAGGTCTCATAGCATTTAACATTAATGGTATACACCCCCATGATGTTGCAACCATCCTTGACAGGGAAGGAATTGCTGTCAGGGCAGGGCATCACTGTGCACAGCCACTTCATGAAAGGCTTGGAATCCCTGCATCAGTCAGGGCAAGTTTTTACATATACAACACAGAGGATGATGTGGATGCACTCATCCATGCACTGAAGAAGGCAAAATCTTTATTCGGAATGTAATTGCCTGATGGATGACCTCTACAGAGAACACATACTTGATCACTTCAAACATCCAAGGAATAGAGGAACAATCGAAAACCCCGATATTACCTTTGAGGACTCAAACCCGCTATGTGGCGATGTCATAAGAATGGATATAAAATTAAAGGATGGATTTATTGAGGATGTAAAGTTCAGCGGTAAGGGGTGTGCTATAAGTCAGGCATCTGCATCGATGCTAACAGAGGCGATCAAAGGTGAGAAGGTTGACAATGTGAAAGCGATTTCAAAGGAGGATATCTTCGATATGCTGGGTATTCCATTGAGTCCATCAAGGGTAAAGTGTGCCCTTCTTTCCCTTAAGGTTCTGAAGGCAGGTCTTTACGGAATAAAGGGATGGCCTGGTGAGGAGGAGTAATGGATTTTGAGTTGAGATGTTTTTTTTGCGTAAAATAATATGGATACCGGTAAAAGAAGTTGGAAAAACTCATAGGCATAATAAAGACAGGATCAAGTTCGGAAATAAATGTTTATCTCAGAGTTAAAGATGGTGGAGCAACTGTTGTTTTCCGCTCCTCAACAATGGGGGTTGAGGGAGCTGAAGTCTCTTTTCCACTTGCAATGCTTGTTGAGCTAAAGAAGATTGTGAATATCCTGGAGGAGGAGTTTGTTGAAAAGGGACATTCAGAAGAGTTTGAGACAAGGAATGAGCTTAAGGAAAGAAGACAGATTGTATTTTCCCATCCCAGTGAAGAGGAGTTTGCAAGGATTCTGGATTTTTATCAGATAAAGTGGGAATATGAGCCGAGAACATTTCCCATCGAGTGGGATGAGGAGGGGAATGTTACGGAAAGTTTCACACCTGATTTTTATCTTCCCGAACAGGATCTATACATCGAGCTTACAACACTCAAACAGAGCCTTGTGACAAAGAAAAACAGGAAGGTAAGGAGACTGAAGGAGCTTTATCCCGATATAAACATAAAGATATTTTATGGAAAAGACTACATGAAGCTCCTTGAGAAATTCGATGCACGAAAGAAAGAGGAGTAGATTGACGGATGAACAATGTACCAAGGCATCTTATCGGGGATGTCCTATTCACGGAGGAACAGATAAGGAAAAGGGTAAGGGAGATAGGTGATGCCATATCCCGTGATTATGGGAGAAGACCCCTTGTCCTTATAGGAGTGCTGAGGGGGTCCTTTGTATTTCTTGCCGATCTGATAAGGCACATAACGATCCCCCACTCCATAGATTTTATTGCAATTTCCGGATATGAAACGGGAAACAGGACAGAGAAAACGGGCGTTGTCAAGATCCTCAAGGATCTTGATGAAAACATAGAGGGGAAGGATGTTCTAATAGTTGAGGATATTGTTGATACAGGACTCACCCTTGGCTATCTCATAAGAACACTCAAAACAAGGAATCCATCATCACTCAAGATATGTGCACTTCTTGACAGGAAAGTGAGAAGGATAGTTGAACTTCCCATCGCATATGTAGGATTTGAGGTTCCTGATAGCTTTGTCATAGGTTATGGACTGGATTTCAAACAGAACTTCAGAAATCTCCCATTCATCGCCCTTCTCAAGTAGTGAGATAAGATAAGTTGTTTGAGATTTCAAAAGGCGATATTCAGTTTGTCCTTCTTTCGGTATTCATGATCCTTTCTGTAGCATTCCTTTCAGTGATGCTACGTATAAAGGATATATTTTCTCCATTGACCATAAGAAACCTTGTTCACATCTCGGGAGGATCATGGGTTTTTATCTGGCTAAACATGGATAATAGATACATAGCAGCACTCCTCTGCCTTTCAGTAACAGTAGCTGTTGCTACCCTTTCTTTTGTGAAGCGAAAACGGAGAGGAGGTGGATTATTAAGAAGGGCAGTTGATGGCCTTTCCTCAGGGGATGAGACCCTTGCAGGTCCGATCCTCTATGCGATATCCATAACAGCTATAAGCTATTTATTCTGGGAAAAGAGGCTTGCTGGTGCCTCATCCATGCTTATATTATCGCTTGGTGATGGTATGGCAGATCTCATCGGAAGAAATTTTGGGAGGATATTTTACAGGTTTCCGTGGGGGAAAAGAAAAACCATCGAGGGCTCATTTGCATCTTTCATCTTTTCAGCATTAGCACTGCTCATCGCGCAATGGGCTACTTCCACATATTCACTCTCAGCCTCAGATATCCTCTCGATTGCACTGATAGCAACCCTTGTTGAGGCGATAAGTCCTGAGAATTCAGACAACATTTTGGTTCCCGGGGTTGTTGCACTGATTTTCTATCTTTTCCATTAGCGTGGCATATATATTGCATTTTATTTAAGCGGAGGTGAAATAAATGGCAGCCTCGACACAGAGGATAAGAAAGGATTATGAGCGAAAAGAGGATTTGAAAAAAGGGAGCATGGGTGATGCAACTGCAGTTGAAAGGGCTGAAAAACTTAAGGAAAATGTTGAAAAGATAATTGATGAGATCGATGAAATCCTTGAGGAGAATGCGGAGGAATTTGTTAAAAACTTTGTCCAGAGGAGCGGGGAATAACATCCCTCCTGTTTCCCTTCTGAAATAGTCCCACTTCTGAAATTTTTCAATTTTAAAACTTCAAAAAACCGACTTAATGGATTATAATCTAATCTGCAAAAGGCACACTCCTTTACCAAATATAAGGGTGACGGGGATGGAGAATAACGGAAAGAAGTCTTCTGATTTTTACATAAGGGGTATCAATGCAAATATAATACTGAATTCCATAAACGATGGTGTAATTGTGATAGGGCTGGACAGGAAGATAAAGTTTGCCAATAGGGCAGCCCTTGAAACGATGGGATACACACAGGAGGAGATCAAGGAATTCGAAAGGTGCAGGGACTTCATGAAGGGTGAATGCTGTCAGGGGAAATGCCTGCTTGAGAGGACACTTGAGACAGGGGAGGGTGTTTCAAATTATGAAACAGTTATCAAAAATAGAAGGGGCATTGAAATACCTGTTAGTGTGAATACAGCACTTGTGAGGGATGAAACAGGGAAGGTTGTGGGTTCTGTTGAAGTATTCAGGGATCTTTCCCTTGTCAAGGAATTGAGTGGAAAACTTCAGGAGAAGTTCTCCTTCGGAAATATTGTTGGAAAGAACTATAAGATGAAAGAGATATATGATATTCTTCCTGCAGTTGCGGCAACAAAGGCAACGGTTCTTATTGAGGGGGAAAGTGGGACAGGAAAAGAGCTGATCGCACAGGCTATCCATGAAAACAGCCCGAGAAGGGACAAACCCTTCATAAAGGTTAACTGTGCAGCCCTTGCCGAGGGCGTTCTTGAAAGCGAACTCTTCGGGCATGTAAAGGGTGCATTTACAGGTGCAATCCACGATAAACCTGGAAGATTTGAACTTGCACATAGAGGCACAATATTTCTCGATGAGATTGGGGAGATACCACCATCAACACAGGTGAAGCTCCTGAGGGTGCTTCAGGAGGAGGAATTCGAAAGGGTCGGTGGCACACAGAGGATAAAGGTTGATGTGAGGGTAATAGCTGCCACGAATAAGGATCTCGCAAAGGCAGTAAACAAGGGGGAGTTCAGAAAGGACCTCTACTATCGACTGAGGGTTGTTCCCATCTACCTGCCACCACTCAGGGAGAGGAAGGATGATATACCCCTTCTTATTTCCCATTTTCTGGAAAAGTTCAGAAAGGAGATGGGAAAGAACATAAATAATATATCCCCGAGGGCGATGGAGATCCTTATGGATTATAACTACCCGGGAAATATTAGGGAGCTTGAAAATATTATTGAGCATGCCTTTGTGCTTTGTCAGGGAAATACCATCCTTCCCGAACACCTTCCTAAGGATATCCAGCGGAGGGACTTTGATATCGTTGAGAGGGTGATTGATGAGTCTGATCCGTTGAAGGCACTGGAAAGGGAGCTTCTTTTGAGGGTCCTTGAGCAAACAAACTGGAGGCTTAAGGATGCATGTGCAAGGTTAAAGATGAGCAGGACAACGCTATGGAGGAGGATCAAGGAGCTTGGTATTAAAAGGGATTAAAATTACAAGAAAGAAAACTTCATTTCATTTATGAAACAGCCTATACCTGCGTTCCCAAAGGCTTGTCCCAGATAAAACCATATAAAAATCCTTAAAATTCACATCGTTACGGAATAAAGGCATCCTGCATTCATGTTGGCATTCCTATTGCGTATTCATCTTTTCAGACAAAGGAGGGATTCAAAATGGGAAGTATCTGTATAAAGAAAAATCTTCCTGCAGGGTCTGGATCTACCGGGGGTGAATCTGCCCCATTTGAATACTTCAAACCGATTCTCCCGAGCCAGCTCTATGAAAAGGACTCCTATATAGAACTGGATGCGGAGAGAAACCTTATGGTTGAGGTTATGATGGATGCTATAAAATGCCTGAAAAAGGCTGTTCGTTCCAGGAATGGTATAAAAAGATCACTCTATGAAAAGACAAAGAGCTGGTTCCTTGATGACTCAGAGGACTGGATCTTTTCCTTCAAGAATATCTGCAATGTGCTCAATCTCAATGCGGATTATTTGAGAAGGAAGGTTGATGAGATGGAGAAGGAGATCATGAAGAACTCCAATGCGTACAGAAAGCGGTGGTACAGAAGCCCGAAGGGAAGGATAAAATCCTTTTAATTTTTTCCTCGAATTACTAAAATTTGATTTAACAGGATATGAAGCCCATCAAATCCCTTATCTCCTTTCAGGATGCGATGTTCATAATGATGGAAAATGTAATCCCTATTGAGGCAACAGAGTTTGTCATGCTTGAACATGCCTCCGGGAGGGTTCTTTCAGAGGATATTGTTGCAACGGTGGATGTGCCTCACTTTTCACGTGCTGCAATGGATGGTTATGCAGTTTATGCAGAGGACACATTTGAGGCAGGGCCACTTAATCCTGTAATGCTTAAAATAGTTGGGGCTATCCATGCAGGGGAGGTGTTTAAAGGAACCATTCCTAAAGGGCATGCGGTTCAGGTTGCAACAGGGTCCCCCATTCCAGAGGGTACAGATGCGGTTGTTATGGTTGAGGATACAGAAAGGGAGGGCGATTGGGTGAGGATATATAAAAAGATACCCCCTAGCGGAAATCTGAGTCCTGCAGGATCCGATATAAAAAAGGGTGATCTGATTGTTAAACACGGTACACTTCTAAATCCCGCTAAGATAGGGGCAATTGCTGCTGTAGGATTGAGAAGGGTTCCTGTTTTCAGGAAGCCACAGGTTGCAATAATTTCAACAGGTAATGAGATTGTTGAGCCGGGGGAGAGACTTGGTGATGCAAACATATACGATGTTAATAGCTTTACCATTTCTTCCCTTGTTAACGAGAATGGTGGAGAGGCAAGGATATACAGCCGTGTTCCTGATGAGAAGGATGAGATAATCAAGGCATTGAATCATGCCCAGTTCGCTGATATTGTTATTATAACAGGAGGCAGTTCTGTTGGTGAGAGGGATATATTGATTGAGTGTATAAAGGAGAGGGGAAGAGTTCTTTTTCACGGTATAGCTGTAAAACCTGGAAAACCAACAATATTTGGACTTATTGATGGGAAACCTGTTTTTGGATTGCCTGGCAATCCAACATCATGTCTCACAAACAGCTATGCAATGCTTATCCCGGTCCTGAGGAAGATCGGGAGGTTGCCCGAAAAGAAAAGGAGGATTGAGAGACTGCCGATTTCACGAAGAGTGACATCAACAATAGGCAGGCATCAGCTCCTTCCTATTCGTGTTGAAAACGGTCAGGCACATCCGTGCTTTAAGGAGTCCGGCGCAATAACAAGCATGAGTGTTGCGGATGGATATATTGAGATTCCATCCCATGTTGACCTTGTTGAAAAAGGTGAAATTGTTGAAGTTATATTTTTTGACTGAATTCAGTTAGATGATGGCTATGGAGATCAGGGTTGAGAGAGATACGCTTGGCGAGAAAGAAGTCCCTGCAGATGCATATTATGGTATTGAAACACAAAGGGCTATCGAAAACTTCCCCATAAGTGGAAGAAAGGCGCATTCATATCTCATAAAGGCAATGGTTGCGATTAAGAAGGCAGCCTGCCTTGCAAATAGATCCATCGGTCTCATTGATGAAAAAATCTCATATGCGATATTGACTGCGTGTGATGAAATACTGGCGGGAAATTTTTCTGACCAGTTTGTTGTTGATGTTTTTCAGGCAGGTGCAGGAACATCATTTAACATGAATGTAAATGAGGTAATTGCAAACAGGGCAATAGAGATACTCGGTGGAAAGAGGGGTGATTATCGGATTGTTCATCCGCATGATCATGTAAACATGGGGCAGTCGACAAATGATACATTTCCCTCTGCTATGAAGATAGCATCGATAATGCATACAAATAGACTTGCAGATGCTATGAAGGGGCTTGAGGAGGCCCTATCAGAAAAGGCGGTCGAGTTCAGGGGTATAGTAAAGGCAGCAAGAACACACCTGCAGGATGCTGTTCCCATAAGCCTTTCAAGGGTATTTGGTGGATATGCACTTACAGTAAAAAGGCATAGGGATCTTATCCTTCGTGCAAGGGATCCGCTCTATGAGATGAATCTCGGAGCAACAGCAGCAGGAACATCAGTTGGTGCACATCCTGAATTCGGCAAAAGGTGTGTTGAATTCCTCAGGGAAATAACATCTTTTCCATTGAGGAATGCGGAGGATCTTGTTGAGGTAACACAAAGTATGGCATGCTTTTCATATCTTTCATCAATCCTGAAGAATTTTTCGCTGGAGCTTATAAGGATATGTAATGATCTCAGGCTTATGTCATCAGGCCCGAGGGCAGGCCTTGCGGAGATAAGGCTTCCTGCTGTTCAGCCGGGATCATCACTTATGCCTGGAAAGATAAATCCATCGATTGTTGAGATGGTCAACATGGTATGCTATCAGGTTGTGGGAAATGATCTTGCAGTCTCAATGGCTGTTCAGGCAGGGCAGCTTGATCTCAATGCAATGATGCCCTCAATTGCACACAACCTCATGGATTCATTTGAGATAATGAGGAATGCACTGTATTCTTTAACAGAAAGGTGCATTAAAGGGATCACGGCAAACAGGGAGATCTGCGAAAGATATGCAGAGATGAGTATTGCGCTTGCAACCATCTTTTCACCATATATCGGGTACGATAGGGCGGCAGCCATAGCAAAGGAGGCATTTGAAAGGGGTATAAGCATAAGGGAACTTGTAAAGGAAAAGGGGCTTCTTTCCCAAGATCAGATAGATGATCTTATGGATTTGAGGAAGATATCAGGGGAAAATATATAGTGGGCTATGAGAGATCAGGGTATAGTGGTTGTGCTTACGGGAGAAGGGAAGGGAAAGACTACATCTGCCCTTGGTATAGGGCTCAGGGCAGTTGGCAGGGGGATGAGAGTATTGATGGTTCAATTTATAAAGGGAGAGCTGGGGAGTGGGGAGTGGTTGTCCATAAAAAGGCTCTATCCCGATTTTGAACTTCATTCAATGGGAAGAGGTTTTGTTGGTATAATGGGAGACAGAAAGCCAAGGGATATTCACAGGGAAGAAGCACAGAGGGCACTTAGTTTTGCACTTGAGGGGATGAAGAGCGGCAATTACGATGTGATAATCCTTGATGAGATAAATGTAGCGGTTTCCCTTGGATTGATACCCGTAGAAAAGATATTGAATTTTATAGATGAAAAACCATACAATATACATCTCATAATGACAGGAAGGGGTGCATGTCCGGAGATACTGGAAAAGGCAGACCTCGTGACAGAAATGGTTGAGGTAAAGCACCCATTCAAGGAGGGAAGGGGTGCAGTAAGGGGGATTGATTATTGATGGAAATAAAAAAATTTGTAACAGGTCCTATTGAAAATAACGTGTTTCTTCTTATCGGTGGAAACGGAAGGGATGGGATCATTATCGATCCCGGATTTGAAAGCGAGCCTGTGCTCGATTATATAATAAGAAGGAAGATCGAGCTCACCTACATCATCAATACACATGGACACATTGATCACATATTCTGCAACAACTATTTCAAGAAACAAACAGGAGCAAGGGTTGTTTTTCCCGAGGCAGAGAGGGATTTTTTAAAAACAGTATACAATCAGGCACAGTTTTTTGGGATAAGAAGTGTGGATCCAATTATTCCAGATATCTTTGTGAATGAAGGTGATATAATTGAGGTTGATGACTGGAGGATAAGATTTATATTAACACCGGGTCATACACCGGGAAGTATGTGTCTTATTACGGATAAAGGTGTATTTGTTGGAGATACAATCTTTGCGGGCTCCATCGGGAGAACGGATCTTCCCGGAGGTTCTTATAGCACCCTTATCAAGTCGATAAAGGAGAAGATATTATGTATGCCTGATGAGACGATCCTCTTTCCCGGTCATGGGCCTGAGACAAAGGTTGGATGGGAGAGGGTACATAATCCATTTCTAAATGATGATACAATTATTATTCCCGAATTTTAGAAAACAGGAGGTGGAAAAATGAAAAGGGTAATGGAGATTGGAGATGCTGAATTTGAAAAGGAGGTTCTTCATTCAGAGATCCCTGTATTTGTTGATTTCTGGGCACCATGGTGCGGTCCGTGCAGGGCAGTTGCCCCTATTATAGAGGAGCTTGCGGGAATTTATGAAAATATTAGATTCGTAAAAATAAACGTTGATGACAATCCAGTGACACCAAGCAAATATGGTATCAGAAGTATTCCTACGCTCATGATATTTAAGAATGGAAAACCTCAGGGCACCATCATTGGTGCAGTTCCAAAGAGGGAGATAGAGGAGTTGATAAAAAAGGCTTTATAAAAAAGAAGGAGAATTTATGGACGATAAAGAGTTGACAGAGAAGGTAAAGGCAGTTCTCGAGTATATAAGGCCAGCATTGAGAATGGATGGAGGGGATGTCGAGCTTGTGGAAGTAAAGGATGGCAGGGTCCTTGTAAGACTTACAGGGGCATGCTCATCCTGTGAACTTTCCCAGATCACACTTCAGATGGGCATAGAGGAGGCATTGATTGAGGCAATTCCAGAGATAAAGGAGGTGTTTGCCGTTAAATAGAAATTTTTGGAATCCATTCTTGATGATACTCAAAAAGGAGGAGGTGTAGTATATGGCAATTGCACAGTTAAAAGAAGGTGAGCAGTTGAGAAATTTTGTAGCACAGATTGCAAGGGAGCTTGTCGATTCACCATCGGAGGTTGAGGTTTCTGTATTTGAGGGAAAGAAGGTGCTCGTGATTGAGCTGAAGGTTGCAAAGCAGGATCTCGGCAAGATCATCGGGAAGCAGGGAAGGATTGCCAATGCAATCAGGACACTGCTCAGTGCTGCAGCAACAAAGCTTAAGAAGAGAGCTGCCCTTGAGATCATTGAGTAAGGATTGAAGCGGGAACAGGGCAATTCTCCCTGTTCCCAATCAAGCAAATCCATCAGAAAATATTATGGGACAGTATATATGGTCCCTATTTTTGCTTATAAACACCTTCTTTATTATCATTGCCCTTCTAATAGAAAAAAGATCCAGAAATGAGATATTAAGAGAAGAAGATCCCGATGAGACTGAATCTGTTCCCTCTCTTTCAGTTATAATCCCTGCAAGAAATGAAGAAGAGAATATTACATCCTGTATTGAATCTGTTCTTAACACCAATTATCCTTGTCTTGAAGTGATTGTTGTTGATGATGAATCGGATGATCAAACCGCGGCTATTGTTGAAAGAATTATGCAAAAGGAGAAAAGATTGAGATGCATAAGATTGAAGAGGGAAGAGGGGTGGGTTGGAAAGAATTATGCACTCCATACAGGGTCTTTGAATGCGCGAGGTGATTGGCTCCTTTTCATAGATTCAGATGTAAGACTCTATCCATCATCGATAGGGAGGACCTTGAGGTATTGTTTCAAAAAGAAGCTTGATATGCTCTCCATATCCGGCGTACAGGAAACATTAACATTCTGGGAAGCTATGATCCAGCCTGCTGTATTTCATCTTCTCAACATCAGGTATCCCCTCCATAGGGTAAACAGATCGCCATATCCTTCAGCAGCAAGTGGGCAGTTTATTTTGATAAAAAGAAGGGTTTATAATGAGTTGGGAGGACATTCAGCGATAAAGGGAGAGATCCTTGAGGATGTTAAGCTTGCTGAAATGGTAAAGCGGAATGGATTCAGGATGGAGTTCCTTCATTCGTCGGATATCCTCAATGTAAGGATGTATTCATCTTTTCATGATATCTTTAAGGGGTGGACAAAGAACCTGTTCTTTCTTTCGGGAAGCAATAGCTGGGCTCTTCTCTGGTCCTATTATTCAGTGATTCCATGGGTCTTAGTACCACTTTCTTCATTGTTCATCCTTATATATCATGGTCCAGAGGGCTCACTCTTTATAATTTCAGCAATTGCTTATATCCTTCTTACGGGTCTTTTTTCCCTCATTATATGGAGCCCCTTCCCGAAGGGAATGTTTGTTTTCTTTCTCTATCCACTCTCCTTTTTTATTCTCTTTATTATGTTTATTCTTTCATGGTGGAGGAGCAGGATAAGTGGGGTTGTTGAATGGAAGGGCAGATCATACAGGATCGAGAAATATTGAAGATGAAAACTGTTTGTTATGCTATAAAAAGGATATATTTTTCATCATCCCATAGATACACAATTCCTTCATTAACAGCAGAGGAAAACATCAGGATCTTTGGTCCATGTGTAAATACACATGGTCACAACTATACACTTGATGTAGTTCTAAAAGGACGGATATCTACATTAACAGGAATGGTAATAAACCTTAAGGATGCGAAGGAAATAGCAAGGAGTATCGTTGATAGATTTTTTGATCACAGGGATATAAATGAAGGGGTTGATGAATTTGCCGAAAAACAACCAACAACGGAGAATATCCTTCTCTTTCTCTGGAAAAGGCTGAAGGAAAAATATGAAAATGCAGGTGTATTGCTATCGGCATTGAGGCTTTATGAAACCGATGATTTTTATGTTGAATATAAGGGAGGAGTTTCAATGTATATAACAAGGGTATACAACTTCAGCGCAGCGCACAGGATGTGGAGTCCTTTCCTTAAAGATGATGAAAACAGAAGGATATACGGGAAATGCGAAAACATCCACGGGCATAATTTCCTTCTTGAGGTAACGGTGAAGGGAGATGTGGATCCAGAAACAGGGATGGCATTTAATATCAATTATATGGATGAAATAGTAAAGAAGGAGATCATAGAGAGGTATGATCATAAATATCTCAACAGCGATTGCGATGATTTTGAGAATATCCCTGCTACATCGGAAAATCTAACAAGGATTATATGGGAAAGACTCTGCAACATATTGGGCAGAAACAATCTCTGCAGGATAAGACTTTGGGAAACACCAAATAACTGCTTTGAATGCAACGGCGAGGAGGAGTGAATATGAAAGGCTTAATAAGGCAGTTACTGCTTGAAATCGGAGAGGATCCGGAAAGGGAAGGTTTAAGGAAGACACCGGAACGTGTGGAGAAGGCATTCAGATATTTAACATCCGGTTATGAGGAGGACATAAAGAAAGTCCTCAACGGCGCTGTATTCATGGAGAACTATGAGGGAATAATTGTGATAAGGGACATAGACATATTCAGTCTCTGCGAGCATCACCTTCTTCCATTTTTTGGAACATGTCATATCGGCTATATACCGAATGGAAGGATAATGGGACTTAGTAAATTTGCAAGACTTGTTGAGGTATTCAGCAGGAGACTTCAGGTTCAGGAAAGACTCACAAGACAGATAGCAGATACTATAAATAGGGAGCTGGAACCCAAGGGAATTGGTGTTATAATAGAAGCACGTCATATGTGTATGATCATGAGAGGGGTCCGGAAGAAGGATTCAGTTGCAGTAACATCTGAATTCCTTGGAAGATTCAGGGATGATTCAGTAAGAAGAGAATTTATGGAGATGATATGCCAGGGAAGGAGATATCCCTCTGATTTATTGATTGCCAGAGCGGATTGATGGATGCAGGATATGGATGGATTTAAGAATGCAGCGATTATAGGTGCAACAGGAGGTATAGGGAGGGAGGTTTCCTTCAAGATTGCATCAATGGGATACAGTATTATTCTTGTAGCAAGGAAAGAGGATAGATTAATTGAGCTCCGGGAAAGGATAAAAAAGATAAACACAAGGTGTGATTTTGTTGTTGCTGATATTACAAAGGAATCTGATGTGGAAAGGTTGTTTAAATTTATAGAAGATAAATACGGCTATCTTGATGTTCTTGTGAACTGTGCGGGAAAGGCGGCGACTGGTAGCATGGATGCGATAAAGTCAGATTTATGGGATGAGATAATGGATGTTAATGCAAAGGGTGTCTTCCTCTGTTCGGTTAAAGCCATGGATCTTATGAAAAGGAAGGGTAAGGGAATCATCATAAATATATCATCCCTTGCTGCCATTGAGACATTTCCTGGATGGACTTTATATGGTGTCTCAAAATTTGCATTGAGGGGACTCAGCCTTGGTATGATTCATGAGGCAAGAAAGGCAGGGGTAAAGATAACGATGATTACACCAGGTGCAACAGATACCGAGCTCTGGGACGAAATTCCTGGTAATTTTAACAGAAAGCTTATGATAAATCCTGTTGCAGTTGCACAGGCCGTTGAATTTATATTAAACGTTGATGAAAGTGCACATATAGAGGATATAATAATTAGACCTGTTTGCGGAAGCCTTCAGGGAGATTATCATGGGACATGAGGAACACAGAAAGGAATCTGAAAAAATAGGGGATGTGAGATTTTCGATATTGACGATTAGTGATAGCAGATCTGTGGAAAGTGATGAAACAGGAAAATTTATCAAGGAATTCCTCGCTAAATACAATTTCAATGTCGTTCATCATTTGGTTGTAAGAAACAGGACTGATGATATAAGAAGGGAAATAATGCGGATTGTCCTTTCTGAAACAGATGTAATAATTACAACTGGAGGAACGGGTGTAAGCAAAAGGGATCTGACGATCGAGGCGATTGAAGGGATTTTTGAGAAAAAAATAGAAGGATTTGGGGAAATATTCAGGATGCTTTCTTTTCAAAGGATAGGATCAGCAGCTATTATGACAAGGGCAACAGCTGGAATAATAAAGGATAAGGTTGTATTTTGTTTACCTGGCTCTCCTGATGCAGTTGAGATGGCGATGAAGGAGATCATAATCAGGGAAATCAAACATCTCATCTGGGAGATGAGAAAGGATTAAGTGATGAAGGAGAAGTTTTTCTTTTCACCAAGAAGAAACAATGCCCATCTCATTAACTGGTATCACTGGGGGAAGGAAGCATTTGAGGAGGCAAAGAGGGGGGACAGAATTGTGCTTCTTAATCTCACAGCAAGATGGTGTCACTGGTGCCATGTTATGGATGAAACAACGTATTCGGACCCTGAGATCATATCATTCATAAACAGAGAGCTTGTAGCAATAAGGGTTGATACGGACAGAAACCCTCATATACAGGACAGATATATTTCCGATGGATGGCCAACAAATGCTTTCCTTACACCCACAGGAGAAATCCTCCTTTCAACGACATACATAAATCCTCCAAGGATGAAGGAACTTCTTTTCCAGATGACAACACTGTACAGGGAAAAGAGGGAGGAGATTTACGAGGAGGTGGAAAAGAGGAGGATTGCAAGAAGAAAACTTGTTGGAGAGGATGTTGAATATGGAGATATTGGCCCATTTATTGTAGATCGGATATACAGTATGATAGACACATCCTTTGATCCTGTATACGGGGGCTTTGGTGAGGGAATGAAGTTTCCACAGCCACATATTATGGAGTTTCTCTTTGAGCAGTTCAGAAAGAGGGGAAACAGGGACGCTCTCAATATGGCAAGACTTACCCTTGAGAAGATGATGCTCGGTGAGATTTATGACAGGGTTGGAAAGGGTTTCTTCAGATACGCAACTGCCAGTGACTGGTCAAAGCCGCATTATGAGAAGATGCTCGAGGACAACTCACTATTGATAAGGGATTACTCAATCCTCTTTAGATTAACAGGAGATGATAGGTTTAAAAAGGTTGCAGAAGAGGTTGCGGGATATCTGATGGAAAATCTCTATAACGAGGGAAAAGGCTACTTTTACGGAAGCCAGGATGCGGATGAAGAATACTATCAGCTTTCCATTGAGGAAAGGAAAAGGAGAAACCCTCCTCTTGTTGATGAAACTATTTACACAAACAGAAACTGCACAGCTTCGTATGCCTTTCTGATATCGGGAAGGATACTTGAAAAGCAGGAGTTTATCGAAGCTGGTATAAGAGCACTTAATTTCGTACTGGAAAATGCATTGACTGATGAGGGACTTTATCACTATTTTGATAGCGGAAAGGGCTATCTTACAGGTCTTTTCATCGATATACCTCCTGCTGTTTTTGCAGCAATTGAGGCATCAGAAGTTACAGGCGATCGGAAATATATTGATGTTTCTGAAAAAATTATAAAATGGACAGTTGATAATCTCTATGATGGAAAATCACTATTTGTCGATAGAAGAAGGAGGGACGATGATTTTGGAGAACTTCTCTATGATCACGTTCCTCTGATAGAGAATGTTCAATTTGCAAGGGCTCTCATAAGCATGGGAAGATTAAGGGATCATAGATACCTAAAAATTGCCGAGAATATACTCAGATCCATAAGCGGTCAGTTTGATAAATTTGGACTTTTTTCAGCAGCATTCGGAACTGCCATTGAAGAGTTCCTTGATCAAGGGGGGCAGTGAATGATTAGAAACCTTGTTATTATCGGATCAGGACCTGCAGGTCTTACCGCAGCCATATACTCCGCAAGGGCATTCCTCAACCCCCTTCTCATCACGGGGAGGGAGCCAGGAGGGCAGCTTACAAAGACAACAGTGGTTGAGAATTTCCCCGGTTTTCCTGAAGGGATCACAGGCCCTGAACTTATGGAAAGGATGATGGAGCAGGCAAAAAAATTTGGAACGGAAATTTTAAGTGGAGAGGTTGAGCGGGTTGATTTTAAGAAATCACCATTTATTATTCAAGTTAATGGAAAAACTATAAATGCACTATCAGTTATTATCGCAACAGGTGCATATCCGAGGATGCTTGGCATTGAGTCAGAAAAGAGATACATGGGACATGGTGTTTCTACATGTGCAACTTGTGATGGATTTTTCTTCAGGGATATGGATGTTGTTGTTGTTGGCGGGGGTGATACGGCCCTTGAGGAGGCAATATTTCTTACGAGATTTGCAAGGGAGGTTACTGTAATCCATAGAAGGGATAAATTGAGGGCAGGAAAGATCCTCCAGGATAGGGCTTTTAAAAACAAGAAGATAAAGTTTTTATGGAATTCAGTTGTGGAGGATATACTTGGTGATGATGAAGGCAAAGTGAGGGGTGTGGTTGTCAGAGATAAAAAGGATAACATCAAGTTTGTGAAGGAGTGTAAGGGTGTATTTATTGCAATTGGACATGAGCCCAATACAGCTATCTTTAAAGGGCAGGTTGAAATGGATGAGAAGAACTATATTATTGTAAGGGATTTTGTAAAGACAAACATACCTGGTATTTTTGCAGCAGGTGATGTCCATGACCACAGGTTCAGACAGGCAATAACTGCAGCTGCCATGGGGTGCATGGCAGCGATGGAAGCAGAGAAGTATCTTTCAGAGAGGACTTAGGAGGTGAGGATGAAGGAAGGAAAGGTTGTCTCATTAAAAGAGGCTGTATCATGGATAGATGATGGATCGGTCATTGCACTTGGTGGAAACATCCTTAACAGATGCCCCTCTGCATTCGTGAGGGAGATTGCAAGGCAGGGAAAGAGGGGGCTTGAGATTGTAAAGACGGCAGGTGCCTATGATATAGACCTGCTCTGTGCAGCAGGATGCGTATCAAAGGTGCATGCGGGTTTTGTGAGCTTTGAAAACGAATTTGGCCTTGCACCCAATTACAGGAGGATGGTTGAGGAAGGGAAAGTGGAAGCATGTGAGCATGCATGCTATACGGTAATTGCAGCACTGAGAGCCACAGCCTATGGGATTCCATTTCAACCGGTTGCCGGTCTTAGTGGAAGTGATCTACCCCGTGCAAGGGGTATGAAAAGGATCAGGAATCCATACGGGAAAGGGGCTGTTTATGTTGTAGAGAGGCTTCAGCCTGACTGGGCAATAATACATGTGAATGAAACGGACTCAAAAGGGAATGCAAGGATATACGGCCCACAGTTCGAGGATATACTGATGAGCCGGGCAGCAAAAAATGTGATTCTAACTGCAGAGCATATTGTGGAAGATGAAAGGCTTATGGAGCATCCTGAAATGAACCAGATCCCTCACTTCCTTGTGAGGGGTATTGTTCATGTTCCGGGGGGAGCAGGACCATGCAGCTGTTATCCCTATTATGAGGTGGACAAGGAGGGTGTAAAAAGATATCTTGAGTATTGCTCAAAAGGGTTCGGGATAAAAGAATACCTTATGGAGGTTAACCCATGAATTATGGTCCAGCTGAAATGATGATTGTATGTATGGCGAGGCTTCTCAGGAACGGTGAAAGGGTTTTCCATGGTGTAGCCTCCCCTCTTCCCATGATAGCGATTCAGCTTGCAAAGAGGCTTCATGCCCCGAACCTTGTTTACCTTAATATTCCAGGCGGTGTTGATGCATCCCCGCATCGTCTTCCAACATCAACTGTTGATTCACTACTTGTTGAAAACTCTTTATCCCTTTTTTCACTAACGGAGATTTTTGATCTTTCAGCAAGAGGGCGTCTTGATACAGCATTCATAAGTGGTGTCCAGATTGATTCTCATGGACGGATAAACCTATCATGTATAGGTGATTTTAAGCAACCAAAGGTTAGATTAACAGGTGGTGCGGGAAGTGCTGTTATTCTTCCTACAGCAAGAAGGGTTATATTATGGAGGACGAAACACAATCCAAAGGTGTTTGTAAAAAAGTGCGATTTTATTACTGCAAAGGGGAATGTGGAGAGGGTCATAACACCGCTGTGCATTTTCCGAAGGGAAAAGGGCAGACTTGTGCTTGAAAGCATCCATCCATACTCAAGTCTTAAAGAGGTGATACAGGAAACAGGGTTTCCCATTGAAAACAGAAAGGAATATTCTATTACAAAGGAGCCTGAGGAAAGGGAGCTTACAATCATAAACCAGATAGATCCTATGAGGGTAAGGGATCTTGAATTCAAATAGGTGTTTCCTTCCTGGAATTGTTTTATTCTGGAAACATTGGACGTGATCAACCAGGATGGGGGCATTCCTTCCAGAAGGGATAATCCTCAAAGAATTTCTCAGAATCTGAAAAGAGGTCTCCGAACAATCCCTAATCCTTTTGATGGCATGTATTATGCAATGTATTAGGGTTAAAAAGGAGAGTGTTATATGGGTCGATTGAGAAAAGAGGATGATGAATGGAAAAAGGATCCTTTCCAACATCAGGATGAGGATGAGTGGCATATGGAGCAATTTAAGGATTATAACAATGGGGTGGAAAAGTTAAAAAAGAGGATCAGTGAACTTGAGAGGGAGATGGAGATTATAAGGGGGCGGAATGAGAAGCTGTCATCCGCATTGAGGAATGCTGAAGTTACCATTATAAATTTAAAAGAGGAGATCTCAAAGCTGACCTCCCCACCACTTACATATGCGACACTGATAAGAATCAATCCTGATGGAAATGCAGATATAGAGATTGATGGAAGATGCATGAGGGTTAAGATTGACCCCGCTGTTCCAGTTGATGAGATGAAACCCGGAAGGAGGGTTTTGGTGAATCAATATATGAATATTGTAGAGGTATGCGGATCAGAGGAATCGGGTGAGGTTGTTCAGGTAAAAGAGGTCCTGGGTGACAGGGCTATAGTGATTGGAAGGGGGTTTGAGGAGAGGGTTGTTAGATTCTCAGATGAACTATTAAGTGAGAGGATATCTACAGGAGATGTGTTGCTTTCAGGGATGAGAAGCAGCTTTGTATATCAAAAACTACCAAAATCCGAGGTTGAAGAGGTTGTGCTTGAAGAGGTTCCTGATGTTGAATATAGCATGATAGGAGGACTTAAGGAACAGATTGAGATAATCAGGGATGCGGTTGAACTTCCCTACCTTTATCCTGATGAATTCAGAGAATTTAAGATCTCACCACCAAAGGGGATACTGCTTTATGGACCTCCTGGTTGTGGAAAGACAATGCTTGCGAAGGCGGTTGCAAAAAGCCTTGCTCAAAGGGTGAGGGAGAAGACAGGAAGGGATGTAAATGGATATTTTCTCAATGTAAAGGGTCCGGAATTACTCAATAAATATGTTGGAGAAACAGAGAGGAAGATAAGGGAGGTATTCACAAAGGCGAAGGAAAAGGCAAGGGAGGATATACCTGTTATAATATTCTTCGATGAGATGGATGCCCTTTTCAGGCTGAGGGGAAGTGGTATTTCATCGGATGTTGAAACAACGATAGTAGCGCAGTTCCTATCTGAGCTTGATGGTGTTGAGGCTATAAAGAATGTCATTGTCATCGGTGCGAGCAACAGGCAGGACCTCATCGATCCTGCTGTTCTCAGACCTGGAAGGATGGATTTGAAGATAAAGGTTGGAAGACCCAACAGGGAGGCATCCCTTGATATATTAAGCAAGTATCTAACAGCTGATCTTCCCATCAGTGCTGAAATCCTTGAATTCCTTGATCATGACAGAGAGCGCGCTGCTGAATTCATGAGAAAGAAGATCGTGGAATGGATCTTTGAGGATTCAAAGGATACAGAATTTGCGGAGATCACATATGCTGATGGCATAAAGGAGACCATATATTTCAGGCATCTCATAAGTGGAGCCCTTCTTTCAGGAATAGTAAACAGGGCAAAGAGGATAGCAATAAAAAGGTTTCTCAATGGTGGTGAAAAAGGGATAAAACTTGAGGACCTCAGGAATGCAGTAACTGCTGAATTCATGGAGAATACAGATATACCCCAGATTGATAGTATCTCCCACTGGGAAGGACTCATTGAAGGGAAGGGGAGGATCATCGGTGTGAGGATATTGCGAATGGAGCAGAGGGAAGGGAAACCCAGGATTGAGGAGATAAAGGCGGGTCAGTATTTATGATAGGGAGGATGGTGAAATGATTAAATCGATTGATAGGGCGCTTGAAAAGATCACATATGGTTACTATATTATAACGGCAAAGAAGGATGGGCGGATAAACGGAATGACCGTTAACTGGCTTACACAGATCTCCTTTGAACCTCCCCTTGTTGCAACGGCAATATCAAAGGATCGTTACACACATCAGCTGATTGAGGCGAGCTCGTTCTTCCTTGTAAATATTATGGATAAGAAGGATTGGAAGATCCTCGAGAAATTTGGAACTACAACAGGATATGATCGATATAAATTTGATGATGTTGAATATTTTGAGAACGAATACGGGTTGCCCATATTAAAAAATGCCACTGCATACATCATGTGTGAGGTAACACATATTCTTAACCCTGGTGATCATACCCTTTTCATAGGGAGGGTTCTGGAAGGTGCAGTCATGGATAATAAGGAGGAGGAAGTTGAATAGCAGGGATAGCGGAATAAAAAGGGAAGATATTATTGACGCATTGAGAAGGGTAATGGATCCTGAACTGGGAAGGGATCTTGTGAGCCTTGGAATGGTAAAAGAGGTGGAGGTTGACGGCTCCAAGGTCAGGGTGAATGTGGCGTTAACAACACCTGCATGCCCACTTAAATCACATATTGAGAGGGGCGTGAGGGATGCAATCCTATCAATTCCTGGAGTAAGTGATGTGGAGGTCAAGCTTTCAGCTGAGATAAAAGGGGGTTCTGCTCCCGGAAGGATGCCGATAGAGGGGATTAAATATATCATTGCGGTAGCAAGTGGTAAGGGGGGTGTAGGTAAGAGCACCGTTAGTGCAAATATTGCAGCATCTCTTTGTGCATCGGGTGCAAAGAGCGGCATTCTGGATGCAGACATCTACGGACCCAATATCCCAAGGATGCTTGGTCTTGATAAACCCCCTGCGCAGAAGGATGGAAGGATAGTTCCAGGTGAAAGGATGGGGATGAAGGTCATGTCCATGGGATTCTTTTTGAGGGAGGATGATCCTGTAATATGGAGAGGACCCATGCTTCATGGGGTGCTTCAGCAGTTTCTCAGGGATGTTTACTGGGGTGAGCTCGATTACCTCATAGTTGACCTTCCACCAGGAACCGGTGATGCACAGCTAACACTGACCCAGACTGTCCCACTGAGTGGGGCAATTATAGTCACAACACCTCAGGATGTTGCACTCCTTGATGCGAGAAAGGGGCTTTCCATGTTCAGAAAAGTCGATGTCCCTATACTTGGGATTATAGAGAATATGAGCTATTTTCTCTGCCCGCACTGCGGTGAAAGATCTGAGATATTCGGCTATGGAGGTGGGAGAAAGGTAAGTGAAATACTGGATGTCCCCTTTCTTGGGGAGATCCCTATAATAACAGAAATAAGACAGGCGGGCGATGAAGGAAAGCCTATACCACTCTTCCATCCCAACTCACAGGCTGGTATCATATTCAGGGAAATTGCAGAAAAGGTAGCTTCGCTTCTCAGCATTCACTATTACAGTGTTTAAGGTTCCACTCCTTAATGGAAGAAAGGCACCTGAATCTTGAAGAGATCATAAGATGTAGCCATTGCGGGGTTTGCCTTTCTTCATGCCCAACATACAATGAGATAAAAAAGGAGATGGACTCCCCGAGGGGGAGACTGTACCTCCTGAGGATGGTCGCCGCGGGAAGGAGTCCATTTACACCTTCCATAAGGAGATATCTTGATCTCTGTCTTGATTGCAGGGCCTGTGAGACCGTCTGCCCATCAGGTGTAAATTTTGGACATATACTTGAGAAGGCACGTTTCAGCATGGAGAAGGATCTTCCAAGGCCATTTCTGCAAAGGCTGTTCCTGATATTTTTCCTGAGGGTGCTCTTTCCCAGCCCGGTGAGATTTAATCTTTTTATAAAGTTGATCCGTATTTACCAGCTCCTGCGATTTGATAGATTTATTGAAAAGACAGGGATTCTCGGATTCTTTTCTGATTCGCTTAAAACAGCTCATAAGATGCTTCCACCGATCAGCAGAAGGCGGTCCATGGAGGAGATTCCGGAGATTATAAGCAGTGGAAAGAGGAAATTCAGGGTTGGTTTCTTCACAGGATGTGTAATGGATACAGTATTTGCAGATGTGAATATTGCAACAATAAATCTACTAAAACATCTGGGATGCGAAATAGTAACGCCGAGAGCGCAGGGATGTTGTGGTGCACTTCAGCTGCATTTCGGGATGAGGGATGTTGCAAAGGGTATGGCAATAAGGAACATTAAAGCATTTGAAAAATTATCAATTGATGCGATAATAGCAAATGCTGGTGGATGCGGTGCAGCACTTATCGAATATCCTGATCTTCTGATGAATGATGAATATGGGGAAAGGGCAGTTAATTTTAGCAGGAAGGTGAGGGATATCTGCCAGTTCATAGTGGAAAGTGGCGAGAGGATAGAGTTCAAGGAATTCAGGGAAAGGGTTCTATATCAGGATTCATGTCACCTTGTTAATGTAATGAAGGTAAGGGATGAACCGAGGATGTTACTGAAGAGAATTCCTGGTATCGAGCTGAGGGAATTGAAAAATGGGTCACTTTGCTGCGGAAGCGCAGGGATTTACAATATACTGGAGAGGGAGATGTCGATGAGGATACTTAAGAAGAAGATCGATGAGATCAGGGAAATAGACCCATCATTGATTGTTTCGGGAAATGCGGGATGCATAATACAGCTTAATTTTGGTTTAAGGGAAAGCGGACTTAACATGCCTGTTATGCATACGGCGCTGCTACTTGACAGGCTAAAGATCTGATCTTTATGAAGAAGTTTTTAATCAACTATTTGTGAAACCCGTATCAATACTTAAAAAAATTTTACATATTTCAGGCATTCACAGGATAAGTATCCGCGAAATATTTATTATTCTATTGCCTTCGATAATTTTCCTTGCTTTTTATCTCTTTTTTCCACCATTCAAATTACATTTTTATAAATACATCTCCCTTCTTACAGCTGAAAATATAGGGAAACTCAAAAAATACATACTGAGCTTTGGTATACTTGCGCCATTAGTATCCTTTTTCCTTATGATCCTTCAATCAATTATTTTTTTCCTCCCTTCCATGCCTATCATGCTTGCAAATGGGCTTATATTCGGACCGTTCTGGGGTTTTCTCCTCTCATGGACGTCAAACACAGCAGGTGTTTGCATTGCATTCCTCATCGCGAGAAAATGGGGCAGACCTATAGTGGAACTTATGGCAAACAGGGAAAAGCTCGAAAAGGCCGATCAGCTAATATCGAAATATGGAAAGTATGCTGTATTCATAGCAAGACTATATCCTATCGTTTCCTTTGATATCATAAGTTATGCAGCAGGAATAACATCCATAAAGTTTCTTCACTTTATAATTGCAGCCGGATTAGGAGGGATACCATCGATACTTCTCTGGTCCATCGGCGGGGGAGGCTTGAAAAAGTTGAATGCGGAAGGATGGTATGTGCTTCCCTCAGTGCTTATTTTCCTTCTTTTTATAGGATTTATTATGGGCTTAAGTTTTATGCACAGTCGGCACAGGGATTAAAGGGCATCCTCTCCCCTCTCACCAGTTCTTATCCTTATTACTTCCTCGACAGGCAGAACAAAGATCTTTCCATCACCTATTCTTCCTGTCCTTGCTGCTCTCTGGATAGTTTCAACAACCTTTGTTACCATATCATCCCTGACAATTACCTCGAGCTTTATCTTGGGGAGAAAGTCCACAACATACTCTGCACCCCTGTAAAGTTCCGTATGCCCTTTCTGCCTTCCAAACCCTTTGACTTCGGTTATGGTTAATCCCTGTATACCTATCTCGCTGAGGCTTTCCTTTACCTCATCAAGTTTGAAGGGTTTTATTATAGCTTCAATCTTTTTCATTGTCCGGTCCTTTAAGAATTTTCTATAAAACATTATAATGAAAAAAAGGGCGATGTAAATCTTTAAAAAAACTCTCAAGGGAGGGAGAAATGGCAACAGTGGAAGTAAGCATTGTGCCAGTAGGAACAAAAACAACAAGCATCGGAGATTTTGTGGCGGATGTGATAAGGCATCTTAACAACAGGAGATGCAGGTATCAGCTCACACCCATGGGAACCATACTTGATGGTGAAATAGGTGAACTCTTCGGTATAATTCAGGAAATCCACGAAATACCATTTAGAAATGGTGCCATGAGGGTTGTTACAAAGATTGTTATTGATGACAGGAGGGACAAAAGGGTGAGCATGGATGAGAAGGTTATTTCCGTTGTAAAAAGACTTGGTGAAAAGAGGGAATAGCAGGTAGATGAAGAAGCGTCTTATCGTAACCTTTCTACTTATCCTGATAATTTTCCTGACAATTGTGACTGCACTGATTGCACCTGTTGTTGTTAAGAAGAGGATAAGTGCAGGTCTTGGCCCGGAATTCTCAGTAAGGGAGATAAAGTTTAACCTATTTAATATCTCTGTATACGATTTTGGTGGAAGAGTCCCTATTTCAGGGGATGCGATAGTTATTTTCAAGATACCATTCATGGACATAGTGCCGAGCTGGAGTAATATTCTGAGAAGGGACATCGTATTTTCAACGGTTTATATTGAAAAACCTGATGTAAAGATTTCAAAGGGTGAGCCCCGTGGTGCTGTAAGAAGGGATAATGAGGAGAAGGCTAATATCAAATACAATATGAGATTTAATACAATTCAGGTGGAGAATGCACTCATTGGCATTGATCTTATAAAAGGCGAGTCCCCGGTTATCTTTGAAAATGGCAGGATCGTAGTTAAAGGGTTAAAATATCCATCAGTTGATAAGTTTGACTTTAGCATCTCAGGAATGATCAGGGAAGGCGGAGGAGTTAATATCGATGGAAAATGGTTTGACAGTGAAAAAATTCTCGATTTTTCTTTCAAGCTTGACGCCGTCCCTTTTGATCGAATGAGGGCGTATTTGCGGGATGTTGAGAGGAAAGGAATAAAATGGAGGACAATGGATGTTGATGCAAAGGGGGAAGTGAAGGGCGATAACATAATGCTCATGGGTAAGGCAACGCTTTACGATCTTAAATACAGTTCCAATGGTCTATTTGGGAATGTCCAAGGTATACCTGCAAATATGCTTGTTGCATTTTTAAAGGATAAGAAGGGAAGGCTTTCCTTTAATTTTTCGCTTTCGGGAAACATAAAAAATCCACATTTCAGCATTCAGGAGTCCATAGGGGAGATGTTTTTCAAAGCCCTTGCTGAAAAGATGGATATTAAGAAAGCGACAGGGGAAAGTCAGGGGATAATAGAGGAAAAGGGAAAGGAGATTATTGAAAAAGGGGTTAAGGCATTTGAAGGTTTCAAGGAGGGGATTAAAGGTTTATGGGAGAAAAAAAGAAATTGATTGTGGCACTTACCGGAAGCAGTGGTGTCATCTATGGGATAAGGCTTCTTGAGACACTGCGGATTATAAGGGAGTTTGAAACCCACCTGATAATAAGTGACACGGCAAAGAAGATTATTGAATATGAGACAAAACTGAGCATAAAGGATATTGAGTCGCTCTCCGATATCGTTCACGATGTGAATGATCTCTTTTCTCCCATTTCAAGCGGATCCTACATAACATCAGGGATGATCGTTGCGCCTTGCTCAATCAAGACACTCTCTTCAATTGCAAATTCATTTTCGGACAACCTTATAACAAGGGCAGCTGATGTATGCCTTAAGGAAGGAAGGAAGCTTGTCCTGCTTGTAAGGGAGACCCCCCTTCATATAGGACATATAAGGCTTATGTTTAAGGTTGCCCAGGCAGGTGCCATTATTATGCCTCCAACCCCTTCATTTTATACACACCCTGAGAGTATTGATGATATTGTCAATTATACTGTTGGAAAGGTTCTTGACCAATTTGGTATCCATAAGGAGATATACAGGAGATGGGAAGGGAGGAGGATCTGAGGTTTTCTTAAATTGACACGATGATATAGATTTTGGCATACTTTATATGAGGCGGCGTAGCTCAGTTGGTTAGAGCGGAGGTCTCATAAGCCTCTTGTCCGGGGTTCGATTCCCTGCGCCGCCACTTTTTTCATATAAAATGATAAATAAATCCTTTCCTGAAATTTCCCATTCCCGCAATTTTTATCCAAAAACGATATATGCTCATTAACAAGGTAGATAGAACCATCGAGAAGTATAAGATGATCCTTCCTGGCGAAAGAATTCTTGTTGCAGTCTCAGGAGGGGTTGATTCCGTATGCACCCTTTATATCCTCCACAAGCTGAGAAAAAAATACAATATGGAACTCGGTGTTGCTCATTTCAATCACGGACTGAGGGGTGAGGAGGCAGAAAGGGATCTGCAATTTGTTCGTACGATTTCAGAAAACTACGGGATCCCATTTTTTTCTGGCTTCAGGGACGTCAGGGAATTTAGTAAAAGAAAAAAACTCTCTATTGAAGAAGCAGCAAGGATCCTGAGATACGGGTTTCTTACCGATATTGCTGATTCAGAGGGGTACAAGAAGATAGCCCTCGGCCACAATGCTGATGACCAGGCAGAAACGGTTCTTATGCATCTTATTACAGGGACATCCCCTTTCGGCCTCAGAGGTATGGATCCTGTGAGGGATGAAAGATTTATCCGTCCACTGGTAGAAGTTAAAAGGGATGAGATAGTGGATTTTGCGAAAAAGGAGGGGCTGCAATGGGTTTATGACAGTTCAAATGAGGATATATCATTTCTCAGGAACAGGATAAGGAGGATCCTTATCCCATTTCTCAAGGAGAATTTTAATTGCAACATAGTTGAATCTCTACTGCACCTTTCCGAGCAGATGAGAGAGGAGAATGAATACCTTGAATTGATAAGCGAGAAGCTTTTCCTTGATTCCCTCACAGAGTTTAAGGCGGGTTCCCTCAGGATGGATACAGGGATTCTCAAGAACCTACCGCCATATATGGTTGGAAGGGTGATGAGGCACGCAATAAAAAGGATAGCTGGAAAGATCCCACGTATGAGCAGAAGGAATTTTGAGGATATATGGAAGCTCCTTAGCGGAAAAAGGTCTGGTGCATTTATAATGCTCCCTGGCGATGTACGTGTTGAGAAGCAATATGAGAATTTAATAGTGGGAAAAGGTTTTACCGAGGAGATTGAACCCTATGAGATGAGTTTTGAGGTGCCAGGAAGGATTGATATACTGCAGGCTGGATGTATGATAGAGGCATGGATATGCGACAGACATTCATTAAGGATGGAATTTTCTCCTGATAAGGCGTATATGGATTGTGAAAAACTGGTCTTTCCTCTTACTGTAAGGAATTTTAGACCAGGTGACAGATTCCATCCTTTTGGATCATCAGGAGAAAAGAAGCTTAAAAAATTCTTTATCGATTTGAAGATACCAAGGGTTGAAAGAAAGAAAATTCCTCTTGTAATATCTGGTGATGAGATCGTGTGGGTTTCAGGCTACAGGATAAGTGAAAAGGTCCGTATAACAGAGAGCACAGAAAGGATTCTTGTTATGCTCCTTACGAAATTTGATAATATTCCTGAAGAGGTAAGGCTTTAGAGTGGAAAAGGCATCCCTGCATTTCTACAGCCCACAATATGAGAAGGATTTAGATGAAATCTACAGTCAGGTCCGGTTGGAAAGGAATGCGGCTGACCTGCTCGGAAAAAACAGAAACCTTCTCCTTCATATAAAGGATCTTTCGGAAGAGAAAGGAAGGCTTATTAGGGAATTCACCCTTTACCTCCATGGAGACATCATTTATGAGAGGGAAGTGAATGGGTTTAAAGAGATGATAATATGCGGAAATGTAAATGTATTCAGGAGTCTTTCAGAGAGGCTCAAGAAAAATATTATAACAAAAAGTGAGGGTGAAGAAATCGGAGAGTATATACATAACTATTTAAGGCCTGCAGATATAATACCACTTCCGGCGGGGATACTTGATCCTTCAAGGGGAACACTTATAATGGGGATACTCAATGTTACCCCTGATTCATTTTCCGATGGTGGAAAATATATGGAGTCTGAAGCAGCTATTGATAGGGCCTTTGAAATGGTGGAGGAAGGTGCCGATATTATCGATATCGGGGGCGAATCAACAAGGCCGGGATCTGAAGGAGTTTCAGCGGAGATTGAACTGAAGAGAGTGATACCTGTAATAAAGGGGTTGTCTAAAAGGATAAAAGTTCCCATCTCAATTGATACAACAAAAAGCGAGGTTGCAGAGAGAGCGATAGGAGAGGGTGCGCAGATAATAAATGATATAAGTGCAATGAGGGCCGACTGTAATATGATAAATGTTGCTGTAAAATACGGCGTTGCTGTTGTTCTCATGCATATGAGGGGAACTCCGAAAACTATGCAGCTTGATACCAACTACAGGGCATTGAGAAGGGAGATCTTTGATTTTCTAAGAGAAAGGATAAAATGGGCTGAAGAATATGGTGTTGATGGGAGGCGTATAATTATCGATCCTGGAATAGGATTCGGAAAATCTGTTGAAGGGAACCTCGAGATAATTAGAAATCTTGAAGAACTGAGATTTCTTGGAAAGCCCATCCTCATTGGCACAAGCAGAAAATCATTTATCGGAAAGGTTCTCGATCTGGGAGTTAATGAGAGGATGGAGGGAAGTGCAGCTACTGTTGCAGTGAGTATAATGAAAGGAGCAAACATCATAAGGGTTCACGATGTGCTCAGGATGAAGAGGGTCGCAAGGATGGTGGATGCAATAATCAGTGGTTTTAAAGGAAAATCACAATAAAAGGGGTGGGAAAATGGGTATTATCTTTGGCACTGATGGGATAAGAGGGATTGCAAATATGGAGCCGATGACCGGTGAAACTGTTCTTCAGGTGGGGAGGGCTGTAGCGTATCTCTTTAAAAGGGGTGGAGGAAGAAGAAGGATACTAATCGGAAAGGATACGAGGATATCGGGTTATATGATTGAATGTGCACTTGCGTCCGGAATATGTTCAATGGGTGTAGATGTTGTGCTTATAGGACCACTTCCAACATCAGGGATTGCATACCTTACCTCAAGCATGAGGGCAGATGCTGGGATCGTTATCTCAGCCTCGCACAATCCATATCCCTACAATGGTATAAAAATATTTGGCAGGGATGGATATAAACTTCCCGATGATATGGAGGCAACTATAGAAGGTCTTATCCTAAGCAAAAAGATCGATTCTATAAGGCCAACAGGTAGTGATATAGGTAAGGCATACAGACTTGTTGATGCGGTTGGAAGGTATGTTGTGTTCTTAAAGAATGCATTCCCTCAGGAATTTGATATGCAAGGGTTGAAAATAGTTGTTGATTGTGCAAATGGTGCAACATACAGGGTTGCACCCGCTGTCTTTGATGAACTTGGTGCAAAGGTAATACCAATGGATGTTTCGCCAAATGGTGTTAACATAAACAATGGATGTGGATCGGTTTTTCCAGAAAGTATGGCAAAAAGGGTTATTGAAGAAGGTGCGGATATTGGTGTTGCTTTTGATGGTGATGGAGACAGGGTAATAATTGCTGATGAAAAAGGGAACATCCTTGATGGTGATGATATAATGGGGATCTGTGGGATTGAACTTTTGAACACGGGAAAACTGAAGAAGAACACTGTTGTTGCTACAATCATGACAAATAAGGGGCTGGAGATTTTTTTTAAGGAAAGGGGATGCACCATGATCAGGACAAGAGTTGGTGATAGATATGTAGTGGAAGAACTGGTGAAGGGTGATTACAATTTCGGTGGTGAACAATCAGGACATATCATATTCAAGGATTACCACACAACGGGCGATGGTATTATTACTTCACTAAATGTGATTGCAATTATGCTCAAAAAGAACAAACCACTTTCAGAACTTTCAAAAGGGATCTTCAAACTCCCCCAGGTGCTTCTTAATGTTGAGATTGAAAATAAGAATCAGATACTTGAATCACCAGTTGTTAAAAATGCGATAAAGAATATGGAGGAGAAACTTGGTGAAAGGGGGAGAGTTGTTGTCAGACCTTCAGGAACAGAGCCTGTCATAAGAATAATGGTTGAAGGTGAAAATATAAGAGAGATATCATCTATGGCGGAGGAACTTTCAGGGATAATTAAAAAGATTTCCTATGTTTAGCAGGGGGTGATCTAAATGGCCCTTCTTGGAGTAAATGTTGACCATGTTGCAACATTAAGGCAGGCAAGGAGGGGAAAGGAACCCGATCCTGTCTGGGCGGCTGCGATAGCTGAGCTTGCTGGTGCTGATGGGATTGTTGTGCATTTGAGGGAGGACAGAAGGCATATACAGGAGAGGGATCTGAGAATCTTGAGAAGCACTGTAAGAACAAGGCTTAATCTTGAAATGGCAGCAACTGAGGAGATGAAAGGGATTTCCCTCGAAATCAAACCTTGTAAGGTCACACTTGTTCCTGAAAGGAGGGAGGAAATAACAACAGAAGGAGGGATAAATGCGCGTGCAATGGTCCCATTTCTGAAGTCGTTCATAAAGGAGATAAAGGAGCATGGGATAGGTGTATGTCTCTTCATAGATGCTGATCCGGATCAGGTTGAGGCGTCAAAGGAGGTGGGTGCTGATATGGTGGAGATAAATACGGGCAGATATTCTGAGGCATGGGAGGTTGGTGAACATGAAAGAGAGGCAGAGAGGATAGAGAGGGCAGTTGAGAAGGCAAAGCTGTGCGGGATAGGGATTGCAGCGGGACACGGCCTCAATTATTGGAATATTAAGAGGCTATTGAGGATAAAAGAGATAGAGGAGTATAACATCGGCCACAGTATAATTGCACGTGCCATTTTTGTCGGATTGCACAGGGCTGTAAAGGAGATGGTCGAAATAATAAGGGAAAGGGAGAGATGATTGATGGAATAGGAATTGATATCGTGAAGATATCCCGTATTAAGGCAGCTTATGAGAAGTGGGGGGAAAGATTCATAATGAGGGTTTTCACAGAAAGGGAGATCTCCTATTGCAGTAGGAAAAGGAGGCCTTTTCAACACTATGCATCAAGATTCTGTGCAAAGGAGGCCTTTTTGAAGGCACTTGGGGTCGGGAAGAAGTCTGGCATTGGATGGAGGGATATCGAGGTAATCAATGAGAAGTCAGGAAGGCCCATATTGAAACTTTATGGCCTTGCAAAAGATATGCTGGTTGAAAAGGGGATTAAATCAGTTCATCTTTCAATTTCACATGATGAGAAGGCAGATATCGGAATTGCATTTGTTATCCTTGAGAAATGAAGGAAGAGGGGAATGGCAATGAAGGTCGCAACATCCATAGAGATGAGGGAGCTTGACAGGATAGCAATAGAAGAGAAGGGAATTCCGGGGCTTTTGCTCATGGAGAATGCGGGAAGGGGTGTTGTAGGTGCAATGGAGAAATTCTTCCCGAATCTTAACAGATATTCCATCATTGTCATAGCTGGAAAGGGGAACAATGGTGGTGATGGACTCGTTGTTGCAAGGCATCTCTATAACAGGGGGATGGATGTAGAGATCGTTCTGCTTTCTGATCCATCTTCTATTAAAGGTGATGCCCTGGAAAATCTCAAAATAGTGAAAGATATGGGGATACCGATATATTCGATAACGGATCAGGAAGACCTTAAGATACTCAGGGAAAAATTGAAAAAGGGGAATCTTATAATAGTTGATGCGATATTCGGAACAGGACTCAACACACCTGTTGAAGGTATACCTTCAGAAGCAATTCAGCTTATAAATGCTTCAGGTGCAAGGGTTGTTTCCATCGATCTTCCATCAGGCGTTGATGCATCGACAGGAAGAATACTGGGCCATGCAGTCAAGGCTGATTTAACGGTTACATTTGCACTACCAAAGGTTGGTCATCTTTTATTTCCCGGTGCAGATCACACAGGAAGACTTGAAATAGTAGATATAAGTATTCCAAGGGATGTTATCGAAAAATCCGTGATAAAACAGACCCTTATAACAGAGAAATGTATTGCGAATATCATCAAGGAGAGATCACAGGATGTGCATAAAGGGCATTTTGGACATCTCTTTGTGCTTTCCGGATCAGTTGGAAAGACAGGTGCTGCAGCACTCTGTTGCACAGGAGCACTGAGGGTGGGAACAGGCCTTGTTACACTGGGTATTCCTGAAAGCCTCAATGGATATATGGAAGTAAAGCTTACAGAGGCAATGACAGAACCCCTTGAGGAGACAGTGGAAAGGACATTGAGTATAAGGGCGTTCGAAAAAATTAAAGCATTACTTGAAAGAAAGACTGCAATTGCTTTAGGACCAGGAATTTCTACAAATTATGAAACAGTAGAGCTTGTTCACAGGATAGTAAAGGAGATCAGCCTTCCGATGGTAATCGATGCCGATGGAATAAATGCACTTTCCCTGAACAGGGATATATTAATGGGTCATAAAGGCGAGATAATCCTTACACCCCATCCAGGGGAGTTCTCAAGACTTTCTGATATTTCAATTCAGGAAATTAAGGAAAGAAGAATTGATCTGGTGAGGGAGTTTTCAGAAAGATACAGGGTATATCTTGTATTAAAGGGTGCAAGAACACTTATCGGAACACCTGATGGGGATGTAATAATAAATCCCACAGGTAATCCTGGAATGGCAACCGGAGGGATGGGAGATGTGCTTACAGGTATGATTGGTGGATTCCTTGCCCAGGGCTATCAACCAGTGGAGGCATGTCAGCTGGGTGTCTTTCTTCATGGGATGGCTGCTGATATGATCATGGCTGAAAAGGGAAGGGTTGGCTATACTGCATCAGAGGTTGCGGACAGGATAATAGAGACAATTGAAAAAATCTATAAAATCAAGGATGATATGCAGAAAACCTGATGTAGTATATGAGCTTCTGAGCTGTTCCCCTTATAATACAATGGAAATGGGAAGGAGGCTTGGGAGATTGCTTAATAAGGGTGATCTCATAGCATTTACAGGTGATCTGGGATCAGGAAAAACTGTGATGATAAAAGGGATTGCAATGGGACTGGGGATAGAAGAGGGGGAGCTTACAAGCCCTACTTTCACAATAATCAATGAATATGAAGGGTTGGTTCGATTTTATCATATAGATCTATTCCGTATAAGCAAGGAGGAGGAGCTTTCCGGCATCGGTTTAGAAGAATACCTTCCAGGCGATGGGATCACAGCAATTGAATGGGCAGAAAGGATTGAAAAACTTCTCCCTCCTGAATTCCTTAAGATAATCATCTTGATTGAGGGTGAAATGGCAAGGAGGCTTATTGTGGAAGCATATGGTGAAAGATATAAATGGCTTGCAAAAAGGCTAAAGGATGAGTTTAATAAATAGCACCAGGGAGGGTTTACAATGGCACTTATCGTACAGAAATATGGAGGCACATCAGTTGGCACAATTGAGAGGATAAAGAATGTGGCAAGGAGGGTGATCAAGACAAAGGATGAGGGTCATGATGTGGTTGTTATTGTCTCAGCCATGGCAGGGGAGACGGACAGACTTATAAACCTTGCCTATCAGATAACCAGCACACCGGATGAACGGGAGTATGATGTTCTTATATCAACGGGTGAGCAGGTTTCCGTTGCACTCCTCTCAATGGCAATTCAATCAATGGGTTATAAGGCACGATCGTATCTTGCCTATCAGGTTAAGATTATAACTGATAGTGCATTTTCAAAAGCAAGGATTCAGAGGATCAATTCAGAGAAGATATTTGAGGATCTGAGAAATGGATATATTGTTGTAATTGCTGGATTCCAGGGAATAGATGAGCAGGGCAACATAACAACACTTGGAAGAGGCGGGTCAGACACAACTGCAGTTGCAATAGCAGCCTCTCTGAAGGCAGATATATGTGAGATATATACAGATGTGGATGGTGTATATACAACTGATCCAAATATATGTCCAAATGCGAGGAAGCTGGATGTTATTACATATGATGAAATGTTAGAGATGGCAAGTCTTGGAGCAAAGGTTCTTCAAACAAGATCCGTTGAGTTTGCAAAAAAATATAACGTTCCCATCCATGTCAGATCGAGTTTTAATGAATCAAAGGGAACGATGGTTATAAAAGAGGAGGACCGTATGGAAGCACCTGTTGTATCAGGGATAACTTATAGTAAAAATGAAGCAAAAATAACAGTAGTAAGGGTTCCGGACAGACCGGGCATAGCAGCGAAGATATTTACACCTCTTGCAGAGGCAAACATAGTTGTTGATATGATCGTTCAGAATGTTAGTGCTGATGGATATACCGATCTTACATTTACAGTTCCAAAGTCAGATCTCAAGAAGGCAATCAGAATCGTTGAAGCTGTTAAGGATGAAATAAAAGCGGCAGCTGTACTTGGTGATGAGAATATAGCAAAAGTATCTATTGTTGGTGTTGGAATGAGGAGCCATTCAGGTGTTGCTGCTAAAATGTTTTCAACGCTTGCAAGCGAGAACATAAATATCCTGATGATAAGCACTTCGGAGATAAAAATATCCTGTGTAATTGAACCCAAATATACTGAGCTCGCTGTAAGGGTACTTCATGATGCATTTAATCTCGGAAGTGAAGATATTAAAGAAGAAAAAACATAACAGGAGAGAAATTATGCAGGTTAAAATCTATGACACAACACTAAGGGATGGAACACAGGCTGAGGATATATCTTTTTCACTCGAGGATAAAATCCTTATCGCAAGAAAACTTGATGAAGTGGGAATTCATTATATTGAAGGTGGCTGGCCGGGCTCGAATCCAAAGGATAAGAAATTCTTTTCAGAGATAAAGAAGGTAAAACTGTCCAACGCAAAGATTACTGCATTTGGAAGCACAAGAAGGGCAAAGGTAAAGCCGGAGGATGATCCCAATATAAATGCACTTCTTGATTCTCAAACAGAAGTTGTCACTATTTTTGGTAAAACATGGGATTTTCATGTTAGTGATGCATTGAGAATATCCCTTGAAGAGAATCTTGAACTTATAAATGATAGCGTTTCTTATCTGAAAGAAAGGGTGGATGAGGTAATATTTGATGCTGAGCATTTCTTCGATGGATACAAAGCAAACAGGGATTATGCGCTAAAGGCGCTTAAGGCTGCTGAGGATGGTGGAGCTGATTGTATAGTCCTTTGTGATACAAATGGTGGATCTATGCCTTTTGAGGTTGCGGAAATAATCAAGGATGTAAAGGAGCATATAAAAGCCCCGCTTGGTATCCACTGTCATAACGATTCAGAAACAGCTGTGGCAAACAGTATTGTTGCTGTTCAGTTAGGATGTGTTCATGTCCAGGGAACAATAAACGGATACGGTGAGAGGTGTGGAAATGCAAATCTCTGCTCCATAATTCCCAATCTTAAATTAAAGCTCGATATCGACTGTATTGATGATGAAAAGCTTAAAAGACTTACTGAACTTTCCCGATTTGTTTCTGAAATGGCAAACCTTCCGCATAACAAAAGGCTCCCGTATGTTGGTGAGAGTGCTTTTGCCCATAAGGGAGGGGTGCATGTTGATGCTGTGAGGAAAAATCCAAAAACATATGAGCATATAATTCCAGAGATTGTTGGTAATAGAAGAAAGGTTCTTGTTTCTGACCTTTCGGGAAAGGCAAATATCCTTTACAAGGCAGCTGAGATGGGTATTGATCTTGATGCAAAGAGCCCTGTAGTTCAGGAGGTTCTTGAGAATCTAAAACAACTCGAATATCAGGGCTACCAGTTTGAAGGTGCAGAAGGATCTTTTGAACTCCTGCTCAGGAAGGGGATCGGGACGAAGAAGAAGTTCTTCAAACTTATAGGATTCAGGGTAATTGTTGAAAAAAGGAGGGAGGATGAACCACCTATCGCAGAGGCAACAATTATGGTTGAGGTTGGTGGTAAGGTGGAACATACCGCTGCAATAGGAAATGGCCCTGTTAATGCACTTGATAATGCTTTAAGAAAGGCACTTGAGAAATTCTATCCATCGTTAAAACAGGTTGAGCTTGTTGATTACAAGGTTAGGGTTCTCGCAGGTCACAGGGGTACGGGTGCAGCAGTAAGGGTTCTTGTGGAATCGAAGGATAAGAAGGATAGATGGGGAACAGTTGGTGTTTCCGAAAACATCATTGAGGCGAGCTGGCAGGCCCTTGTTGACAGTATCGAGTACAAATTGATGAAGGATGAAGAAAGAAAGCAGAAAGGCGCTCAGTAAAAATATAGTTTATCTACAGCTTGCATCAATTCTACTCGCCTCGCTTATAATTGCCTTTTTAATTCTTTTTCGATTTAGATCCTTCACTTATGGAGGGCCCCTGGAGCCCAGGTTTAAGAAGCCCGAGGAAGTGATAGTGATTGTTTACGGTGATGTGAGGAATCAGGGTGTATATTTCATCAGAAAAGGGATGAGGATTAAGGATTTTTTAAATGAGCTGGATCCTGATCTCAGGAATCTAACTGGATCAACAGCAATGATCGATATACGGAGGCCGGCAAAGCTCCTTATCTACCGGGATAGAGGTGGAATACATTTCATAAAGCAGAAACTTAATGGGAAGGAACGTTTACTTTTAGGATTGAAACTGGATGTTAATGAGGCGACCTTTGATGAGCTTGTTTCTGTTCCTGGCATAGGACCTGTTCTTGCTCAGAGGATAATGGAATTTAAGAAGGAAAATGGCCCCTTTTCCAGAATTGAAGAGCTCACGTTGATAAAAGGGATAAAGGAAAGAAGACTTGAGAAGCTCAGGAGATTTCTCTGCGTTGATAGGCGCATATAATTAACTTTTTGTTAATTCACGATTTGCCTCATCATACAGTTTTTCAGGACAGTGCCTGTATCGGGGTGAGAAATGGAAGATGACAAACTTCTTTACTTCGCCAAGCCTTGCAATATAACCGGCCTGTTTTGCAGTGAGGTGGAATCTCTCCATAGCCTTGTCCAGATCCTCATGGAGGTATGAGGCCTCACAGTAAAATATATCGGAACCTTTAATAAGTTTTACAATTGATTCAACATTGCTTTCATTAAAGACAACATCTACAACATAGGAAATTTTTTGCCCCTCACTGATCCTGACCAATCTTTTTAGCTCATATAAAGGAATTATCCTTGCTCCGCTACTGGTGGGCACTTCCAACAGAAAATCATCACCCCTCTCCTCCCAGATAGATTTTTTTAGCTCCTTCAGCCATGGACCTAACGTAAGACCCATCCTTTCAATCTCTTCCTTTATGACATTTATATGAAATCTCTCATTTAGCGAGAATCCGAGGCATGGGATGCTGTGATCCAGTATCGCCGATTCAATACGGAAAAACGATTCCTCAAGCAGGGTGCCATTAAAGGAAGAGGAGCCCCTGTATATCTTTTTAAAACCTTCTGTGGCATGGAATTCATAGAAAAGGAGATTTGATGGATAGACTTCTATTACCTCTATTTTCAGTCCGTAATCGGATGTAAGATTCCATGTATAACCTTTGAGCTTTCCTTCAACCCTTTCAGAGATCTCTGCAGGTCCGAAGATCCTGAGTTTTTTGTCCCTTGCAAGTATCAATCTCAGCAGATAATCAAATCCCGAGAAGTGATCCATATGGGCATGGGAGATGAAAATATCAGATACCTTAATCAATTTACCGGGATTTAATACCCTGAGGTCTCCCGCATCAAAGAGAATAGCCCTCTTTTCCCATTTAATTTCTATGTAGAGGGCGGGATCATCAAAGGGTCCGTTTACAAGGGATGAATGAATAAGGGGTTTCATATACCTTGTCCCTTGTTTGTATAACTTTTCAAAGAGATCATAATCTACCTTATCTAAAGCTTTCGGTAAAGTCTGTTTTATAATGCCATAATATTATAACATGCAGAAGCGGGATAAAGCTTTACAGGCATTAGCTAAAAAGACAATTGTAAATAATATGTGGTAAAATATATAAATATTATTGAAATTGACCAAGATGAAGGTTGCATTTAGAATTTAAGGGAATTTTTATCATATGAAAACAAAGGAGGGGTATTGTGAGGAAGATATATCTCGATTATAACGCTACCACCCCGGTGCATCCAGAGGTTATTGAAGAGATAAAACCATTCCTTACGGAAAGATTCGGTAATCCATCCAGTATTCACTGGGCCGGGAGAGAGGTGAAGAAGTACATAGAAGAAGCAAGGGAAAAGGTTGCAAGACTGATAAATGCTGACCCTATGGAGATTGTTTTTACAAGCAGTGGAACAGAGGCTGATAATTTTGCAATCAAGGGCACTGTTGAGAACTTTAAGGAGAAGGGGGACCATATTATTACAACCTCGGTTGAGCATCCTGCTGTGCTCAATACATGCAAATATCTGGAAAAATGTGGGTACCGGGTCACCTATCTACGCGTTGATTCTTATGGAATGCTTGATCTCGATGAGTTGAAAAGTGCCATTACGGATAAGACAATACTTATATCTGTAATGTTTGCAAACAATGAGACAGGAACTATATTTCCTATTGAGGAGATAGGAAAAATAGCAAGGCAAAAAGGAGTAATATTCCATTGCGATGCAGTGCAGGCAGCTGGGAAGGTTCCAATTGATGTAAAGAAGCTCAATGTTGATCTGCTTGCCATTTCAGGGCATAAATTTTATGCGCCAAAGGGTATTGGTTCCCTCTATATCAGAAGGGGTGTTAAGCTCCGTCCACTTATACATGGCGGACATCAGGAGAAAAACAGGAGGGCAGGCACAGAGAATGTTATTGGAATTGTTGCTCTTGGTAAGGCATGTGAGATTGCACTAAGGGATATGGAGAAGGAGAGTCAAAGGATTCTTGGACTGAGAAGGAGGCTTGAGGAAGGGATATTAAAAACTATTAAGGATGTTTCAATTAATGGCCATCCTGAAAACAGGATTCCAAATACAACAAACATAAGCTTCCACTATATCGAGGGAGAATCCCTCATACTGAACCTTGATCTGGAGGGGATTGCTGGATCCACAGGATCTGCATGCACATCAGGGACCCTTGAGCCATCACATGTTTTAATGGCAATGGGAATTGATCCTGTACTCGCCCAGGGCTCTGTGAGGTTCAGCCTTGGAAAGTGGAATACAGAGGAGGATATAGACAGGGTGCTCGAGGTTTTACCGGGTATTGTTGAGAGGTTGAGGGGCATGTCTCCTCTATACAGGAAAAATAGATGAAATCAACTTTTCCAGCTGTGAAATTATAATGAATGTTGAGGGGCAGAATTATGTATAGCGATAAAGTTATGGAACATTTCAGAAATCCAAGAAATGTTGGCGAAATACCTGATGCAAGTGGTATAGGTCGGGTTGGGAATCCGATTTGTGGTGATGTTATGGAGTTGTTTATTAAAGTGGAGAATAACATAATTGTTGATGCAAAGTTTAGGACCTTCGGATGTGGTGCAGCAATTGCAACAAGTTCGATGGTAACAGAGCTTGTCAAAGGGAAAAACCTTGAAGAGGCAAAAAAGATAACAAACAAGACAGTTGCGGAGGCACTTGATGGCCTTCCTCCTATCAAGATGCACTGTTCAAATCTTGCCGCAGAGGCACTTCATGCGGCAATAGAAGATTATCTGAGAAAAGAAAAATCCCCGAAGGAGGGGGATAAAGGGAGTCAATGATAAAGAAAAGGATTGTTATAGCAATGAGTGGAGGTGTTGATAGTTCTGTTGCCGCTTTTTTGCTGAAGGAACAGGGATATGATGTGATCGGTATATCAATGAATCTCTGGGATTATTCGGAAGGAACGGAAGAAAGGTTCGGGAGTTGCTGTTCGCTCGAGGACATACATGATGCAAAGAAGGTTGCATGGTCGATAGATATACCGCATTATAGTGTAAATTTCAGGGAGGAGTTCAAAAAGGAAGTCGTTGATTACTTCATAAGGGAGTACATAAACGGAAGGACCCCAAATCCATGTGTCATATGCAATGAGAGGATGAAGTTTCACCATTTGCTTAAACTCGCTGATGAATTAGGGGCGGATTATATAGCCACAGGTCATTATGCGAGAAATGTATATGATAATTTAAGGGGCTATAATATCCTCATGAAGGGGGTTGATCAATTTAAGGATCAGTCTTATTTCCTTTTTGGCTTAAAGCAGTGGCAGTTATCAAGGGTGATCTTCCCCCTGGGAGGGATAACAAAAAGTGAAGTAAGATCCATTGCCTCAAGCATCGGTCTTAAGGTTGCGAAGAAAAAGGAAAGCCAGGATATATGCTTCATTACAGAAGGGGATCACGAGCAGTTCTTCAGAAGGCATCTTTCGCAGGATGATTACAGGAAAGGCAAGATAGTTGATAAGAATGGCAGGATACTTGGTTATCACAGGGGGATACATCTTTACACGATAGGTCAGAGAAAGGGGATTGGCTTAAGAATGGGAAGAAGACTTTATGTAACAGATATAAATCCTGTTGAGAATACAATAACTATTGGTGAAATTGATGATCTGATTTTCAATGGGTTGATTGCTGAAAATATTAACTGGATATATCCAGAAAGGATCCCTGAAAGATTCAACTGCGAGGCAGTAATAAGATTCAGGAGTAGACCTATAAGATCATCTGTAAAATTGATCGACGAAGGAAGCTGCGAGGTAACTTTTGATTTTCCTGCCCGATCAGTAACTCCCGGTCAATCTGTTGTTTTCTACGATGGAGATATTGTTCTCGGAGGTGGTTGGATTAAAAAGGGATTAAGGAAGGAATGATGAAATTCAATATATGCACACTCGGTTGCAAGGCAAATCAGTATGATTCCTTTGTAATCAAGGAGATGCTGAAAGCTGAAGTATTTATACCTTCCTCAAAAGGTATAGATTCCGATATCTTTATAATAAATACATGCACAGTTACCCACAGGACTGACAGCCAGTGCAGACAGGAGATAAGAAAGATAATAAGAAATAATCCTGATGCTGTTGTTATTGTTACGGGATGTTATGCACAGGTCTCGCCTGATGATCTTCTCATGATAGAAGGAATAGATTTTATTGTTCCCAATACACAGAGAAGATTCATAACAGAGTTAATAAGGAAAGGAAAACAATCGCACCCAGTGATTGTCGGAGGAAACGGTGAGGAAGAGTTGTTTTTCAGTGGCGATATAGAGATCTTTGAGGGAAAGACAAGGGCATTTTTGAAGATTCAGGATGGGTGCAATGCATCATGCACATTCTGTATAATCCCGAGGGCAAGGGGGAAGAGCAGAAGCCTTCCTCCTGATGATGCAATATTAAAGATAAAAAGGCTTTTCAGGAATCATATGGAGGTTGTCCTCACAGGAATTCACCTTGGTGCTTATGGATGGGATCTGGGGAAGGGGGATTCACTGTATGGTCTTTTAAAGAGATGCGAAATTGAGGGTGTAAAAGGAAGGATAAGGCTGAGTTCCATCGAGCCCGAGGAGCTTTCTCCTGATCTTATTCATTACATATCCAGGTCTTCATTTATATGCAACCATCTCCATATACCACTTCAGAGCGGGGACGATTCCATTCTTGAAAGGATGGGGAGACCTTACAGGAGTAAATATTTTGCTGATATTGTTTACCATTTAAGGGATCTTGATCCATCCATGTCAATCGGCACTGATGTCATTGTTGGTTTTCCAGGAGAGGGTGAAAGGGAATTTCTGAATACATGCAAGCTGATCGAAAGACTTCCCATAAGCTATATACATGTTTTTCCATTTTCTAAGAGGAAAGGGACAAAGGCATACAGCATGCCTGATCAGGTGGATGAGAGGATTGTTAAAAAAAGGGTTTCAGTGTTGATTGAGCTTGGAAGGATGAAGAGGAGTGAATTCTATAAATTCCACATTGGAAAAGAACTTGAGGTTATTATTGAAAAAGGGGAGGGCGAAGGTCTTTATTCCGGTATATCGAGAAATTATATTCCCGTTTTGATAAAGAGCAATCAGGACATCAGGGGAAAGACGGTTATTGTGAGAGGGAAGGAAGTAGTTGACGGATTCCTTTATTCTGACCTTATTGAAATTTTATGATCATCAAAATTACAGGGGGTAAATTATGAAAAGGGTTGCAATAGTAAGTGCTGTAAGAACACCTATAGGAAGCTTTAACGGTTCTCTCAAGGATATCCCTGCGACAAAATTGGGCAGCATCGCTATTGAGGAGGCGATAAAAAGGGCGGGTATAGGAAGGGATGAGGTTGATGAGGTTATTATGGGGAATGTTCTATCGGCAGGTCTTGGACAGGCACCAGCAAGGCAGGCTGCACTTGGAGCAGGTCTTCCCCAGAAGGTCAGGGCAGTTACTGTAAATAAGGTCTGTGGGTCCGGAATGCAAGCTGTAATTATGGCAGCGCGCGCAATAATGCTTGGCGATTCGAAGATAGTTGTCGCAGGTGGTATGGAGAATATGAGCAGGGCCCCATATTTACTTGAGGAGGCAAGGGGTGGATACAGACTTGGCCACGGAAAGATCATCGATAGCATGATAAAGGATGGTCTATGGGACGTATATAATGACTTCCATATGGGATCATGTGCAGAGCTACTCGCAGAAAAATATGGTTTCTCCAGGGAAGAGCAGGACGCATATGCAAGAAGGAGTTATGAAAGGGCCATTTCAGCCCAGAGGGCCGGGAGATTCAAGAACGAACTCGTGCCTGTGATCATTCAACAGAAAAAAGGGAGTGTTACTGTTGATGAGGATGAGGAACCAAAGAGGGCAGATTTTGAGAAGATGAAAACACTCTCACCTGTATTTAAAAAGGATGGCACTGTGACACCTGCAAATGCTTCAAAAATAAATGATGGAGCATCAGCCCTTGTTTTGATGTCAGAGGAAACAGCCAGGGAAAGGAATATGGAGATTCTGGGAATAATTGCTGGATATGCCGGTGTAGCAATTGCACCCGAATGGTTTACCATTGCACCTATAGGCGCTATAGAGAATCTCCTTAATAGAACAGGAAGGAAAAAAGAGGAGATAGATCTTTTTGAGATAAATGAAGCCTTCTCATCTGTCGCAATGGTTGCAATAAGAGAGCTTAAGCTTGATGAAAGTAAGGTTAATGTGAATGGAGGTGCAGTGGCACTCGGACATCCAATTGGGGCAAGTGGCGCAAGGATACTCACAACGCTTCTTCATGCAATGTATCAGATGGGAAAGGAAAGAGGAGTTGCTGCTATATGCATAGGAGGTGGTGAGGCACTTGCCATGCTTGTTGAAAGGCCATAAGAATTTTCAAGGAAAAACATTGATTTATTAAAAAATGATCAATAAAATATTCCTAAACTTCATTCTTAAAAAGTATTTGATTATAATATTATTGCTCATTCCATCATGTTCATTACTGAAAGAGCAATATCAGAGATTACCTGCGGAGGCAGAGGATATTCCCCTTGAAAATATTGTTTTGCAGAAAAGGGGGAGTGCGGAAGCAAATAGGGAAGTAGCAGGGTGGGTCGTTTGGGTTGATGGTAATATGATTCTTGTAAGGTTGAATGAAGGTGTAAGGATGAAAGAAGGTGTTTATCTTCATGCTTACAGTAGTTATCCTGTAGAAGATGCTCATGGAACTTATAAAGGAATGCTGAGGGTAAAAAGGATATTGAGAGAGGGGGTGATAGAGACCGAAAGGATCAGAGGTATTGATATACCAGGTTTATTTAAACCTTCGGTTATGCCAGGTGATATTGTGCTTGATAAGAAAAAATAAAAAGGAGGACAAATATGTCAGAGATCAAAAATTTTCTACCTCCAAAGGAGCTATGGCCTGAAAGGATATACACCCTTCCCGAATATAAGGACTACCCACGGAAGATGAATTCAACTGAAGAGCTTCTTGACAAAAACCTTGAAAAGGGAAGAGGTAAAAAGGTTGCAATTTTGTTTGAAGAGAAAAAGTTTACCTATGAGGATGTTTACTACCAGTGTAATCAGCTTGCAAATGGACTGAAGGACCTTGGCATAGGGATTGAGGATCGTGTCATTATAAGGAGCCCAAATATTCCACAGGCTGTGATTGCTAATTTCGCTATTATTAAATTAGGTGCGATAAGCGTTCCAACATCACCACTGTTTGCAGCCAAAGAGCTTGCTCATGTTTCAAATAACTGTGGGGCAAAGGCGATCATAACATTTTTTGGGCTTCTTCCCGATGTTGAGAAGGCAAAGCCTGATCTTGAGAGTGTGAAGCATATCATAGTGATCGGCGGGGATCCTAATACGATAAAGGAAAAGGGCTTTATCCCCCTTCAGCAGCTTATGCAGGGCGCTAACAAGGAGTTCAGCGCTGTGAGGAGGGATCGCTATGATATCTCGATCCTTCTTTATACATCCGGAACAACAGGTCCTCCAAAAGGTACAGCCCATATGATGGAGGAATCACTCATTGTTGCTGATGGATTTGGAAAGTATTGCTGGAGGGTTACGGAAAATGATGTGATAGGTGGTTCAGCTCCACTTGCCTTCGGTGCGGGCCATGCAACATTCTGTGCAATTCCATACAGATTTGGTGCTACTGCATCGCTGATTGCAAAATTTACGCCTGAAGGGATGTTTGAGACAATACAGAAGCACAGGATAACAGTGCTGACCCTTCTTCCTACGGCTTACAGAAAGATGCTTGAAGTTCCGGATGCAGAGAAGAAGTATGATCTGAGCTCTCTGAGGATACTTACAGGCGGTGGCGAATCGCTAACTGCAAAAACCTATTACGACTGGAAGAATAAGTTTGGACAAGAGATATTTGAATCCCTTGGAACAACGGAAATGTTCTTTGTGTTTATCTCAAATGCTGTAAGCCTTAAGGCTAAACCAGGCTCAATTGGACAGGCCGTTCCCGGATACGAGGTTAAGGTTGTAAATGAAGGGGGGAAGGAGGTAGGTATAGGGGAATCAGGCATGCTGATTGCCCGTGGTCCAACCGGGACCCTTTATTGGGCAGCACCCGAGAAACAGAAGGGCTCTGTGATGAATGGCTGGAATAAGGCAGGGGACTTTGTGTACAGAGACGAGGATAACTATTTCTGGTTCCTATCACGCGAGGATGACCTTATCAAAAGCTCAGGTTACAGAATTGGACCAGAGGAGATAGAGCTTGCACTTGTGAGACATCCAGCGATAGCTGATGCTGGTGTAATTGGGGTACCTGATCCGGTGAGAGGACAGAATGTAAAGGCATTCATTGTTTTAAAACCTGGCCACACGCCCTCGGATGCACTGAAGGAGGAGATCCTCTCTTTCCTTAAGGAAAATATCGCTATATACAAATTGCCGCGTGAGATTGAATTTATTGATGAACTTCCAAGAACTGTAACGGGCAAGCTCCTGAGGCGTGTGCTTAGACAAAAAGAGATGGAAAAGAGAAAGTAATGTTGAATCGGGGGAGGAGAGAACCTCCCCCACCCCCGCATATCCATTCTATCAGTAAAAAGAGGAGAATTAGCTTGTCGTTGACAATAAAGCACTATGTTTTTTAAAATTATTTGATTTTTTATTTTAAGAGATGAAGATGTATAAGGTAATGGCTCCTCTGAGGAATTTAGGCTATCTCGATGGAATGCTTGAAGCCGGGGCTGATGGGGTTTATACGGGTCTTCAAGGATCAAGCAGAGGAAGGGCATGTGATGGTCTTTCGGAAGAAGAAATAGAGGAGCTGCTGATCAGGTGTCATAAAAAGGGTAAACTGGTCCACATTGCACTCAATGCAATTCCTGACAGTAAGCTAACAGATAAGCTCGTAGAGAAAATAAGCTATCTCGTTGAAATGGGTGTTGATGCCATCATTCTGAATGAGGTGGGGATTGTCGCACTTGCAGTAAAAAGGATACCACATTCGAGGATATTTGCCAGTGTTGGATGCGGGATTTTAAATATAGATGATGCACTTTTCTTTGAGGATCTAGGTGTAAGCGGAATTACCCTTTCATGGATGGTTGATCCGGAGGAAATCTATGAGATCAAGAGGAGGACGGCCCTTACAGTTGAGGTATTTTTCTATGCATTGAGGGAGTTTATTCAGAGGGGGAAATGCATTCTTGGCCCTTATCTTATGAGAGGAGCAACTGATTTAAGGAGGGGTGGTAATTGTATTAATATATGTAGCGCAAGATATGAAATTAACTCAGATGGTAATTCGGGAGTATGTTCACTTCCACTTGGAGAGTATATGATCACCCATGCTTTTAAAAGCTATATAGAAGCAGGTGTTGATCTCTTTAAAATCCAGGGGAGGGAGTTTAATATCGAAAAGATAAGAAAGATAGTTTCCATCTTCAGGAATATCAGTGAGGGCAGGGGAATTAGATGAAAATTGAGATAAACACCTTGATCCCTGATCTGCATTTTCTTAAATGCGTGGATATATCAGCATTTGATGCATTTTATATCGGGTTTCCATTCTGTAGAAAGTTTGAGGGAAATCTTTCAGAAATTCCAAAGGATATGGAGTTTTCTATATCATATCTTAAGGATAAGGATAAAAGGGTTTATTTAACGACCTATGCAACACCACTTACAAAAGACCTTGACCCAATAATGGAATCAGTGGAAAGGGCTGTCCATTATGGCATCGATGCTGTTGAAGTTCACAATTACGGCGTGTTGATGATGATCAACAGGAACTTTCCTTCTTTAAGGATACATATGGGATCATTTGCGAATATATACACAGATGCGACTGCTATTAAATTAAAGGAGTATGGCGTAAAGAGGGTTACTCCCAATTATGAACTGCGCATTGATGAAATTGAATATATAAGGGACAGAAGTAGTATGGAGGTTGAATTTCTGCTCCATGGGAAGATCCCCATTGGGATTTCGGAGAGCTGTTTTTCGCTTGAAATAGTAGAAAAAACAGGGAAATTATGCCCTGAAGCATGCAGGCAAGCGGTTGTGCTCAGAAGGGATGGATGGGTTTTAAGAAATATGGGAACATTGATGCTGAGCGGGAAGGATATGTGTATGATAGAGCATCTGAACATAATAAATAAGGCAGGATTTTCTATCTTCAGAATAAATGGATTTTCCGAGGATCCTGCATATCTTGGAAGTGTATGCAGGATCTACAGGGAAGCACTCGAAGAAATGTTCAGCGGTGGGGTATACAAGAGGCAGTGGAAGGAGGAGCTTTCCAAGTATTCAACTGATGGATTCTGTAATGGTTTTTACTTCGGGAAATCAGGAAGACTCTATGTGGATGCCATGGGGAATATCCATGAATAGACTCATGGTTTGGCCATGGTACAGATCATTTAAAACAATACGTTATGGAGGTAAAGATGATTGAATTATTAGCCCCAGGCGGCACAAAGGAAATGGCAAAAGCCGTTCTGATTAATGGTGCTGATAGTGTTTACATAGGTCTTAAAGGATGGAGCAGAAGGAGTGCGGAGTTTGAATTGAAGGATGAGGAGATAGAGGATGTCGTAAAATTTGCAAAAAAGATGGGGAAGAAGGTGAGGATTGGAGTAAATACACTTCCCGATTCAAGGGAGTTTCCCATCTTTTTCGCCAAACTTGATAAGCTCATCTCACTTGGTATAGATGGCTTAATTATGACAGACATAGGTCTTATCTCGAGAGTGCGAAAATATTATCCTGAGCTGAACATTCATGCGAGTGTTGGATGTAATATCCTTAATATAGAGGATGTTGCATTCTATGAAGAGATGGGAGTTTCACAGATTGTTGCAGAATGTAAACTGGGATTTGATGAACTGCAGATGAGGAAGGGTAGAATGAGGCCGGGTATAGAGGTGCTTGCTCACGGCAATACATGCTGGTCCTATCTGGGCAAATGCTGGATGAGCAGTTATGTGAACTATCAATGGTATTATGATGAAGAGGGAAAGAACCACTTTGTGGGGAGTCCCAATAGGGGTGGGTTGTGCCACAGGGTATGTCTTGAAAACTGGAGGATATGCAGCAATGATATGGAAATTGATTCAAGGAGATTACGGAACGAGGCATTCTTTCTCCTTGAGAATCTCACAAAATATATCGATCTTGGTGTGGATACCATTAAGATACAGGGCAGGGAATATTCAGTGGAGCTTGCTGTTGAAATGGTGAGGTTCTACAGGTCCTTTATCGATAGTTATGTATCAATGAGAGAACGTTTTGATCTAAAGCCATGGGCTGAAAGGCTGGAAGGATTAATAAAGTGGAGGGATGCTGAAAGGGAAAGGAGAACATCCTATTTAATAAGTCTTGTAAAAAACTGAGAGGGAGAGTCTATGCTTTATATGTTGCAGAAGAATTTCTCCGGAGGCAGTAAGCTGAAAATAATTTATGCTGCGCTGATGGCATTTGCAGGAACATTATCGCTGGCAAGTGCAATAAGTGCATATCTTAAACCTCATGATTCCCTTGGCTCGGTGATAATTGTTGTATTCCTTTTTCTTGCTTTTGGGTTCTATTCCCTTGCATACTGGCTCTGGACGATTAAATAATTTTTTATGAAAAAGACTATCATTCTTGTAATCTTTATCCTTGTTATCATCCTGGTTGGGAATTATATCTACGTGTATGCAAAATCAGGGAATTGTGACATTTGTGGCAGAGCCATTGATGAAAAAAGAGGGGCGATAATTAAGATTAATATTTTTCAATGGAAAAAGGCCTGTTGTGCTGTATGTGCGTTGAGATATATCAGGGATGAGAAAAAAGAGGTGTTGAGTATCCTTGTCAGAGATTTAAAATCGGGTAGATTCATAGATGCGGGAAAGGCATATTATGTAACTGGGTCCTCTGAGAGGGGCTGCTGTTCAGGTGGTTTGCAGAGGGATCAGACAGGGGTCTATTTTTTATGCTATGATAGATGTATTCCGAATTCAGTTGCATTTGAAAAAATAGAGGATGCAGAGCAGTTCAGAAGCACAAAGGGTGGAAGAGTCATAACATATGCTGAACTGTTGGAAATGATCTCT
>CAZDGM010000011.1:0-38254 GCA_964505185.1 uncultured Thermodesulfobacteriota bacterium
TTACTCTTCTGTCAGAGAACCTCGGGTCTTTAAGATTATAGCCGAGATAGGTGTATGCAAAAACTGGATACCTGAATTTTTGAAAATTGATTTTGAAGAAATTATCCTCTGTCTGTCTCCTGAACTGAAACGGGGTAAGTCCCATCATATCAACAGTGCCTGCCTGCAATTCGAGAAACATCGTTGCCTGATCGGGAATTACCCTGTAGATATACATGTCAAGATATGGTCTGCCTTCGAAATAATTCTCATTTGCCTTAAGAACAACCCTGTCCGCCGTCCTCCATTCTACAAACTTAAAAGGTCCTGTTCCAACAGGATTTCTATTTAATTCACTTTTTGTTATATCTATGCCCTCAAGCAGGTGCTTTGGGAGAATGGGTAACATCCCCCATGTTGTCAGTGCAGGTGCAAAGGGTTTCTCATATGTTACCCTGAATATGTACCTGTCGAGAACCTCGGCCCTTTTTACCTGAAGGTAGTCCTCCTTATATGCAGTCGGTGTCTTTGGATCTATGATGGTTCTGTATCCGAAAAGGACATCTTCAGCTGTAAATTCATGTCCATCATGCCATTTCACGCCTTTTCTCAATTTGAATGTGATTGTAAGCCCATCAGGGGAAATCTCCCAGGACTCAGCGAGATCACCAACGATCCTTAAATCCTTATCATATTTTACAAGTCCATTGTATATAAGGGATGCAACACCAAAGGATGCAGAATCGCTTGCAAGCATCGGAATAAGTGTGCTTGCATCACCTATTGACCCCTCAACAATAGCATCGCCGTATGAAGGGGAAATATCCTTAACACTTGCATTATAAACCGGCGAACCTTTCTCGCCTCCTGCACAGGAAGAGAAAATTAGGACTAATTGAAACAATATTAAAAAAAATCTATATCCTTTCATCCAGGTTGATAATCTTCATTCCGGCTGGAATCTTAAGATAAAAAGTATCACCTGAGATTTCAACATCCATCTCTATATCCTTAATCCTTAATTCCATCCATGCACTGTAGGGCGGGATCTTTATATTAATCCTCTTTGGAAAGTTTATGTTATTCTCTCTCATAAAATCTGAATATTGCATCTCAAAGACAACGCTGTTATTCTCATCCTGGATACGCAATTCATCGATATCATATCCCTCTGAAACTGTATAGACAAAATGTGTGGATTGATTTTCATTCCTCATCGTAATCATATATCCGTTCTTTTCACTTCTTGTTAATGATTCAAATATCTTTCCCTTAATTGATGCCTCATTCATAAAAAGTGAAACAAAGTCATAAACAGTGACTGTAATGCCAGTAAAATGTCTGATCAACCTTTCTGTATCCGCTGCTCTATAGGCGGTATTCTTCAAGGGAATACAAACAATACCTTCATTTCTGCTCAAAACTGCTGATATGATCGTATTCCCGAATGGATCAAGTCCATCGAATCGTAACCTCTCAGGCTTCTCAATGATCATAAAGAATCTCATGGATATGGATCTTCGAGGAATCTTGATCCTTGCTGTTCCATGCAAAACAACCCTCCTGTGTTGCTCCTCCTTTTCGGCAAGGATGGAGAGGACTTTCCGCGCATCTTCCTCCGGAAGAAAACCACCCCCTATCCTTGCACATGCCGCAATTATCCCTGAAATTAAAAGAACAAGGACAAGTGAAAAGCTTCTCATTTTATTTCTTTTTTAAGCCCGGAGAGTTTTTTAAGGACAGTATCCCTTCCGGGATCCATTTTCAACGCCCTTTCGTAGGCATCTATCGCATTCTCCCTTTTTCCCGCTGCCATATATGCATCACCAAGATGCTCGAGTATTACAGGATCATCAGGAACAAGCTTCACGGCCCTCTCAAGCTCATATATAGCCCTATTATAATCACCTTTTTTGTAATACACCCAGCCGAGGGAATCGATAAAATATCCATCATCAGGTTTCAGCTCAAGAGCCCTTTTTATGAGTGCCTCCGCTTCATCAAGCTTTATCCCCTTCTCTGCATATGTATATCCTATGAAATTCAGTGCACTTGCATGGGAAGGATTGATCTCAAGAACCTTTTCCATCTGCTTCAGTCCTTCCTCTGAATTTCCAGCCTTTTCATAATAAACACCGAGATTATAGTAGAGTTTTTCATTCCTTGGCTCAATCTGAACGGCCTTCTTCATAACTTCTATGGCATCGTTGTACCTCTTTGCTTCATCATAAAGTGATGCAAGAAGTAAATAGGCATCAATGTTCCTGTTTTTCAATTTAATCGTTTCCTCTGCAACTCTTATTGCCTCATTGAGATTTCCCATCTTCTCGTAGCAAAATGAAACATGAATTCTTGAATCAACAAAAAAGTCAGAATCAGGTGTTACCCTCATAAACTGCTCTATTGCCTTTGAATATTCACCCTTCTGTTCATAGGAATATCCAAGAAAATATCTCAGTCTGTAATCATTTTTTCTCTTTTCAACAAGGCTTTCAAACTGCTTCACTGCTGCATCAAACTGTTTCTGCTCGAGGAGAACAATCCCTATCCTCACCTTTATCTCATCATTATCCGGACTCACCTTTTCAAGATCCCTCAATGCCTGCAGTGCAAGATCAAGCTTTTTGATCCTGAAATAGAGGGAACCAAGTCTCTCAATAGCCACAGGATTGTCAGGGTCGATCTCCAGTGCCTTTTTGTAATATTTCTCAGCCTTTTCCCACTGCTCTCTCAATTCAGAAAGTTGACCGAGATCCAGATATGCTTCGTCGAATTCAGGATCAAGCTCTACTGCCTTCAGAAAGTATCCTTCAGCTTCATCAAATCTTTTCGCACCTGCATAAAGGCGTGCAAGCAGGTAATAGGCCTTTGCTGAAGGGGGGTTTATATTTATTAATCTCTTTAATGTTCGCCCTGCAGCATCAAAATCTCCTTTTTCTGCATAAATAGAACTAAGGGTAAGATAGGCACGCTGGTTTGAAGGATCAAGCTCTATCGTCTTCTCAAATTCCTGTATCGCCTTGTCCCAGTTTCCTACCGATGAATAGATCTCACCAAGAAGAAATCTGACCTGGGCATTACCAGGATCCAGTGAGGCTCCCTTCTCCCCTTCCTCTATAGCCATATCAAGAAGCTTCCTTCTTTTCTCAAGGCTCTCCTCATTTAATGCCTTTCTCATATATATGAGGGCAATCTGCATCTTCAGATAGGATGACGATGGATCAAAGGATGATGCCTTCTTCATCTCCTCTAAAGCCTCATCAATTTTTCCTTCGTTAAGGAAGCTTTGCGAAAGAAGGAAATGGTAATATGCCTGTGAGGAGTTACCCCCTCTAAAGTGGTGTTCTGAATCAGGGATTATCATCAGATCCTTGGCAAATAAACTGCAAGAAGAGATCAACAGGATAAAGGGAAGTAATGTTATAATCCTTTTCATGGTATGGATTCCTCCTTATTTTTCCCAAATTAACACAAATATCAGGGAGCGTCAATTACACCATCTCCATCAATCATTGAAAATCTGGTGGATTTTATTTTATCATCTATTCGGGAGGAAAAAATGCTTTCGGATGTTTCATTAGAAAAGGCATTGATGAGGATTGTAAAGAGGGGCTCTGAATTCTCTGATATATTTATTGAGAAAACGGTTACAAACTCTCTCGTATGGGAAGATGAAAAATTAGAAAAGATCGTCTGCGGAAGGGATATGGGAATGGGGTTGAGGGCAATTTTCAATAAAAAAACAGCATACGCATACACAAATGAAATAAATGACAGGGCCCTTGAGGAACTTATGGATTTCGTTACAAGCAGTGTTACACTCACAGATGGTGAAGCCAATATATGCCTTATAAAAACACCCCCTTCAATTAATCATAAATTCTTCCAGATCCCTGAGGAAATCCCTATCGAAAGGAAGATTACGCTGATAATGAATGCTGATAGAGTGGCAAGAAAGAAGGACAGAAGGATAAAACAGGTAAGAATCATTTACAGGGATGTAACGCAGAAGCTATTTATAGCAAACACTGAAGGAAAAATCACGGAAGAGTTCAGGATATACACATCCTTTGTTATCCAGGTTGTGGCTTCGTCAGATGGTATACTGCAGACAGGTTATGAGAGGGTCGGTGCACTCTCAGGTTTTGAAATCTTTGAAGAGCATCCTGCAGAGATCATTGCAGAGGCCGCTGCAAATCGTGCGCTCCTTATGCTTACTGCAAGAAAGGCACCTGCGGGAGGAATGCCTGTTGTGATCTCCAGTGAAGCTGGAGGAACACTCATACACGAGGCAATAGGGCATGGACTTGAAGCAGACCATGTGCAAGAAGGGCATTCTATATTTGCAGGAAAGATTGGTGAGAGGGTTGCTTCACCACTTGTTTCAGTGATTGATGATGGAACCATACCAAACAGATGGGGTTCTTTCAGCTTTGACGATGAAGGAACACCTTCACAAAAAACTATCCTTGTTGAAAATGGCATTCTTAAGGGTTTCATGTATGATATACTTACCGCGATGAAGGATGGTGTAAGCTCAACAGGAAATGGAAGGAGGGAATCCTATCACCATAAACCAATTCCCCGCATGACAAATACATATATTGCCCCTGGAGAAAGCTCGCCCGATGAGATTATAAGATCTCTGGAAAAAGGGATTCTTGTAAAAAAGATGGGTGGAGGGCAGGTAAACACGATAACAGGTGATTTTGTGTTTGAAGTTGATGAGGCATATCTTATAGAGAAAGGGAAGATCTCAGAACCGGTAAGGGGTGCAGTGCTTACAGGAAATGGTCCTGAAATATTGATGGCTATAGACATGGTAGGGAACGATCCTGGATTTTCCATAGGGATGTGCGGAAAGGATGGACAGGGGGTCCCTGTATCTGATGGTATGCCAACGATAAGAATTCCTGAGAAGATTATTATCGGTGGGGAGGAACTGATTAGAAAATAGTCTGGAGACTACCTCTTCTTATCGATCCATGAAATAAGCTCTTCCGCACTCCTTACACCCCGGAGAAATGTCCCATCATCAAGGATTATCGTAGGTGTCGATGAGATATGAAGACGTTCCGCTGCCTTTATATTTGCCTTAAGAAACCCATCAGCATCACACCTTGCAGGAGGGATAGATTTTCCGTTGAAGGAATCCTCAAGAAGCTGGATCGCTCTGTCCATCCCTTCATTCCTAATGGCGCAGATAATAGATTTTGCCTTCTCAAAGGCGTTCTTATGGATGGGAAGTGGATAGAGAATAATATGCACCGAGATATCCTTCCTCATTCCAAGGAGCCTTTTTATTTCCTGATGAAACCTTCCGCATGCAGGACATTCAGGATCATCAAATACATATATACGTCTCTTTGCATTTGGGTTTCCCATTACAATGGACCCATCAGCCGGAATTTCGCTTATATTTACCTTTCTTGGAACAAGAGAGGGGATTTCAGCTATTGATCCGCTTATGAGATGTTTTTTTGAGAAATCTATGTAAACAACACCTGTCTTATCAGAACTCCTTATCTGAAGTTCCCAAAGACCATTTATCTTTGATGGTCTTATAGATTCAACCTTCACTGAGGGATTGATCTTATCTATGATCTGCTGGGCCTCACGAAGGGTTATTTTATGACATGAGGAACAGCTTTTCTCACCACAACCATTCTTCTCAAATGCATATCCGTAGGGAAGAACGAGAAATAACAAAATGATGACAATTGCAAATATATATGACCTGACAGACATGAATAAAGATGATAAATAAGGGCCCTTCCTTTCGAAAGGGCCCTTTTCAGTAGGTAGCATTTTATAATTTTACTACCTTAGAGGCCTGAGGCCCTTTGGGTCCTTCGGATATTTCCAGCTTCACTATCTCGCCCTCTCTAAGGGTTTTGAAACCCCTGTCCTGAATAGCTGAGTAGTGAACAAAAACATCCTTTCCATCTTCCAGCTCAATGAAACCGTAACCCTTCTTTTCATTGAACCATTTGACCTTACCCTGAACCATCTAATCAAACTCCTCCTTTCATAAAATTCCAAAAAACCCGCCTCAAACGAATTTTTCGGATAAAGATTAGATCTAACCTACACCTTTTTTTATACCCAGTCAATAGATAATTGAAAATAACCTTAAAGCCTTGGGAGTGTAATGCTCATCTGCTTCTGGTATTTCCCCCTTTTGTCAGCATACGAAAATGTGCATTCCTCATCAGCTTCAAAGAATATAACCTGCGCAATTCCCTCATTTGCGTATATCTTTGCTGGAAGGGGCGTCGTATTTGAAATCTCAAGCGTTGCATACCCTTCCCATTCAGGCTCAAATGGTGTCACATTAACTATTATTCCGCACCTTGCATATGTGGATTTCCCCACACAGATGGTCAACACATTTCTTGGGATCTTGAAATACTCAACAGTTCTTGCAAGGGCAAAGGAATTGGGTGGAATAATACAAAAATCCCCCTTTATTTCCACAAGCTGTATTGGGTCAAAATTCTTAGGGTCCACAATCGTGGTATAAACATTTGTGAATACCTTAAATTCATCTGCAACTCTTATATCATACCCGTAAGACGAAATACCGTAGGAGATAACACCATCCCTTATCTGTGTTTCTACGAAGGGCCTAATCATCTCCTTTTCTATTGCCATCTTCCTGATCCATTTGTCAGATTTGATCCCCATGCCTGACCTCCTTAAATATGTATCGTCAGCTTTTATCATCCTTTTTCAATGAAACTATGAGCTCAAGATCGTTCCTTACACGATCAACCCTTTTTTCCACCTTCTCATAGGAGGATCTCAAATCGTTCAGATGTCTTTCCATCTTTGATAGTTCTTCAATGAAGGCCTCGAAATCATTCTTAAGCTTGCTCATCTGATCGTGGATGATCCTTGCGTTCTCCTCTATCTCCATCCCTTTTAATCCAAGGAGAATTACCTGAAGATACGCATAGAAGGTATTTGGAGATACAGGAATAACCCTCTTCATCATTGCATACTCAAGGATACCTCTTTCATCTCCCTCCTCCTCCCTTATTACCTCATAGTAAACGTTCTCTGCCGGGATATACATGAATGCAAAATTGTATGTTCCTTCATCAGGCAGTATATACTTTTTTGAAATTTCATCTATATGCTTCTTAACATCCATAAAAAACATCTTCCTGTATTTCCTTCCGTCATCATCCCCTTTTGATTCAAGATATTTTCTAAAATTCTCAAGGGGAAATTTTGCATCAATGGGAAGGAGCTTTTCTCCAACTCTTATTATTGCATCAACCCTCACATTATTTTTAAATGCATACTGTGTCTCAAAAAATTTCTTCGGAAGGATCTGTGATATGAGATCACCAAGCATAAATTCTCCAAGCCCTCCGCGGAATTTTGGTGCCTTTAGAAGTTGCTGAAGGCTTGAAATCTCCTTCCCTATCTCGAAGATTCTCTTGCTTCCTTCCTCCACAAGTCCAAGTTTATGTTGCATCTCTCCAAATATATGTGATGTGCGATCGAGTCTTTCTGAAAAATTCTGATTGAAGCCCTGGAGCGTCTGAATATTTTCCCTCAGCCTCTCATTGATGTAGTTCATCATCTGCCCCATCTGTTCAGCAAGCAATCGGGAAAGACTTTCTATCTGTTGCTGAAGGAAAATTATTCCCTGGCCCTCCATATCCTTTTGTTTTCTTACGGTAAATAAAATGAAGGCTATCCCTGAAAGGATAATAAGAAGGATCAATACTAATAAAAGCTCATGCATCCCCAATTTTACTCCGCAAGGATCATATTAGATCTAAGATTATTTACATTTTCCGCCATAGTCAACGTTTATTAGATGATGCATGAAAAGTATGTTATACTGAATTTCCGGAAAAAGGGAAGAGCAGATGAGGATCGCAATAACAGGCATTTCCGGTTATCTTGGAACACAGATATTCTCATACCTTCACAATGACATCGAAACAGAAATGATAATTGGTATTGATCTGAGAACGCCCCGTCTCCTTCTTCCCAAACTCATATTTCACAGGATGGATGTCAGGGATCCCCGGATCTCAGAGACCCTTATAACCTACAGACCGGATATCATGATCCATCTTGCCTTCATCGTGGATTTCATAAGGGATTTTTCAAAAATGCACGATATAAATATTAATGGAACAAAAAATGTCCTTAACGCCTGTAAAAAGGCTGGTATAAAGCGGATAATAGTAACAAGTAGTACTACTGCTTACGGTGCCCATCCAGACAATCCACCATTTCTTACCGAGGAATCCCCCCTGAGAGGTAATGTAAACTTCCTCTATGCCTGCGATAAGGTAGAGATGGATCTATTGTGTCAGAGATACCAGATGGAAAATCCTGATACGGATGTGGTGATACTGAGACCATGTATAGTGATGGGACCAAATGTAAACAATTATATATCACGATTTGTTAAGTTACCCATCTGTATCACAGTAAGGGGTGCGGATCCCCCCATGCAATTCATACATGAAGAGGATCTTGTAAGAGGGGTTGTGTTGGTTGTAAAAAAGAGATGCTCAGGGATCTTCAACCTTGTTGGAAAGGGAACAGAACTGCTGAGCGAACTGCTGAGAATAGCTGGCTCAAGGGTAATTTCATTGAAACCATCAACTGCTTACAGGATCGTTGATTTTTTATGGAAAGTAAGGGCCCCCTTTGTGGAAGCACCATCGGGTATGCTTGATTTTATCAGATATCCATGGGTTGCAAGCGGGGAAAAGATGCGTGAACGCATGGGTTTTGTTCCCATTTATTCAACAAGGGAGGCTTTTGTCTCTTTTCTGAAAAAAGGACAATGAATTCCTAATCCACAACCTTCTTTACAATTACCTTAAAATATTCGCCAATCCTTTCTATTCCAAGCACCTCCTGACCATCCCTCTGAAGGCTTACTGGAACATTCCTTATAGGCTCACCATCATCGAGAAACACGGTCAGGACCTCACCTATCCCCATCTCCTCGAGCTTCAGTCTTACCCTTACATAATTTAATGGGCATCCAACCCCCCTTAAATCCATAAATTGAACCTGCGTCTCCTCCTTAATCTCCTGGGGAGCCTCCTTGATGGGGAACTTAAGAGAACTGTCCATCCCCCTGTATGCCTCAGAAACATCTGCAAGGAGGGATTGGGCGTAATCTAGTTCTTTCTCCCATATTTCATCTTTGAGGGGGGCCATCTTAAGTTTCATTGCCCTGTCATATAGATCCATAAATTTTCGTGAAACAATCCCTTTCTTTACAAATCTTTCAATGAAGGATTTAAATACCTCCTCATCGGTCTTTGGTTCTAATCCCTGTGTGATAAGAAGCGCTCTTGATGAAGAGATCATGGATTGATAGATCCAGTGATTCCATTTCTCTCCGGTCTTTGCCCTTTCTAACGCCTTTCCTGCCTCTGCAAGATCCGATTCTATCATCTCAAAAACACCTGCCCCGCACTCACCAGGCCCCATACCTGCGAGGGAGAACTCCTCATCACTCCCCCAGTCAATAAGCAACACCCTGTCACTCACTTCCGTCTCAGGTGGTGCGTATTTATTTATAAGTTCTTTGATTTTTTTCGCACCTCCATTTGATACAAAGGAATGGATGTCACCATTTCCTTCATATATGCATAATTTCAGGAGTTCTTCAATAAATGAGGGAATCTTTCTTGAAGGGACTATACCATATTTCTCCCCAAACCTTGTCTCACCCTCCTTCACCTTTCCGCCGATCATTACTGCATAGTAGGGAAGCAGTTTGCTTCCTATATGCTTTGCACCCCCCTGAAGCCCTATGGATCCAATAAGATGCTGACCACAAACATTCGGGCAACCACTTATCCTGATGTCAATGTTTTCGCTGGGTATCAGCCCATTCCCATTAAGCCTATCAAGTATAGCTGATGCCAGAGCCCTTGAATTGCATATGCCGAGATTGCAGGTTGCTGCGCCAGGGCAGCTTATAACCCTCCATATGCCCCTTGTTGTTGTAAATCCGTATCTCTTCATCTCATTCCATAGCTCATAGAGCTCGCCCCTGTGAACCCATCTCAAAACTATATTCTGGTCCTGGGTTGTTCTTATAGAGCCTTCCCCGAAATTCCTCACAATATGTGATAGAATTCTCAGCTTCGCCGCAGATATATTCCCAAGAGGAACTGGGACAATAACATAGAAGTATCCATCCTGTTTCTGACTTTTAACACAACGGTCCATCCATTCTCTGAAATCGGGATCATCAGGAAGCTCATCAAGAGACCTTTCAACAGGATTCCTGAGGAATGGTATTTCCCTTGGAGTGAGCCTCCTATCACCCTCTCTTCTCACAGCTTCAAGCTCTTCTAAATAAATCCTTTTGAATTCTTCTTCACCGAATCTCTCTATAACAAATCTGAGCCGCGCTCTGTGTTTGTTTCTTCTATCTCCATATCTATCAAAAATCCTCACTATAGCCTCAACAGCATATACAATCTCTTCCTCAGGGATAAAATCCTCTAAGAGTGTCGCAATCCTCGATCTGTTACCCATCCCGCCTGCAGCATAGAGACGAAACCCCCTTTTTATATTTCCATTTATATACCTTGTCTTTGCTATAAGACCTATATCATTTACAGTTGAAAATGCACAATCCTCACTGCATCCAGAAAAGGCGATTTTAAACTTCCTCGGAAGATTATAGGAGCGTGGGTCCCTTAAAAGATACTCTGTGAGTGCTATGGCATAAGGAGCAACATCAAATGCTTCCTTACCGCATATCCCTGCATCAGGGCATGCGGTGATATTCCTTACTGTATTACCACCTCCGCCCTTTGTGGCAAGCCCTACCTCTGCAAGCCCCTGCATTACATCGGGGGTGTGTTCAATCCTCACCCCGTGGATCTGTATATCCTGCCTTGTTGTTATATGGGGGATTCCATTTCCATATTTCTCAGAGAGGTCAGAAATTCGCTCCATCTGTTCGGGTGTAACCCCTCCGGCAGGGACTCTGATCCTGACCATATATGTTACCCTGTCCCTCTGTCCATAAATACCCCTTGAGACCCTGAAGGGTTTAAACCTCTCGGGTGGTATCTCACCTCTTAGAAATTTTCCAACCTCACTTCTGTAAAAGGCTATATCCTCTATGACTTCCTGCGGTATCCTGTAAAAACCAGCCATCCTATTAAAACCTCCATAATGCACAGATATAAGATATTTTTACCCCCGCTTATTATTCATTTCTGATAAGTTATCAAAAATTTCTGACAATGTTCTGACAAAAATCTTGACTTGAATGGTAGGAATTTATTATGATATATCTCCAAATGATATTTAAAGGAGGAAAGTGAAGGTGACATCAGTAGAAAAGGAAAAATTATGGATTCAAGCCCTGGGGACATTTCTTGTTAGTATTGGTGGAAAGAGGGTGGTTGAATGGAAAAGCAGGAAGGCAGAGGAGATATTTAAACTTCTACTGCTTAAAAGGGGCAGACCTGTTCACAAAGATATAATCGTTGAAACCATATGGCCTGATGTGGAAGTGGACGAAGGGGAATTCAGATTCTATAAGGCGATCTCCCGCCTTTATAGATCCCTTGAACCTTCGGGAAACGCAAAGAGAAGCTCCTATGTTCAATGCAGGGATGGTGCATACTGGATTGATTTCTCCACAGTGGGCTTTTTCGATGTCCACTGCTTCCAGGAAATATTAAATAAGGCATCGCTCATCCATGAAAAGGAAGGGCTGGAAAAGGCAGTGCCCATTTACCTGGAGGCGGAGAATCTATACAAGGGAGATCTTTTCGAAGGAAACATCTATCAACAGTGGATGGAGTCAGAAAGGGAAAGGCTGAAAAAGGATTATGTTAAAATCCTAAGCAGGCTATCCATCTTTTACCATGAGAAGGGTGATTACTGGAAGAGTATTGAGTATTGCCTGAAAAGGATTAACATTGAAAGGTTCAGCTGTGAGGCACATATTCTCCTTATGAAGAATTATGCACTTAATGGTGAAATATTTGAGGCAATAAGGATATATAGGGAATATGAACAGATGTTAAAGGAAGAGATGGGTATTGGTCCATCCTTCTCTGTTATCAAAGCATATGAAGAGATAATAAAAAAATTCCATGAAGGGAAAAAGTCATGAAGAGGCTTGACTGTAGGGGATTAAGCTGCCCATTTCCCCTGTTAAAAGTAAAGGAGAATCTGCTTGAAACATGCAAGGGTGACATAATAGAAATCCTTGCCGATGACCCGCTTACAAAGATGGATATCCCTTTACTCTGTCAGGAACTCGGATGTGAACTTAAAGAGATAGAGGAAGGGGATAACTTTATACGCTTTATCGTCGTAAAGAGGATTTAGTCATCATAATAAAGCTTCCAATGAGAAGAGCAGCAATTGCCCCATCTATAATAGAAGTTACAATAAAGCCAAAGGCCCTCCTTTCATATAAAAAAAGATAAAAGGAAAATATTGAGCTGGATAGTTTTCCAGAAACAAGCGCTATAAGCGGGGCTTTTGCATTTTTCGGTCTTCCCTGAATAAGGAAGCAGAGGATCGTTATCACCACCATATAGGATATGGAAAGCACATACCATATCCCTTTTTCCCTTAGATCGAGTTTCTCAAAATCACCTATCGCTGTTCCAATAGTATTGAGGGAGTCGATTATCTGAATGGGAAACAGTATGAAGAGAACCGTAGTTACTCCGAATATAACCATCAATATCCTTACAAGTAGAACAAAAAGTTTTTCATTCATAAAGTGCCCTATCCAGAATCCTCCAACTCATAAACATATTTTATGGATTTCTCCTTCACCCTTGAGCCGTATTCAAAATGGCAAAAGCCCCTCGAGGAAAGCGTGTATACAGTATTCCATGGAGAAAATACTGAATCCCTCCTTTCAATCGTTATGTTACAGTCACCAACTTCTGTATGATAACAGTATACATATGTATCATCAACATCATCATAGATTGCGCCGATTATATCCTGATCCCTGCATCTCAACTCACCGTAAATGCGTGTGTATATCCCTCTTCTCCAGAAATCTATCCTCCCCTTCCTCCATATGCACCTGTTAAAAAACAGGTCCCTTAGCCTTTTGAATTTGAAGCTCCCTCCATTAACCGAGATGATAAACAGAAAAGCACTCATCAAAAGATGTGAAGAAACAAACAGGCCTCCTGCAGCACCTTCAACAAAAGCCCCTTCGGAAGATTCAAAGCTGTTGCAATGAAAATAAACCCATCCCTTTTCATAACCACTTCCCCAGATCGAGCCCAGACAACCCTTTTCATTTTTAAATTCAAAAATACTTCCATTCAGCTCTATCCTTCCATTAACCAGAACAGACGGATATGAGATAACCTTTGTTCTTGGAAAAGGAAGGGTGTAAAAGATCTTCGGGAAATGATGGTATAAAACTGATACAGGCCTCAATCCAATGCTCCACTTTATCCTTTTACCTGAACCATTTATGGAATCATCCATACTCAATGTTTTCATTATGTCCTCTTCTTTGTTGCTATTATCATAAATTACCCTTTTTATACCAAAGTTATCATCTGCACTGTGAGGATTAAAGAGTGAAAACCAGATCTGTTTGCATCTCCTTCCATCCTTCTTAATAATTGATCCAGATCTTATCCAGAAACCCATACCCGATGGTCTGTGATTAACAAGGAGATAAAAGAACCGAAAATACCCCTTTGCAGGATAATTTCTCACCTCAGACACTTCCTTCCCCGGCGATTCTCCTTGCAATCCTCACCGAAAGTGCCATTATTGTCATTTGTGGATTCACCCCTGGTGGAGACGGAATCAGGCTTGCATCAGCAATATATAGATTTTCAAATCCATGAACCTTTCCATAACTGTCAGTTACACCATCTCTGATCCCTTCTGACATCCTGCATGTTCCCATGGGATGGTATGCGGAGAGGTGAAGCTCCGAGGCTCTTATGGATAGATTGCTGATCGATTCTGCCTCCCTTGGTGACTTTATCACGGGATAGGAAGGGATCATCGTATATACCTCCCTTGCACCGGAAGCAAAGTAGATCTTTGCAGCAAGGGATATTGCCTCGAGCACCTTTCTCACATCCCTTTTTCTGACAAAATACAAAATTAATGGAAAACCCTTGCCCATTGGGATTACCATTCCCGGCGATGAATCACTGATCAGGTAACCAACAGATGCAAGATTTCTGTATCTTGAAATAAATTCCATATGCCTCAGACCCGTGTAAGGTGTAACACCTGCATTGTAACTCAATCCAGGTGGCGGGAATGTTGCCTCAAGTATGATACCTTCTTTCATCTTTTCATCAACAAGATAGGATTGTAAAACGCCTTTCCATCCATTAATCTCTTCATCAAATAGTGCTAAAACACCCCCTGCAGGATGTATCCATAAGTTTTTTCCGATATTTTTATTTTTAATTCCACTTCTTGAAAGAAGAACAGGTGTAAGAATTGCTCCTGCACTTATAATCACGATCTGTGATCTAATCGTAATCCTTCCCTTCTCATCCCCTGTTGATGGATCAATAATTGTTGCCTCAACACCTTCCACCCTCGAACCTTTGATAATAATCCTCTCTGCCCTGCAGTTTGTAATAATCCTTGCACCCGAGTTTACTGCCGATGGGAGATAGGTAAGATACATGGAAAGCTTCGCATCAAGGGGGCAACCAAAGGCACAAAGTCCGGAGCCATGGCAACCCCTCATCGACCTTCTTATTGGAGCATGACTTAAGCCGAGTGCATCTGCACCCCTTCTCAGAACCATCCCATTCATCCCCATGATATCGTCTGTGACAGGTGAAACATTAAGCCTGTTCTCAATCTCTTCAAAAATGGGGGCCATAATTTCCGGCTCAACACCCATTATTCCAAACTCCTTCCCCCACTTAATCAAAACCTCTTCAGGGGTCCTGAGACATGTTCCTGAATTAACAACCGTTGTTCCACCAACAGCGATACCGAGTGGAAGGAATATCAATGTATTCCCCCATGTGTTTGTCATGCCACCCTTTCTATAAAGGAGCGGTATCCTGTCAATGGGCCTGAGTTTGTTGAACTCCTCCCTCCCCACATATCTCCCCTCTTCTATGATAATTACACTGAATCCCCTGGAGGCCAGTTCATCAGCAACAACAGAGCCTCCTGCACCTGATCCGACAATACATATATCACAGAAAATATCCTCCCTATCCTTCACATCCGGATAGCTTATAAATGGAAGAGGAGACTCCTCAGGAAGTGATGGGACCGTTTTCATGTAAGGCATACCATCATAACCTATCTCCTTCTGAACGGATCTGTTGCTGCAGTAAAGCATGTGGGAGAGTGTTTTCAGTATCCTGTATGGAAGATCAAGCGGAAATCCCTTTTTATCACAGATCGATAAATATTTCATGGCATCGATATTTCTCATTGATTTAAATGGACACAGGAATGTTGAAAAAATAGGGAAGATATCAAAGAGGCGAACTGCAAGCCTGATCTTCCTTGATTCTGAAGTTCCGAGCGAAAGGATAAAATGTTCAAACTCATCCAGTAGATTTATCTCCCCAGGAGTGGGAAGATTAGAGACCCCTCCTGGAATGCAGGTATCCAGAAATTGGCGGATAACCCTCTTTTCGCCTTCCATTAGCACAACTCCATTATCTCAGAATCCGCTGTTTAATTCAAAAGGGGATTTATAACATGCTGTTATACTATACAGAGGAACAAGAAAATCTTATAATTAAAATATATGGAGGAAAGGAAAACTGACTACATAGTGGTAAGTGATTTTCATATGAGCGAGGGGCTTAACCCATCAACAGGGAAGTTTTCCCGCCTCGAGGATTTCTTCTTTGATGAAGAGTTTTCAAACTTCCTTAACTATCTCATCAGGGAGAAGGAAAGGAAGGGCAGGCCCTGGTATCTCATCATAAATGGTGATCTATTCGATTTCCTGCAGATAACATCCCTTCCCGATGAAAAAGAGGCATATGAGAGGGGTATAACTATAACGAGAAATACAAGGAAATATGGTCTCGGAACAACCGTTCAGGAAACAAAATGGAAACTTGAAAAGATTATAGCTGGACATCCAATTTTCTTTAAAGCACTTGTTAGATTTGTTCTTAATGGAAACAGGGTATTCATTACAAGGGGCAACCATGATGTTGAGCTATGCTATCAGGAGATACAGGAACTATTTCTGAATAAAATGAAGGAGATATCGGGAGATTCCGGGGAAGGTTTATCAGCAATTGACCAGAATATAGTTTTTCTGCCGTGGTTCTATTACGAGAAGGGGCTTCTTTATGCGGAACACGGAAATCAGTATGACAGGGCAAATTCATTCAGATACTTTCTCAACCCCCTTCTTCCCGAAAGGTTCCTTGGAAAGAAGGAAAAGCAGATAGATCTTCCCGTTGGCTCATTCTTTATAAGATATTTCCTCAATAAGGTGGAAAAGGTGAGTCCCATTGCGGACAAGATGAAGAATCCTGGAAGCTATGTGAACTGGGTGCTTAGAAACAGGTTCTTTGAATCCTGGAATCTGCTTAAGAGCTATGTCCCCTTCTTCCTCAGATCACTCAAGATGTATCAGGAATTCACAGCAGAGGAGATGAAACATATAAGGGAGGAGCATCTAAGAATCCTTGAGAAGATCAGCATCCACACAGGACTTGGAGAAAAGATCTTCAGGATCGACTCATTAAAAGAGGTTCCCATATCCAAAAACAAACTCAGGCTTGCACTCCAGCTTATAAGAAATCCGCTCAAGAAGGCTGTTGCATTTGTTATCTTTGTAATATCTGTTCTTTTTGGATGGGCTATTTTCTTTACCCATATTACCTCACTTAACATCAGCACCCATTCAAAAGCTTTAATACTTGCCTTTATAAACCTCATGATACTTATAGCAGCAATATCACTCCTTGTTTATTCATTTGGTAGAGGTGCAAGAAAGGGAAGCATACATTCCCTTTATTCGCCTCAGGGAGACTACTTTCTAAGAAGCAGGGTGAAAAGGATCGCCGACATAGTGGATGTAAAATACATAACGATGGGGCATACACATCAAGAAGACATCTGGAAGATTCCAGGAAAAGATGTGTGGTACTTCAATACAGGAACCTGGATTCCTGTATTCAGTGAGGAGGACAGGGCATTCAGGGATGAAAAGCAGTTTACCTTCCTAAAGATAGAAGATGGAAGGGGTGAGTTAATGAAATGGGATGACAGGAAAGGTTTACCTGTTAAGGTAATTGTCCTTGATGATGAATAGGTGTAAAAGATGGGATCGAACATCGAAACCTCCCAGCTTATAAAAAAGGGTGTTATTTTATCAATTGATCCGGGAAACCTTGAGCAAATAGGTGAGGTGAAGGTATCAACTGAGGGTGACATAAATAGGGCTCTAAAGCTTGCAAGGGACGCCTTTCCATTTTGGTCGCGGATGGAGCCTTCGGAGAGGGTACAATATATCTCGAGGGTGGGAGAATACATAAAGGATAGAAGCCATGAAATAGCAAAACTCATCACAAGGGAGAATGGAAAGGTTCTCATTGAATCCTACGTATCTGATATCATCCCTGTTCTTGAACTCATAGATTTCTATACGGGTCCAGCGATGAACTATCTCTTAAGAGAACCTGTAAAGCTTGGAATATGGTCATTGCCATGGAGAAGGAGTCATATAGAATTTCGACCTCTTGGAATCGTTGCTGTAATCTCCCCATGGAATTATCCACTTTTTCTACCCGCCAGAGATGTTATAGCGGCCCTTTTAGCAGGAAACTGCGTTATACTCAAGCCATCAGAAAACACCCCTCTTGTTGCTGAAGAATTGAGAAATGCATTAACATATGCCAAAATTCCTGAAGGTGTTTTTTCTCTCATCCAGGGAGGTGGAGAAACAGGGGCAGCGCTTGTTGAATCAGGGGTTGAAAAGATTTCATTTACAGGAAGTGTAGCAACAGGAAAACTCATCATGCAAAATGCATCATCATCACTAACACATCTTACGCTTGAACTCGGAGGAAAAGATCCCATGGTCGTTCTTGATGATGCAAACATAAATGGAGCAGTGCATGCAGCTATATGGGGCGCATTCACAAACTCCGGGCAAACCTGCTCATCTGTTGAGAGGCTATATGTTCACAGGAAGATCGCAAAAGAATTCATCGAAATGCTTGTTAATGAAACCCAGGAGCTCCGTCAGGGATATGGTCTTGATGATGTTGACATTGGAGCAATAACAACAGAACAACAAATACTTAAGGTGGAAGAGTCCGTGAAAGATGCAGTTGATAAAGGTGCTGAGATAGTTTGCGGAGGAAGGAGAAATCCAAATCTTCCAGGCTATTACTTTTTGCCAACAATCATTACCGGAGTAAATCACTCAATGAGAATAATGAGGGAGGAGACCTTCGGCCCTGTGCTACCTGTTATGTATTTTGATGATGATGAAGAGGCAGTGAGGCTTTCAAACGACTCCGAATATGCACTTACGGCAAGTATATTTACTGAAAATATAAGAAGGGGGAAAAGGCTTGCCTCACTTATCAAAGCAGGAACTGTGATGATAAATGATAATGTCTTCACCGCTGCAATTCCACAGGCGCCATGGGGAGGGTCCAAGGGAAGTGGATTCGGAAGGGCAGGAAGCCGTTATGGACTCCTTGAATTTGTCGAGATCGTTCACATCCATATAAATCATACTCCTTCATTTAAAAACATCTGGTGGTATCCATACACCAGGGAAAAACAGGAACTCTTTAAAGGGATAGTTAGAAACAGGTATACAAGAGGTCTCTCAAAAATTGTAAGCTATCTTCAATTAATAAAAGGCTTTTTGAAATTTAAAAATTAAAATCTAAAAGGAGACAAATATGGAAGAAACAATTAAAAAATATGCAGAAAGGGTTGGATACAGTGAAGAAGAGACGAAAAAGTTCATTGAAAACACACATTGCACAAGGCTTGTAAGCAGGCTTGCTGATGCCGCACCACTCTATTCCATAGTGGCAGAGGTTGTCCATTCAAAAAACTGTAGTTCTGAATACAGGGTTGGTGATAGATTCGTTATGGATGTTGCAGGAAATCTGATAAGTAAGCTCTGCCCCAAAAGGATATGTGTTTATCTCGCCGGTCAGTTTCAGATTCCTGTTGCACTCATAAATGAGAGGTTCAGTGAGGGACTTGAACCCAATGCATTCCACTTCATGCACTATGTGCGCTGTCCCGATGTGGGCGTTCAATGTGATGGATACGGTGAGGTAATGGCTCAAATAAAGGTTGTTCCGAGGGAAAAATTGTAAAGGGTTTATTGAATCACACCCCTCATTCAGCATATGATTTAAATAAAGGGATATTCAAAGGGGGAAACTGTGGGAAAAACTGTAACACAGAAGATTATCGAGTCACACCTCGTCTCGGGACACTTCAAACCCGGTGAACTGAACAAACTCAAGGTTGATCAGGTTCTCCTCCAGGATGCAACAGGAACGATGGCATGTATGGAATTCGAGATGCTTGGTGTGCCAAGGATCAGGGTCGATCTCGCAGTTGTCTATATCGATCACAATATGCTTCAGCTTGACTACAGAAACCCTGAAGATCATATATTTCTCAAGGATTTTGCTGCAAAATACGGGATCTACTATTCACGACCTGGAAATGGCATATGTCATCAGGTCCATACTGAGAGATTTGCGAAACCAGGAACTCTGCTTATAGGTGCCGATTCACACACAACAACATCCGGGGCGGTTGGCTGTCTTGCAATAGGAGTTGGTGGTCTTGATGCAGCAATTGCAATGGCCGGATACCCCTTTGAACTTGAAACGCAGAAGATCACGGGCGTTTATCTGACAGGTAAACTCCAACCGTGGGTCTCATCCAAAGATATCATCCTTGAGATGTTAAGAAGGCTTACTGTCAAGGGCGGTATTGGTAAGATATATGAATTCACTGGTCCATCTGTTTCTGATCTCACTGTTACACAGAGGGCAACAATCTGTAACATGATCACTGAACTTGGTGCAACAAGTGCGGTATTTCCATCGGATGAACAGACAAGGAAATTTCTGAAATGGCAGCAGAGGGAAAAGGATTTTGTTGAGATATCTGCGGATCCTGACGCAAAATATGATGAGGAGATGGTTATAGAACTTGATAGACTGGAACCCCTCATTGCAAAACCACACAGCCCTGATAATGTTGTTCCCGTAAGGGAGGTTGAAGGAACAAAGGTTGTTCAGGTTTGCATTGGATCAAGTGTAAACTCATGGTATGAAAATATTGCTGTTCCAGCAGAGATTGTTTCAAAAGGTGGTATTCATCATGATGTTGTTATGACTGTGTCTCCCGGATCGAGACAGATTCTTAACATGATAACAAAAACAGGTGTTCTAACAAAGCTCCTCCTTGCAGGTGCAAGGATCCTTGAACCCGCCTGTGGCCCATGTGTGGGAATGGGGCAGGCTCCGCCTGAAGGGGGAGTTTCGGTGAGGACATTTAACAGGAATTTCAAGGGGAGATCGGGGACGATAAATGATCTTGTATACCTCTGCAGCCCTGAGGTTGCAGGGGCAACTGCACTCAAAGGTGTGATCACGGATCCAAGGGATCTTGGAGATCCTCCTTCAATAGAGATTCCCGATGCAATTATAGATGACAGTTTAATAATAAAACCCCTTAATCCTGATGAGGCATCACATATTACAATCAGAAGAGGGAAGAATATTGTTCCTCCACCACCCGAGGTTCCACTCCCGGAGGCTATCGAGGGAAAGGCTCTCATAAAGCTTGGTGATAACATCTCAACAGGTTCTATGGCACCTGATGGCGCAATAGTAATGGCTGACAGATCAAATGTTGGGGCAATTGCCCAGTATACATTTATGAAGGAGGACAGGGAGTTTCTCAAAAGGGCAATCCAGTGGAAAGGAGGGTTCATAATTGCAGGGCACAACTATGGACAGGGATCATCAAGGGAACATGCCGTTCTTGCACCAAAATATCTTGGTGTTAAGGGTGTTCTTGCAAAAAGCTATGCGCGGATACACAGAAGAAACATTGTGAATCATGGACTTATACCTCTAATCATAGATGATGAGATATATAACTCCATATCCATAGGCTCACTGATTCGGCTTCCAGAAATAAGAAGGGAGATTGTGGAGGGTAGATCAAAGATCACAGTAGTCATCGATTCGAAAAGATATGATGCAAGACATGATTTAAATCCTACTGAAAGGCGCGCACTCATTGAAGGTGGAATATTGAGTCTTCTAAAAAAAGCGAATATTGATTCTGTGTGAAGGTGTGCTTCCCTATACAGATCCTGCTTTCTTCCGCTTCATGTCTATTAGCGATAAACATTCATAGAGTGTTCTATTTACCGGAACATCGAGACCATGCTTTTTTCCCAACTTTACAATAATCCCGTTCAGTGCCTCTATCTCGAGTCTCTTTCCCCCTTCAATATCATGTAGCATAGATGTTTTAACATGCCCTATTCCTTCAGAAAATCTAATCGCCTCATCTATATCACTATCAGTTATTTCAATTCCCTCACATCCTGCAACCATCGAAAACTCATACATAATATCCCTTATAAGCTCTTTACAGGATTGTGATTCAATTACTTCTTTTATCGTGCATCCTGTCAGTGCAGTTACTGGATTGAATGCTACATTCCACATAAGTTTTTTCCACAGAGATGTTCTTATATTCGCAGAAATTTCACAGGGAACACCAGCATCTTCAAAGATTGAACCAATCTCCTTTACTCGATCAGTAATACTTCCATCAAGTTCACCAATGGCAACCCTTCCTGCTGCAGAATGTTCAATAACACCCGGTTCCAAAAGCTTTGCACCTATATATGCAACTCCTCCTATAACCTTCTGCATGCCAACAATCTTTCCTATCTTCTCCTCATTATCAATGCCATTCTGAAGGGATACGATTGCCGTCTTTTCATCAACTGCTGGTATTATCATTCTGGCCGCATCCTCTGTATCATATGATTTGACGCAGAAAAGGACTATATCTGCAATACCGATTGATTCACAATTAGTTACAAATTCCGCACTTATTGAAAAATCACCGTTTATACTCCTCACCCTTATACACCTGTCCTTAAGGAACGAGAGGTAGTTTTCCTTAACCATAAAAACAACCTTCTTTCCGCTTCTTGCAATGCAAGCACCGAAATAGCCACCAACAGCCCCTGCTCCAACAACGAGTATGATTTTTTCATCTGCATTCATTTTCACTCCCCTTTATCTTGAATAAGATTCCTACCATACAATTATAACATCCACCATATGCACCTTTGAACTTCCATAAAAAGGTTCCAGATCATTTATACCCCTGTTCATATAAGCATAATTAATCAGTATGTTTTTAAATAGAAAACCTATTCCTGCATTAATACTTCCATCTGCACTTCCCGCTCTTATTGCAATATAGTTACTTATCCACTGTTCAACTCCTGCAGAAAATTGCTTTATCGTATAATCCTTTCTCCCATCCCTGTTATCGATCTCCCCTATAACATAATCAAATCCAAGGGTTGCACCCTTCCAAGGAAGCCACACAATACCTGCCCTTATATATTGAGATATAGGGTGATCTTTCATCTTTATATAATCCATATTCACAGGATCAAAGACCCTCCTTTCAAGTCTGTCCCTTCCGTATCTGTAAACAGTACCGATGAAGATCTTTTCTAAACTGTAAAGGATTCCAAAACCGCCATTAAATTCACTGTTACTGCTTCCATCAGCAATTGCGAAATCATCTGTAAATGGTAAACTGAACTCAGCATAGCTCCTGTAAACAGGGATAAATACTGCACCCAGAGATAGATTCTCGCCGATGGGTAAGGCATATTCAAACTGAAGGCTCTTACCATCTACTCTTGATAAAAGTCCGCTTTTATCAAACCCTTTTTCCGATTTAAAATTGAAATACCCTACCCTTCCTGTCCCCCTTCCCAGATCTATAATTACAGTTTCGGAATACATAACAAAATCAGGCCCTTTTTTGAAATCTATGGAGTTGTATGAAGTATAGATGGAACCGGACAAACCGAACCTGCTTACTGTTGTGAGTGCTGCAGGATTGAAGCTTGCAGGTGTTGGAATTGCAGCCCAGATCCCACCCATCCCCGCAAGGCTAACCGAAGGCGGGTAAAGCTTTATGGATGCATTGAGCGCAGATGCAAAATCAGATGAATACGCCTTTTGAAGATTAAGGAAAAGAAAAGCGATGGATAAAAATATCCCACCTTTAAAAAAGACCCTTTGCATTTACCCATTCTTCAGGGATCGACCGTCAATGAAGCATGGTTTTTGATGTCAGAATCGCATCCCTTAAAAGGGGATGATGGGCGATGCAGGATTTGAACCTGCGACTTCCACCGTGTGAAGGTGGCACTCTCCCCCTGAGTTAATCGCCCGTAATCAAAAAATTTATACCATATTCTGTTTAAATATCAAGGAAATACTCCCATTCCCTCTTAAATTGTTTGTCGGGAGGCGTCAGGGGAATATCGCATGTATGAATATATATGAAAGGTAAGAAACAATACCGGATCCAGGCAGTGTGAATATCCATGCATAGAGGATCTTTTTGCTCACGCCCCACCTGACTGCGGAAAGCCTCTGGACAGCTCCCACACCGAGAATAGAACCGGTAATAGTATGTGTTGTTGAAACGGGAATGCCATAGTGGGCTGTAAATAGAAGGATTGCCGTGGCTGTAGTCTCAGCAGCAAATCCATGAACAGGCTCAAGTTTAAGCATCCTTACCCCAAGCGTTTTAATAACATTCCATCCGCCTGCAGCTGTTCCAAGCCCCATTGCTAATGCACAAATGAGAATTACCCATAAGGGGACTTCGACTGTCCGTAGATAACCACCCGATACAAGGGCAAGTGTTATCACACCCATCACCTTCTGTGCATCACTTGTTCCATGACTGAAGGCCATGAACCCTGCCGATACAAGCTGGAGCTTCTTGAAAAGCTTATTTGAAAACCCCCTCGGAACCCGGAAGAAAAGCCATGCTATGAGAACCATGAGCAGATATCCAATGAAAAGTCCAAATAACGGGGAAAGAAGCATAGCCTTAAATATGATCTCTAATCCCTCCCACTTCAATACATAAAAACCCCCATGTGCAATTGATGCCCCCATAATACCTCCAATAAGGGCATGGGATGCACTGATGGGAAGTCCAAGAATCGTCATAACTATGTTCCACACAATTCCACCACAAAGGGCGCAACAGACTGTGAGCATCGTTATATATCTTGGATCAACTATCCCCCCTCCTATCATCTTTGCAACAGCTGTGGAAAAAAAGGCACCTGCTATATTTAAGGTTGCTGAAAAGATAACTGCAATATGAGGTTTAAGGACCCTCGTTGAAATAACAGTTGCAATAGCATTTGCTGAATCGTTCCACCCATTTGTAAAATCAAATATCAGGGCAAGCGAAATTACTAATATTATTATCCAGTCCATTCCTTTGTTTCATTCCATCACGAGTATTTCAGAATAACACCCTCTATTATATTTGCAACATCCTCACATCTATCAACAGCGTTTTCAAGGTTTTCATATATCTCTTTCCACTTGATTATCTCCTTTGGATCGCCCTCTATTTCAAAAAGATTTGCCACTGCCTCTCTCAGATAACAATCAGCTACATTCTCAAGCCTGTTTATTTCAATACAATCCTTAAGCACTTCTTTCGCTTTTCTAAGGTCCTTCAAATTATAAACTGCCCTCTCAACAGCAAGCACAGACTTAAGCAAAATATCGCTTAACATAACAGCCTCTTTTGTTCTTTTATCAATCCTGAAAAGCACTATACGCTCAGCAACTGCCTCCATATAATCAAGCACATCATCAAGCCGTGAAGTAAGGTTATGAATGTCCTCCCTGTCAATAGGTGTAATAAATGTTCTGTTAAGTCTTTCAACTATTCTGTGGGTAATCTGGTCCCCATCCTCCTCTACATCTTTTATTTTTTTTGCCATCGACTCAAGGTTCTGAAACGTCTCCATCATCTCCTTAAGAAGCCTTGCGCCCTCAACCACCTTCTTTACCTGCTCATCAAACATGTCAAAAAATCTTTCTTCCCTTGGAAAAAGCCTTAATCTCATACGCGCTCCTTTAAATTTGCTCACCCACTGAATGCTTTTACCACAATATCCTTATGCAAGCAACCTCTTTCTTGACAATTGTCCATAAATCTTTCAGGCTATCACTCTATGGGAGAGTCGAAATTATCCAGTGAAGACTTTACCAATGTCATCGATATCCTTGAATCCATAAGGCAACTCTTACTTAAAATCGCAGCCTTCGTTTCCATCACATTTACAATCTCCCTTTTCTTTTCCGGAAGAATTATTTACCTCCTTCAGAGGAACTTAAAGAAACCGCTTATATTCTATAATCCATCAGAGGCATTCATTGCCCATCTTAAGGTATCCCTTCTCTCTGCAATCATTCTTTCCTTTCCTATAATATCATTTGGTGGAGCAAGAATTCTATCAAAACGCCTTTTCCCCGGTAAGAGATGGGTCTTCTTTGCCATCACAATTTTTTCAACATTGCTCTTTATATCAGGACTTTCGCTCTGCCATTTTTTTGTGCTTCCTCTCGGGATCAACTTTCTTCTCAGCTATGAAACACAATATCTTAAACCTATGATTTCCGTGGGAAGATATATAAGCTTCTGCTCCACGATGCTCCTTTCCTTCGGATTTATGTTTGAACTACCCCTTATAAGTCTAATCCTCTCAAGGGCAGGGATCATAACCTCAAAAACATTGAATAAATTTAGAAGATGGGCAATTGTTATAATCTTTATATTCTCAGCGGTGATCACTCCAACCACAGATGCCTATACAATGACGCTTCTTGCTGTGCCGCTTTGTATACTTTATGAAGCAAGTATATGGATTTCTAAGATCTTCGAGAAAAAGTTATAATTTTTCTTGACTTTATCTATGCGAAAAAGCTATATAAATTTAGTTAATCGAGATTAAATCGGAAAGGAGGATTAATATATGCTATTTGCGATCATAAGCATAAGTATCCTTGGTCTTATATTTGCATTTTTCCTTGCAAGATATGTGCTTGCCCAGGAAAAAGGAAGTCAGGATATGCAGCTCATATCAAATGCCATTCAGGAAGGTGGAGAGGCATTCCTTAAAAGACAATACCTTACCATTGCAAAATTGAGCATCCTTGTTGGAGGGGTTATCTTCTTAATTTATGGATTGATCCAGCGCAACTGGAACCTTGGTCTAAAAACCATCATTGCATTCTTCTTCGGTGCCGCATGCTCAGCGATTGCAGGCTACCTGGGTATGTACATATCCCTGAGGTCAAATATAAGGGCTGCAAATGCAGCTATGACAAGTCTTGATCGCGCATTAAGGATTGCACTCTGGGGCGGGGCTGTTTCAGGAATAACCATAGTTGCGATGAGCCTTCTCGGTGTTGGTGGCACATTCCTGATCTTCGGAGGGTTATCAGATCCACTTAGAACCCCCTTCGAAATTGTGGGATATGGATTTGGGGCCTCATTTGTTGCCCTCTTTGCGCAGCTCGGTGGTGGTATTTACACAAAGGCTGCTGATGTGGGAGCTGACCTCGTGGGAAAGGTTGAAGCAGGAATACCTGAGGACGACCCCAGGAATCCCGCAGTTATTGCAGACCTTGTCGGCGACAACGTGGGTGACTGCGCAGGCCGTGGTGCTGACCTATTTGAGTCCACAGCAGCAGAGAACATAGGTGCGATGATCCTTGGTGTTGCGCTCTATCCCCACTTTGGATTGAAGGGGATCATCTTTCCACTCCTCGCAAGGGCATTCGGACTTATAGCATCGATGCTGGGTGTGCTTGTTGTAAGAACAAGGGAGGATGGGGATCCGATGGCTGCGCTTAACCGTGGCTACTACCTCACCTGCTTCCTTGCGACAGTGGGGTTTTACCTTGCAGTCGCATGGATGCTGAAGAACAATTTATGGCTATTCCTCGCAGGGCTTATAGGTATTGTTACCAGCATCCTTTTTGTTTACATTACACAGTATTATACAGAATATAAATTCAGACCGGTAAAATCCATAGCTGAGGCATCCCAGACAGGACCTGCCACAAATATAATAACGGGCTTTTCCGTAGCCCTTGAGTGCACGGGAATTCCCACCATAGTCATCTCTGCAGCACTTATCGGTGCATTTTATTGTGGTGTTCAGGGACTGAAAGACCTTCCGGACATCTCATTTATGAGTGCAGGTCTTTACGGCACTGCTATTGCTACTATGGGGATGCTCGCACCATGTGCATATATCCTCGCCATGGATACCTTTGGACCTATCACAGACAATGCAGGTGGTATCATTGAAATGTCCAGACAGCCCGAAGAGGTCAGGGTTAAGACAGACAGGCTTGATGCCGTAGGCAACACAACAAAGGCTCTCACAAAGGGTTATGCCATTGGTAGTGCAGCACTTGCTGCATTCCTCCTCTTTTCAGCCTATCTTGATGAGGTCCAGCACCTCACAGGAAGACCATTCCACATCGTTAATATTGCGAAGGTTGAGGTATTCATCGGCGGTCTTCTCGGTGCAATGCTGATCTTTGTCTTCAGTGCATTTGCAATAAGGGCAGTTGGAAGGGCTGCCTACTATGTAATCAATGAGGTCAGAAGGCAATTCAAGGAATATCCAGAGATTATGGAGTGGAAGAGGAAGCCTGATTATGCAACATGCGTTGATATAGTAACAAGGGGTGCATTGAAAGAGATGGTCCTTCCAGGCATGCTTGCTGTTGCTGGACCTGTTGTTGTTGGTATGATTTTCAAGGCAGAGGCTGTTGCATCACTTCTTATGATTGGAACCATCGGGGGAATACTACTTGCAACGATGATGAACAATGGCGGTGGTGCATGGGACAATGCAAAGAAGTATATTGAAACAGGAAGATATGGAGGTAAAAGGTCAGAGGCGCACAAGGCTGCTGTTGTTGGTGACACAGTTGGTGATCCATTTAAGGATACGGCAGGACCATCCCTCCATGTGCTTATAAAGCTCCTCAGTACAATCACCCTTGTTCTTGCTCCACTTTTTATTTAGACTCCGATTTCAGGTGCCATGGGGCATGATCCCCATGGCACCCATCTCATAAATGTCGATGAACAGTATCGCTGAATTTTGTGAAACAAGGCAAAAGCCCATTATAATTGGTCATAGGGGTTGTGCATATGCACCTGAAAACACAATCCCTTCATTCAAAAAGGCAATAGAAAATGGTGCGGACATGATCGAGCTCGATGTCCAGATGAGCAGGGATGGATTCCTTGTTGTTATCCATGATGAATCACTGGAGAGAACAACGGATGGAAGAGGAAAGGTTATTGAAAGCAATTACAAAGGATACATGGACAGGCTCGATGCAGGCTCATGGTTTTCATCAGAATACGCAGGCGAAAGGATACCTCTACTTCAATATGTTTATGAGGAAGTTGGAAACAAAATATTCCTTAATGTTGAAATTAAAGTTCTAAAGAGCATGGATTATGAAATTATAAGGGAGCTTTCCCGGAAGGTCCTTCATCTTACTGAAGGAATGGGTCTTCTTGACACGGTTATCTTTTCGTCTTTCAGTACATCTGTGCTTTCAATTATAAAATCCCTGAATTCTCTTGCAACAACAGCACTTCTTACATCGAGAAATCTTATAAAATCAATAAATGTTGCATTAAGCCACCACTGCTTCGCATTAAATTCAAAAATGAGTATTCTTAGATCCAGGGAGAGTGTTTCCTCTGCCCACAGAAACGGACTTCTTATGTTTGTCTGGACCATAAATGATATCGTAAGGGCCATAGATTTCAAGGATATGGGAGTTGATGGGATATTTACGGATTATCCGAGGGAAATAAGGCAGGCTATCTCTTTGTGATTTTTTTAAGATCTCGCGGATAGCATACCTCTATGGTTGTTTTCATCCCTCCCCTGATATTAAAATCACCAGTAACCTTTGCCCACTTTGGCTTACATGCCCGAACGACATCTTCCAGGATTCTGTTTACTGCGTTTTCCTGAAATATACCGAGATTCCTGTAAGCATTTATATAAAGCTTCAGCGATTTTAACTCCAGACAGAGTTTGTCTGGTATGTATCTTATTGTAATGGTTCCAAAATCAGGAAGACCGGTCCTCGGACAGACAGATGTAAACTCTGGAATCGTTATTATAATTTCATAGTCTTTAAATTGATTGGGCCAGCATTCAATCTCAGGCAGTCTCTCCTTTATCCCTGATTTCGCATGCTCTTCGGTATACTCTTTCATCTCAAGCCTTATTTAAAATTTTAATTATTAGTAAAGCTCGCGTCAATAAATCACATGAAGTTCATTTAATGTTATTGAAATTTGCCCCTGATCTTTGCTATGTTATAAATTATTGACATGAGAAGAAGTCCATCACTCAGCTTCATTCTTCTTCTTGGCACTGTAAGTCTTTTTTCAGACATAACTTATGAGGGAGCAAGAAGTATAACAGGGCCATATCTCTTTCTCCTTGGTGCCAGCGGGGCAGTTGTAGGGATTATCTCGGGTATCGGTGAGTTCTCGGGTTATGCACTACGGCTCCTATCAGGTTATATGGCTGACAGGACAAAGGCATACTGGGCACTTACATTTATAGGATATTTTATAAACCTCCTTGCTGTTCCACTGCTTGCCTTCGCTGGAAACTGGATTGAGGCATCGGTTCTTCTAATCATTGAAAGGATTGGAAAGGCTATAAGAACACCATCAAGGGATGCAATGCTATCCTATGCAACAAAGCAGATTGGAAGGGGGTGGGGGTTTGCCATACATGAGGCGATGGATCAGATCGGTGCTATCGCTGGACCAATAATTATCTATGCAACGCTTCTCATAAAGGGAAGCTACAGGTTCTCACTGGGAATCCTGTTCATACCTGCCATATTTGCCCTTCTCTCCCTCGCGCTTGCGAGAATAAACTTTCCCGCACCTCAATCACTTGAAGTGATCACCGAATCTTCACCAGCAAATCCATCATCGGGATTCTCCAGAATATTTTGGATCTATTTGATCTTTACTTTCCTTACTGTATCAGGGTTTGTTCCCTTCCAGATAATCGCCTATCACCTCAAGTTCAAAGGTATTACAGCTGACAGCACTATTGCTGCACTCTATGCTTTTGCAATGGGGGTTGATGCACTATTTGCCCTTGCTATTGGAAAGGCTTATGATCGTTTCGAAATTAAATCACTAATAGTAATTCCAACTATGATACTTTTCATTCCATTACTTTCATTCTCTTCAAATATTGCCATTATGATCTCAGGACTAACAATATGGGGTGGTGCTATGGCAATACAGGAAACAGTGATGAGGGCATCGCTTGCTGATATTACCCCCCTGGGAAAGAGAGGTTTCGGATACGGAATCTTCAATTCAGCCTATGGGCTTTCTCTGCTTATAGGTGGCACAATAACAGGTTTTCTTTACGATATAAACTGGCAGCTTATTATTATATTCACACTTGTTATGCAACTGCTCTCACTCCTGCCACTTCTCTACATATTCAAAGAAATCAGTAATGCTCATACCTGACAAAGTCATCAAATTTTCGCCTGAATGCCCTCGGGAGTAAACTAACACCTTTTCTCAACTTTCCAATTGCAATAAGGAGAGGAATTATCTTGTTCTGAGGGATCCCGAACTCCTTCTTTACGGCATCCTCATCAAAGCCATCCATCGGATGGGTTTCATATCCAAAAGCCCTTGCCGCAATCATAAGACTCATTGCAAAAAATGATGCATTCTTAACTGCAAAGATCTTCCTTTTTATACTATCAACAGGTCCATAGAGGTTATCCATCATACCTGAGTAAACATCCCTCATCTCAGGTTTCATGTAACCAAGCTTTTCCCAGCTGTCAAGAACCTTTGCCCTGTTTTCCTCAACCCCATCAGGATCAGCTATCATTATGATAACAGCCGATGCCTCCTCGACTTTTGCCTGATCAAAGGCGCATTTCCTCAGGATCTTCTTTCTCTCAGATGTTCTAACAATAACAAGCCTCCAGGGTTGCAGATTAAAGGATGATGGAGCAAGATTTGCAAGTTCTATTATCTCCTTGAGCTTCTCATCGGGGATCTTTTCCGAAGGATCAAAGAAGTTTACGGATCTTCTTTCCCTTATAGCTTCAATAACATCCATAAACCGACCTCCTTGAAGATTCGCTTATTTGTATATCACAGATCATTAGTATTATCGCTTTATTAATATTAATCTTCCCACTATACCAAGTCAATCCTTGTTAATAGATCTGTAATATGATATAAAACAGATAAAAATCGGAGGCAGCATTATGCCGGAACAAAAGGGTAAGGAAATTATTGATATAATAGTAAACTATCTTGAGAAAGGAAAGGAGAAGATATTAAAAACAACCCATATCGGTAAACTTAAGTTTGATATAGCTTCACTTACCCGAAAGAGGGATAAATTATTTATAGAACTCGGGGAAAAAGTCTATCTCTTAAAAAACAAGGGAGTTATAAGACACTCCGAGATCGACGAAATATGTGAACGCATCGACAATCTCAATAAGATTATCCGGGAAAAAACAGAGGCAATCGCTGACCTCGAGGAGAGAAAGGAAGATTAAAAATAGGTTGACAGGATAACAGCATGGAGTAATAATTAAAAAACTCTGTTATTTCTATCATGATTTAGCAGCAAATAACTTATCAAAGAAAGGAGGGATATAATGAAAAAGTTGCTTTCCATGACGATGTTTTTAATTTTTCTTACTGCGGGAACAGCTTTTGCTGTAAGCAAAGCTCAGGAAAACGCAGGTTGCGGGCTCGGTGCATCAGTAATAAAAGAAACAGATACCCTCATTGGACAGCTCGCAATGACATTCCTCAATGGAATTTCAGGCAATCAGACATTCGGCATCACATCAGGAACATCAGAGTGCAAACAGCCATCCAGAATTGTTCAAAATGAAAGGTTGAATGAATTTGTTGTTGCAAACATTGACAGCCTCGCAAGGGATATTGCTGTCGGATATGGCGAATCACTTGACACGCTGGCTGAGCTGATGGGGATTTCTCCTGAGATGAGACCTCTTGTTTATTCAAAACTTAAGAGCAATTTCAGCAGGATCTTTACATCAGAGAATGTAGAGACAGCCGACGTTATTGACAACATTGTTGCTGTTATCAACAGCTAAACGCCCACAGATCAAGATAAGAAAGGGGTATATTACGTTAATCGTTTATATATCCCTTTCTTATCTTTTTATAGCTTCAGGAAAAGGACTTTCTTCAGAATCGAATCCCTATTCTGAAGAGCTTATTGAAAAAGCAATCAGCAAAAAACTCCATCAAAAAAGAAAGTGGGAGGTTCTTCTTCATTACAAGGATACCCTTGATGGAAAGGAAAGCCTTATTGATGATCCACGATTTTTTCTTTCGAAGAATGGAAAGGTAGATCCGCAAGGTGAACTTGAAGAAACTATAAGGTCATTATTCAGGGATGATATTAAGGATGATGATCATCCAAGATGCCTTTTTCCTGCAAGATACAATTTTCTAAAAGAGGAGCTTTCGATTGATGAATCCAGACTTCCCACTGTAAACTGCACACAATTCAATTATGCGTTAAACAAGATTAATCCCAGATCTGCTGTTCTTGTTTTTCCTGCAGCCTATATGAACAGCCCTGCATCCATGTTCGGCCATACACTGATAAGGATTGACACAACCTATGAGAGCAAGCTTCTCTCATATGCAGCAAACTATGCTGCAAGGGTTGAGGACACAAGTGGGTTTATATATGCATTCAAGGGTCTTTTCGGTTATTATAAGGGTTTCTTCTCCGTTCTTCCTTATTATGAAAAGGTCAAGGAGTACAGTGACATGGAACACAGGGACATGTGGGAGTTCAAACTGAATCTATCCGAAGACGAGGTAAGGATGATGGTCATGCACCTCTGGGAGTTAAGGGACATCTATTCATATTACTACTTTTTTGATGAAAACTGCTCATACAACCTCCTCTTTCTTATTGAGGCAGCACGCCCATCACTGGATCTTACCGGAAAATTCGGAAGATGGGTCATTCCGATTGATACCCTGAGGGCTGTTATTGATTCAGGGCTTGTTGAAAGTGTGCATTACAGACCATCGCAGGGATCAAGGATCAAATACATTGCATCACTTATCAGCAGCGATGCACAGATTGAAGCTGTTGAGATTTCAAGAAGAGGGGTTGACAGGAGGATCCTCGCAAGATTCAGTGATGAGGAAGTAAAAAGGATCCTCGATCTTGCCATAGAAATCATACACTACAGATACAACAAAAAGGAGATAAGGAGGGAAGAGTATCAGAGGCTTTACCTCGATGCGCTTAAGGCAAGAAGCGAAGCCGGTGGATATTCTGAAAAGCCCTATGAATTTCCCGTTCCTGAAAAACCATACAAAGGGCATCTTCCTGGAAGGATCTCCATCGGATTAGGTTTCAGCAATGAAAGATTCTTTCAGGAATTCCAGATAAGACCCGCCTATCATGAACTAACCGATCCTCAGAACGGCTTTACTGAGGGATCCCAGATTGTTTTTATGGGCATTACAACAAGGCATCAGGCAAATGACAACCTTGAGCTCAGAGAAATAAGGGCAATCGATATCCTCTCCTTATCACCAAGGGATAATATCTTCAGGCCAATATCATGGAAGGTAAAAACAGGAATGAAACAGAAGATATTTCCTGATAACATGGAGCATCATGTTTATCATGCAAATTTTGGAGCGGGATTCGCATACAAAAATAACATATTCGGTCTCATCTACTCATTATTCGAAACAGAATTACAGTTAGGTCAAAGGCTCAAGGACGATTATACATTAGGGGGCGGTGTGGGGTTTGGAACTATTAAAAAATTTTCAAAAAACTTTGCAATCAATATTTCGGCAAGATCTATGTTCTATGGGCCCGCTGATACACATGAACTTTATGAAATCTTTCTTGATCATATAGTTCGTCTCTCACAGAGATCCAGTCTGAATATTTCTTTTATGGGAAGACATGAGTTTTCTCACACGCTCAGGGAAGCAAGATTAAGTTTAAACATATATTTCTGAATGAAGGGAAAAAACAATCTTATCGTAATTATGCTATTACTGATCACCGGATGTGAATCATTTTTCTTCTATCCGGAAAAAGAGCTGAGGCTATCTCCCCATGTTCAAAAATATTCACCTGAGGATATTTACCTTCAAACATCGGATGGATTTAAGCTCCATGGATGGCTGTTAAGGGCAAAAGGGTATGACAGAGGAACAATCTTTCATCTCCATGGAAATGCCGAAAATATTAGCACCCATATAAATGGGGTTACCTGGCTTGTTGATGAAGGGTTTAACATATTCAGTTTTGACTACAGGGGTTATGGAAAATCAGAGGGAGTTCCAAGCATCCATGGCATCCATCTCGATGCCGAAGCTGCCCTTGAGAAGACCTTTGAAATAGCGGGGATAAACCTGAAAAATGTATTCGTTCTTGGTCAGAGTCTCGGCGCTGCTGTTGCTGTATATACCGTAGCAACATCAAAATATAAATCACACATAAAGGCATTAATACTTGACAGTCCCTTTTCATCATATAGACGAATAGCGAGAGAAAAAGCCTCCGAATTTATGTTGACATTTCCCATGAGTTATATTATCCAGTTTCTTATCACTGATACATACAGCCCTGAAATATGGATAGATAAACTCCACCCTTCTGCTGTCTTCATAATCCATGGTGAAAATGACAGAATCGTTCCCCCCTATCATAGCCTTATCCTCTATGAAAAGGCAAAAGGAATAAAGGAACTCCTCATAGTCCCTGATGCAGATCACATACAGGGACTTAACAACCCACATGCAAGAAGAAGGGTTATTGAGTTTATCAACTCATTTACTGATTAGATGGACTTCCTGGCTGTTAATAACACAGCAGTGGTGAATTCGGATGTTTTTATTCCAGTTTCTCCATGATATGAAATATCAACGAATCCTGTTTTTTCAATGATAGTTATTAGATCCCTGACCGGGATCGCACCACCAATTCAGTCTGACCATGCCTCCAGGCTTCCTGATACTTCCCGGGGTAAACGCTCCTTCAGGACGATATCGGCAAGCTGGAGCCTTCCCCCCTTTTTAAGAATACGGTAGATCTCACTGAAACTCCCCTCCTTTTCCGGGGAGAGATTAATCACCCCATTTGATATAACAAGATCGAAGGTGTTTTTCCTGAAAGGGATCTCCTCTGAAGAAGCAACAGAGAGATGGATATCTGAAATTTTAATTAATTTCAAAATCCTTTTTCCCTTTTCAATCATCTCATATGTAAGATCGATACCGCAGAATATACCATCACCAGAGGCCAGGACATATGCATATATCAGATCGAAACCTGAACCGCAACCAACATCGAGAATCGCTTCTCCTTTCTCCAATTTTCCGGCCTTAAAAACATTTCCCACACCGCAGAAGTATTCAAATATATTGTCCGGCATATCCTCAAGGATCGACAGATCATACCCGAGAAACTTAAGACCCTCTATTCCTGTTGGATACCTGAACTTCCCGCAGGGTGAAACAGAAACATCCCTGTATTTTTTCCTTATGGAATCCCTTATTTTTGAAACCTTAACTTTGCTCACCACTATTACACTTACTGATGATAGCTTTAATGGGGTCAGGCCCTGAATCTTGAATTTTCAATTATCAATTCCCTGGGAAATAATCATTCACAAATGGCCTCAATGATGATATGCTTGATTCCGGTCCTTCGTTCCCATTGCTATCTGTAAAAAAGATTCTTGAATGTATCTTTAAAGGTGCATACGTCACCATTCTTTACATATATCCCGTATTTTCCTTTGCCTTCCACTACACAGCAGTATTTTATTCTCCTTGCTTTCAATGATTTGAGGAAACTTCTTAATTCCTTCAAACTACCATGAAAAATAAATTTTCTGTAGATCTTCATCCCCTTATTTTTAATGCCTAATTTCTGATGATTAAAAATATTGTATCATCTTTTTTAGATCCAGGAGGAGGCATTGTAATATAACATTCCGCATGTTTTACCAAATGAAAAAGGAAAACTCCTTGTTACTGCTTGAAATGAAATATTCTGAAGATTTATGCCGGAGGGGGGAATCGAACCCCCACGGGATTGGCTCCCACCGGATTTTGAGTCCGGCGCGTCTTCCAGTTCCACCACTCCGGCAGACCTTGGAATTATAACTTCTTTATCAGAAAGAAGCTACTTTTGTCAACTCAGGAGAAGCCTTTCGGCAACTCCTTCTTTCTCAGCTCTGGCAATTTCATATCGTTGTTTTATCTCTTTTGACAGAGGGCCAAACCTTATGCTAATTTTTTATCGAACACCAGTGATGCAAAAGAACGATGTGTGAATACGAGGTGTGATATGAGAGCGAAGATGCTGGGGCTATGTGTTTTATCCATTTTAATACTATGTGGTTTTATCACTGAGGTGTTTTCTCAGAGCATACCTGATCCAAAACCTATGATCCACGAAGGATGTAATATATCCTTCTTAAAAGAAAGGCTGGCAAGGCTAAATAAAATACGTGATGAATCAGAAAAAAATATAAGGGAAAGTGATATTACCATGATGAGAGCCCAAGAGATTATATTGCTTGCGAGAGCAAAGGGAAACGAGAAGGCAGGAAAAGTAGCTGAGGAAGCTTATGAAAAGGCAAAAAAAGCAAAAGAAGAGCATAAAAAGAACAAAGAAGAAGTTGAAAAACAGATAGCTTATCTAAATAGCATAGTAAACATCATGAAACAAAAAAACTATGAAAAGCTTTCAGAATTGTGCGAAGAGAAAAAATTAAAATACGAACAGGCAAGAAATCATCTGATGAATTATATAAAAGAATCACAAATGGCAGTAAAAGATTTTGAAAAGATCCAAAAAGAGGCTGAAGAGGAATTGAGGACAGCCAAAAATATGATTCTTGAAGAAATTCTTCCTTTAGCTCCTGAGTTTCTTGATGCAATAAAAGTGCAGGAAAATTTATATATATTTCTTGGACGATTGTCAAAAATTGCTCAAGATTGCGTTGTTAATAAATCCAAACCGCAGAAAAAACTATGCGAGTTAATATACAAAAAAAAATTGCTATGGAAGCTGGGTGATGTAATACGAAGGAAGGAAGGTTTTTGGCATAGCCAGTATCTGAAAAATAAGGAGAAGATTTTACTAATAGAAACAAGTATACCTTCTTTAGGGTCTGCTGAATTTGCCGGGGAAATTATGGGTAAGATTAAATCTGATTTTGAAGGTATGTTAAATGATTGTGAATCTATGGAGCAATCTGCAAGAGAAGAACTTAATGTAATCAATATCCTTGACTCTCAAGAATTTAAAGATGTCCAATCTGATCTCCTTGTCGCTGGACTTGAGCAAGAGGCAAAGGAATTAGAATTATTGGCTAAAGAGTTAGAAAAAAACGGAGAAAAATTATCACGCTTTAAGCAAGGGCTGATAAAGGTTACGCCTATCATCAGTAATTTATATAGGGTCTATAACACTATGTTGTCGTTAATTAAAGTCAAATTATTAGAAGACGAGATGGAAAGATTGTATAAAGTGACCGATCCAGAAAGAGCAAATTTCTGGATGGAAGAACATAAAAAGGCTTTTGAAGATTATAAAAAGTGCAAAGAACTACTGCAAAATTGTTATAAAAGAGAGTAATGAGGTGTGATATGGGAATAAAGAAATTAAAAATCAGTATTTTATCATTTTTGATACTATTTAGTTTTGTCAGTGAGGTGTTTGCTCAGAAATGTGTAAGATACGAGAGAAAATGTAGTCCAAACCCTCTTTATCCTACTCATTCTACTACTCCACAAATTTGCGCCTCTATTTGCGTTGAAGATGAAACTGAAGAACCAGTTCAAGCTCCAACTCCTTCCCGAAAAACTGGTCCCTCCCCCGGCCTAAAACCCGAACAACAGATGCAACTAATGATGATGCAAAGCATCCTTCAGCCCTTATTTAATTCACTTTTTGATTTTAGCGACCTTTTTGCTCCCCCAGGTCCTTCACAGCAGGAAATTGAAAGACAAAGACAAGAAGAGATAAGAAGACAGCAGGAAGAAAAAG
>CAZDGM010000012.1:0-16188 GCA_964505185.1 uncultured Thermodesulfobacteriota bacterium
CCCTCAGACGAATCTTCTCATTTCCAGGTGCCTCTTCTAAGTTTTCCCATCGGCGTTCGCCCTCTGCCTCAGTGCCGGTGGATAAATAAGCTGCAACCACGCTCTCGGCAGGTCCTGTCATTTGGATCCGCCCTTCATCCAGCCACATCCCCCAACGGCATAGCCGATTGATCGCCCCCATATTATGACTCACAAACAGCACCGTCCGTCCTTCCCTCGCCACCTCCCCCATCTTGCCCAGGCACTTTTTCTGGAAGGCGGCATCTCCCACTGCCAGCACCTCGTCCACAAGCAATATCTCCGGCTCCAGGTGAGCAGCAACAGCGAAGGCGAGGCGCACAAACATCCCGCTTGAGTAGTATTTAACCGGGGTGTCGATGAACTTCTCCACCTCGGCAAATGCCACGATCTCATCGAATTTACGCTCGATCTCCTTCTTTTTCATTCCCAGGATGGCGCCATTGAGGTATATATTTTCGCGCCCTGTGAGCTCCGGGTGGAATCCCGTGCCTACTTCAAGAAGCGAACCAACCCGGCCATGGATCTCTGCATAGCCTTCTGTGGGCTCCGTTATTCGGGAAAGGATCTTAAGAAGTGTGGTCTTCCCTGACCCATTGCGTCCAATAATGCCCACCACCTCACCCTGTTTCACTTCAAAGGAGACATCTTTAAGTGCCCAGATGTAAGAGGGATTGGGGAGAGGGCGCTTTGATTTAAAAAGGGCACGAAAGGGGGAGGATATGGCATCCGCAAGAGTATCACGAAGGGTCCTGTAGGGAGCGCGCTCTCCAACCCTGTAACGCTTTGATAGGTTTTCAACACGGATCGCAATATCACCCATCGTTAACCCACTACCCCATCATATCTATAAAACTCCTCTCCCTGTACCTGAACCATATTATGCCTGTTATAAAGAGGAAGATACCCACAAGGGCAGAGATTAAGAGCGATGGTGAAGGCCCCGCTCCTTTCCCTAAGAGTGAGTAGCGGAATCCTTCTATTACACCAACCATCGGGTTAAGTCCATATATGATCTTCCAGCGCTCCGGGACAAGGGCACTGGGATAGACAACAGGGGTCAGGAATAGCCAGAACTGGTTCAGGAATGGGATAATATACTGGACATCCCTGTACTCCACATTTATGGCTGAAAGCCAGAAACCCACACCGAGTGAGGTAATAAGGAGGAGGAGTGTGAAGAAGGGCAAGAACACAGTTTCCCATCCTGGCCTTATGCCGTAAATTACAATAAGGATTATAAGCATACCTGATGCAATGATGAAGTCAAGGAGTGCAGAAAGGATCGTGGAAAGGGGGACGATGATTCTCGGGAAGTAGATCTTGGTGATGAGCCTCTGGTTTGTGATAAGTGAGTTTGTGGATTCAGTAATTGCCCTTGAGAAGAGTTGCCAGGGAAGAAGTGCTGTGTATGCAAAAATCGGATATGGGAGACCTTCGGATGGAATCTTTGCCAGTTTTCCGAAAAAAAGTGTAAATACGAGCATAAGGGCAAGGGGCTGAAGGATAGCCCAGGTAACACCGATAGCTGTCTGCTTGTATCTTACCTTTATATCACGCCATGTGAGGAAGTAGAGGAGTTCCCTGTAATGCCAGATCTCCCTTAGATCAAGAAAGCGAAGACCTCTCGTCGGACGGATTATTATCAGCATGTCCCCTTTTTACTCCCTACGGCCGTATTTCTCACCCATCTCTTCAAGCTCTAATATTATCCTCCGTCCATAGCTCAGTGTATTTCTTATCTTGAATAGTACTGTAGAAAATTTCTTCTGGTCAAGTGCCCCCTCAATTGCCTGGAACTCCCTTTCAAGGATATTCAATACTGTCTTAAAATCTTCCGCTATGTTCATCGAAACCTTTCCGAGAAGCTTGAGCTTCTCATGATGGAAATATTTCTTTTCGAGCTCCTTCATCTCCGTTATATCCTTTATATAGAATGTTGCGCCATGGATACCATGGTTATCTTTCAGAGGAAGCATCGTTACTCTAAAAATACTTGCTGTATCTTTTACATCAACTTCAGCCGTATATCCTTTACCCTGTATTAACTTCTCCCTGAACATATTATACTCCGGCCTTTCCCTGCTACCGAAAATAAGTTCGAAGATGTTCATACCGATGATGGTATTTACATCCCTTTCGGTAAACACTGCTGCCATCCTGTTTGCCCTTATGATGTTAAATTCATTATCAACGATAAATATCATATCTGTAGCAGCATCAAATGTCATCTCCCACCTTCTCTTCCCCTCCTCGAGTTTCTTTTCAAGAGATCTTATCTTTGATTCTTCCAGTGAAATCTGTTTAACAAAAATGCCGTAAAATATACCACAAACAAATAAGAAAGGCACTCTCATGAGATAAGAAGGATTAAGAATGCCTATTTCTGGATTGAGCGTATAGAATATAATGCCATACATCAGTGATACGATACCCGAGGTTATAAAAACATTTTTGAGGTCTCCACTGATTGCGGATAACATCATGATGAAAAAGTATGCTATGTAGAAGTCTGTTTTCATTCCACCTGAGAGGTATATAAGTATGCTTATAAAAAGCACATCAACAATAACAATCGTGTAAACGAATGGCCTACTGTCAAGCATCCTTTCAGGGATATATGCAAGTGCGATGTTGGAAAGGAGGAACAGTATTATCAGAAATTCCTTAATTCCTGCATGCATGACATATCTGTCTGAAAAGAGAGCAAAGTAAGATGCAACGATTATAAGAACCCATCTTAAAAGTAAAAACGCCTTTTTTCTTGGAATCTCCCAGTAAAGCTCCATATTTTACCTCAATGCTGTTAAGTTTTTATTATATTCTGCATATTGATAGTGCAAAACTCATACCAGAAAATTGATCTCTTATGGCTGAAAAGATGGCTATAATATAGGGATGTTTATCCTTTATATTCAGGCGTGTGTTCTTTTTTGATACAAACGAGTCATTCCTGAATGGAATTGAGACATCATTCAGATAAGCCCATGCTTCCTCATCTTCCTGTAAAGGGATGTCCTGCTTATCCCGAGCAAGGAGGCAGCTCTCTGTCTATTGCCCTCAGTAATTCTAAGAATCTTTTCTATATGGATCTTTTCTGCCTCATCAAGGGAGATGATCCTTCCTTCTTCCATCTCGCTCTCCTCCCTTTTTTCCTGAAGCATGTATGAGGGCAGATGCCTCATCAAGATGAAATCTTCATCCGCAACCATAACAGCCCTCTCTATCACATTTTTAAGTTCTCTGACATTGCCCGGCCAGTGATATTCCATAAAAAATTTCTTCACTGGAAGTGATGCACCCTTTATATTCCTGTTGAATTTTTTGTTAAAATTTTCGAGAAAGTGCATGTACAGGAGTGGAATATCATCCTTTCTCTCCCTTAATGGAGGAATGAAAAACTCTATTATGTTTATCCTGTGATAAAGATCCTCACGGAACGATCCCGCCTGTATCGCCTTTCTCAAATCTCTGTTTGTTGCAAGAATGATGTTTATGTCAAGGTTTATCAGTTTTGTTGAACCAATTCGTTTTATCTCCCTTTCATCTATTGCTCTCAGCAGTTTCGCCTGAAGGGACACAGGCATTTCAGCTATTTCATCAAGAAAAATTGTCCCACCCTGAGCTATCTCGAAAAGCCCCGGCTTTGCCTGAAAGGCGCCTGTAAAGGAGCCCTTTTCAAATCCAAAGAGTTCACTTTCTGCAAGAGATTCCGGTAAGGCAGCGCAGTTAAAAACAACAAATGGACCCCCTGCTCTTGGACTCATCATATGAAGTGCCCTTGCAAGCAGTTCCTTTCCGGTCCCCGTTTCTCCTGTGATGAGTGCGGTTGAAAAGTGGGGTGCAACCCTTTTTGCAAGTGAGAAGAGTTCAAGCATAGCAGGGTTTCTGCCAACCATTCCAGAGAATTCATATCTCTCAACGATCCTCCTCTCAAGATCGCCGGTCATAGATCGAAGGGATCTGATCTTTCTGATTTCATTTATGTCACCAAGGAGTTTTTCCATAGGTACAGGTTTCGGTATATAGTTGTATGCCCCGAGTTTTATTGATTTTACAGCCTCTTCAATAGTGTAATAAGCTGTGATTAATATTACTTCAACAAGCGGATCCGTGCACTTTATCTCTACAAGTGCTTCCATTCCCGATTTTCCAGGGAGTCTGTTGTCAAGGATAACAACATCAGGCCTGAATTCCCCGAGATATTTTTGAATCTCGATGGCATTGCTCAATGTTAAAATCTCATGGGAATCCCTTATCAACCACTCTTCCAGAAGCCTCCTTATATCTGGATCGTCTTCTATTACTGCGATCCTTAGCTTACCCATTTAAATAGATTTTAACCCCAATTATTAAAACATCAAGCCAGTCCTTCATCAAATCTGCCCTTCCACCTGAGGAATTCCTGATAACGTCCCAATATGATAATTGCACGACCCAAAGATACAAAGAGAAAAAAGGACACTATGAATGGATAAGCTAAAATACTAATTTAAAAAGAGAGCCTAAATCATAAATATCCCACCATTAACAGGGATGTACTGACCATTTATAAAGTCTGAAATTGAGGATGCAAGAAACAAAACCACACCTGCAACGTCTATTGGCTCCCCTATCCTTTTAAGAGGGGTCATCTCCCTTACCCTGTCATGCCACTCCTTCGGCTGCCAGGCAGTTGCATCTGTAAGAACAAGACCCGGTCCGACAACATTTACTGTTATCCCGTAAGGTCCAAGTTCCATTGCCATAACCCTTGCGATGCCGTCCATTGCCGCTTTTGCGGCAGCATGAGCTGCAAACCCGTATCCAGGATGACGCGAAAGACCGCTACTTATAAAGATGATCTTTCCGCTTCTTCTTTCCATCATATGCTTAAGAACTGCGCGGGAGCAGTTATATAATGCTGCCATCTCACCTGTTATCTTTGAATGTATCTCATCCCATGTAAGCTCAACAAATGGCTTTATTGGAAAATCTATGTTTGCATTGTTTACGAGAACATCAATGCTTCCAAATTCACTCATTGTTATTTCAACCATCCTTTCAACATCCTCCCTGCTTCTCACATCGGCCTGAATAATTATACCTTTTCCTCCCTCATTTCTTATTTCATTCAAAACCCTTTCAGCTGCATTCCTGTTTCGAATATAATTCACAATAACATTTGCACCATAGCGGCCGAGCAATCTTGCACATGCAGCTCCTATCCCTCTGCTTCCACCTGTAATAATTACAGTTTTTCCCTTAATTCCCGGATACATTGCGAACCTCCCTGATCATTTTTCGATTCTGTGTTTTTTTATCTTGTAGAGAAGTATGTGACGGGGAATTTTAAGAAATTGCGCTGCTTTTGTTTTATTCCAATTATTTTTTATAAGTGCATTCAAAATGGCTTCCCCCTCAATCTCCTGCAACGAACAACCTTCTTCAGGAATATTCAGAACTCTTGTCCTTGAACCATAGACCCTTCTCTTAAAATCATCCGGAATATCAGATAGTGTTATGTGAGTGTCTCTCTTGAATATCGCTATCCTTTCACAGAGATTTTCAAGCTCCCTTACGTTTCCTGGCCATTCATATCTTTTCAGACACTCTATAACATCGTTGCTGACTGATATATCCCTTCCCTTCATGAATTTTTTTAGAAAATGAAACAGAAGCGCCGGTAGATCTTCAATCCTCTCCCTCAGTGGCGGGATACTTATAGGAATAACATTGAGCCTCCAGTAAAGGTCCTCGCGAAATCGCCTCTCAACAACAGCCTTTTCAAGATCAGTATTTGTAGCAGATATGATTCTCACATCAATCCTTTTTGCCTTCGTACCACCTACAGGCTCGATCTCCTTTTCCTGAATAACCCTCAAAATCTTTGCCTGAAGCGAAAGTGGAAGCTCACCTATTTCATCAAGAAATATAGTTCCCCCATCCGCTACTTCAAACTTCCCTTTTTTATCCCTTGTTGCACCGGTAAAAGAACCCCTGAGATGTCCAAAAAGTTCGCTTTCAAGAAGATTTTCAGGGATGGCAGCACAATTAACAGTAACAAATGGACCGCTCCTTCTCGGGCTGTTATAGTGTATTGCACGAGCAACAAGCTCCTTTCCTGTTCCTGTTTCACCTGTTATAAGCACAGTTGCATCCGATGCCGCAACTTCCTTTACCAGTGATATAACCTTCCTCATCTTATCAGAAACAGCAATGATATCCTCAAAGCTGAACTTCTCTATAAGCTCACTTCTTAGCCTTATATTTTCCCTTTCAAGGGCTCTCAACCTTATAGCCCTTTTCATAAGTAGTACAAATTCATCCCTGTTGAATGGTTTTGTTATGTAATCGAAGGCACCCTTCTTCATAGCATCGACCGCCATCTCAACCGTGGCATATGCAGTTATCACGATAACAGGTGTTTCAGGGGATAAAGCCTTTATCCGTGAAAGAAGCTCCATACCATCCATCTCGGGAAGCTTTATGTCTGTGATAACTGCAGAAAACTCACCATCCTTGAATTTTGAAAGCCCCTCCTCTCCTGTCAATGCAATGGTAACATCCATCCCCTCCTTTGTGAGGTGATGTTCCATAATCTTCAGCAAGCTTTCATCGTCATCAATGATAAGCACTCTCTCCGCCATTTAATCCCCGCTCCGTATCTTGTTTCCATCTACAGGAATGATCACCCTGAAGGTGCTACCCTTTCCCTTTTCACTCTCAACAGTTATCATCCCTCCATGCTTTTCAACGATCCTCCTGGAAATGGCAAGTCCCAGTCCAGTTCCATGAGTTTTAGTTGTAAAGAAGGGCTGGAAAATCTTTTTAATCGACTCCTTATCGATACCCTCGCCCGTATCACTAAAAGTTATTTCGATGAATTTATGACCATCCCTGGACTCATTCAATGAGGTGTTCACAGTAAGTGATCCACCTCCTTCCATGGCATCGATGGCATTTTCAATGATGTTTATAAATACCTGTCTCAGTGAATCAGCATCAGCAAGGATCTCAGGAAGATCACCCCTGTTAAAGCGAACTGAAATGCCGCTCTTTCTTGCCTTCAGCGCAGTAAGATACAATGAGGAGCCTACAAGCTCGTTTATATCACAGTTTTTAAAATTACCGAGCGCCGGCTTTGCACTCTTAAGTATTGCATCGGTAACCCTGCCAAGTCTTTCTACCTCCTTTAGCAGGATATCCAGAAACTCCCGCCCATCTCCTCCGGATGGGTATTCCTTCATAAGTATCTCAGCTGCCCCTTTCACATTTGCAAGCGGACCCCTTATCTCATGGGCAATTGATGCGGAAATCTCACCGAGAATGCTAAGCCTCTCTGCATGCCTGAGCTGGCTTTGAATCTGAGATATCCTCTCCGATTGAATCCTGAGCTGTTCCTTTTCTGATTCCAGCCTTTCAGAAAGGGTGCCTGTTAAGGTTCCGATAGCAAGGAACATAAGGATTTCGGCAAATTGACTAAGAACTTCAGGAGTATTCATACTCCTTATGAACAGAAGGCGAGGGGCATAAAAAATAGAAGCGATAACTGAGGATACCAGACCTCCTTTTAGCCTGAACCAGAAAGATGATAATATGATGAATATGCAGAAGAGACTGTGGGAGAGCGGAGAGTGAGATGATATAAGCTTATGTAAAACTAAAATTGCAGAGAGAAGGAGGATAACAAAGAACATCCTGCATATCTTTTCCTTCTTAAGTAAGACTGATAGAAAATCTCTCAACGGAGCCCTCTCCATTGGATAATTTTAACACAATCGTACTGGTCATGTCAGCGCGTGCAAACTCCAGCATATTATAGTCAGCCACATCCTTTAATGCACGAACCTTTCCAAATGGCTTTCCTCGTAAGCCTCAATGCCTATGCCTTTGAATTGAATGATTTAAGCTAACTCTAAAACTAATAAAAATTTAAAATACAGGCAATTTTCTAATACGATATCCCTTTTCATCTATTGATATAATTACTCCCTCAGCAAGTTCCTTTTCAACTAACGGGATAACTGATATTAAAAGTTTTGAAATTCTATCAGGTTTAACATTCTCAAGACGAAGGGAAATAATGCTTGGTCTTCTGAGTCTACTCTGAGCTATAATCGCAGAAAAATCCATATCCTGTGTAATAATAACAGCCTGTTCTTCGGATGCTAATTGAATGATTTCTCTATCGGATGCCGTTGCTGAAAGTTTTTCTGTAACACGAATAATCTCATAACCCTTATCTTTTAATTCTTTAACTGTAAGTGGAGAAATATTGAGATCTGCTATTAATTTCAGTTTCATAATTCTTATTCAGCACCAACAGGAAGTGGACGATAATAATCTCCAGCAAGCCATGCAGCATATTCAATGCACTGAAGGATGTCCTCTTTTTCAAGCTCAGGATAGGCGTTCAGAATATCTTCATGGGTCATTCCTGATGCAAGCAGTTTAAGAACAAATGCAACGGTAATACGCATCCCGCGAATAGTTGGTTGTCCATTGCAAATATCAGGATTGACAGTAATACGGTCAAGTATTTTATCCATACCTACTCACCTCCTTGTTACCTTATTTACAAGAATACCACAAAATACCTAATAGATAAAATCTCTTCTCTATCCCTCACCGTGCATTATAAACACTGCCCAGTAGAAGGGAGATGGATATTTTGGCTTCATGGCATTCCTCGTAAGCCTTAATGCCTCTGCCTTTGATTTGTATGATTTATAATCAATTCTCCACACTTCTTATTCACATACTGTCCTTGTGCATATCTTATCAATACAGTTTCTTTTCTTGTTTTCCAGCAAGGCTCAGCTCCTTGGAATTGTATACTTTTAGCATCATATTGCAGCATATCGCGCCCTCTATTGAGTTGCACTTGCATCAGATCATATCTTGACTCCCTGATAAGGGTCAAGAAAGAGTTGGGTGTCTTCTTTTAAACAGAAGAGCCGATTAGAGGAGATAAAAGATAATCAGAAAATATATCACCATCATCATGAGTCCGATGGGAACACCGGTCCGTGCCCAATCCTTACTCTTTATTTTTAACTTACTGGCACAGATGATATTGGGGATATTTCCCGGAATCAGCATCCCCCCGCTTATGAGAAGACCCATAAGGATACTTTTTACCTGAGAGTCGGTCATCTTATCACTTATCTCCGCTGCCGTGAGGGTCGCATTGTCAAGTATGGCTGAAACCATGTTTATCCAGTAAAGCATCTTGGGGCGAAGAAAGATAATATATCTGTCTATAATAAGTGTAAAGCCTTTGCCGAGAAATATGAGTGCCATCACAAAAAGATACACCTTTGCTGCCCTTACAGTTACACCTAAATAAGTTTCCTCCTCCTCAGCAATTCCAAGGGTTCTCTTTGTCTCCCTCCCCTTAATGAAGTATGCAATCAGGGCAAGGATGAGAATTGCAGATAAAATAAGAACCCCGAGCAATCTGAAGAGGTAGAAAAAATCCACATGCGGAAGATACTTTAGCTTTGCAATAGCAATAGCGGAAAGTGGCTCTCCAATGGGGGTGAGTGCTGCGCCAAGCCCTATGGAGAAACAAGAAATCACGATAATCTTTGTTTCGTAAGACTTCTCATATTTCATTGCACTTATTATCTCGACGAGGAAAAGGGATGCAATAATGGCAGTTATTATACTCGAGGAGAGCCCGAGGATAACAACAACAAGAGATATGAAAAGAGGCTCCGGCATCACTTCAAGGATCTTCTCTATGGATTGTCTTAAGTAGTGCCTTGTAAATTTGAAAAGGAGTCCTGAGAGAAAAACAGCAACCGTTATCTTCCATGGTTCAATGATCGCTTCTCTTATTATATGATAATCCATACTGCCTGTTATAAGACATGAAAGGATACCCATAACAAATAAAAAAATCTCGAGGTTTTCCTCCACTCTGTGTAAGAGAAATGGTAAAAGAAGAACAAGTATTAGGATTATGATAAGTCCGAACTCTACCATATTTATGCACCTTTCTTCAGATTTCAATCCCTGTATATTCTCACAGGATTATCAAAAATGTCAAATATCCTTTCAAAATTTCCGAAGATTGCATATAATTCATTTACACAATGCCTGTTAATGCCGTTGTATGGCTAAAAGTTGGTGAATGATCAGAAACAGGGATGGCATTGGAGATCTTTCCGAGAATCTTACAAATATGATGAATATCATAGAAATCAAAATGAAGAATAAGGGAAAATAGGGATATGCTCATCCCCATACTTACTGCAATTCATGTAACAACAGTTGTCATATGGATAGGTGGAGTTGCATTCGTCACCATAATAGTCTTCCCCCTTCTTTTAAGACTTGAAGATCCCATGCAGAAGATCATGCTCTTTCAGCGTGTGGAGAACCGATTTGCAAGGCAGGCAAGGATCTACGCATGGATTGCAGGAATATCAGGCTTCATACTCCTTTATCTTACAGGAATGCGCAGGCTGCTTTTCACAGGTAGAGGAATTGGTGTTACACTCATGCTTGTTGTCTGGCTCATTTACATCTTCATCCTCACATTTGAAAGAAGGATCTTCGAGCTTATGTTTAAAAAAACGGATCGCCCGGACACAGCAAAAGTCTTTCGGAGAATGAGCATCTTTCACTGGTTCGTCCTCATATTGAGCCTCCTTGCTGTCTTCTTCGGTGTCCTCTCAGGACATGGAGCCATTTAGTAATGAATCCCCAGGAATGAAAAAGAAAAGATCGTTATTAAAGATAACTGCTGCAGTCATCCTCTCGGTAATCTATATCACAGGAAGCTTTGTCATGTTTGTCCGAGACTCGGGCAATTTTCATGAGATAACAGCAGGAAAGGCATACAGATCAGCACAGCTCAATAAAACTCAGCTCGAGCATTTCATAAAAAAATACGGAATAAGAAGCGTTATAAACCTGAGAGGTGGCAAAAAAGAAGCAAGATGGTACAGGGATGAAATCACCCTTTGTGGGCAGTATGGAATCAACCATTATGATATCCCGCTTTCTGCAACGCGAGAACCGAAGATGGAGGAGGTAAACAGACTCATAGAGATATTCAGAGCCGCGCCTCAGCCTGTTCTTATCCACTGCAAGGATGGAGCTGACAGATCAGGACTTGCTGCAGCAATATGGAAGGTTGTCATGGATGGGGAGCCTGAATGGGAGGCTAAGAAGCAACTTTCCATATTCTATGGGCATATGCCCATCGGCAAAGTCACCCTGCTTGATCAGTTTTTTGAAAAGTGGGTCAGGGAGATGAGGCAGAATCAGTGGAAGTCTTTTTTCCGCCTCCAGTTAAAGTAAATAAAAACGATAAGGGCTGTGACCACCAAAACTGAAATAACAACTGCAAGATGTTCAATCCTGCTGATATCCCTCCTTATCACCTCAATACTGTGACCCCCTGCATAACCTACACCTATCATGATAACCATTGTTATAAGTGATGTTATACCATCAACAATAATGAATTTAAGCGCTGGCATCCCCATAAGGCCTGCAACAAGGAATATCTGCGTTCTCAAACCTATTACATGTCTTCCAAGCATGATTAAGAGCGCACCGATCCTCTTAAATTTTTCCTCAAGCAGGGATATTTTTTCGGCCGAGATTACCTTTCGAAATCTTTCATGGTGAATGAGTCTTCTTCCATATCTCTTTCCGATTAGAAAAAGCGAAAAATCAGCAATCATCAATCCTGAATAAACAACGACAACTGCAGGAACAGGACTTATCACATCAGTTGAAATGAGAAAACCACATATTATGAGAACAGCATCTTCAGGAAAGGGAAATCCTATACCACCGAGTATGAGAAAGATAAACAGACCAAGGTATGGGAAGTTCCTTAATATATGAATAGCATCGGGATTGATAAGATATTTCATCCTCTTTTGAGTTTATGAGAATATAAATTAACATATTATTTATGTCAAGATGCCGCTTCCATCATGTCTGCAATATACCTTGCAAATGCCATTGAACTTGTAAAGGCGGGCGAAATGGAATTCAGTATATGAATGCTGTTTGAATCCCTGAGTATAAGATAATCTGTAACAAGTTCCTTCCTTTCCCAGTCAACAAGCTGCGGACGGATACCAATCTTTTCTGAGGGTTTTATGTCTTCGATCTCTATCCCTTCAACAAGTTTCTCGATGTCCTGGAAAAAATAACTCTTTACGTATTTTCTCGGCTCTGTTAGTGCGACCTTCCTGAATCCCTTATTTGTGAAGAATAATACGATATCCCTGTATGCAATTTCAAAAACCTCAAATTCAATGCCTCTTAAAAATCCGTAGTTCTCCCTTCCGAATGCAGGAATTGCTGTTGGTCCTATGTATACAGAACCATCGATTGCCTTTGTAATGTGAACGCCAAGAAAGGGATTTCTGAGGTCGGGAACAGGATAGATGTTCCCTTTTATGAGGTGCCTTTTCCTCTCATTGAGCTTCCTGTATGTGCCCTGGAAGGGAAGTATTCTGTATTTTCTTCCAAGAGAAAACATATGCGCAACCCTGTCACTGTATGCACCCGCCGCATTTATAAAGAATTCGAATCTTATCTCCCCAAGATCTGTAATTGCCCTTCTGGATTCCTTCAATCCCATGAATCTGCATCTCTTCAGAATAGACCCCCTTCTCGAATCCTGTATCTCCTTTTCCAGCTGAAACATTATACTAAGCGGATCAACAACTGCTGTAAGGGGTGAATGGATCGCAATCCCGCAGGTTTTTGCATAGGGCTCTATCCTTTTAAGTTCCTTTTCATCTATAATCTCAACCTTCGCACCATTTTTTATAGCACGCGCGTATATCTCTTTCAGCGTTGCAATCTCATCCTCACTTTTCGTTACTATAACCTTTCCATTCTCAAAAAGAGGGATCCCCTGGATCCTGCAGTAATCCTTCATAAGGTTGTTTCCTTCTATACAGAATCTTGCCCTGAAGCTGTCAGGGGTATAATATATCCCCGCATGAAGGACGCCGCTGTTTCTTCCCGAGGCATGTCTCCCTATTTCTGCTTCCTTCTCTAAGATTATTATTCCATCATGACCACGGAGTAAAAGCTCCCTTGCAATGGTAAGTCCTATTATCCCTGCACCACATATGAGAATATTTGCCGTTCTCACGATCTATCCCTGTTTAAATCTTTCCTTCTTTTTTATGAAGAGCCATTGTTTATCCTTCCCCTTCATTCTTATCAGCACAAAAACACCCTTTATCTTTTTCCCATGAAGGTAGAATTCCAGTTTTCCTGATTTCAGATCCCCATTAAGAATCCTGTAACTTCCCCTGTCCAGTATTATAACCTTACCCGCTCCATACTCCCCCTCAGGGATAACCCCTTCGAAATCCGCATAATCCAGGTCGTGATCCTCTACCATTATTGCGAGCCTTTTCTGGGAACTGTCCAGGGGCGGCCCCTTGGGCACTGCCCATGATTTCAGAACACCATCCATTTCAAGCCTGAGATCGAAATGCAGATGGGTTGCGTGATGTTCATGGATTACAAATATCGGCACATCTTTATAATAATAACTGGGCTTTAACAGTGCAATTATTAGGGAATATATTCGTGGCTTGTTTCCCTAAATAAGAATCCTCAGAGAAATCTGGGATTGCACAGGGAACCGTCCTTCATCTCGAAGGCAATTTCTTTATATTCATCCTTTCTACCCTTCCTGCTTAAAAACCATCTGATGATTTCATGAGGTGTTTCATTCAGGTATAGGTTGTATGCAATTGTGGCAATAATAATTATAGAACTTATGGATGGCTGCTCACCATTATCCGGAATAGATAATATTACTGAGACCTCACCCTCCTTTCTCCTGATCTCAACGTCCCATTTTCGACCTATTCCTTTAATCCCGCTTAAGTCTAATATCTCCCTTTTTATATTGAATTCCTTCTTCATCAATACTTTTTATCAGATAACTAACATTTTGTTTTCCATACCAGAAGGCATGCTATTAGCTTTTTTAAAATTATGCAATAGAAATCTTTTTGCATATTTGGACTTAGCAAATGCTATATGCTGAATCTAAAACCCGATTGACAGTAATTCATGAATTTCCCTGAGGGAGAAACCGAGCGGCTTCGCTTCACGGATAAATAGAAATTGATATAATTGTGGCAAACATAAGGAGCATGAACTTGTCGTTATAGATATAATGAGTGAAGAAGGATGGCTGACCACAGGGGGAAGGGATATGTCCATAAAATCTTTTCTAATTGGAAAACCTATTGAGACGTTAAAAGAAGAACAGGAACGACTTTCAAAGATAACAGGACTTACGGTATTTTCATCGGATGCGCTCTCGTCAGTTGCATACGGAACTGAGGAGATAATGCTTGCCCTGGTAGCAGGGGGCACAGCGCTTCTTTCCTATTCAATGCCTATTGCCATTGCGATAGTAATACTTGTTGCAATTGTGGCGACTTCGTATTTTCATATAATCCATGCCTATCCATCCGGAGGAGGCGCTTATATAGTCGCGAAAGATAACCTCGGCACATATCCTGGTCTTATTGCGGGATCAGCACTTCTTATTGATTATGTCCTCACTGTCACTGTTAGTGTATCAGCAGGTATTGCAGCAGTTACATCCGCATTTCCATGGCTTCGCCCGCATACCGTCACTCTATGCCTTTTGTGCATTTTATTTCTCATGGTAGTAAACTTGAGAGGAGTCAGGGAATCGGGAAAAGTATTTACTATCCCTGTATATCTCTTTATTGGAAGCATGCTTCTACTTATAGGAGCAAGCTTCATGAAATCACTTTCTGTTTCTTATACTCCGTATCGAAACCCGGATGCCACGAGTTTAAGAATATTTCCTGTATTTATCATCCTGAAGGCATTTGCCTCCGGTTGTGCCACCCTTACAGGAATAGAGGCAATTTCAAATGGGGTTCGTGCTTTCAAGGTGCCTGAGGCAAAAAACGCCGGGATTACCCTTATATGGATGGCATTCCTTCTCAGTATTCTTACCCTGGGCATAGCTTATTCCTCTCAATACTACGCCATTCTTCCAAATGAAAAGGAAACCGTCCTTTCCCAGCTTGCAAGAAGGATATTTTCCGGAGGACCTATCTATTATGTAATCCAGTTTGCAACTGCATCGATACTTATCCTTGCCGCTAATACATCATATGCTGATTTTCCGAGACTCTGCTCCATTATGGCCAATGATCGCTTTCTTCCAAGACAGTTAAGCAACCGCGGTGATAGACTGGTCTTCTCTAACGGTATAATTATGCTCAGTCTTCTCTGTGCCCTGCTTCTGATGCTCTTCAGAGGCAGGACCCATCTGCTCATTCCTCTTTATGCAGTGGGGGTCTTTACTGCCTTTACGCTTTCCCAAGCAGGAATGGTGAAACACTGGATAAAAGAAAAAGGAAAGGGCTGGTTCAAGAGAGCTGTTATAAATGGGATTGGAGCTGCTGCTACAGGAACGGTGCTCGCCATAATCGCTGTGGAAAAGTTTTCCCAGGGTGCATGGATAGTGATTATCACCATTCCAACCCTTGTACTGCTGACTCAAAAGATACACAAACACTACATCTCTGTAGCGGAGCAGCTTTCTCTCGAAAGAGGTCTGCCGAGAGAAAAAGAATTCAAGCATCACTCTGTTATTATCCCGGTATCGGATCTTCAACAGGCTACAATCAATGCACTCAGATATGCAAAGGTGCTTTCAGATGATGTAACTGCGATTCACGTATGCATAGACGAAAGGAAAGCCGAAATAATAAAACAAAAGTGGGAGAAATATTGCATGGGGGTGAAGCTTGTCATACTTAATTCACCGTATCGTTCCATAACACAGCCACTAATAGAATATATAGAAAAAACACAAAATACTTACAAGGATGGCGTAATAACTGTTGTACTCCCTGAGTTTGTGCCTAAAAAGTGGTGGCATCATATTCTTCATAATCAAACAGCGCTTTTTATAAAAGGAGTCCTTCTGTTTAAGAAGGCTGTAGTGTGCACAAGCATTCCTTTCCACTTAAAAGAATAAAAAATGCTACAGGAATTGACCCACGGAATCTCTTAAGAGCCTTTTATCGAGCTCTAAAGAAGACTCTGGTGAGGATTTAGGTTGAATCGTTGGTGCCTGATTTTATTGGTAGCGGGGGGAGGATTTGAACCTCCGACCTTCGGGTTATGAGC
>CAZDGM010000013.1:0-11740 GCA_964505185.1 uncultured Thermodesulfobacteriota bacterium
CTTAAGGGTGACATGAGTTTTGTTGGACCGAGGGCGCTTGTGGTTGAGGAGCAGAAGTTGCTTGAGAAGCAGATTCCAGGATTTGAGAAGCGGCTCGCTGTGCGCCCTGGACTTACAGGACTTGCCCAGGTCTATAATCTTGATGACGATCCACACAGGAAACTTGAGCTTGACCTTGAGTATATAAAAAATATGAACTTCTGGCTTGACCTTAAGTTAATTTTGCTTTCATTCTGGAACACCTTCACAGCGCGCTGGGATAAAAGGAAAGGGAAGGAAGCCCAGAGAATGAATTAGTAATTCCTTGGCAAATGGGAGCATAGAGGGAGTAAGTGGGGTAAGGATTAAGGGATAGGGATTAAGGGATAGGGATTAAGGGATAGGGATTAAGGGATTTAGAGGTCTGCAGGAGAGCGGATGGAAATGTATTATTGACAAATAACCGAGTTCTTTGTATACTACAATTTACAAATGGCAGGGCAAAAATTTTATCATAGAGACCTCAAAGATGAGGTAATCAAATATATAAATGACCGCGAGGCAATAATAATTTTCGGCTCTAGACAGGTGGGTAAAACCACGCTCTTAAAAATAATTATGCGGGAGATTGAAAGGAAGTGGAAGTCTTTTTACTTAGATTTAGAAGATCCCAGAATGCTGGATATTGTTGAACAGGGTCCTCAAAATCTTCTTGAATACTTAACACAACTTGGTGCCACTTTTGATTCAAGAGTTTTTGTCTTTATAGATGAAATCCATTATATGAAAAACCCCTCAAAATTTATAAAACTTATGGTTGACCATTATTCGGACAGGATTAAGGTTATCTGTACTGGTTCATCAGCATTAGGAATAAAAATGAAGTTTCACGATGCATTGGTCGGCAGAAAATTGATTTTTAGCATGTATCCATTGAGTTTTAAAGAATTTCTTATTTTTAAAGAAAAAAAGGAACTGGCAGAAGCATTGCCTTCTTCTCCTTTTAATCTGAAAGATGATCCAACTCGTTTTTTCCGAGATGATTATCGTAGATACTTCAATGAATTTATAATTTATGGTGGTTACCCACGAGTTGTGCTTGAAGATAGTTTTGAAAAGAAGGAGAAATTCCTTGGCGAAATTGTGAATGCCTATATATATAAAGACATAAGAAGTCTATTTAAAATTGGCGATGTTACTAAATTTAATAATTTAACAAGAACGCTGGCGAGCCAAAGTGGTTCGCTTACAAATGTATTGCAACTTGCAAAGAATTTAGAAATATCAAGGCAAACGGTATTAAATTATATTTCAATCCTTGCAAATTCCTTTCTCATCATTATGTTACCACCATATTCAAAGAGTATGAATGTGGAGGTGAGGAAGGCAAACAAGATTTACTGGCTGGATACCGGAATAAGAAATTATCTGGTTGGTGATTTGAGTTATTCCACATCCAGAACTGATATGGGTCTTCTCCTTGAGAATGTGGTGCTGAGTGGTTTAATTAAGAAAAAGAAGGAAATGGACTCTCTTTTTTACTGGCGCACTAAGGACAAAACAGAAGTTGATTTTATATATCAAACCGGGAAGGGATTATTTCCAATTGAAGTTAAATCGTTTACCAGGCCGCATCGGGGCTTGGTTAATTTTATGAAAAAATACAATGTGAGAAAGGGTTATATTGCACATCTTGGTGAATTTGAAAAAGGCAAAATTTCATGCATTCCAGCATTCTGGCTCGCTTAAGCAACCGGAGGGAGTGGGTTGGGGAAAATGGAAGCATAGAGGGAGTAAGTTTTGAAGATGAGATGGGAAGAGATGAGAGGATGAAGAATAAGATCAGGCATTTCGGGGATTTAGAGGTTTGGAAGAGAGCAGATAGAAATGTGGTTTTTTGTTTTGCACAGAATAGCGTCGTATAATTAGTAAACAGCAAACAAGAAAGGAGGTTAGCGATGTCTTCTAAGGTCTCCATCGAAATACCGCGAGAAGTACTTCATGCTACCCGCATGACACCCCAGGAATTGAAGCGCGAATTGGCTATACATTTGTTTCAGCAAGGAAAGCTTTCCTTCGGCAAGGCTCGGGAGATGGCAGACATGGCTGCCTGGGCATTCCAACAATTGCTGGGGGCAAGGGGTATTCCCATACACTATACCCTGGAAGATTATGAGGAAGATATAGCTACATTGAAGGAACTTGGTCGTATATGAACATTGCCAGCAATTCTTCAGTGCTGATAAATCTGGCACGGATTGGCAAACTTGATCTGCTTCATAAACTTTACGGCGAACTTGTTATACCCGAAGCTGTATGGCAAGAAGTTGTAATAGAAGGGGCCGAACAACCAGGGGCGGAGACGGTCAAAACGGCCAATTGGATAAAACAAGGCTCGGTTGCCAACAAAGAACTTGTGCAAGTGCTGCAACAGGAATTGGATACAGGAGAAGCCGAGGCCATCGCTTTGGCGTTGGAAATAAAAGCCGAATTGCTTCTAATGGATGAGCGTTTAGGACGCGAAACCGCTCGCCATCTCGGACTGCGATGTGTGGGCATTGTAGGGGTTCTTATTGAAGCGAAGCGAAAGGGGTTCATTCATGCTATTAGGCCTCTCCTGGATGCATTGCGCGATATAGCCGGCTTTCGTTTAAGCGACGAGCTTTACCAGCGCGTGTTACAGGATGAAGGAGAACTTTGAAAGGTTTTCATCCTTTCGAGGGATACGGTGAAGCCAGCACGGGCAAGGCATGAGCTTTGCGATGCAGTTTTGAGCTTGATAAGTCGGGAAGGTTCTAAGTTTGGGAGATTGGAGCCCGGGCGAGTTCGTATAATAAAAGATGCTGAGAAGTATTGTGGTCCTGTATGGGCGTCAGAGAAGGACCCCCGAGTAACAAAAGTTGGAAGCATCCTCAGAGCCACAGCAATGGATGAATTGCCACAATACCCTCCGAGGCAAATGGGAGCAGAGGGGGAGGAAGTTTTGAAGCTTACCAACAGGCTTTTAAGGTGGCAACGAGAATTCTTAATATTACTGGAAGAATTTCTAAAAGAAGAATATTACAGAAGCATGGAGGAAAAATAAATGATGGATAAGTGAATCAAAAATGTGAAGCAGGGATTAAAAGGTAAGGATTAAGGGGTAGGGATTAAAGGAAAAGATATGCATTGGAGGGATTTAGAAGTTTGGATGAGACATTGTAGAGGGCTGTAATTCAGAGGGTGAGAAGATGGAAGATAAGGCAAATTTTAACTTTTATATACTTTTATATTTTATGAAGTTCATTAATAGACAAAAAGAATTAAAATTTCTTGAAGGTAAATGGCTTGAGCCCGGTGCTCAATTGATTGTCTTATGGGGCAAAAGAAGGGTTGGAAAGACAGAACTTATATATACAATGGGAGAATTTTTTAAAGAGCCACTTCTTCAAACAAGGGGTTTTATTGACTGGGAAGAGGCATTTCGCTATTTAAGTGCAAAGAAAGAAAAAGTCGTTGTTGTTAAAGGAAGTTATCAGAGATTGTAAATGCGACCGGGTTAACTCAACCAGTTGCCAACAAGTATCTTGGCGTGCTTTCAGACCTCAGAATTGTGGAGAGAGAGTTGCCCGTCACTGAAGAAAAGCCATTGAATAGCAAACGTTTTTCCTTATCGAGCTGAACTTGAGTTAGATAGAGTTGAGGATGTGTTAATTAGAATAAAAAATGGCATGCAACAACATCTGTCAGCAGTTTATGAAAAGGTATCAAGAGAAACTCTATGGCGATATATGGATAGCTTTTTCCCATTTACTGCTGTGGGTAAATGGTGGGATAAGCATGAGGAAATAGATATCGTGGCAATTAATCCCCAGTTAAATTCCATACTCTTTGGAGAAGTGAAATGGAGTAATAAACCAGTTGGCATAGATGTGTATGAGAATCTGAAACAGAAGGCACGAAGAGTTTTGTGGGGAAAAAGGGAAATATAAAGGAAAGGGAAGCAAGCGCAGGGATTAAGGATTAAGGGGTAAGGATTAAGGGGTATAATAAGATATGCCGATGCGAGCACATGATTGGTTTAAGCAAGCCTCAAGGGATCTTGAACAGGCAGAGGATTCCAGAAAGGCAGGACGTCATGAATGGGCATGCTTTGCAGCCCAGCAGGCAGCCGAAAAAGCTGTGAAAGCACTTCATCTTTATATGCATCAAGAAGCCTGGGGGCATGTTATTGCAAAGCTTCTAAAAGAATTGCCTGAACCTCTAAATATACCTGAAGATTTAATTGATAAGGCTAAAGTGCTCGATAATTTTTACATTCCTTCCAGGTATCCGAACAGCCATCCTGAAGGTGCACCTTTTGAACATTACGGTCCCATACAGAGTGAGGAGGCGATAAGGTATGCCCGTGAGATCATTGAGTTTGTCCGTCATAAAATGGCCTGATATCAAAACAGTGGATCAAGCAGTCCGTCACTGGACAGAAAAGGTTGTAAAGAATCGGAAGGATGTGGTTCGAATTGGCTATTTTGGCTCCTATGCGCGGGGCAATTGGGGTGTGGGAAGTGACTTAGATATCCTTATTATTGTAAAAAGTTCCCAGAAATCTTTTATTTACCGTGCTTCGGAATGGGATGTAACGGATCTACCTGTTCATGCGGATCTACTTGTATATACAGTGGATGAATGGGAGTCTCTGTCTCAAAGAGGATTTCATCAAAATCTGGAGAGGGAGATTGTCTGGGTTTATACGAGCTTTCTAAGGAATGAAACAGAAAGCACTTCTGGATAAGGGATAGGGGCAGGGATTAAGGGGCAGGGATTAAGGGGTAAGTCCTTTCACGGCAAATGGGAGTAGATGCCATTATTCTACCTGTTCATCTAATGCTGGAGCCATGATGTCCCCAACAATCTTTCCGGTGTCTTGGAATGATCCCAGCCACGATCTGGGTTTGTCTGGTGGTGGAGGCGGAATAGATTATTTCTTCTAATAAATCGATCAGCCAGATGCAAAGGCAGGGCATGAGATGGCTTATTGCTGGACAGAATACTTGTGCATTGCAGGGACGAATAAAATATTAAAAGGAGGTTATCATGGTAAAGAAAGCTCTTCTTGTCGGGATCAACAAGTATAGGATCCCAGGTGCTGATTTAAATGGATGCGTAAATGATGTTACAAATGTAAGGGATGTGCTTTTGAAGTATCTTGGTTTTTCGGCGGAAGATATAAGGGTGCTTGTTGACGAGAGAGCAACAAAGAAAAACATAATTCAAAGGCTCAAGTGGCTTGTGGATAAGGTAAAGGATGGCGACAAGCTTTTGTTCCACTATTCAGGGCACGGCTCACAGATAAGGGACAGAGACGGAGATGAGCTTAAAGATCATATGGATGAGATAATCTGTCCCCATGATATGGACTGGGATGGATGTTTCATAACAGATGACGATCTCCGGGAGATCTTCTCTTCCATCCCCCAGGGTGCAAATCTTGAAGTCCTCCTTGACTGCTGCCATTCGGGCACAGGGACAAGAGAGGCATTTGCTATAAAAAATCTGCCCATGGAGCTTTCATTTAAAGTCAGATTTTTATTCCCGCCAGTTGACATTGCATGCAGGATGGATGATGATGTAAAAATCCGAAAGATTTTAAAAAATGCAAGTCTGATGAATCATGTGCTTTTTTCAGCATGCAGGGATAATCAGACATCCGCTGATGCATACATAAATGGTTCATACAATGGGGCTTTTACATATTATCTCTGTAAACATTTGAGGGAAGCAGGTGCTAACATAACAAGGATGGAATTGATCAAAAGGGTGCGGGCATCTTTGAAATTTAATGGCTTCAGCCAGGTGCCACAGCTTGAAGCGCCACCCGGAAAAAGTAACAGGAAGATACTTGAATAAAAAAGTAAAGGTCAGATGCGCAGTTCTGCTAAATCAGATTAAAGAAGACAGCAGAGGGACGATAAGATGGTTGATGTTGCAGTTATCGGAGGTGGAATTGCGGGAAATTTCACTGCCTATATGCTTTCAAAAGGTGGACTATCAGTAAAGGTCATCGAGGAGGATCATGAGATCGGAATGCCGAGGTTCTGCACAGGTGTAGTGGGAACACGGGTATTTGAGGAGTTCGGGATCTCCATGAGCTCTGTGAGAAACTCCCTTAATTCTGCGAAGTTCTTCTCTCCCTCCGGATTTGTATTTCATATTTCAAGACCAGAGCCTCAGGCATATGTGCTTGACAGGGACGTGCTTGATCAGGAAATTTCGAAGATGGCTATATCACAAAATGTTGAATATTTGCTTTCCTCAAGATGTTTTGACATAAGGAAAAGTGGAAACGGTTTCGAGCTGCTTATCCGCTCTAATGGAAAGGAAGAAAGATTCCATGCAGCTTTTATTGTATTTGCAACAGGAGTCAGGTTTGGGCTTTTAAAAAAGTTTGGATTCAAGCCCCCGCCTGAATTTGTTGACTGCGCCCAGGTGGAAAGGGAGGGAGATGGTGTTGATGAGGTGGAGGTGTATCTCGGGCAGAACATTGCCCCCGGTTCTTTTGCATGGATAGTTCCTGTGTCAAAGGGAAAGATGAGGGTTGGAGTAAGTGCAGGGAGAGATGCTGTTAGGTATCTGGAGATGTTCATGAAGAAGGAAGGGATAAGGGAGAGGTTTGTTGATGAGGAATTTGAAATTAGAAGGAGGATCGTCCCCCTTGGTGTGGCAGAGAGAACAGTTTGTGACAGGATGTTGCTCGTTGGTGATTGTGCAGGTCAGGTAAAGCCAACAACCTTTGGAGGCATCTACTTCAGTCTTGTTTGCGCTTCCATTGCGGCAGATACTATAATAAAAGGATTTCAGGAAGGAGACCTCTCAGAGAGATTTCTCAGGAGATATGAAGAGTGCTGGCGGGAGAAGCTTATGAGGGAGATAAGATATGGTATGCTATTTAGAAGGCTTCTTTCCCGACTTCCTGATGAGGGGATAGATGGAATCATAAAGGCATTCTCTGAAGGCAATTTAAGAAAGATAATTCAGGAGCATGCGGACTTTGACATGCACAGAAGAGTTATCATTGAGCTTTTTAAATCAATGGAGTTCTGGAAAGTGATCCGTAAGTGGATATTTTGATGAATGGATGTGATTTTATAGATGGCGGTCTTGAAATTGAAGAGGCAAGAGAGATAGCGGGATAAGAAATTTTCTCATGGGAAAGAAAGGGCAGATTGTATATCATGTAATAAGTGTCTTTCCATAAGGAGTGGAAGGACAAGGTGCAGGCAGATAACGAATTAACCTGAAAAAGAAAAACCGAAATAGGAAATCTTTGAGTTAGAAGTCTGTGGAGGTGTTTGATGACTCAAGAATATGTTCTTTTTGAGAAAAAAGAGGGAGTTGCCATTCTTACCATGAACAGACCCGAAAGATATAACGCCATGGGATTTGAGATGGCTGAAAAGATGGAGAGGAGGATCGAGGAATGTTTCACAGATAGTGAAATAAAGGTGCTTGTTATAACAGGATCTGGAAAGGCATTCTCATCAGGTGGCGATATGAAAGCCGTAAAGGAGGATTTTTCAGGTGACAGGAAGGGTTTTTTCAGGGATCTCACAAAGCACCTTCACAGAATAATAACTGACATAAGGCTTCTTCCAAAAACTGTAATTGCATCTATCAATGGACCTGCAGGCGGGGCAGGATTCAGTCTTGCTATGGCATGTGACTTGAGGATCGCTTCAGAAAGTGCAAGATTTAAACAGGCATACACGAGCATGGGTCTTTGTCCTGATGGAGGATGGACTGTTTTTGTTCCTGCAGCCATCGGATCCTCAAAGGCAATGGAGCTTCTTCTTACCGATCCCTTTATTGATGCAAAACAGGCACACTCCCTGGGCATTGTAAACTTTGTTGTTCCTGACGATCAGTTGAGAGATAAAACATGGGAGCTTGCAAAAAAGATTTCTAAGGGTCCTCTTTTTGCATTTGCAAAGGTAAAGGAACTTATAAACCTGCGTTTGTTTGATTTAATGGAGAAACAGCTTGAAAGGGAAAGGCAGGCGATAATGGAGTGCTGTGCTACGGAGGATTTCAATGAGGCGCTCAATGCCTTTTTTGAAAAGAGAGAGGCGAAGTTCAAGGGCAGATAAACAGGGGATCGGGAAGTTAATAATACAGCAGGAAAGCTAAGTAAAAGATTAATAAAATAGGAGGGTTTTTATGAAGGCAATAGTTTTTCATGAACATGGCGATATTAATGTTCTTAAATATGAAGATGTCCCTGAGCCCCGCATAAAGGGAAACGAAGTATTGATAAAGGTAAAGGCTTCGGGATGTAATTACAATGATATATGGGCAAGGCAGGGTCTTCCTGGAATGAAATTTGATCTTCCCCATATATCTGGTAGTGATGCCTGTGGTATTGTTGAAGAAGTGGGTGAGCTTGTTACATCTGTTAAGAAAGGTGATGAGGTTGTTATTCATCCTTCCTTAAGCTGCAGGATGTGCGAGATGTGCACTTCAGGAAGGGAATATTTCTGCAGAAATTTTAAGATATACGGATTTCAGACAGGACCCCTTGATGGGGCACATGCAGAGTATTTTAAGATCCATGAAGCAAATGTTATTCCTAAGCCGAAAAATCTTTCCTATGAGGAAGCAGCATCAATCCCCCTTGTTCTTCTTACTGCCTGGCATATGCTCGTTACAAGGGCTGCGGTAAAGGCAGGTGAGGATATACTGATCTGGGGAGCGGGAAGCGGAGTTGGCAGCATGGCTATACAGATTGCAAAACTTTTTGGATTAAGGGTGATCGCAACAGCGGGAAGTGATGATAAGCTTGAGAAGGCAAAGAAGCTTGGAGCTGATGAAGTTATCAATCACTACACACAGGATGTGGTCGCTGAGGTAAGGAAGATAACAAACAAAAAGGGTGTTGAGGTTGTCTTCGAACATGTTGGTCAGGCAACATGGGAGAGAAGTATACTCAGCATGGCATGGGGAGGAAGACTTGTTATCTGTGGAAACACAACAGGATTTGAGGCGAAGACAGATCTCAGATATCTCTTTAACAAACAGTTAAGCCTTCTTGGATGCCATCAGGGTTCAAAGGCAGAACTAATTGAGGCACTGAAATTTGTTGAGGCTGGAAAGATAAAGCCTGTTGTTCATGCTGTTCTTCCGCTGAAGGAGTGTGGTGAGGCACAGAGGATGACGGAAACAGGAAAGCACTTCGGAAAGATTGTGCTTGTACCTGAAAGATAGGATCAGGTTTTTAACGAGGTGACTTCAACCCGGGGATCGATCTGAAAAAGGGGGTGTTGAGAGTGAGAAGGAGGAGGTGGGTTGAACCTGAAGAGGGGATAAAGATATTGATGGAGGGAAACAGGAGGTTTTCCGAGGGAAAACCTCTGAAGAAGATTTTTAATGATGACTTAAAAAAGGAGTTTGCAAAGGGGCAGAGACCATTTGCAGCTATTCTTGCATGCTCTGATTCAAGAGTCTCCCCTGAGATAATATTCGATTGCTACCTTGGCGATCTCTTTGTCGTAAGGGTTGCGGGGAATATTGCAAGTGAGGCTGTTGTTGGAACAATGGAATATGCCGTTTCATACCTTTCCATCCCTCTCATATGTGTTCTTGGTCACAAAAACTGTGGTGCAATAAATAATGCACTGAAGGAGATATATGGAAAAGGGAAGCTTTCAACTATAATAAGAATGCTTTATCCTGCAATATTAAGGGGAAGGAGATCAGCAACAAAAAGGAATATAAAAGATGTAGCTGTTTGTGAAAATGTCTTCCATACAATGCGCTCCCTTATTAGAAAGAGCCCTGTTTTGAGGGAATACGTTGCTGATGGATCGTTATGGACAGTTGGTATGGTCTATGATGTGGAAACAGGGAAAGTTGAAATTTTAAGGAAACAGATCAAGGAATAAGCAAAGGCTATGTTATTTTTCTATTTACAATCCTTGCAATCTCTTTGAGTTCCTTCATAAGAGTGAAGAAGCTTTGAAAACCTATGGACTGCGGACCATCTGAGAGTGCGTTTGAAGGTTGGGGATGGACTTCTATCATCACACCATCCGCACCTGCTGATATTGCTGCCTTTGCGAGGGGAGGGACGCTTGCAGCTATTCCGATACCATGACTGGGATCAACAATAACGGGAAGATGGGAGAGCTGTTTTATCACTGTAACTGCACCGAGGTCAAGCGTGTTTCTGGTGAGTGTTTCAAAGGTTCTTATCCCCCTTTCACACAGGATGACCCTGTAGTTTCCTTGAGAAAGGATGTATTCAGCAGCCATAAAGAGTTCTGTTATCGTTGCCCACATACCGCGTTTAAGCAGCACAGGCTTTGATGCCTTTCCCGCTGCCTCAAGCAGTGAGAAGTTCTGCATGTTTCTTGCACCTATCTGGATTATATCCGCATACTCCTCAACCATTGGAAGTGTTTGCACATCCTTTGCTTCCGTAACAATGTAAAGACCTGTTTTTTCCCTTGCCTCAGCGAGAAGTTTCAGTCCTTCCTCTTTCAGACCTTGAAAACTGTAAGGCGATGTTCTGGGTTTAAAGGCACCCCCTCTTAAAAATTTTGCTCCTGCCTCTTTTACGGCGTAAGCAGTCTCAAGGATCTGTTCCCTGCTCTCCACTGCGCAGGGTCCAGCTATAACCGCAATCTCCTCTCCGCCTATGGAGGCGTTTTCGAAATGGATTACGGTATCTTCAGGTTTAACTTCACGGCTTACAAGCTTGTAGGGCTTTGATACAGGGATCATTTCGGCAATCCCTGTGAAATGGGCAAAATGCTCTGGATCAATGGGTCCGGGATTTCCTGTTATTCCGATAGCCACCCTCTGAGCACCGGGTATGACATGGGGTGTAAAGCCCAGCTCTCTTATCTTTTCACATATCTTTTCGATCTCTTCAGCAGTTGCATTCGGTTTCATAGATATAAGCATGGGAGATCTCCTTTTTCACTGGATTATTATAATTTAATGCCTTGTTTCAAAAAGGTCAACTATTGTCAGATAAATTTTTAAAAATTTGATGTAGAAAAATGAGGCTCTGTTTTACTTTTGTATCAGAAGATATAGTAAGGCTTCCCTATTCTTATAATGAACTTGTTCAGGGTTTCATTTATAAGCATGTGGGGTCCCTTGCCTCATTCCTCCACGAAGATGGATTCAGGGATGGTAAGAGAACTTTTCGACTGTTCACTTTTTCACGTCTTTTTGGAAATATAAGGGCTGTCAAAGATGCCTTTCATGTAGAAGGACCATTCAAACTTATCATCTCCTCTCCGCACAGAGAAACCCTTCAGAGCCTGGCAGAAAGCATACTTAAAGCCCCTGAGACATTTCTGGGGGAAAACAGAGTTATTGTTCAGTCTATCGAAGTTCAGTTTGCTCCTTCATTTGACAGTGAAATACAGATAAAAATGCTCTCCCCTGTTACCATATACAGCACACTCATGCGACCTGACGGCAGAAAGAAGACATACTATTACAATCCAAAAGAAGAAGAATTTTCAATTTTAATAAGAGAAAACATCATCAAAAAATACAGGGCTTTTTATGGAAAAGAGCCAGAGGATAAAGAATTCAAGATTGAGCCAGTAAGTGTTTCGAAGAATGACGAAAAGATAATCACCTACAAGGGCTTCGTGATAAAGGGATGGATGGGAAGATACAGACTTACAGGTGCTCCAGAACTCCTGAGCTTAGCCTATGATGCTGGAATAGGCGCCAAAAATTCACAAGGATTTGGATGTTTTGAGGTGGT
>CAZDGM010000014.1:0-7500 GCA_964505185.1 uncultured Thermodesulfobacteriota bacterium
TACCCTGATAAATGTATAAGGAAATACAGCAAGATCGTAATACCCTATCCTCTCCCTTATCCTTCCCGAAACATGATACCAGAGCACAGTATATTCCATAAATCTCATCAATGCCTCACTATTTGTTATATCAATCATTTGCCCCCTGCCAGAGAGAAACCTGTAATGAAGCGCTGAGATAACAGAGAAGGCACCCCATGCACCGCCCGCATAGGAAGTTATCCATGATCCTGTTCTTGTTGGAACTGCAGCCTCACAGTGCTTATCCCCTTCTTCCGGCTCCCCTGTTAGATAGAGGAGACCCGAAAGGGCCTGATCGGATGCATCATAGGATCTTGGGTATCCTGATGCCTTCGGACCGTAGTGACCATATTTTGAATAAGCAACATATATCAGGGAAGGATTGATGGATGAAAGTTTACCGAAACCCAGATCCATGGAATCGAGATATCCCGGTCCAAATGATTCAATAAAAACATCTGCCTTTTTTACAAGTGTAAGAAGGATCTCCCTCCCTTCAGGCGTATTATGATTAAGTGTAATGAAATATTTGTTTCTCCCTTCACTCAGGTAAAATAATCCACACCCCTTATGATAGAAGGATTCAACAGACCATCTTCTACCCCTGTCCCCTCCGGGAGGCTCAATCTTTATCACCTTAGCACCAAACTCAGCAAGGAATGTGGAACAGATAAATGCGCCCGCATGGGATGTGCTTATATCGATAACCATCACATCCTCAAGGGCTTCCGGTTTCTCGAAAATCCTGCCCTCCTCTTCCCTGACCCAATCTTCCCAGCTTCTTCCATCCATGATTAATAAATCACCCCCTCGTCGCACCAATCATCTGGTGGCTTTGAACCCTTTCTTTCAATCCACTTACCAATGACACCCCTTTCCGCAAGTGCTTTTATCTCCTCGCTATCAAGACCAAGTATAGATGAAAGCACATATTCATTATGAAAGCCGACGGGCTTTCCCGCCCATATAAATCTTCCAGGTGTCTCAGAAAATTTCGGAGCAGGACCATACTCAACCATATGTCCATAAACGGGATCATGCATCTCCCACACACTCCCCCTTGCTCTCAGATGTTGATCTTCATAATGATCCTTGGCATTCTGAACAGGGGCACATACAAAACCAAATCGGTTTGATTCTTCCTCAATTTCACTTTTTGTGAATTTCAATGCCCATCTGGAAACAATATCATGTATATGTTTTATCTTATCTTTCTGTGAGATATCATCTTTTAACCAAAGATCCGTATATAGATGTTCATTTCCCGTTGCCCTTAGAAGTGCAATCAATTCATCCTCAGTGTCTGCCTCTATAACAACAAATCCATCCCTGCAACGGAAGAGATCAGAAAAAGTAATAACATGATCCCTGTTTCCAATCCTCCTTCTCATTTTACCTGTAAGCCCAATGTAAACCCATGTCCATTCCATAGCTCTGATGAGTGCTTCGCACTGCGAATGCTCAATATACTGACCCTTTCCCGTCTTATCCCTCCAGTAAAGTGCAGCTAAAACTGCAACTGCTGAAAGACATGCACCAAAATAGTTTCCTAAATATATACCTATCTTTACAGGTGGCCTTCCCTCAAATCCTGTTATCAAAGACATGCCACTTACTGCCTGTGCAAGCGCATCGTATGAGGGACGTAAGGCGTATGGACCCCACTGTCCGTATCCTGTATTGGAAACATATATTATGGATGGGTTTATTTCCTTAAGCTGCCTGTAGCCAAGTTGCCACTTCCTCTCCGTGGTTCCTGGCCTGTAGTTTTCTATAAATACATCACTCCTTGCAGCAAGCTTTCTAATAATCTCTCTCCCCTTAGGATTATGCAGATCAACACCTATGTGAAACTTATTGTGATTCTGCGCAAAAAATGCTGGTGAAACATTTTTCCAGTAGTATCCTTGAGGAGCAACATTCCTCATCACATCGCCCCTTCCAGGCATCTCAACCTTTATCACCTCTGCACCCATTTCACCAAGGAAGTCCGCTGTTGCTGGACCAAAGATAATCATGCTTATGTCAAGAACCCTTATCCCTTTAAGGGCTTCAGGTTTACTGAAGACCTTTTTTATATCGAATAACTCTTGCATGCGCTCGAGGTATTTTTCTGAGACCATATGAATGCCTGGAAAAATCAAAGTGCAAGATAGGATTTTATGTCTTCATCAGAAGAGATTACCCCAATGTCTCCTTCAAACTTAATCGTCCCTTTCTCAAGGATGTAACCCCTGTCACTGACCCTGAGTGCGAAATTTATGTTCTGTTCACAGATCAGCATCGTTATTCCTTCCTCCTTTAATTTTAAAATCTGATCCTCAAGGTAACCCACTATTATTGGAGAAAGTCCCTCAGCCAGCTCATCAAGCAGCAAAAATTCCGGATTTCCCATAAGTGCCCTTCCTATCGCCAGCATCTGCTGTTCCCCGCCGCTCAAGGTTCCTCCTTTTCTGCCACTCAGCTCTTTAAGCTTTGGAAATAGCTCAAAGACACGAACCAGATTCCATTTATCCACAAGACCTCCTCTTTTATATGCTATCTCAAGATTTTCTTTAACGGTAAGATCAGGGAATATGCGTCTGCCTGATGGAACATATCCAATTCCCTTTCTTGCGATTTTGAAGGGTCGCAGATTTGTGATATCTTCCCCCTTGAATCTTATAATTCCCGAACGCGGAGGTGTTAATCCCATAATACTCCTTATCGTTGTTGTTTTGCCTGCTCCATTTCTTCCAAGCATACAGACAACCTCACCTTTATCAATTCTGAGGGATACATCGAACAGGATATGGTTTGTTCCGTAAAATGTATTTATTTTAATTACTTCCAGCATGACCTCTCTCCCCAAGATAAACCATCCTTACCTCCCTGTTCCCCCTTACATCCTCTGGTTTTCCATCAGCTATAATGGTGCCCATGTGAAAAACAGTTATTCTTTCCGATATTCCGAAAACAACATCCATATCGTGTTCAGAAAATAGTATCGTTATTCCCGTCTCATCCCTTATCCTTTTTATAAGCCCTGTTATCTTCGCCCTTTCCCAGGGAGACATTCCTGCCGTTGGTTCATCAAGAAGGAGAAGTTTTCCCTCACCCGCAAGTGCAAGGGCGAGTTCCAGAATTCTCTGATCACCATGGGATAGGTTTGATGAGGGAAAATCTGCATACTCTTTCAGTCCAACAATCTCAAGGATCCTCATAGCCTCATGAACAAGCATCTTCTTTGCAGAAGAGAACATATTCAATGTTATCCTTCTCCTTGCAAGAAGTGCAAGCTGGACACTCTCAATAACCTTAAGTCTCGGGAATATATTTATTATCTGAAATGCCCTTGTTATCCCCATCATGCTCACCCTGTATGGCGGAAGGGCTGTTATATCCACTCCATTGAAGATTATCCTTCCCGCATCGGGTGTATGATACCCTGTAATCAGGTTAAAAAAGGTTGTTTTGCCTGCCCCATTTGGACCTATTATTGCCCTGATCTCTCCCTCTTTAAGTTCAAAATCGATATCATTTACAGCAACAACACCACCGAATGCCTTCCTCAGTTTTCTTGTTTCAAGAAGCATTTTTCACACCACCTGAATAACTTTTTGTTATTTTTCTCAATATATCACCCATAAATCCCATTATTCCCTGCGGGATAAAAAGGATAAGAAACAGTAGTATCATTCCAAGCACAAAAGGCCAGTATAATGTGTAATCCGTTATTACCTGTCTGAGAAATATAAAAAGCATTGTTCCTACCGCAGGTCCAAAGAAGTTAAACATACCACCAAGGATACACATAAGCACAGGTTCTGCTGATGTAGTCCAGAAAAGAAGATCGGGAGATGCCCATCTCTGGAAATATGTATAGAGTGCGCCTGCCTCTGCTGCAAGACAGCCTGATAGGAAAAATGCTATGAGTCTGTAAAGACGATCATTTATCCCAAGGAATTGCGCTCTCTCAACATTCTCCCTGATTGCCCTCAATGACCAGCCAAAGGGTGATTCAACTATTCTCCAGAGAAATACCATACATATAATCACAATTCCCAATGAAAAATAGTAGAAGTTAAGTGATGAAGATAATACCTCAGGCCTCACAATTCCATGGATTCCATCGCTTCCTCCAGTGAAGTCATACCACTGGAAAACAATGGTATAGAGAAGCTGGGAGAATGCAAGTGTGAGAAGGGCAAAATAAAGACGAACAGTCCTTACACAGAACCAACCTATTATAAGAGCGAAGATCCCTCCGATAACAGGTGACAAGATGAGCCCAACAAAAGGTGAAAGTCCATATCTCTTCACTGCGATCGCAAGTGTATACGCACCAAGTCCAAAATATGCTGCATGTCCAAAGGAAACCATCCCTCCGTATCCAAAGATGAGATTGTAGCTTGTTGAGAAAAGAGAAAGTATTACAAGTTCAGTTAAAAGAAGAATTGTATAGGGTGTTGCAAAGACCGGGATGAGCAGCAGGATCAAAATGAGCAGTATTATCCCGAACCTGTAAATCATCTCTCCTTCTCTCCAAATATTCCCCATGGTCTTATAACCAAAACAATAACCATTGCAAGAAAGATGAATGCCATTGCCATCCTCGGGGCGATAGTAATTCCAAAACTGTGCATAAGACCTATTATTACAGATCCAAGAAGGGCACCCGCAAAACTTCCGAGACCTCCAATCACAGCAACAACAAATGCTTCTATTAGAATTTCTAAATCCATACCGAGACCTATTGAGCCCATTGGAGAAACAATTATACCGCCCAGAGCCGAAAGAAATGCACCAATTGTGAAAACAATGGAGAAGATTCGCTGTATATTTATACCCAATGCATCAAGCATCTCCGCATCAGAAACAGCTGCCCTTACAAGACACCCTATACCCGTTTTATATACGAACCACCAGAGGAATAGCGCAATAACAGGTGCCCATGCAATTACAAAAAGATTGTAACTCGGAAAATAGGAGCCCATAATGTTTACCGGCTTCGTTAAGGGCTGCGGAAACGAAATAGAAATATACTCAGCCCCCCAGATCATCCTTACAACATCACCGAGAATGAGTATCAGGGCATATGTGGCAAGCAGTTGTACTATATGTTCACTCCTGTATATTCTTCTTAAAACTGCTAATTCTATAATCCATCCCAGGATTGCAACAATAAAAGGAGCAATAGCAATTGCAAGCCAGAATGAGGGGCCTTCAGGATTTTTCATAACAATGGAAGCTGCAATGAAGGCCCCGATCATATAGAAGCTTCCATGGGCAAGGTTTATGATCCTGAGAACACCGAATACAAGGCTGAGGCCCGCTGCCACTATAAAGAGCAGTGATGCCTTGGTGAGACCTGAGAGTATCAGCAAAATTATCGTATCAACGCCCCAGGTGATTGACGTCAATTTTCCCTTCCTCAGAGATTATCATTTTGCTACTTTCTGCCTTAATTCCCTTATTTCTTCTTCACTCCTCCATACCCTGTCTCCGGGAACATATGTGAAATCCTTCCAGATTGCAAAATATGGGAAGTTCGGATCCCATGCAACTTCACCTATATAGGAGCCCACATTCGCCTGATTGTGATATGGGTGGATATATACAGGTCCCCTTAATGAATTAAACTTCATACCTTTAAGTGCCTTCATCACCTTTTCGCTATCAAAGCTCTTTGCTTTACTGACAGCCTGTGCCCATGCCCAGACAGCATCGTAAGCCATAATTGCCCAGCAGGATGGGAATTTTCCCGTCTCATTCCTATATCTATTAAAGAATGCTTCAAATCTTTTACTGGGCGCAAGCTTCCTGATGGCAAAGAATGGACCTCTCTCATACCCTATTACCCCCTCTACTGCATCCTTACCAAGTGCTTGAAGCACATCCACATCGTAAAGGGCAATAAATTTCACCTTTTCAAAAAGACCGTAGGGCTTTGCCTGCTTTGTAAAGGCAACAAGATCACCTCCCCAAAGATTCGAGTAAACTGCGTCAGGCTTTGCATTGAGTATAGCAGTAATATAGGCAGAAAAATCCTTTTCTCCCAGCTTCGGCCAGAGCTTTCCTATGATCTCCACATCGGGTCTCATCTGTTTGATCCTTTTTTCAAAGGCAGCTGCCTGAATATGCCCGAATTCATAATCAGGACCGAGGATCATATATCTTTTGTAGGGAAATTTCGACATATATTCTCCAACCGCGCTCCCCTCAATGTAGGTATTGGGAACAACACTAAAGATGTAATCGTGCCCCTTTTCCCAGAATGCCCTCTCCGTGTTGGATGTGTGAGCAATTAAGACAACCTTATGCTCCTTTGCAACCTCAGAAACTGCAAGAAGCACTGCACTGCTTACCGGTCCAAGAAGGGCAGCAACCTTTTCCCTTACAATAAGTTCCCTTGCCTCTCTCGCACCCACATCGGGTTTAAGACCTGCATCTCTCACTATAAGCGTGATTTTTCTGCCAAGCAAACCCCCTTTAGCATTGATCTCATCCACTGCAATCTTCGCACCCTCAACACCTGCAACGCCCAATAATGCAGCCATACCAGTCACATCCTCCACCATTCCCAGTTTTACAACCTTTTCTGCGGCATAAGAATTAAGGGAGAAACAGGTAAGGAAGATCGAGATAAGAAAGAGTAAACCAATTACCTTTAAGGTTCCCCTTTTCTTCATATTAAAACCTCCATAAAAGATTTTATAAGCAATAAATGCAATATTTATACCAGGATTTTAATATGCATGCCGGAGCCTTCATTAAGGTAAATAGTGGAAAATTTTCCCTATTCAGGGTATGCGCAGATTTATTGTGGGGAAATCAGGACAAATTGCAAATTATTTCTTTAATCAATTGTCGGAAAATATAGACATAATTCTTCAGATAGCGATATTTAATTTTTTCATCTTCTCATAAATGGATGATCTGTGGATACCAAGAAGCTTTGCTGCCTTTGAAACATTCCCATTCGCAATCCTTAAGGCCTGAAGGATTGCATGCCTTTCAGCCTCATGCACAAGATCCTTGATGGGTATAATCGAAATCTCCTTATCCACTTTCATGCCTTTGATGAGATATCCGGGAAGGTGCTCCTCCCTTATCTCCTTCCCCCCGGATATAGCAACCGCCCTTTCAATAACATTCCTTAGCTCCCTTACATTTCCCGGCCATGGATATGAGAGAAAGATCTCCATAACCTTTGGATTAATACTGATCTCCCCCCTTCCCTGCTCCTCACATATCTCTCTCACAAAATGTCTTACCAACAGGGGAATATCCTCCCTCCTTTCCCGGAGCGGGGGAAGGTATATGGAGAAAACATTGAGTCTGTAATATAAATCGAGCCTGAACCGCTTCTTTCTAACAAGGGAATCGAGATTCTGATTTGTTGCTGCAATAAGTCGAAAATCCACTTTAATTGGTCTTATACCCCCTATCCTCTCCATCTCCTTTTCTTCCAGAACCCTGAGGACCTTCGCCTGCATC
>CAZDGM010000015.1:0-6294 GCA_964505185.1 uncultured Thermodesulfobacteriota bacterium
TTTAACTGAATATTGTAATGTAGTACAGGGGATTGCTCAAAAATAAAAGGACCATAAGCAGGGGCAATACTGTAGCAGATCCCACCAAAGGCAAGGACTATTGTTGTTGCTGTTAGCATTTCGTCAAATTTTCTGTTCAGTGCGCTGTGAAAAACAAAAGAAAGTACAAACATTGAAACAAAAATATCATGGTATAAGTTTAGCTGAGGAGGTATATATTTAAAAAGACTTTCTCTAATCTTATGGAGAATTGATATTATAGGTAATAAATGTTTGTCTATGGCGAGATAAACATCATCAAATGTTTTTTGATTAATAAGCTGGGACCACAATTTGTAGTTGAAATGTAAAAATACTACACCAGCAAAAGCTATAAATATACGAATCTGTTTAAAGAGTGATTGCATGAAGTTTGTCTTTAACCCGGTAACAAATATTATCAATAATGGTAAAAAAAGTGCTGTAGTGAGCGGCCCTAGATAATGTTTCTGGATGAAAGAAAATGAGACAGGATCGGGAAAATAAAAACTAAGATTAAACACTATTTTTAAGAGAAAAGAAACGAAGAGACTGATTATCAACACTATTTCTGCTGGATGAAAAAAACTTATAAAATTCTTCATTCTCACCTTCGCTCATGAGGATAATGGTTCATTGACATTACAATTATTAACCTGTCGATTCAACTTTCTCAATACTTCCCATCTGAATATAAAATATCTTTTCCGACATTCTCTTAAGCATATTTATATTATGAGATACAATTAAGATAGTCTTTCCATCTTTTATCAATTCTTTTGTCTTTAAAATACATTTTTTTTGAAATCTCTCATCTCCTACCGCCAGAATCTCATCTATTAAGAATATATCAGCTTCGCTATGAACTGCAACTGAGAAACCAAGCCTCAGATACATGCCCGAAGAATACTTTTTAACAGGCATATCAATAAATTCTCTTAGCTCTGAAAACTCGATGATCTCATCCATCTTTTCCTTTATCTCCCTTATACTCATCCCAAGGATTGCACCGTTTATAAAGATATTCTCACGACCTGTAAGGTCCAGGTGGAATCCCGCTCCAACCTCTATAAGAGGTGCTACCCTTCCATTGACATAAACCGCGCCTTTTGTTGGATAAGTAACAGAGGCAATAAGTTTTAGGATAGTGGACTTCCCGGCACCGTTTGGTCCGTAAAGGCCTACACATTCACCTTTTTTTACTTCAAGATCAATCCCTTTCAATGCCCAGAACTCATCCTTTTTGAGGTCATTCCCTTTTTTCTTGATAATATTTATAAGATCTTCTCTGATAGATTTGTGAAAGCGTTCTTTTATAGAGTACTTTTTCCATACATCCTTTAACCTTATCACTACTTCAGATGACATCCGCAAATGCCCTTTCAATACGAATGAAAAAGGTATAGCAGAGTTTGTAGATTATTAAGATAAATATGCCTACGATAAGAAACTGCCACCATACAACAGCACGATCCTCCAGCAAAACTCGCCTCGTATTTTCTATTATAAATGTAATAGGATTAAAGAAAAGTAGCATTTTCCATTTTAAGTCTAATCTATCAATGGAATACATCACAGGAGATGCAAAAAACCACAGCTGAATAAGAAAATTAGTTGCCAGTTTGACATCCCGGTAATACACATTAAGGCCTGCAAGAAAGAAAGAGATGGATACAGTAAAGATTACGAGCATTATAAACAAAGGGATTGACCATAAAGCATTCAATGTAAAAGGGATTTTGTAAAGCAGCATGAAAATTACAAAGAGGAAAGAGGCTATTATGAAATCGATTAAAGCAACTATAATCCCCGACAAAGGGAGTATCTCTCTCGGGAAATATATCTTGGTTATCAGATTGTAATGGTTGGTAAGGCTCGGGATAGAATAGTTTAAGGAAGATGCGAAGAATGTCCAGGGTAAAAGACCTGCATAAAAAAATACAGGATAGGGAATCTCTGAGAAACGGTATCGCAAGATAAAGGAAAATATGAAAGTGAAAAGGAGCATCATGCTGATGGGCTGAAGTATTGCCCAGAATATCCCGATTATTGACTGGCGGTATCTGATCTTAAATTCTCGCCATGTAAATATAATCAATAAGTCCATATATTTGCTAAGTCTTTTTATCATGATTCAAGTATAATCTACTCTGTGGCCTGAAAGTCCAAAAATCACTCCTGTCATAAATCCGAGGCTGAACCTTCCCTGCATCCTCCATTTGAGATTTAGAGGCCATATCAGTTGCGGAATAAACCTTGCTCCATTTATTATAAGCAATAGCCATACAAAGAAGGGATACCTTGCTTTAAGTCTCGTAAAGGAGATGCCCACTGCCTTTGCCTTATTGAGGTTGTTTATTATCAACGGTGGATGGAGGTACTGAAGTCTTTTTGATCTGTGGTATCTCCGGCCTGCCATTATAAACCTTATGGTGAATTCTACATCCTCCTGCCCGATCATATCAGATACGAAGCCCTGGAGTTCCTTCAGGATTTCCATCCGATACGCCATGCAACGGCTTGTGGGGTAGTAAGGATCGTGAAACCCATAATGACTCTTCATGAGATTGTAACTGGCCAACCCGAGGGGGATAATGCCGTCTGCACCGGTTTCCTCAAACTCCTTAACCAGGGTTGATAAGAAATCTTTCTGAAGGATCACTGTGTCATCATCAAGAAAAAGCACATATCTTCCTTTTGCCTTTGAGAGCCCGAAATTCCTTGAATATCCCATCGTGCCAAAATTATCAGTAAGGAAATAATATCGGATATTCAGGAAATTAGAAAATCTTTTGGCAACATCCCTGCCTTTATCCGTGCCACCCCTGTCCTCAACAAGGATAACCTCATATTTATCCTTTGGCATATCCTGTTCATCAAGGCTGTGAAGGATGCCTTCAAGGAGATGGATCCTTCCATAAAAATTTATGATACATGATATCAATCCATTACCTTCCTCAAAATTACTGAGGTCTCCCTTCAGACTGAACGGAAAAAGTTTATACAATGCCTTAAGAATCCTGACCCTGAAGCCTTCCATCCCTTACCTTTAGTTGCACAGAATGATCTCTAACCACATTTCTGAGCTATCGCATCATACGATAGTTTATTTGAATAGCAACTTATTTCTCAGGCTTTCAACCCTTTGAATGAATCTTTCAGCTCTTTTGAAAGAATCAATTGCCTTTTCTTCGTCCACGACCTCAAAGTCTCCATAATCAATATCTGTTCTTCTTGATAAGAGAACCTTGAAATCTTCAACAAAGGAATTTTCCAATAAACCTTCTCTGACAAAATGCATGGAAAGCATTGTCTTACAACCAGAATGTGTCGTAGGGTCGATCCCTTTTAAGATAAGCAATGCCTTTGCTGCATTCAATGTAGCGTAATAACTCCTGTTTACAGATGTGGCATATTTTCCATGTTCAAGATTAAATCTTGCATCTTCAAGCATCTCTAATGCCTTTCTTATTCTGTGGTCAGAAAGAATCTTTTTTTCCTCAGCACTAAGTGTCATAGAAAAAAACACCTTCCCGCATGAGATTCTGAATGAAACCTGTTTTAAATTCTTTCTCTTTTTCAAAAACCTCAAGACTCTTTACAACAACAGTAAAGGGTATCCCTGTCAGGTTTTCTTCATCTGAAACTAAGTGAATTGCAGTTAGTTCATCCTCTATACCAGGATTATCTATTACAATAAGGAGATCAAAATCAGATTCTCCATCAAAGTCACCCCTTACCCTGGAGCCAAAGGCAACTACACACTTGAGCCTATTCCCGAAATGTCTTTTTAATGATTCTGTTATCTTTTTAATTGATTTCTGTTCTGTCCTCAACATGTCTTTGTTTCAATAAATTTTATCTGTTTCATGTTGTTATGATAACAGAAAGTTTAGAAGATTTGCAGCTACCAGACATTCCTTAATACCCATATCATGACAAGCCAGACGACTATTATTAAGGCAAGGGGTCTGTCCCTTATCATTGCCTCTGTGGCATCTCCAACGCCTTTCTCTGAGACCATAAGGTATCTGAACAGTCCAAGAGTCACCACCGGAAGGGTATAGATCAATTCCCTTGCCTGTTCTATTGTGTATAAGGCATAACAGATAAGAGCTGCTGAGGAGGATATGATCAATATGCTTTTTAACAATTCCCTTGAATAGTAACTAAGGCTTTCCCTGTGCTGTGAGGCATTCTCTTTCAGTCTCTCCGATTCTGAAAGTCTCTTTCCAGCAGCCAGCACCAGGGATATCATGAACATAGTTGAAAAGAGCCAGGGAGACACATTCACACGAAAGGCAGCACCACCCGCCATCACCCTTATAACAAATCCTGCAGCAATGCAGAATATGTCAATAATGGCGATGTCCTTTAATCTTATTGAGTACAGGACATTGATAACGAGATAGGATATAACAAAGATAAGGTATCCCGGGCCTATAAGAGAGGCTATATAAAGAGAGGGAAGCAATATTAAAAGAATCAAAAGATATGCCTTCCCTGGGGTTATAAGACTGGAGGCGATAGGTCTTTTGCATTTGTCGGGATGGAGTCTATCCCTTTCTCTATCAATGATGTCATTGAATATATATACTGAACTTGCTGAAAGGGAGAAGCTCAGAAAAACAGGAAAAGCGAGCAAGAGGACATCGCTCTTAAAAACGATTCCTCCGAAAAACGGGGCGGAAAAGAGAAAAAGGTTTTTCAGCCAGTGGTGCGGACGGAGGAGCTTGAAGATAATAGGGATTGCCCTGGACATGGGATCTTTCCTATCCCTTAAGCTTGAACCTTTTTAATCTTTGGCTTATTCATTAGATTCTTTAATTATCTCTTTAAAAAGTTCCTCAAGTCCCTTTCGCTGTGGTTCTATAAGATCTATACTGGTATCTCCATCATCCTTGATAATGCCCATCAGGTCAGTCAGATGCCCCTTTGATACTATGTATTTATGGCTTCCTGCCGTAGTAGCACCAATCTGCTTCAAGGCGTTTTCCACCCTTTCAGAAACACGGTTAAACAGGATTGTATAGCTTGTTATACCCCTTGTCATAAGCTCTTCCATGTCCACTATGCCTTTCAGATTGCCCTTCACAATAATACCCACTCTGTCACATAAGGCTTCCAGATCATTAAGTATATGGGTACTCATAAATATGGTCTTACCCCTGTTTTTTAGATCAACAATCAATTCCTTTACAAGGATTCTACCCAGAGGGTCAAGACCACTCATGGGTTCATCAAGTATAAGAATGTCAGGGTCATGGATGAGGGCCTGGGCAAGGCCAAGCCTCTGGACCATACCCTTTGAATAGCTCCTTATGGGTCTCTGTCTGGCATCAGAGAGGTCAAGCACCTTCAGGAGCCTGTCTGTCTCAGAGGCTATCCTCTCAGCAGGTAAATCAAAGCTTTTTCCCACAAACTCAAGGAGTTCTTCAGCAGTGAGGTAATCATAGAAGGAGGGATTTTCAGGAAGGTAACCGATGGATCTCCTGTAGCTGATGTTGTTTCCCCTTATACCCTTTATCTCAAAGCTTCCAGTTGTGGGGAATATCAGTCCCATGAGTATCTTGATGGTGGTGCTTTTGCCAGCACCATTAGGACCGAGGAATCCAAAGACCTCACCCTCTCTTATATCAAGATTAAGTCCTTTCAGGGCCTCAACCTTTTTGCCCTTTGCAGTCTTGAAGGTCTTACCGAGGTTCTCTGTCTTAATGGCCAAATTCATACCTGCCCTTGAAAGAAAATTCCAGTTAATTTTTCTGGTTTATCTAAGAAAAAGTTCCTATCATTCATGTTCAATTATATCATAGAAATTATCAGGGAGATTGAAGACATGCAGGACAGTATGATTGCCGAGACAATTATAATCATGGAAAGGCCTGTAAACTTTCCGAGCAGGAATGATTCCCTTGAGACTGGCAGGCTCAGGGTGAAATAGGTTATCCGCTGTTCAATATCCCTGTAAATCAGATGAAACCAAGGAACAGGGTAAGGACAACGAGCACAAAGGAGATGAGGGAAAGGCTCAGGGATGTGGCAACTTCCCTGATCTGACGCATGGAGAAGGAAGCAAAGGACGGAATAATTATTAAAGAGGCAATAACAGACAGGATAACGATGGTGACAAACACCTTTGTCCTGAGACCGCCCTTTAGCGTAACCACGGCGATATTCAAGATATGATTTAACATGAGGATATTTTACTATTATTTTGGAAAAAAAGGCAAAACTTGAGATAGATACTGATAAGATGAGTTCGCTTGTTATAATGCT
>CAZDGM010000016.1:0-1597 GCA_964505185.1 uncultured Thermodesulfobacteriota bacterium
TAAAGGAGCTCGAAGCACGAGGGCATGATCTTAAGGTGCTCGCCAGCACTTATGTGATAGGCGGAGCACAAGTTGAGGACGAAGATAGATAAAAAGTGAAAATCATATATAAACTTAAACATAGATTGCCCAAGGCAAAACACAGAAGGGCTGAAAACTAAAAATGAAGATGCGCATTCTTGTAATCTCAAATTTCTACCCCCCATATTACATCGGAGGTTATGAACTTGGTTGCCGGGATGTTGTTGAGGGACTTAAATCAAGGGGGCATGATGTAGCAGTGCTTACGAGTAAGTTCGGGTTAGAAAAACCTTATGTCGATGGAAATGTTTATCGATGGCTGGATGCCGAGATATTCTGGAAGGTGAAGGGCTCCTGGCACTATTATTTAAAATTACTCAGGAAGGAGATCAATAACCAGAACAAATTTAAGAAGCTTTGCAAAATATTCCTGCCTGAAATAGTTTACCTATGGAATCTTGCAAATATCTCCGTTTCTATACCGATCATTGCAGCTAATATGGGAATCACTTCTTGTTATTATGTTTTTGATTCCTGGCTCTCGAAATGGGAAAGCGATCCCTGGTATTCCTTATGGAAGCGCAGCACGGTTAAGCCTGGAAAGAGGCTCTTTAAGGTGGGATTGTATCATTTTCTGAAGCTCCTGGGTTTTATAGCTTCAGGAACGCTGGATTTATCGCATGTCCAGTTTGCGAGTAATTATCTAAAAGAAGAGGCTCTCAGGACTTTAAAAGGGATGGAGGATGCGGAAGTTATTCACTGGGGGATAGATACCAAATATTTTTCCTTCAAAGCAACTGCTCGTAAGCCAGAACGGCTGTTATATGCTGGACAGATAGTTTCCCATAAGGGAGTTCATACCATGATAGAAGCAATGAGAATCCTGGTAAAGGAGTGTGGATATAACTCATTAATTCTTACTATTGCAGGAGGAACCACAGCCCCAGATTATTTAAGATACGTTAAGGATCTTGTTCATAAATATGATCTCGATAAAAATGTCTCGTTTTCCGGTTTAGTTCCTCGCGAGAAAATGAATCTCATCTACAGGGAACATGATATTTTGATTTTTCCATCAATATGGGATGAACCTTTTGGTATTACTCTCCTTGAGGCGATGTCGTGCGGGCTTGCTGTTGTTGCAACAGCAACAGGGGGGAGCGCTGAGATACTTGATCATGGGTTCAATGCTTTAGTATTTGAGAAAGGGGATGCCAACGCATGTGCAAGGAATATTATGCGTCTTCTAAAAGAGGAAGAGTTATTTGAAATGCTGAGAAGAAATGGGAGAAGGACTGTGGAAGAGCGATTCACCTTTGAAGTTATGTTAAATAGAATTGAGCAATCTCTTATAAGGGCATGGAAAGGGGTTTAAAATTCAAGCAGACATGCAAACCGGGATTTCGAAAAAGAACATTGTAATAAATACCATCCCCCTTCTCTCTCCTCTTACAGGAATTGGGAGATATACATATGAGATTGCAAAGAACCTGAAAGACGTGGACAGGATAAATGAGTACACTTACTATTACGGATACTATTCCAGGAATCTTTTTTATACTAAATCTGAAAAAGG
>CAZDGM010000016.1:1697-6172 GCA_964505185.1 uncultured Thermodesulfobacteriota bacterium
TTTAAAATAAAAGGACTCATTAAAAAGATACCAGGATTGATGCCCTTAGCAAGGAGTTTCAAGGATTTAATACCCATATTCACAACCAGAAGATTTGATATTTACTTTGAACCCAATTTTATTCCCCTGAGAATTAGAGCCAATCGTGTTATAGTTGCTGTTCACGATTTTTCATTTGCCCTTTATCCGGAATGGCATCCGGGGGAGAGGATCCATTATTTCAAGAAAAACTTCTGGAAAAAAATAAAATCTGCAGACACAATCATAGTCTATTCTAACTTTATTAAAAAAAGCGCGGTTGATCTGTTCAATATTCCTGAGGAAAGAATAAGAACAATATATCATGGTTTTGACAGAAAAACATTCAGAGTTTATTCAAGAGATGAGCTTTCACCAGTTAAGGAGAAGTACAGGCTTCCAGAGAATTTCATCCTTTATGCAGGATCTATTGAACCGAGAAAAAATCTGGTCAATCTTATACTTGCATATTTATCTCTCGATGGAAATATCAGGTCAAAATACAAACTTGTGCTTGCTGGCTTCAGCGGTTGGAAAAATAAGGAGATCATGGATCTCATAAGAGGAGAGGAACCAGATGTGACATATCTCGGATATATCCCCGACGAGGATCTCGCCAGGATATACAATCTTTCATCTGTTTTTGTCTTTCCATCATTTTATGAGGGATTTGGACTTCCTCCACTTGAGGCAATGGCTTGTGGATGCCCTGTTATCACATCGAATACATCAAGCCTTCCTGAGGTATGTGGTGATGCTGCATATTATATTGATCCATGGAGTAGGGAAAGTATCGCTGAGGCGATACACAGAATAATAACGGATGAAAATTTAAGAAAACATCTTATAGAGAGGGGAACAGAAAGGAGCAGATTATTTAGCTGGGAAAAATCGGCAAGGGAACTGCTTGATATCTTCATGACCTGAAGAACCCTTTATAAAATTATATCTTTGCCTGATCTGCAACTTGCCTGATTGCTTTTTCTATGTCTTCTTTTTTACCCAGATAGAATTTGTTTATCGGTCTTAGATCCTCATCAAGCTCATATACGAGGGGTTTACCCGTTGGTATGTTTACCATCGGGATCTCATCATCGGATATGTTATCAAGGTGTTTTACCAGGGCGCGCAGGCTGTTGCCATGGGCTACAATGAGGACCCTTTTGCCCTTTTTTATTTCCGGCACAATGCACATATGCCAGTAGGGAAGAAGCCTTTCCACAACATGTTTAAGGCTTTCTGTTGAGGGTAATTCATGCTCTGCTAAATCGGAGTAGCGTTTATCGTGTGATGGATGCCTCCAGTCATCCCTTTCCACGGGCGGAGGAGCTATATGATAGCTCCTTCTCCATATGAAAACCTGCTCCTCCCCATATTTTTTTGCTGTCTCAGCCTTATTCAAGCCCTGCAATGCACCATAGAACCTTTCATTAAGTCTCCATGACTTGTAGACCGGTATCCATAACAGATCAAGCTCATCAAGCACAATCCACAGGGTTCTGATAGCCCGTTTAAGCACAGAAGTAAATGCTATATCAAAGGTGTATCCTTCAGATTTCAGGAGCTTGCCAGCTTCCCTTGCCTCCTGAATACCGCCCTCTGAGAGATCTACATCAACCCACCCTGTGAATCTGTTTTCAAGATTCCAGAGGCTCTCTCCATGACGCAGCAAAACGAGTCTTTTCATAGGTCCCTTCATATTTTTTAATTTTAAATTCTGGAAAGTCAAGAGGAAAGAATGTCAGAAAATAGAACATGACATATTTGATTGACACTCAAGATTAACAAAAATTATAATAGTGTTAATGCAGGATGAAGCAATATCCTCTCTGTTAGCTGAATCTTCACTGAATGGTATCTACCTGATCCAGGACAACATCTTCAGGTATGTAAATAGGACACTGGCATCAATCTTTGGCTATGAGGTTCATGAGATTGTCGATAAACTCGGCCCCTTTGATCTTACACATCCGGAAGATCACTCAATAGTTAAGGAAGCCATACATAAGAGGATAAGCGGAGAAGTTCGCGATATCCGCTATACCTTCCGCGGAGTTAGAAAGGATGGCAAGGTTATCTATTTAGAAGTTCACGGAACAAGAGCGGAATATAAAGGCAGGCCAGCAATCATCGGGACTCTGATAGACATCACGGAGCGAAAGAGAAATGAAGAGATTTTAATGAAGCTGACGAGGGTCATAGAACTGATGCATACAATGATCATGATTACTGATCCAGAGGGAAACATCCAATATGTCAATCCAAAATTCACAGAGGTTACAGGCTATAGACCGGAAGAGGTAATCGGAAAGAATCCGCGCATTCTGAAATCCGGAAAGATGCCAGAGCAGGTTTATGAAAACCTATGGAGCACGATACGATCAGGTAGAGAATGGCGCGGTGAAATGATAAATAAAAAGAAAAATGGAGAACTTTTCTATGACTATCAGGTTATATTCCCTGTGAAAGACGAAAAAGGCGAGATAATAAATTACATTGCTGTGAAGGAGGACATTACCCTCCGCAAGAAGGTGGAGGAGCTGATGAGGGAGAATATAGAAATGAGGATATCTGTGCCTGGCGAAGACATTGTGATTATGGCTGATGAAAATCAGGTGCAGCAGGTCCTGCTTAACCTGGTCAGCAATGCAGTGGATGCGATGCCTGAGGGTGGTCTGTTGAGTATTGAAGTAGCAAGGGCCCAATCTGAAAACGCACTTAAAAGGGTTGACACTGATATGGCCCTGAGAAAATTTGTTATTTTAACAGTTAGTGATACAGGGATAGGAATGGATGAGGATATCAAGGCGAGGATATTCGAGCCATTTTTTACAACCAAGGAGAAGGGGAAGGGAAGCGGGCTCGGTCTTTCGGTTGTTTATGGGATAGTGAAGCAACATGAAGGATTTATCGATGTTTATAGTGAACCAGGTGTGGGATCCACATTCAGGATATATCTTCCGGTGATTGAAGCGAAGGAAGAACATTGTGATAATGCCGGGGAAAAACGGAAAATGGGTCTTTGAGGAGATAAAGAAGAAGCCTGCTATAAGGGGGCTTTTTATAGGTGATTATCGAGGGATCATGAAATTTGCATTGACAATAAAGCATATAACCCATATTATATCTTCATAACATCTCTTGTTTTTAAAAAGGTGGAGCGCTATAAGTTATTGAATTTAAAGGCTTTTTCTAAATGGGGATGGCGGTAGCCTGCCCTTGAATCCCCCTTATACCATTGCAAATAATAGTATTCTTTTCAATCACGAAAGCCCTCGAAGGGAAGAGCCTTTGTTACAAAATTATTCATGCTTAAAGAAAGATTTAAACAGATAGAATCTATTCTTCTCAGGGAAACTATCTCTTTATATGGAGATAGGCTTACCTCTGTTGTGATATTTGGCTCTGTTGCAAGGCAAACACATAGACACGATTCAGATGTGGATGTTTTAATAATTGCTAAGGACCTTCCAGAGGGAAGGATAAAACGGATCAGAGAGTTTGAACAGGTAGAGGAAAGGCTTGAACCATTTTTAAAAGAGCTTTCCAGGGAAGGTATAAATACATACATATCAGCAGTAATAAAAACTCCTGAAGAAGCCATCTCAGGCTCACCCCTTTTCCTGGATATGGTTGATGATGCTAAAATACTTTTTGACAGGGATGAGTTTTTTAAAAAAATGATTGAGAAGCTTAAAGTCAGGTTAACTGAGCTTGGTGCAAAAAGGATATGGAGAGGGGATGCCTGGTACTGGGATTTAAAGCCCGATTATAAGCCGGGAGATATTTTTAAGATATGACAAATATTACTCTTGCTCAAAGCTATCTCAAAAAGGCTACAGACAGGCTTGACATACTGGATCTTCTTTTTAAAAAAGGCGCATATTCTGATGTGATAAGAGAGGCTCAAGAGATTGTAGAGCTTGCACTTAAGGGAATGTTAAGAGCCGTTGGTATTGAGCCACCAAAATATCATGATGTAGGTCCGCTTATTTTAGAACATGCAGATAGATTTAGCAGGGTTTCTGAGAAGGACTTACAAAAAATAGCAAAGATATCGAAACGCTTAAGGAAGGAAAGGGAACTTTCTTTTTATGGCGATATAGATTTTATACCTACTGAAGAGTATAAAGAGGAAGATGCAAAAGAGGCTACTGAGGGTGCAAGATTTGTAGTTCAAATTGCAAAAGTTATAATCGGAGGTTCTATCGGATAAAAGCCAAAATCTCCTGCTCTTGATGGTCTACGTCCCAAGACCTGACCCCCGAATATGACCCTTAGTCCCTGCAAAACCGAGATGCAGGATTTACCATGGTTTTGAGGTCTCAAGACAGAAAAAATTTTAGATTTAACTGGAGGAAGAAGTGAAACGTGCATTAATCACAGGAATCACTGGGCAGGATGGTTCTTATCTTGCTGAGTTTCTGCTCTCTAAAGGCTATGAGGTTCATGGGATT
>CAZDGM010000017.1:0-5779 GCA_964505185.1 uncultured Thermodesulfobacteriota bacterium
TCCAACTGTAACCAAAATGTAACCAAAAATTTCCTAAGATACCTGAAAAATTGGAGATACCAAAAAGGAAGATGTTAACATCTATTAAAGTTGGTTCCTCTAAAGAATTCTTTATCTTTACTGTGGCAGATTTGTGCCATAAAATTGCGGAAAGCATGGAATATTCGGAATGGATGGAGCCAATATAATATCATCTAAATGCTTGATTTTTAAAAAGAATTTGGGAGACCAGATCTTTCAGGCCCTATTTGAATTTTATCGATTTAGCGTTCGCAACGCGGAGGTCGGGGGTTCGAATCCCCTACCCTCCATGAAAACTATTGAATTTTTTTTGTGATTTTTTAAAATATATAGGTTTAAATCTTATATTCTGATTCATTGGTTATTATGCTACTCTGATTATTTTGCCCCTTTTTGCTCATAATGAAATATATGAAGGCAATAACCATTAAAAATTAAATTATGGAGGTTACTGATCGATGGACAATCCAATTGATGTTACAGAGAATCCAACAAGGAGATCATTCCTCAACTATCTCCTTGGTTTTTCCTTCATTGGTCTGATAGGAAGTTTCATATATCCGTTGATAAAATATATGTGGCCCCCGTCTTCGGGTATTGGATCAGGCGGTTCACAGAATCTATTCATCCCGCTTTCGGAAATAAATCCCGGGCAGGCAAAAACGGTGAGTTTTCAGAATCAGCCAATAGTGATAATCAGAACATCAAATGAGATAAAGGTTCTTTCTGCCGTATGTACCCACCTTGGTTGTATTGTTAAATGGAATGAATCGCAGGGAAAGCTAATATGTCCCTGCCATGCAGCAATATTTGATACGAATGGCAATGTTCTCGGTGGACCTGCCCCAAGGCCACTGCCTTCGCTACCAGCAAAGATAGTGGGCGATAAGATAATGATCGGTTAAATATAAATTATTCCGGAGGGGATCAGCGATGCCTGATGAAAGAAATTTTGAGGAGAGGGAACGAAAGGGGGTATTGTGGGAGCTATTTAATCTCCTTACCCTCACGGGCTTTCTTTATGGGTTTCTTGATGAAAGGCTGAGATTCCGTGAGGCTGTTGAAAAACAGCTCAACAAGCCTGTTCCCACTTACAGAACATGGATTGAAAACAACTTTCTTGCATGCCTGGGTGGTATTTCTTTTGTCCTTTTTCTGATACAGATGGTAACAGGTGTTCTTCTTCTTATGTATTACAGGCCAACCGTGAATGGTGCTTTTGAAAGTGTTGTTGAGATAACAAATGTTGTTCCATTTGGATGGCTTATAAGGGGTGTTCATCACTGGGCAGCAAATCTTATGATACTTACAGTGATAATGCACATGTTTAAAGTATTCTTTACAGGTGCATACAAGCCACCAAGGGATCTTCACTGGGTTTCAGGTGTTATACTCTTTATTCTCACGCTACTTCTTGGATTCTCCGGTTATTTACTCCCATGGACACAGCTCTCCTACTGGGCGACCACTGTTGGAACGGAAAGCTTGAGTGCTGTTCCCTTCATAGGAGAAGAGCTCAAATTTTTCGTTAGAGGTGGCCCACAGGTAGGGCAGCTTGCACTGACAAGATTTTTTGCCCTTCATGTTGTTATTCTTCCCGGATTGACAATATTTTTTCTATTCAGCCATTTTCTTATGATAAGAAGGGTTGGTATTTCCGAGCCATTATGAAAGGGAGGTAGAATAGAGATGGCAGTTGATAATAGAGGTCATAAGGAGATCAAACATCTATTCTTTCCACATCATGTGCTAAAACAGCTAATACAGATACTCCTCATAATATTTATACTTGTAACTCTTGCAACTTTTCTACCTGCATCACTGGAGTCTAAGGCTGATCCATTTACAACACCTGAGCATATAAAGCCTGAGTGGTATTTCTTAGCAACATATCAATGGCTTAAATTGGCAGAGAAACTATCTTTCATGGGCGCATGGGCTCCAAAGGCAATAGGTGTATTTGGACCCGGAATTGCGCTTTTGTTTATCCTGATTCTTCCCTTTATTGATCGTTACAGGGAAAGGCATCCGCTTCGAAGACCTATTTCCGTCGCAGCTGGAATAGCCCTCGGGATAATCTTTATAGGACTTACAATCTGGGGGTATTATTCTTAAATTCGCGTTGAATAAATCAATCGGAGGTGGAAGGAGAATCATGAAAGGAAAATCTATTTTGATATCCACTATTTTTCCTCTGTTATTTTTTATAACATTCTTATCCTATGCTGAAGAGAGAAACGGATGTATAGTTTGCCATTCAGAATTAAGCGAAAATCTTGTTACACCTGTTCAACAGTGGAAGGAGAGTGTCCATAGCAAGGTAGGTGTTGAGTGCCAGGATTGTCATGGTGGAAATGCAAAGTCTATGGATATGGCAGAGTCAATGAACAGGGCAAAGGGGTTTAAGGGGAAACCATCCCCACTTGAAATACCACAACTCTGCGGAGGATGTCATTCGGATGTAAAGAGAATGAGGCAGTATAATCTAAGGACAGATCAATTAGCAGAATATAAGACAAGTATTCATGGAAGGAGACTATTTGAAAAGAAGGATACAAATGTTGCAACATGTATAAGCTGTCATGGAACACATGATATAAAGAAGAAGGATGATCCAAGATCACGTGTTTATAAAACAAATGTTCCTGAAATGTGCGGCTCATGTCACTCAAACAAGGAGAAGATGAAAAACTATAAAATACCAACAAATCAACTCGAAGAATATATGGAGAGCCATCATGCAAAGGTTCTTTACGGGAAGATCCCTGGAAAGAATCCCATGCTGGCACCGAATTGCGCTGATTGTCATGGTATTCATGGGGCAACACCACCTGGAGTTGATGAGGTAGTGAATGTCTGCGGTAACTGTCACTCTGTTACACAGGGATACTTTAAAGAAGGCCCTCATTTTGCTGCTGTGAAGCGTGTTGGAGTCCCTAAATGTATAAACTGCCATGGTAATCATAAGATAGAGTATCCCAGCATCGCTATGTTTTTTGAAGCTGGTATTTGCAAGAACTGCCATGAGGAAAAGAGCTTACAGATAGATAGGGCAAAAGAAATATATACACTACTTCTTAATGTGGAAAATCAGATACAAGAAGCGGAGAGGGGTCTCAAGGAAGCTGAGACTTCGGGGAAATATCTTGAGGATCTACAGCTTAAATTAAGGGAGGCAAAGGACAAGCTAATTGAGGCAGGACCTGTCAGCCATTCATTGAATATTGCGAAGATTAAGCTTTTAACAGAAGAGGCGACAGATATTACGAAAAAGATAAACAAAAATGTTGGCGAGATAAAGGCAGAACTTTCGATGAGAAAGAATACATGGTTGGTTATTGCCGGTCTTACCCTTCTCACGGCATTTTTGCTTGGAGTTAAACTTTACATGCTTGAGAAGGGTTAAAAACTGGAGGATTGAATAATGGCTAAAGAGATATCAGCAACAAAGAGAGATAGATGGATACACAGGGTATTTGAATTCTTTGGAATGCATATTCCCTATGGAAGGAGGGATAAACTTCATATAGCGCCAAGATTTTTTAAGATACTGAGCATTCTGGGGATAAGTTTCGTTGTTTTTTTTATCTTTCTTTTCGAATACAGCACCAGTCCTCGATTCTGCAAAAGCTGTCACATAATGGAGCCATATTATAAGGCATGGGAAACATCAAAACATAACTTTGTTCCCTGTGTTGACTGCCACTACCCTCCTAACCTGAGGGATACATTATGGCTTAAGTATCAGGCTGTATCGCAAGTGGTTAAATATGTTACAAAAACTTATAGCTCCAAGCCCTATGCGGAGATTGAGGATGCAAGCTGTCTGAGAAGTGGGTGTCATGAAAGAAGGCTTCTTGAAGGTAAAGTTACCTTCAAGAGGGGGATAATATTTGATCATAGACCTCATCTTCAGGATTTAAGAAGGGGAAAACAGTTAAGGTGCACATCGTGTCACTCCCAGATTGTTGTTGGAAACCATATGGAGGTGACAGAAAGTACATGCTTCCTGTGCCATTTTAAGGGGATGAAACAGGGGAGGGTAGAGTTAGCGATAGGAGGATGCCCATCATGTCATATGCCTCCTGAGCAGGATATAAAGTTCATGGGGATAACATTTAATCATAAGGAGTTTGTTGGGAAGAGACATGTTATGTGTCAGAAATGTCATCTTGATGCGATACAGGGTGAAGGAAAAGCAATTAAGGAGAGGTGTTTCAACTGTCATAATCAACCCGAGAGGATCGCTCAATTTGATAATATAGAGTTTATGCATAAAAATCATGTTTCTGAAAGAAACATAGAATGTTCGCGATGCCATGAAGAGATAACGCATAAGGTGAAAACTGCTGTTGCCCCACTTGAATATGATTGTTCAGTGTGTCATGAGTCAAAGCATCAGCCGCAGAAATTGATATACGCAGGTGTTGGCGGGAAAGGTGTTGATCCAATGCCTGATCCAATGTTTCTGGCACAGGTTGATTGTGTGGGATGTCATATAATGCCAAAAGGTACTGTTGAGGAGGCGGGATTCAAAGGACTTACTTACAATGCAGGCGAGATTTCTTGTATAAGCTGCCATGGAAAAGAGATAAAAGGTGTTCTTGAGGGATGGAAGCAGATGGTGGAAGAGAAATCAAAGACATTGAAGAAGAAGCTGGAGCACTCTGAGAAGCTCGCCAAGAATATTCCAAGGGAAAATCCTGATTATAGACAGATTTACCGCCTGCTAAGTGATGCAAGGGTAAACTACGATCTGGTCTATTATGGAAAGGGTTATGCCCATAATGCAATGTATTCGGATGCGCTTTTGACAAAAGGGATACAAAATGTTGAGGAGGCAATGAAACTTATTTCGAAACACACAAGCCTATCAACATCAAAGAGTGAAAGATAAAGGAGGGGCCTTATGAAAGAGAGTATCCCCTATCATCCGGAAATTCCCATCAAGATAACTGATGATATACTTAAGGGGGTTTATGCAAACAGTATGGTTATTGTTCACACAAAAGAGGAGTTCATGATCGATTTCATGAACATCTTCCCGCCTCAGGGTATTGTAAATGCACGCATAATCATAAGCCCTGGTCATATCAAGAGGATTGTAAAGGCACTTCAGGAGAATATCGAGAGATACGAAAGGACCTTTGGTAAAATAGAAGAGGCACCGGAACCCACAGCAAAAAGGGAGCCTGGGTATTTATAAGCCATATTGATCTTCATATCCCTGAAAAGGGGTCAGGCGCCCATAGCTCAGCTGGATAGAGCAGCGGACTACGAATCCGCAGGTCGGAGGTTCGAATCCTCCTGGGCGCGCCAAAGCCTATATTACTTCCACCATCACCGAAAAATTTTTAATAAATGCTTGATTTTGGGATTATTTTTCATATAATGAAGAACAATAGTTGACTTTAAAGTAAAATTTTGTATTTCAATCGTAGGATAGATACTATGAAAGAGAAGAAACTAGAAATTTCGGAAATCCTTACAGTAAAACAGTTGGCACATTATCTTCAGATGGATGAGCATACTATCTATAGGCTTGCCAGAGGTGGAAAAATCCCTGCTATGAAAATTGGGGCGGAGTGGAGATTCAAGAAAAATTTGATTGATAAGTGGATTGAGGAAAGAAGTATTAAGAACCTCAACAAGAAAGAGGAATGACTATGACAAAGGAACAAAGATTTTACGATGCCTTGAAGGATATATTCGTGGGGGCAAAGGTAGAGGGCGAGTCTGGTTATATCAACCTGATGCG